>OMWI01000024.1 GCA_900314715.1 uncultured Prevotellaceae bacterium | reverse complement strand
TTGCTTTTCCGACTGTTCAAGCCTTTCGGAGTTCGTCTGTTATGCCGACGAAGTTCCAGAGATTGATAGTGACGGCACTCCTTTCCTTGGAACAAAGGCCAGCGAGGGAACACTATATGTTAAAAAGGAGTTAGTGGACGCTTACAAGGCTACTCCTGGCTGGAATGTTTGGAAAAACATTCTACCAATTGACGCTTCCGATTATCCCGACGGAATAAATAATTTGGTTAGTGATATGAAGAAGAAAGAAGTGATTTACGACTTACAAGGCAGGAAAGTAACAACACCACAAAAGAATTACCTGTATATCAAAAACGGGAAGAAATTTATTCAAAGATGATAGTTACTTTAACAGCCAAAGCCGCACCTAATGGTCTGAGATAAAATAGCCACCATTCTCATAAGATACAAGTCCGTAAGCAAGTAGTTTCTTCGTGGAACTTTGAATACTGCTTGCGGACTTGAGTTTATGTTTATGAATGAACGCTCCCGACGTGATTTTGCATAATTCGATTCAAATAATATCGTTTCATTTCATCTAATCATTATACGTCCGAAATGGTTTCATGATAAAATCACATATGGCATCCGTCTATCCCTATGGTTTACGTCGTCTAAAGATAGTGTTTAGTGAGGGTGAGACAAATTTTCTATCTTCAACATTCAATTTTCAATCTTTTCGTCAAGACCTCCCCTAATTTCAGCTAAATACATTATTATCAACGAGTTGGATTTTTCAAGACCTCACCTAAAACCTCCCGTAAGACCTCCCATAGACCTCCCGTAAGACCTCCCGTCGGTGCTTGTGTTATTTCGCATAAAAACGTTCGAAGAAGCTATACTCTGATGCACTTGAAATGAGTGAGAGAGGAAGAAGAATCAATCGAAATGAAGGTCGGCAAGACGGGAGGTCTATGGGAGGTCTTACGGGAGGTGTTAGGTGAGGTCTTACGTGAGGTCTTTCAAAGTCTTCTGTTTTATAAGTCATTAATAATTAGGTGTTTATGAAAAACGACGGGAGGTCTTGGCTAAAAACAAGAAAAAGGCAAATCTCAAACCAGAAAAAAACATCCTCTCAATGGAATTCAGCCTTCATTGGCAAAGATAAACAAAGATTCGACCGAGGACAGCAATTCTGCTCCAAGTTTGCAAGAGTCAGAGCTGCCCTTCTGAACGAGGTGGTGACGATAGTGACGATAGAAATACAAACTTTCGTATAAAGAAAATCATTTAGGTCGAGGGTAAATGATTTCCTTTAAGGAAAGTTGCAAAATCTATCGTCACTATCGTCACCGTTGAAACATAGAATGCCATTTTCGCCTCGTAAATGATACACTTAGACAGCGTAAACGATAGGTTTAGACATCAAAAACAATATGTTTATGAGTTCCAAATTTCTGACAGTTAGATTTCAAATAATATCGTTATAGTTTCTTCTAATCACTATATAATGTTTGATATGAATGACTTTATTGTCCCAAAATGATGTTCGTAAGAGCAACTACGTCGGTAATGTTCACTATTGTGTCACCATTAATGTCAGCCTCAGACCCTATCACGACTCCTTCATCTGTACCCAGAATATAGTTCACCAACAATACCACATCGGTGATATTCACAAATCCGTCATGATTCAAGTCGCCCAGAATGGTGCTTCGATTCTCCACAGGACGAATGGCAAGGCCTGCAAAGCGGTAGGAATTGTTGATAATGCGTATTCCGTCTGTCCCTAAAACCAAACTATATGCGTATCTCGATGTGTTGCCACCGTAAGGCTCTGATGTCCAATAGAAACCACAACGATTATTATGAGAGTCGTCGGATGCGAATAGATAGTCATTGTAGTATTTATAGCCAGATGCAGGCATAAAGATGCTGTTGCCATTTGGTCCCGTGATTCTGAATCCATCAACGCCATTGACTATTTCGTTGGTTATCGTGCATCGGTCAATCAGTTCTTGCATCTCGGCACGTGTAGGCATACGATATTTGCCCCCCGACTGTGAGTAAGCTGCATCGTATTGGGTACTGGAGATGTCGGAACCAATATCCTGATAAGAGTAGTAGCTGTTGTAGTACTCATAGTAATTGTTGAAATAACTACTCTTTTGGGCCAATTCACCCCATGACAATAATTGTCCTGGTCTCTCTGACGTTAAAGCACCAAGATTCTTGTTTGCCCACTTCACGCTCAGGCCGAGGTCAACCAACTCCATTTTCTCCTCTTGCTCCAATGGGTCATCGCTTACGCCTTGGCTCTCACCTGCAAGGATAAGGTAGGCTCGTGATTGGGCGCCAGTGGTCACAGGGTCAAAATATGCTCTGAATGCCTGTACCGATAGTGGCGACTTCTTGATAAACAAGGTATCGCCGTCGTTAAGGCCGAAGCCCAAATTGACGGTTTTTGATGATGTCACACCTGTCAGGCGGTAGGTATAGCCGAGGGTCTGAGAGCGGAATGCAGGGGTGATGACGGCGTTGGAGCCTTGGAAGGTCACGGGCTTGCCTATGAGTGTCTGGCCGATGCCGCTATTGGCGTCAGGGAAGGAAATGATGTATGGAAGCTTGGCGAGCATCTTGTCGGCAGGGCTGAAACGCATGGTCGGTGCGTTGTCGGCAGAGAACTCACGCAGCCAGAACGACTTGCCTGTGTCAGTGTTGCTGTGGAACCAGTCGATGGTGGTCGCTGTACTGCCATTTTTAACCTTGACGCTCTCAACATCAAAGGGCAGGCAGATGGTTGTCCAGCCAGTTCCGTCGGCACGATACCCATTGGTGAACGTGCGTGTGTAGGATATGTTGGTCGCTGTAAATTTCTCTGGTGTGGCGAAACTGTAGCCATCAGTGAGCGTAATATTGTCCGACTTTCCTGATTTCACAATGTTGGTAGTCACTCCAGAGGGAATGCCTGAATAGTCATCGGTGAAGACAAGACAGTTGGGATTGGCGAGGGTAAGGTTTGTCAGTATATTCTGTTTCCTGATGTCGATGGCGGTGGCATTCTTGGGGACACTGAATGAAGATGATGCCTCGAAACATTTTGAAGTGCCATCGTCGTAGAACACCTCGATGCCAGGTCGGAGAGTGAACACCAATGGTTCGAAAGTGGAGCGCTCTGTCCTGTCAAATGATAGAACACCGTTCCAGCACCAATTCATCAACTCCAACTTGCAGGTGGTGCCGTAGTCATTGGGGGTGTAATAGGGCGACATGTCAAATTCCACTTCAGTCTGATCACCAGCTTTCAGACTGATGCCTTTAGTGCTGGATGAAGATCTGTTGCCTATCGTAACCTTCGCTTCCACGTTTCCAACATAATCGCTGTCGTTTTCATTGACAATCTTTACCTTCATCTTCAACGACTTGCCATAAAGGTAATTTTGCGCTGTGTTGAAAGATTCTATAGTGGGACTCATGGTCATCGCAAGGTTCTTGCTGATTTTTGGTGACTTCTTCACCAGCACCTGGAAGTCGCCTATCTCTCTGCCGTTGAAGTCTCCTTGACAAAACCTGAAGGTGTAGAGAGAATCGACATCGGATGCTCCATAATAGGTGCCGCTGAGAAAGGCTTTCATGTCCAAGCATTTTGTCTCGTTGTCTTGCAGAATCACCGATTTCGTGTCAAGCCGATGGTAGGATGTCGATGTGCAGTTGCCTGATTTAGTCTCCTTGATTGAGAACAGGGCAATATCTCCCTCGAAGGTCTTGCCATCGCTCACGTTCTTGGTGACGTATGCCTTGAGCTGATTGGAGCCAAAGGTGGGGTCAAGGACAAAATACATGGTGTCCACCTTGACGTCTGTGGTATAGCCATACATCTGGGTGGTCATGGTTCCATCGTCATTGACATTCACGTCGGCAAAAGTCAGTTCGGAGTCTTCGGCAGCCTTCCACACGGTGCTGCCCTCGTTCTTCTTGATGGCTACCACCCTGTAATGGCCCTTCGGGAGGCCTCGGATAACGAACGGTTGTGTTGAACCAATCGACATATTCGCATAGTATGGCCAATCTTCATAGCAGACATTGAGGGGAACGACACTTTGGTCGTCTTTCAAGTAGCCGATGCCGTATGCACATTCCTCTGCCAACTGTTGAGGATGATGGATATGCACTTCCAGCGTACTGTCGTTGATGCATCCTAACAGATCCACCGTAGATTTAGACGACGAATTTCCGTCAGCCACAGTCCTCAGTCCGATGATGACTCCCTGACCGGAGGTGTAGCTCGTGGTGGAGCCAGTAGTGCCGTCGGGATAGTATTCGCTGACAGAGGAAAGCAGGTAATAGCCATCGGAGCCAGGTCCCCATCCCCAGTTGAAATGGAACATATTGTCGCCATCATAGCCGTCGATGACATACGCATGGTTTCCACCATCGGAATACATAGGATAGCCCTCGGCCAATTCATTATAAATCAAATTGAACCATGCCAGGGAGGAATAGTTTTTCTTTTCAATATAGCGTGCATGTTTCTCATAGCCGAAATACTTGATAAGTGTGTATTCGGACAATGATGCTCCGGATGATGACACTCCGTAGTCCATCTTCACACTGACACCACACAGATACATGAGTTTGGCTACTGCGTCACACTGTGCAGCGGTGGAGTTTTTGTCGTAAGTATCTGCCATATTGCTCCAGTCTATTGTTGCTCCAGCAGGTATAGTGTCAATCTTGAAGCCACTACTTTTTGATGTATAACCAGGCAAGTCGGCTATAGTGGCAGGAGGGTACTTATAGTAGTTCATCAACTGTGCCATAGCTGTCGCCACGCAACCTGTGACGCAACGCACGGTGTCGCCTTTGCTGTTGATTACATAAGGAGCCATGTTGTTGAAAGGACTGTCTTGATCCCAATGTGTCGTAATGAGGGGGGCAATGGCCTTTTTGACAGGGGCGCGCCTTTTCGACTTTCTGCTAACAACAGTGACATCGCTATCCATACTGGCTAATTCTTTAGCTAATTCACCAAGATAGTACTTCATATTATCGGGCATCGCCTCTGGGTCGATGTGCCCTGTGGACGAATAACCCAGCACTTGTTCAGTGCGGTCATCACCACTGACTACGACATAACCCTTACCGTCACTCGAGTTGAAGACGTAAAAGGCTGTCTGTTCTTCATTACCAGGTAAAGACTGTCTGTAGGCAAGGTTCAAAGGCTTGTCGGTGATTGAGCGGACTTTCTCTTTCAGGAATGTCCTGGCTGTCCTCTTAGCCGATTGGACATCTATCGGATTTGCTGTTGCCATCAATGGCAAAAGGAGTAATAAGAAAACAACAATTTTTTTCATAATTAACTAGTTTAGAATTATTTGGCAAATATACAAAAATAATTATTTAGTTAGCGTCAAAAAGATAGAAAATCTTTATTTGTGGTAAAACATTCTAAACAGCTAAACAATATCAATCCTCATATATCTACTAACTTGAATCATGGATAATGATATTAAAGTTTAAATGCTCAACTTCGGGTGTTATATTCTTTTAACACATAATGACTTCATTCAATTTCGTAACAATGGTGTTTTCTCATGAAAAAGATATATTTTTGCAGGATAGAAAATGAAGCTATTATCATGAAGAATCCACTCTTTACCATACTTGTCAGTTTGTTTCTTCCAGCAACGGGAACGGCACAGATGCATCGGTATAATCCCAACTTCACGTTGTCGGAGAAGAACTTTTGCGATACCATCCCCATTGAGATAGTGGATGGACAATTGTTTCTCGATGTAGAAATGAATGGAAAGACACGACGATTCCTCCTTGATACGGGTTCCAGTCAAGGGATGATTTACCAAGGCACCGAATTGGAAGGGTGTGTAGAATTGGGAAATATGATTTCGCATGATGCCAACAACCATGCAGACACGGTAAAGGTAGTTGCCTTGCCACCATTTCGGATGGGGAATTTACAAATAAGTCATTATGTGGCAACCGTTTTACCTCGCCCTGCCGTGCGTCCCAAACATGATGCCATCATCGGTTTCGACCTTTTCAACCGTGGACTATATGCAAAAATAGACACGCAAAAGGGTGTTCTCATCCTCACAGACCGCAAAAATACCTTCAAAGAGGAGGAGAAAACTGGCTATAGTGTGAAATACAAACTGAAGTGGTTTGTGCCTTATCTCATGGTTAGTCCTTTCATCAATCACATGGACGAAGTGCTTTTCGATACGGGATTCCGTCAATTCTTCACGATGAACAAAGGAAGCTTCGATACACACTTGGAAAATGACTTGTCCCGTCTCAACAAACACCTTGGCACAAACATCGAACGACAAATAGAAGGACGTGCAAAAGGACAGTTTTCCATTGGTGCATTCGGTGCGGAGAAAGCAGATGAAGTGGCTTTCCTTCGACTTGACCGACTGAAATGGAACAACTTCTCTTTCCTTGACGTGCGTTGTATCACCACGCAAGGTGCATCGAAAATCGGTTCTCCCCTACTTAATCATGGTGCGCTCATCATCAATCCCACCAAGAAACGCCTCACACTCCTACCCTACAACGGTACGGATAGCATAACTATCGGCAACGAACAAATGAGTGTCGCCTTCGTTCCCGTCAACGGGAGAGCTGTTGTTGGATTGATTTGGGAAGGGTCAGAGGCTTATCAAGCAGGACTACGCCAAGGCGACATCATCTTAAGAATTGACGAGAAACCTATTTTCACATTCCAAGACTTCACGACATTCCGTTTCATTAAAGACCACCGCCATCATTTCCTCGTTAGAGACAAAGAAGGAAAAGAAAAGGATGTTTGGATGAAGAGATAAGAAAAATAATGTAATCTCCTACATGAATTAGAACTTCTTTCCGAATACGATGTTGATAAATGTCTTGACTAAAATCTTAAAGTCAAACCACCAAGAGCGATGCTCTAAATAATAAAGGTCAAGATCTAAACGACGCAACATCTTTTCCATCGTATCCGTATAACCATTATAAAGGGTGGCATAAGAAGTTACGCCTGGACGAATTTGGTATAGATAACGATAACGAGGATCGTGTTGCATGATTTGATTGATATAATATTCGCGCTCAGGACGAGGACCGATAAAAGCCATATCCCCTTTAACGACATTCCATAATTGTGGTAATTCATCCAAATGATGCAAACGCAAGAATCTACCCACCTTTGTCATGCGAGTATCTTTCTCGTGTTGATACAATGCAGGTCCGTCTTTTTCAGCGTCGAGTTGCATACTTCTAAACTTATAGATATAGAAAGGACGACCAAACCGACCGATACGCTCTTGCTTAAAGATTGCAGGACCGCCATCTTCGCGCTTGACAGCAATGTAACAAACAAGAAACAAAGGGGAGAAAATGACCAAACACACAAGAGCGACTACAAAATCCAATATCCTTTTCATATTACGCTCAAGCTCATTCATCCCGTCTGAAATGTATCTTGGATTATGTATGTCGTCGTTTAACTTGTAGTTGACCATGATAGATTGTATCATCGTAGATTATATTTTTTATATTATAAACGGAGTTCCTCAACATTTATTATAAAAAAATTAAAAAACATTGGCATAAAAAAATCACATTCCTTAAAGAATGTGATATTATCGTTTGATAATCAACGACTCAAGTATTTTTATTGGATATTTCATGTAAACCATCGGAACACATGTCTTTATCCCTAATTTCTTGCAAGCCTTGATAACCTCATTCGTTCCTTTGGTTCTATTTCTCACACTTCTCGTACTTGCACCGCCCACTCGCATACACACAAAATCCAAGTGAACGTATTTCATCTTCACCTTATATTTCCAACACAATCGAGCAATCATTTCGAAATCAGCGGAAATAGTATACGTATCGTCATAAAGTCCGTATTGGTCAAACAATTTCTTACGAGCATAAAAAGAAGGATGTGGAGGAACAAAGCCAAATTTCACCATATACGGACGGAAGATTCTACCCGAATAATAGCGAACGCACTTTTGTTCATTGTCTTCTTTAATAAAATGAACGTCACCATATATAGCATCTACGTCATCGGTAAACTGTTCCACCATCTTCTCAATGACATCATCAGAAGTGAAAAAGTCATCTGAATTCAGTATGCCAATCACGTCTCCAGTTGCCATACGAATGCCTTTATTCATCGCATCGTATATTCCCTTATCTTTTTCTGAAATCCAATGCAAACGACCTTCAAAAGCACTCTCATACTTTTTGATAATCTCAACGGAATTATCGTTAGACATTCCGTCAATAATCCAATATTCAATATCGCGATACGTCTGTCGCAATACTGATTCTATCGCATCTGCAAGGGTTTTAGAACTATTATAAGCAACTGTAATAACAGTGACCTTCATCTTCACATCATCGTTTTAGGACGCAAAGTTAATCAAAAAAAATGGAAGATTGGAAACATTTGCTATAAATATAACTTGATAAACCTTTTCTACTCTACTTCAATTGCGCCACTCCGCGTTGTGTAGGCTTCACGGGTTTAATCGTTCCATCCGCATTAAATTCCATTTTATCTATGCAAACCTCGCGGTGAATGCCTGGAGCTTTATCCCTTTCTATATAATTCTTATTGATACGATGATAAACAATATACCATTCATCTCTACCAGGAATCTGCAACACGCTATTATGCGCTGGTCCATATATTTCCTGCGCTGGATCTTGGATGAGAACAACTGGTTGTTCTGCCACTTGAATAGGACCTAAAGGAGAATCACTTGTACCGTATGCCACATGATAATTAGGAGAACCCGTATCATCTACACTCCACATAAAATAATATATGCCATTTCTCTTAAACACATACGTACCTTCCCGATAAGCATAATCTTGCAATGTTCCACCACGTGGAGTCATACTGACAACCGTTTCCTCCTTGATAGACAACATATCGTCATTCAATTCGGCACCAGCCATATATCCATTTCCCCAATAAAGATAACTCTTACCTGTATCAGGATCCGTAAATACGTCTACGTCTATCTGCTGACCACCCCTTTCTCCTTTGGGTCGCTTGTCAACGATGGGTTTTCCGTAATCAACGAATGGTCCCGTAGGACTATCAGCTACGGCAACACCGATAGCCTTACCATGTCCTGTCTCACCACTATAATAATAATAGTATTTATATTGACCGTTCACCAATTTCTCCTCGATGCATGGAGCCCAAGCATTTCCGCTCGCCCATTTCGTATCGCGCGGTAAATTGAGGATAATACCCTCATATTTCCACATTGTTAAGTCGGCAGAAGAGAAGCAAGTAAAATACCAACCGCCCCACCCTGGTGTTCCATCGGTGGTAGAATAGATGTAATAACGCCCTGTTTGATGGGAGTACATCACTTCGGGGTCTGCGTGAAAACTCATCAAGATAGGATTTCCACTATATCGCTGCGCATTCGCACCAAGCGATAAGGTCAACAAAAAGGCAATTAATAATTGTTTCATGGTGATATCTGATTGATTGTTATTTCATTTATCCTTCCCTGAGAAAGTCGAGTGCTTCCTTGATTTCCTCTTCCGTTGCCGTTTGGTTGATTCTCACGTCGCCAATACCACCCAACAACGTAAAGTTGATGATTCCCGACATGTTCTTCTTATCATGCAACATCAAGTCGATGAGTTCATCATAATCATCACAAGTAATATTCAACGTGCCATAATTCTCCTTGATAAACGCAACGGTTTGTCGCATCTTATCAACAGGGAATTGTGTCTTGATGGTACTGAGATATAGTTCGCATATCATTCCGTAAGCCACAGCATAACCATGCAAGATAGGATTGCGTTTCAATGACCACGACTCGAATGCGTGTCCAAACGTATGCCCGAAATTTAATGCCCTGCGAAGTCCCTTTTCTCTTGGGTCTACTATAACGTAATGTTCCTTCACGTGTATAGATTCAACTACCATCTTTTGCAATACATCCAAATGCTTATGAGGTAATTCCGCCAAAGGGAAGTTTACGATTTTTGACCACAATGCATCATTACTGATTAAGCCATGTTTCAACATCTCCGAATATCCCGAACGAATGTTTTCTACATCAAGTGTCTTCAAGAACTTAGTACAGAGTATCACGTAATTTGCATCATTAAACGCACCAATTTCATTCTTCAAGCCATTGAAATTGATACCCGTCTTACCTCCTACCGATGCATCAACCATTGCCAGCAAAGTTGTTGGAATATTGATGAAATCCATGCCACGCTTAAAGGTTGAGGCAACAAAACCACCTAAATCGGTTACCATTCCCCCACCGAGGTTTATCAAGCACGAATGACGTGTTCCTCCACCATCACTCATTGCTTTCCAAACTTGAGTGACAGTCTCCAAGTTCTTATGTGTATCCGTAGTTCCGATAACAATTAATTCTGCATTTCTCAAAGAGAGAAAACGTTTAATGAGTGTCCAGCAAGTTTTTTCGGTTGTCTCGTCTACCAATACGAAAATCTTGTCATGTTCACATTCGGAAATGGCAATTGCTATATCCTTCTGTAAATTCTCTGAAATGACAATCCTTTGTTCCATATACCTATTTATATTAATTATTGCGTGCAAAGGTAAACATTTTTTCCAAAATGTGCAAACATGAGAGGAAAATGCCGTTAAAAATCGATTGTTTCAAGAAATAAATCAACATTTGTTGGATATTTCATTTTTTTTATTGAACTTTGCGGAGTAATATAAACCTATCGAATAATCATGAAAAAGATAACCGTATTCTTCATTATCGGTTTGTTTTCCGTGAATATGCACGGAAGGGCACTTCCCGACTATCCTCCTAAATGGAAGAATGAAATACAATACATCTATGATAGCATCTTTCCATCAATACCATCTAATGAACTTCCTCCATGCGAATTCAAAAGAAGGCAATGGATTCCATTACAAACCCGTGCTTCTATAGATGTTTACAACGAGGAAGATTTGGCAAGGGCGATTGCAAACAATCAATCCATAACTATTAACCTAAAATCCGACATTTTCCTATCAGGCAATTCAACTTCTTCGCGCAACAATACGGGAAGCATACAAGCATTGCTCAACATCGATAAACGTAAGAACATCATCATCAACGGTGAAGGTCATAAGATTTTTGAATTTGGCAAACCTTTTCAAAAGACAAGACTTCAAAGAAACAAATATCTCGTTCCATATACAAAGGAAGTAAAAGGAGACGAAGCATTCACAACTAATAGCGGGAAAATCCTTCAACTTGCAAGAAGCAAAACCTATCGAGCAAGAGGATGGAACACTACGCTTTCCTCACAAGGCATCTATGGTCTTGTTCTTCCCAAAGAACTTCTGCATATTCGTATTACAAAAAACGACCAAGTATTCATTAGCTTCCGAGTTTCATTCGTAAGACAAACTTATCGAGTACATTCTTGTTCCAATGGAACAATCTACTTCACCATTGACAAAAAGGATTCTTACACCAATAGCAAATATATGCGAGACCTTTCTCCTCAAACAGATTTCTATCTAACGAATTTCGAGGAGAGCAACGATGGCGTTATCATTAAAGACGGCTACCTTTCGTATCCTTCTCAATACGGAACCATTAGCCAATGCGAATCGAATTACATTTTTCACATAAAAGGTGACAGTAAAGTGGAAATCAATGGATTGACCATTATCGGAGGAACGGAATACGGAATCATGAATTCGGCTTCTTTGCGCATACATCATAGCAAGATGATGAATCCCATCTTTGGCGGTATTTACAATACAGGTTTATTGTTTGCAGACCATAACCGTTTTGAAGAAATCAAGACCTCTGCCACAAGAACCGAACATTATCCTTACCTCATCAAAAATCATGACCCATATATGGAAGTGGTAGATAATGTCTTCACCAACATCGGACATTATAGTGGCAACACTCATGCCGTTTGGAGTGATGCTACGGCTTATATCGCACATAATGAATTCATCAACACCAATTATAGTGCTATCAGGATTGGAAAATTGAATTGCAAGGAAAAAGAATATCTTCCTAACAATCTGGTGGAATACAATTACTTTCACCATACTGATGAATGGATGAACGAAAGGAAACAATTAGGACTTCAAGATTCTGGAGACATCTATATCATCCCTAACAACGGAAGGGCAACCATTAGATACAACACCATCATCAATTGTGGAGGATTGGGGAAAAACAACGCTATTTACGGAGACGATGGTGCTTACAACATGGACATTTATTGCAACATTATTCTCGATACCGAAAATTATTATGACATTGATTGTAGGGATGGAAGTAAAAAAGGAGAGACAAGATGGAGCATTCCCAAAGATTGTCGATTAAGCACAAACAATTTTATAGCCTACAACGTTTGCAATGGTTATCTTAGAATGCAAGAAAACGAAAACGATGGAGTTAGGAAAACTGGATGTTCATACGTCAACAATTTCGTTATTGGTAGAGGAAACGCCAACAGAAATAAAATAGAAAACTTGGTAAATCTGAAGAAGACAAAAGAAAGAAACAAAGCTATTATTCAAGTGGGGAATCCGTCTGTCATATTCTCCCATTTACATAAACGCACTTTCTGAAGTTCGCAAAGGATATATACAACTATCAAAAACGCGATATTTGAAAAAACATGAGAATTTTAAGAATATTTTTCATGAAGTCAATATAAGTATCAAGAATATTTGTTATTTTTGCATTCTCAAATAGAAATAAGTATGAAGAAGTACATTAACGGATTCCTAAATTTCCTCGATCACTATAAGTATTTAATCGTTATCGTTGTCGGAGTTTCCATCATCAGCTTCCTTGACGAGAATAGTTTCATGCGTATTTTCCAATATAAGATGGAGATAAGCGACTTGAAATCAGAAATCAAGAAGTATAACGACACCAACGAGAACGACATTCGTCAACTCAGGGAATTGAAACGAAATCCAAAGGCCATTCAGAAGATTGCCCGCGAGCGTTATTTCATGAAAGCCGACGACGAGGACATCTTCGTGTTGAGCGACGATATCAATCCCAAGCCTGTCAAGAAATGAAAGAGTTAACCAAAACCCAAACTATCATTTTCTTGTTGGGAGGAGTGCTGATGGTTATCGGCATCGGATGCTTCGTGTTTCTATGGCAACAAAAAATCGTGTGTTGGATTTTCCTCTTCGGAGCCATATTGTTCTCGTTCATGCAGTTGATGCAAACCTACGACGGACCCAGTTTTGTCATTCGTCGTCTGAAGCGAATACAAAACTTAGCCAACATCTTTTTCATCCTTGCGGGCATCTTGATGTGCGACACGGCATACAATTTCCTCCTTCCCCTTTTCCAATACGGAGGCGAGGGCGGATATTACCAATACATCAACTACGTTTACAACAAATGGGTGGTGCTTTTGCTCATTGCAGCCGTCTTGGAAGTATACACCACACACCGCATTGCATCTGAATTAAAGAAATAGTTACACGGGCAAAATCCTTTATTATTGAGTGAAAAAATACTAAAAGACGACCTATTTCAATTAAATAGCATAAATATTTTTCATTACCTCAATAATAGATAGTAACTTTGGCATTCAGATTCGATTAAAGAATATGAATTATTTATGAATAAGCTCTTTTACGCATTCTTGTCTATACTGGCATTTACATCTTGCATGGGTACTTATAACATCCAAGGAACTTCTAATTTATCGGGCTTGGATGGAAGCAGACTCTATTTGAAAGTATTAAAAAACAACGAATTCAAGAACGTTGACTCATGCGAGGTCGTTCACGGACAATTTCACTTCTCTGGAACCATTGACTCCATTCGGATGGCGAATATCTTCATGGATAATGAAAGCCTCCTTCCGTTAGTCTTGGAAAAGGGAGATATTACCGTAAAGTTAGACTTGGCGCAACAGAATGTTACGGGTACGCCGATGAATGATGTGTTGTTCAAGTTTTTCAACCAATACAACCAACTGAAAGCAAGACAAGCAGAACTTATTCATAAGCACGACCAAGCTATCATGGACGGTGAGGACATGAATGTGGTAAATGTTAAGTTGAATCAAGAAGCCAACGAAATCTCCGTGGAAGAAGATCATCTCGTTACAACATTCGTTACGGAGAACTTCGATAATGTTTTGGGACCGGGTGTATTTTTCTTGATAACGGCGGGAAATCGCTTTCCAGAACTTACACCATGGATTGAGGACATCATGAGCAAAGCTACGGATAAGTTCAAGAATGACCCTTACGTCAAGGAATACTATCAAAAGGCGCAGGAAAACCAAGCTATCATGAACGGAATGAAAGACGCGCCTGAAACGCAACAAGCTCAACCAGTTCCACAACTGAATCCCGCTCCAACGCCTAACGAGTTGGCTGCTCCCGCAAACAAGAAATAAGTTATCATCATCTCATGGAAACACTCATCAAAGGCGGCACAATCATCAACGAGGGTAATTCTTTTGAAGGTTACCTTGTCGTAAAAGACGACCGTCTTGACATCATCCATGAAGGTAATGACTATCCCCAAAGAAACTACGACGAAGTGATTGATGCCTCTGGGTGTTTTATCTTCCCTGGAATCATCGATTGCCACGTGCATTTCCGTGAACCAGGATTGACGGAAAAGGCTGATATTGAGCACGAAAGTAGGGCTGCCGCTTATGGTGGAATCACTTCGTATTTCGATATGCCGAATACGGTTCCGCAAACGATATGTTTAGAGGCGCTAAACGATAAGTTTACGAGGGCTAAACATAGTAGTTACGTCAACTATAGTTTCTTTTTCGGAGCGACTAACGATAACATTGCCGATTTCCATCATCTCGACCGTCATCGCATCCCTGGCATTAAGTTGTTTATGGGGGCAAGTACGGGAAACATGAAAGTGGACGAAATCAGCGCGTTGATGAATATTTTCCAGACCGCTCATGCTCTTCAACTGCCCTTGATGGTGCATTGCGAAGACAATGAAATCATCAATCGAAACATGAAAGAGGCCGTTGAGAAATACGGAGAAGACCCGATGGTGCAACTACATCCGAAGATTCGTTCAGAGGAAGCATGTGTTGCATCTTCCTCTTTAGCCGTTGGATTGGCACAGATGTTCGATACGCAACTACATGTTGCTCACGTTTCGACGGCAGCAGAGTTGGGATTGTTCGGAAGACTCGCCAACATCACCGCAGAAGCCGTGATTGCCCATTTGTTTTTTTCCGACGACGACTATTCATCAAAAGGCGCATTGATAAAATGCAATCCCGCCATCAAGACGGATAAAGACAGATACGCATTGAGAAAAGCCCTCAACACGGGGATTATCTCTACGGTAGGAACCGACCATGCACCGCATTTGCTAACACAAAAGCAAGGCGGTTGCAAGAAAGCCGCGTCGGGAATGCCGATGATACAATTCTCCCTACCTGTTATGTTGGAATTGGTAGACGAAAACATCCTGCCCATCGAACGTATTCCAACGCTCATGGCACACAATCCCGCTCGAATCTTCAAAGTCAACGAACGTGGTTATCTACGAGAGGGATATAAAGCAGACATTACCATTGTACGACCGCATTGTCCGTGGACGGTGACGGAAGACATCATACAAAGCAAATGCAAATGGAGTCCGTTGATGGGACATACCTTCAATTGGCGCGTAGAACGAACCATCTGCAACGGTACGACCGTCTATCACCAAGGTATGTTCAACGAACATTATCGCGGTGAGGAAATCAACTTCAGATGAAGTTAACATATCAAATAAGCGACGTTGTCCCGTACATCAACTGGGCGTATTTCTATCATGCTTGGGGACTTTCGGGAAAACCAGAACATGAGAAGCTGAAGCTCAAAAACGAGGCAGAAACCCTGCTGAAAGAGATGGAAGGGCAGCATCATACGTTCGCACTCTTTGACATATTGGAAGCCAATAGCGATGGCGATGATATCATCATGGGCGACTTTCGCATTCCCATGCTAAGGCAACAACAACCGCAACAGGATGGGACATGTCTTTGTTTGGCAGATTTCGTACGTCCCTTTTCGTCAGGTATTAAAGACCGAGTTGGGGCGTTTGCGACTACCGTTGACGGAAGCATGGAACACGAACACAAGGGCGACCATTATATGCAAATGATGACGCAAACAATTGCCGATAGATTGGCAGAAGCAACGGCAGAAAAGATGCACGAGGAAGTGCGAAAGATATATTGGGGCTATTCGCCCGATGAACATCTGACAATGGAGCAATTACACATGGAAAAGTTTCAGGGTATTCGTCCAGCCGTGGGTTATCCTTCCTTGCCAGATACAAGTGTCAACTTCATCCTATCAGACATGATTGGGATGAAGCAAATTGGCATTTCATTGACCGAGAGCGGTATGATGCGCCCACATGCCAGCGTTTCGGGATTGATGTTGGCTCATCCTAAGGCTCGATACTTCGACTTGGGAACCATTGGAGAAGACCAATTACGTGATTATGCCATGCGACGTGGCTTACCTATAGAATTAATGAGAAAATATATAAAATGATTGCAAGAGTATCTATACTAATTATAATGATGACAGTGTTTTCCTATTGGTATCTGGAAAAACGCTATCTCAAGAAACGTTTCAAGAACAGTAAGGTGAAACGTAGTTTGTGGTGGGCACCGGGAATCTTCATGATGCTGTACACCATCTATCTTTCTTTCACGAAGAATTTCCTTCCAGATGACATTAGCATTGTCAACCGCTATTTGTTCCTTTTGGGAATTTTCGTGATTCCCATTGCTATCTACGCCATTTGTTCGGCTTTCGGAAAGGCGTGGTGTATCATTCGCAAAACGAAAAAGAATTGGGGAAACCTAATAGGATTCTTCCTCGCCTTGTATTCCATGTACGTAGTTATCTATGGTTCTACCATCGGCATTCGCAAACTTGAAATCAACCGAATGGAATTGGCATTCAAGGATTTACCAGATGCATTCGACGGTTATCGCATCGCGGTATTCGCAGATGCTCACGTTGGAACTTTCACGGGTTCTTGGAAGAATATATTAGATCGTGACATCGATTCCATCAACGCTCAAAAGGCAGACGCTATCATGTTCTTGGGCGATATTCAGAATATCAAGCCTTCAGAACTATATCCCGTACAAGACATTCTGATGAAACTGAAAGCCAAAGACGGTGTGTTCTCCGTTTTGGGCAATCACGACTATAACGACTATACCAATGAAGACCCAGCTATTGAGGCTGCCAATGAGCGTGAAGTAATCAGCAGAGAGATTCAATTTGGATGGAACGTATTACGAAACGAGCATTTTACCATTCGAAGAGGCAACCAATCCATCGTGTTTGCTGGTGAAGAGAGTGCTTGTTTGAAGAAATCAGAGCCCAAGAGAGATATTGAGAAAACGCTCGAAGGCGTCAGCGATGATGCATTCGTTGTGTTGATGCAACATGCCCCTCTCGTTTGGCGAGATGATATTTTGCCAAAATCCAACGCACAACTGACCTTATCAGGACATACACATGGTGGACAAATCAGTTTGTTTGGCTTCCGTCCGATTAGTCTGACTACCAAGGAATATTTAGGATTATACAAGGAAGACGACAGGATGCTCTTTGTCACCGCTGGAATTGGTGGTGTCGTTCCCTTACGATTTGGCATTTCACCTGAAATCGCCGTCATTACGCTTCGTAAGGCAAAATAAAAGAAGAGGAAATGAAATACCTATATAGAATATACCAATTGTTCATCGCATTGCCATTAGGCTTGATAGCGACTTTCATTACAGCTGTTACGGTTGTATTGGGTTGCACTTTAGGCAATGGTCATTTCTGGGGTTACTATCCTGGAAGATGGTGGGGTTGGTTTATTATCCGCATCTTATTGTTACCCGTCAAAGTGGAAGGCAGAGAACATCTCGACCCACGTCAATCATACGTTTTCGTGAGCAATCATCAAGGTGCATTCGACATCTTCTTGATTTATGGATTCCTGAATCGTAATTTCAAGTGGATGATGAAACGTCAAATCAGAAAGATTCCATTGGTAGGTGTAGCCTGTCAAGCATCTCACCAAATATTTGTAGACAAACGAGGTCCCAGCAAGATTCGTCAAACCTACGACAAGGCTCATGAGATATTGAAAGAAGGAATGTCATTGGTGGTATTTCCAGAAGGTTCACGCTCTTTTACGGGTCACATGGCTCGATTTAAGCGAGGAGCGTTCACCTTGGCAGACGACTTGCAACTTCCCGTTGCACCACTTACCATCAATGGTTCGTTTAATGTGATGCCTCGTATGCGTGATTGCCATTTCGTAGATTGGCACCCATTAACGTTGACGATTCATAAACCCATCGCACCTATCGGGAAAGGGACAGATAACATCACTCATGCCGAAGAGGAAAGTTATCGAATTATCATGGATGGTTTGGTTCCCGAATACCAAGGTTATGTGGAAAATCCCGATCAATAAAAAACTTAAAAATACAAGATATGATACGCAAGAGATCTTCTAAACACACAAACGCTTTTCTCACGGTGGTATTGGTAGCGTTTATCGCCACCATCCTCGGTTCATGTAAGCAGAACAAGGAAAATGCGCAAACCAAGGAGTTAACTACCTACGAGGTATTCGACAGTCTTTCTAACATGTTGCCAAAGGGTTCTATCGTCGTGGCACGTTTTCCCGATGAGGAACGCCATTGCATGTATTACCTCAACAGCGGCATTCTCTATTATTTCGACGGCAAACAAAAGAACTTGGAAGAAGTAATGATTAGCGGCGTTGACAATGGTAGTGTAGAAAGTGCGCTTCTCGACAAGGAAGAGAAATTCATCTCCATTGAAGTAAACTTCGGTAAGGTGAACAAGCTTTATCGTCTAAACACGATGAATCGCAACATCGTAGACATGGACCAAACTGTTGCAAGTTCTCGCAAGGATAGCGACGAGCCTGAAAAGGAAAAGAAAGCTTCCAAGCCTCGCAAGGAAGAAAAGAAAGAGGAAATAGAACAAGAGCCTCAGAAACAAAAGGAACCAGAACATGAACACGTCTTACAAGACGTCATGATGGAAGAATAACATAGGAGTAAAATCATGAATCAAAGCGACTGTATTGTCATCATCCCCACCTACAACGAAATAGAGAACATCGAGAAAATCATTCGCGCCGTGTTCTCTTTACAGAAGTGCTTCCATATCCTCATCATCGATGATGGAAGTCCTGACGGAACGGCACAGGTCGTTCATCGTTTGATGAAAGACGAGTTTTCAGACCGCTTGTTTATCATTGAACGTTCGGGGAAGTTAGGACTTGGAACGGCTTATATTACTGGCTTCAAATGGGCTTTGGAACGTGATTATGAATACATCTTCGAGATGGATGCAGACTTCAGTCATGATCCAAACGACCTGCCTCGTCTTTATGAAGCTTGCCACGACGAGGGTTATGATTTATCTATCGGTTCGCGATACGTGTCAGGTGTCAATGTTGTCAACTGGCCTATGGGACGAGTATTGATGAGTTATTTCGCCTCTAAATACGTTCGATTTGTCATGGGCTTCAAGGTGAACGACACCACGGCAGGCTTCAAGTGTTACAAACGACGTGTTTTGTCCACCATCGAACTTGATAAGATTCGTTTCAAGGGTTATGGATTCCAAATCGAGATGAAATTCACTGCCTATAAGATAGGTTTCAAAATCAAGGAAGTACCTGTCATCTTCGTCAATCGAAAGGAAGGCACAAGCAAGATGAGCGGTGGTATCTTCGGCGAAGCTTTCTTCGGCGTTTTACGTATGCGCTGGGATGGTTGGTTCCGTAAATACCCATCTTTACCAAACGAATAGATGATGGACAACACATTGTTCATTGTTGAACATGGAGATTAAGAACATTCAGGAAAAATACAGCACGTTGCCTCAATGTGCTGCTCTTGCTAAATTGCTGGAAGATAAATCCACAAAATCCATCTTCCTGCAAGGGTTATTTGCATCTGCCGCCCCACTCTTCTTTGCTGCAATGGCAAAGAAAACAAGACATACATTCCTATTTATATTACCAGATGCCGACATAGCAGGTTATTTTTACCATGACTTAGTGCAAATCTTAGGGCGAGACGATGTTTTCTTCTTCCCGTCTTCATATAGAAGGGCTATCAAATATGGTCAGCGCGATGCTGCCAACGAAATTCTTCGCACCGAAGTACTGGCTAGGTTAAATGAAGAATGTAGGTTAAATGAAGAATGTAGAATGAAGAATGAAGAATCGGCTGGCGCGTCACAATCTCCATCAAAAGATTCTTCATTCTTCATTCTTCATTCTTCATTAAAAAAAGATTCTTCATTTATAGTCTCCTACCCCGAAGCAGTAGCCGAGTTGGTGGTGAACAAGAAGAACTTAGACGAGCGAATCATCAAACTATCTGTTGGAGATACTATAGACATTGTTTCCATTACTCACACATTACGAGAGTATGGTTTTCAGGAAACAGATTATGTGTACGAACCAGGACAGTTTGCCGTTCGTGGAAGTATTCTCGACGTTTTCTCTTTTTCTTGTGAATATCCTTTTCGCATCGATTTCTTCGGTGATGAAATCGATACCATCCGCACATTTGAGGTGCAAGACCAATTATCGAAGGATAGGAAAAACAACATCGACATCGTACCTGAATTAGAGAAAGGAGCTACCAACAAGATTCCATTCTTGCATTTCCTTCCCGCTGATGCTACCATTGTTATGAAGGATCTCTCCCTTGTACACGAAACCATCCAGCAAGTGTATCAAGACGGTTTTTCGTCGCAGGCAATGGTAGAGCGATTGGAAGGGGCGACGGAAATGGAACAAGAGCAAATAAAACGGGAGATGGAACGTAACTGTCAACTCTGTCCTGCCCATCAATTCGTTTCAGACATCGCACAATTCCGACGCATAGAGTTTGGTCCTCATTCCACGGAGAAACCGCAAGCAACCATTCCCTTCCATGTTACGACACAACCGCTCTTCCACAAAAACATCGACTTACTCAAACAGACATTAGAGACATATATCCTGCAAGGGTATCAACTATATATCTTGGCTGATAGCCAGAAGCAACAACAACGTTTACGAGACATCTTTGATGAACGAGGAGCTTCTGATGGTTACATGGATACTTCCAGTCAAGAGAAAGCTTCTGAGTCTACCATTCATTTCATTCCTATCGACAAGACCTTGCATGAGGGATTTATCGATAACGACCTTCATGCTTGCTTCTTCACCGACCATCAGATATTCGACCGTTTCCATAAATACAATCTCAAGAGCGACCGTGCTCGTGCTGGCAAGATGGCTCTCACCATGAAAGAGATTCAAGAAATGGAGTATGGGGACTTCTTGGTGCATGTGGATTATGGCATCGGCAAATTTGGAGGATTGTTGCGCATTCCTAACGGCAATGGCTATCAAGAGGTGATACGCATCATCTACCAACATAATGACAAGGTGGACGTGTCAATCCACTCTCTCTATAAGATTTCCAAATACAGGAGAAGCGATACGGGCGAACCTCCACGATTGAGCATATTGGGTTCTGGTGCATGGGATAGATTGAAGGAGCGTACCAAGAAACGCATCAAGGACATCGCACGCGACTTGATTCGCTTGTATGCGAAAAGAAGGCACGAACAAGGATTTGCCTTCTCGCCTGATTCCTACTTACAACACGAACTGGAAGCATCTTTCCTTTACGAGGATACGCCCGACCAATTGAGAGCTACGCAAGAGGTGAAAGCCGACATGGAAAATGTTCGGCCGATGGACCGTTTGGTGTGTGGCGATGTGGGATTCGGGAAGACTGAGGTTGCCGTACGTGCGGCATTCAAGGCTGCCTGCGATAGTAAGCAAGTGGCTGTGTTGGTACCTACCACCGTTTTGGCCTTTCAACATTACCAAACATTTAACGAACGATTGAAAAACCTGCCCGTTCGTGTGGATTATCTCTCACGCGCCCGTTCTGCCGCACAAACGAAACAGATATTGACAGACTTGGAAAGCGGGAAAATCGACATTATCATCGGAACGCACAAGTTAATCGGGAAAAACGTGAAATGGCACGACTTAGGTTTGCTTATCATTGACGAAGAACAAAAGTTTGGCGTGAGTACTAAGGAAAAGTTGCGCCAACTGAAAACCAATATCGACACGCTTACCATGTCAGCCACTCCTATTCCGCGCACCTTACAATTCTCGTTGATGGGAGCACGAGACATGAGCATCATGCGTACCCCTCCACCCAACCGCTATCCTATTCACACCGAATTAGGCACGTATGGGAGTGAAATCATTACTGATGCCATCAATTTCGAGATGAGTAGAAACGGACAAGTATTCTTCGTTAACAACCGTATTTCTAACCTACCTGAAATCGAAAGACTCATTCTCAAGCATATTCCCGATTGTAGGATAGCCATCGGACACGGACAGATGAAACCCGAAGAATTGGAAAAAATCGTCATGGGATTCATCAATTACGATTACGACGTGCTACTTTCTACCACCATCGTGGAAAACGGTATCGACATTCCCAATGCCAATACCATCATCATCAACAATGCACACCAGTTCGGATTGAGCGACTTACACCAAATGCGCGGTCGTGTGGGACGATCCAATCGCAAGGCATTCTGTTACTTGCTCTCTCCTCCCGTTAGCTATCTCACACCAGAGGCTCGTCGTCGTTTAGAGGCATTGGAAACATTCTCTGATTTGGGAAGCGGTTTTAGTCTCGCCATGCAAGACCTTGACATTCGTGGAGCGGGCAATTTGTTGGGAGCCGAACAAAGTGGATTCATGGAAGACTTGGGATATGAGACTTACCAAAAAGTGCTCTCGCAAGCCATCACCGAACTCAAGAACGATGAGTTTGGCGATATGTTTGCCGATGAGATAGCTCAAGGAAAGAAGGTAATGGGCGATGATTTCATTGATGATTGTACCATTGAGAGCGACCTTGAGATGTATTTCCCCGAAACATACGTACCAGGAAGTGCAGAGCGTATGCTGCTTTATCGCGAACTGGATAATATCGAGAACGACCATGATTTGGATGCTTATCGCAAACGACTCATCGACCGCTTCGGTCCCGTTCCTCGTGAAGGTGAAGAACTCATGCAAGTGGTGGCATTGAGACGTATCGGCAAACGACTGGGTTGCGAGAAAGTCACCCTGCGTCAAGGGAAGATGATCATCCAATTCGTTTCCAATCCACAAAGTGCTTATTACCAAAGCACGGCTTTCGATAAGATGCTCAACTACATCGCATTAAACTCTCGTCGTTGCGACATCAAGGAAATCAAGGGGCGTCGTCTCATGCACGTCAATCAAATCCCATCTGTCAGCGAAGCCGTAACGGTGATGCGAGCGATAGAATCGGTATAGTTCTTTAATAGATGATATTTACACATTATTATATTAATTATGAAAAATAGAACTTTACTCACACTCATTGCTGTGGCATTGGCAATGAACAGTTTTGCACAAACAGAAAAAGGGCGACTGACAATAGAGCCACACGTGGGAATGACAATTGCAAACTTTGTGGGCAGTAGCAGTACTGGTTCCACGGGGCAGATTGGATTTACGGGAGGATTTGATTTCCAATACGGAATAAGCGAACGTCTTTCGTTTTCCATTGGTGCCAACTATGCGCAATATGGCGCACGTGATCATGGAAAACACGGTATGGTTGGAGCTACCACGTCGTACACCGTCGCCATTTCAGAAAACAATCAATTGAACTATCACGTAGACTATTTGACGTTTCCCGTGACCTTGGCTTTTCATCCCTATCAAGGATTGTTCTTGAGTACAGGCGTTCAGTTAGGCGTGAAAACAAGGGCAAGGGCTAAAGGAGAGACACAAATAGCCAGCATGATATTCCCACATCCAAACGTAGACCCTTTGGGAGCAGATATGGCAGGGTTAACTGGAGCTGAAATGGATCAAGACATAGGTGACAAGGTGAAAACCTTAGACTTTGGAATTCCTATCGGCATTGGCTACGAATACAAGAACGTTACGTTGGATGTACGTTACCTCTTTGGATTGCTCAACATCAGCAAGGAGGATGGAGAGCATTTGCGCAATAGTGCCTTTATGATTACATTAGGATACAAACTTCCTTTCCCTAAGAGATAACAACAAAAAGGAACCGCGAATTGTCTCAAGAGAAACGATTCGCGGTTCAACATTAAACTAAACTTTTATTATTTTACGATATACTTCTTACCATTGACAATGTGAATGCCTTTAGCATTTCCATTAATGCTTACACCGCCTAATCCATAATGTTTAGCACTACCAGCAGCGATTTCCGTTTGGTTAATTCCATCTACCAAGCCAGCATCTTCACCCAATTGACTATCATCCTTGTTCAAGGAGAAGTTGTAAACTACGGTACCATCTACTAAAATCGTGGCAATAGGTGATTCTACATAACCTTCAGCACCACACTTAACCACATACTCAATGTTAGCTTCTGGCACATTAATTGAATAGCGACCGCCTTGATCGGTAACAGCTGTAAGTTCCCTACCTTCAACATATACCGTAATAGTAGCACCTGCTATTGGCAATCCGGTCTCTGCATTGGTCACAACACCCTGCAAAGTTCCTGTAGGATTAACAATCTCATCCTCGGTTATCGTAATTGTACCAACGTTCGTGATTGTACCAGCCTTAATGCAAGAGCCCTCAGCAAAGATGAATGTCACGGTATAAGTACCTACAGCAACGGGAGCTTCAGTCAACACATTGCCATTCTCATCAGTATAAGTAACTGTCAAATTGCCAGTTCCCTC
The DNA here is from genome assembly GCA_900314715.1 of uncultured Prevotellaceae bacterium. Classification (GTDB taxonomy): domain Bacteria; phylum Bacteroidota; class Bacteroidia; order Bacteroidales; family Bacteroidaceae; genus Prevotella. The sequence goes on along the minus strand of OMWI01000024.1, from coordinate 21,709 downwards.
AGTAGTTGAGATGATTTCCACTCCATGAGCATTGCCATCGTAGGTCACGTTGCCAGGCAATGTATAATTAGCATCTTGCAACGTCACGTCGCGTTTCACGATGGTATATACCGCACTTGCCGTACCCTTGAAATTACCCTTAGCTGTGAGTTTCACCGTTGCCGTACCTGGAGTTACTGCATTCTCGTAAGTCAAGGTATAGTCAGTTCCTTCTGTGAGCACGCCAAATGTATTGTCTGTAAACACCACGTTTGGATGAATTTCTGAACCCGTATAAGGACTCTCTTGTGGAGTTGCAGTAAGTACGCCATTAATGGCAGCTGGCAATATTTCGAAAGTAAGTAACTTACCGCCTACGGTGTTCGGGAATATTCCGTATGCACCTATACTTGCAGTACCAGCATTAACATTATTGGTGTATTCCGTCTGGTAATTAGTGGTTGGAACGGTAGCTCCCGTTGCATCATTTAACGTAAATGCTGGAGTGTATGCTCGGCCATTGTATGTCACGTTACCAAGTTCACTTGCCAAGCTATATGTTGAAACATCATAGAACTCATAGTTTGTCATTGCAGTATATGTACCAATTTGGTCAATACCCATAACACGGAGTGTATGAGGATTCATGCTTGAAGAGAAGTTGAATGAAACATTGGCATTCCAAGTAGAACCTGACTCAACTCCATCCAAGAATTTCGTCCATTCTCCTCCATCCACGGAATAATACAATGTGGCTTTCTGGTTAGCTGGACTGAAAAACGAACCTGTCAGTGAGAGAGTCTGCGTATTAGCACTATTCTTCCAAGCCTCAGCATCAACTAATCCAAGTTGGACTTGGTGTAATTGCGGTAATAAGGCTGCATCACCTACGCCAATCAACATAGACAACTCCAACGTTCCATGAGCAGGAACCAAACGATCTTTCCAGCACCAACCTAATCCACTATCGTAATCACCATTCTCTACATAATAGTTTGATCCTGACGAAGCATAATTTCCTGCAGTCTCGTAAGCACTTCCGTTGATACTATAATAACCAAACCAATAATTATCTACGGGATCAACGCCATTCAACCCCTCTCCGAAAAGGAGCACGAGCGATGCAGGATTCTCCGAATGATCATACGCCATAATCAACCCGAAAGTTTGTCCATCTGGGAAATTGCGTCGGATGATTGGGGCACGGTCATTGTCACCAATCATTACGTCAGCACGTGTGCCAGTAGAAATTAAATGGTCTTCATCTGTTGTATTCTCAAAAGTATATTTGATAATGGAAAGTCCACTCCATTCTTCCATCGTTATCTTACCTGTTACGCCATCGATAGTCGTACCATCACTCATGTTTATCCATCCAGAAGAGCCCCCATCCACTTGGAACGAACTATGATAACCATAATCCGCATATGTAGATGAATAGTAATACTCACCAAATTGACCAAGGAGATCAAAAGTCTCATTCGTCATTTTAAAATAAAGTGTACTGCTTCCCAATTGCTGATAGTCGCTTGGCAAGTATGAGTAACGGGCTGATTTCTTGGCACCAGCTTTCTTGGGAGGTTGAGCATTGGCGTTCACCATCCCCGCACACAAGAATAACACAAGCAATGAGAGGAATGTCCATCTTCCTACTCCCTTTTTGTAATTTTTCTGTTTCATAACAAATGAATTTAAGTAATAATAATTAGTATAAAAATAAAATCTCTTTTAGTCACATATCAAGTTAGCTACACTTTTTTCGATTAATCAAATTAGCTGCACAAAGATACTTAATAACCTTCGTTTACCCTATTTCAAATTCACAAAAAGATTGTTTCATATTTGCAGAAAATACTATATTCATAAATTACTACCGATGAAATGGGACATTTTTAATAAAAAAAGAAAATAAAAGATTTGCGTGCTCACTCGATTTTATGTAATTTTGCGCCTCAAGAAAGAGTCTTGATAACCAAATAGAACTTCTCAACAGAAATGACTTATCATCTATTGGCTTCCATGCCTGCATTCGTTTGCGGTACACTCACAATGGTGTTGTTGTTCGATCTCATACAATGGCCTCAACGGTCACGATGCATCATGACGATATTCATGGCGGTAGCCACCCTGCTCTATATGGGACATTTCGTCTATTTCACGCACGAGACTCAACTGTTGCCTATTACCGACACCATCTATTGCACATGCAACCCATTGGTTTTCCCACTCTATTACGTATATATAAAAAGCCTTACCGAACGGCATCTTCTTCGTTGGCATGTAGCCATTCTCGTTCTACCAGCCATCATCTGTGGAATCATGGTAGGAATGGCCTACTGGCAAACACCTGATGAGACGGTCAATTTGTTTATCAACCAATACTTGTTCCATTCTCCCATAACAAGAGGCGGTCATGAAACTGGTACGATGGCATTGATAGTATCGCACAACATTGCCAAGATTGTTTTCTGTTTGGAAATCATTCCTATCCTCGTCTTGGGCATTCGACGCATCAACCGATACGACAAGATGTTGGAACAATACTACTCATCACCCGAACAAAAACAATTGAAATGGGTGAAAATGATGCTCATTCTCTTTGTCTTTACCACCATTATCTCATTGATTAGTTTCGCAATTGGCAGACATTATTTTATCGGCAAAATCACAAAATTGGCCGTTCCTGCTACGCTCTACACCTTATTGCTCTTTTCCATCGGATATGTTGGAACAAAACAACAAGGCATAGAAGAATGGAATGAGGATGAGGAAGAAGAGGAAGAAACAAAAGAACTGCCATCTCTCCCTATGGGAAATAATCTCCCCGAGCGTATAGAGAGACTGATGGATGAGGAACAACTATACCTAAATCCTCAGCTGAAACTAAAAGATTTGGTCTCGCAACTCAACACCAACCGCAATTATGTCTACCATGCCATCAACGTGGAAATGGGTTTTTCCTTTGCTGAATATGTCAATCGTAAGCGCGTTGCCCATGCGGAGAAACTCATGAAGGAACACACTAACATGCCATTGTCTGAAGTGGCTACTCTCTCAGGTTTCGCCAGCGCCACCTCTTTCTACCGAAATTTCAGAAAGCTAAGAGGTTGTTCGCCTACAACGCATAAGTTAGGGGTGTAATAAATAAAAAGGCCTCTCCCCGACCCTCTCCCAAAAGCCTCTCCCCAACCCTCTCCCAAGGAGAGGGAGTTATTAATGTTAGCGGTATGAGATAAGCCTAATGGTGAATTGTGAATTGAGAATTACTAATTGTGAATTGAGAATTGTGAATTGCTAATTGTGAATTGCTAATTGCTAATTACACAAAAGCCATTCCATGTTTCTCTTATAGAGTGTCATGGAATGGCTTTATTATTATATAGGTGTAATCTTATTCCTCTGCGCGATCATCCACATTATCACCCTCTGTGGGAGCCAATGTCTTTTCAAAGTCGGTGATTCCGTTTTTCACCAGTATGTTATACCATTGGATAAGTTTCTTGATGTCGCTATCGTGTACGCGGTCGCGGTCATAATCGGGAAGAATCTCTGCGAAGAACTCGCGTAATTCCTTGCCACTCGCCTTTTTGTAGTTCAGCGCACACTCATTGCTCTCAGATTTCTCGCCCAAGCTTTTCAACACTTTCCACAAAGGAACGTCCTCTGCATCCGTGTACATAGCTATGTCGGCAAGACTGATGACGCGGTCGGTAGAGAAAGCCGGAATGCGTTTCTTGGTCTCATCAAGTGTTTCTACGATTAAGTTTTGTTTGCCACGGCTCACCAAGCGGTAGAGTCCTGGTTTGCCTGCGATAGAAAGAATTGTTTCCATTGTTTAGAATATTATTAAGTTATAATGTTGTCGAATCGGGAAGTTTTGTTCCTCCCATTTTATTTAATACTATCAAGATTTGTTCATCTATGTCTTCCATGCCATCGTTGACGATTTCAAAGTCTGCCCGTTTCAGCACCTCCTCTTGCGGCAACTGACGGGAAATCCATTCCATCGTCTTCTCACGCGAGATACCATCGCGATTCATCACCCGTTGGATGCGTATTTCCAAGGGAGCGGAAACGCAAACGATGTAGTCGAAATGTATGCGACGGTCGAATCCGCTATCAAACAAGATGGCACTCTCCAACCATTCATATCCAGAGCATTCGAAATCACGAGCCACGGCAGGATGAATGATTTGGTTAACTGCTTGTTTATTGTCTTCGGAAGCCAAGAGAAACTTGGCAAGCACTTGCTTTTGCAACATGCCATCTACATAGACATCATCACCCACCAATCGACATAAATCCCGTTGTAGCGCCGATGAAGTACGCATGAGCCGTTTGGCGGCAGCATCACAATCATACACCCTGATGCCAAAAGCCTCCAATCGTTTGCACACAAACGACTTACCGCTGCCTATTCCTCCCGTTATCGCTACCCTCATGTTCTATCAACGTTGTTCAATCAGGTAATCCACCTGCTTCACTTCCAGTTGCGCCTTGCTCACCCCACGCGGTGTCGTACGCAAATAGATATTGCACTTGTCGGAATGATGTTTCACCAAATCCCTATAATCAGCCACTACCAAGAACTGTTCGGGGTGAATGTCGCGAAACTTTCTTGCGCCGACGATGAACCTCACCGTTACTTTCGACGGGAATGTGCGCAACACCTTTCCCTCTGGCATATTGATAGCCACGATAGGCACCTCGATGCTTCCTTCAGTCAGGATGTCGGGATATAATCCTATCTTGACAGTCGCTGGTACAATCTTAGCCTCATCAATCTTATCCAATGCCACTACCTTAACGACAGTATCCTCAAAATTCACGATGTCGATGTCTTCGGTCGTCACATACTTGATACTATCCAACTTCTCCTTGGAAGCATACACCACTACTGAATCTGGCCAAAACCTGGTACGAGCCAAGTAATAACTCTTGGCAGGTACTACCTTACCCAACAATTTTACGGGTACCTTCTTGGATAGTCCGTAGTTGAACACATAATCCAACTTATCGGGCTTGAGCGAAACGATTTTTGATGAATTGTACAGCTTCTTGTAGATAAGCCGTTGCAATTCCGATTGCGAGATGTTACCCTTTCCTCCCTTGTTGTTAGCGTAGCTCATGAAGTTCACCTTCAACTTCCTAATATTGCCAGAATAGGTATAGGCAGCATGAAGGAAACCCTTGTCGCGCACGGTGACGATTACCGTATCTTGTATGTTCTTGGTAAGTACCACGTTCTTAGGTACCTTGTCAAGCGACACGGTAAACACGTATTCCCGTTCGTAGGTTTCGTTCAACGTCATGCCCAACCAGAAAATGGCGCTGATGAGAAGGAACAACAAGAAAATCAGAAACTCCTTATTGAAAGCTCCAAACAAGAAATTCCTGATTTTCGTATAGACACGCGTTGTGGGAGAATCGTACATCATTAAGAATTTGCACCAGCTGTTTGTGATGCGGCAGCATCAGCAAACACATATCCCTTGTCAACACTAATCACCACGCCACGCGCAATTTCCACGTCTACCTTATTGGCAGCCAAGTCGATACGCTTCACCGTACCGTAAATGCCACCGCCAGTAATCACGTTCATTCCTTCTCTCAACGAATTCTGGAAGTTGCGTATCTCCTTCTGCCTCTTCTGCTGAGGACGAATCATGAAGAACCACATGATAGCGAAGATGGCTATCATCATCACCAGAAATGTCATCGAGCCGCCACCTTGTCCTGCGGCTTGCAATACAATTGTAGTCATGTTGTTATGTTATTGATTAGAAACTCCTTTTTTCATTACCTTGTACATCTTGCCGCTCTTCACCAGATACCTGGCAATGGAGTCGAGCATTCCGTTGATGTAACCGCCACTCTTGGGCGTACTATAGATTTTCGCCAGTTCCACGTATTCATTGATGGTTACGCTCACGGGAATGGTTGGGAACGACATCATTTCGGCAATGGCAATCTGCATAATCACCACATCCATGTAAGCCAAGCGATTGAAATCCCAGTTCCTGCTCGTCTCGCTCATGTATCGATGGTAGTTCTCCGCATTCAATATGGCTGCACGGAACAATTTACGGGCAAACATCTTTTCCTCCTCGTCCTTGAATTCGGGCAGCAATGGTTGGTCGGCACCATTGGCGGGGTCAAACTGATTGATGGTCTTCAACACGAACGTATCGATGATGTCCTTGTCATCGTTCCAGTAGATGCTCTTTTCTTCCAAGATGCCGTCAATCTCCTCGTCTTTCGCTATCAACTGCTTATACAGTTTTCTCCACACCTCCTTGTCGGCAGCGTACGAATTGGTGGGGTCTGCCATATAGTTGGCATATATCTCGCTCTCCTCGATATGGTTGCACAACTTGCGCACGTAGTCAAGATTGTCCTCCCATGCCTGGTTGTCGTTGGCAAAGAAGTCGTTCAACATCTTGTTTTCTTCCAATTGCAACGCAAACTTATTATTAACGAATTTCTCGGATGGTTTTTCCGTACCTTCTCTCTCGGCACGTTGAATGGCAATGTCTACACGATGGCGCTCCTCTCTTGAAGCAGCCACGATGAGATATAGTAAGTAATTGTACAAGTGATATGATTTTGAAAGACTGAAAAGCAACTCCTTTTCAGCGTTATCCATATTCTTCTCTCCGTTCTGATAATAAGCATAAGTAAGCTGTACCACTTTTATCCTAATCAACTCTCGATTAATCATCTCTAACCTCTTTCTGTAAAAAATTAATTGTTTTGAAATGCAAAAATAACTTTTTTTCGAATAATATGCAAGAATTACCCTATATTTTATATGGAAAAGTGATTTTTATAGATTTCACTTTTCTTTTTCCATTTTATTTTTGTACCTTTGCACCCGCTTATTTTGAACGCATCGTGTGATGGCGAATTAAGCAATAGTTAATAACTTAATTTAGAGTAACACATTTTATGAAAGAATTTTCACTGAAAGGTCAGAAACGTGAGACCGTTGGAAAGAAAGCCACAAAGGCTTTGAGAAAAGAAGGACTTGTTCCATGTAACCTCTATGGAGAGAAGACTGGCAAAGACGGAAAGCCAGAGGCAATGGCATTCGCCATCAAGGCTACAGACCTCCGCAAGGCTGTTTACACTCCACACATCTATGTTATCAAGTTGGACATCGACGGTGAGCAACACACCGCTATCATGAAGGAATTGCAATTCCATCCAGTAACCGACGCTTTGCTGCACATCGACTTCTACGAGGTGAATCCCGAAAAGCCTATCACCATTGGCATTCCCGTTAAACTCAACGGTTTGGCACAAGGTGTACGCGACGGTGGTCGTATGAACCTCTCTATCCGCAAGATTGAAGTTACGGCTCCTTATCCTCAAATCCCAGAGCATCTCGACATCGACGTTACTGCCCTCAAGATTGGCAAGAGCATCAAGGTTGGCGAGTTGAGCTACGAAGGACTTGAATTGGCAACAAGCAAGGAAGTTGTGGTATGCTCTATCAAGATGACACGTGCCGCCCTCTCTGCTGCCGCTAATGCTGAAGAAACTGAGGCTGCCGAATAATGGATAAATACCTCATTGTAGGCTTGGGTAATCCTGGTGCGGAATACGCACACACCCGCCACAACACGGGATATATGGTATTGGACGCTTTTGCGAAGGCGTCCAATATTGTTTTTGAGGACAAGCGTTACGGTTTCGTGGCCGAGACGTCTATCAGGGGCAGAAAGGTGTTTCTCCTCAAGCCAACCACTTACATGAACCTCAGCGGCAATGCCGTTCGCTATTGGCTGAACAAGGAGAACATCGACCAGCATCGTATGTTGGTCATCTCGGATGATGTCGCCCTTCCTTTGGGTGCCTTCCGACTGAAAGCCAAGGGCAGCAATGGCGGGCACAACGGATTGGGACATATCCAGCAACTGATAGGACAAGACTATCCGCGCCTTCGAATGGGGATAGGCAACGAGTTTCCGCAAGGAGGACAAATCGACTGGGTGTTGGGAGAGTATTCCGAGGAGGACATGAAAACCTTACAACCCAGCATCGACACCGCCGTGGAAATCATCAAGAGTTTCGTGTTGGCAGGGATAGACATTACCATGAACCAATTCAACAAGGCAGGGAAGAAGGCATGAGCGATACAGCACGCATAGACAAATGGCTTTGGGCAGCTCGCATATTCAAGACACGCTCGATAGCCGTGGAAGCCATCAAGAACGGACGAGTGTCGATTGGCGGAATGAACGTGAAACCGAGTCGCCCCATCAAGGTGGGTGAGACTATCGACGTGAGAAAGCCTCCCGTAACGTATTCGTTTAAGGTGTTGAAAACCATCGAACAACGCGTAGGGGCAAAGTTGATTCCAGAAATTTACGAGAACGTCACCGATCCCAAGCAATATGAATTGTTGGAAATGAGTAGGATTAGCGGATTCGTAGACAGGGCTCGCGGTACGGGCAGACCTACCAAGAAAGAGCGCAGGGCTCTCGACTCCTTCTCAGACGATACGCTCATGTTTGGTTTTGACGACGATGAAGATTGGGAATGATAAACACTATATATTATGGAAAAGAAAAACGTAGCCATTTTCGTATCAGGCAGTGGTTCTAATTGCGAGAATATCATCAAGTATTTCGCCAATAGCGACTTGTTAGACATCGTATTGGTGTTGAGCAATCGTGCAGACGCATACGCATTGACAAGGGCGAAGAAATACAACATTCCTACTTGCGTCATGGGAAAGGCCGACTTCAACGACGAGCACAAAATCATGCCTTTGTTGAAAGAGTACAACGTGGATTTCATCGTATTGGCAGGATTCCTGTTGATGATTCCCAATTTCCTCGTGCGTGCCTACCATCGCAGGATGATCAACCTACACCCTGCCCTACTGCCTAAGTTCGGCGGAAAGGGAATGTACGGACACCATGTTCATGAAGCCGTGAAAGCAGCTGGCGAAACCGAAACGGGAATGACCGTTCACTGGGTGAGCGACGTTTGCGACGGTGGGGAAATCATTGCGCAATTCAGCACGCCCATCTCCCCAGAAGACACTCCCGATGACATTGCCGAAAAGGAACACGTCCTTGAAATGGCACATTTCCCACAAGTAATTGAGGAAATATTGCTTGAAGGTTGACGTTTTAAGTCAACCTTCAAGCATTTCTGGACCCAATATCTTAACGTGAGTTTGACGAAATCTTTGTTGTGTGTGAGAGATGTGAGAGATAGATATACAACTTTCGTATAAAGGAAAAACATTTAGGTCGGGGGTAAATAATTTCCTATAGAGAAAGTTGTATTTTTCTCTCTCACATCTCTCACACACATCACACTCCATTACTTGTATGTTAAGGTGAATTTGAAAAAATCTGTCGGTCTAAACATTTGATATTCACAAACATATTGTTTCTGATGTATAAATGTATCGTTTACGCTGTCTAAATGTATCATTTGCGTGGCAGAAATCAATACTTTGTTTCATCGGTGACGATAGGTTTTGCAACTTTTCTTATAGGAAATCATTTACCCCCGACCTAAATGTTTTTCCTTTATATGAAAGTTAGTATTTCTATCGTCACCACCTCGCTCAGAAGGGCAGTTCTGACTCTTGCAATCGTCTTACATCAAACTCTCAGCACTTTAAGCACATCCTTTTGGGAGAGGCTATAAAAAAACAAGTTGAGCATTTGCCCAACTTGTTTGTCTTCTTTACATCATCCTTCCCATCGGTCTGCCACCGCCGAAGCCACCACCACGTGGCATTCCGCCTCCACCAGGATTGAATCCACCTCTTGGCATTCCGCCTCCGCCAGGATTGAATCCGCCACCAGGAAACATTCCTTGTCCTTGTCGTGCACTCTTTCCGCCAAAGAGGTTGAAGCGATATACTACATGTATCATAGCATACGAGTTGATTGAGTTGTACCACGTATCGCTGCGTTGCATGGCAGAAATCATACGACTGAAGTTAGACTGCTGTTGCAATAAGTCGTAGAGCTGAAGTGAAATAGTCAATGCGCGACCTTGGAGGAATCCCTGCGAAATTTGCGCATTCCAAATCATTTCGTTGGTGTTCATGGATTTATCATCATATCCACGACGACTTCTATTGTGCAAGTCCATCGAGAGAGAAGTACCCCAAGGAGCCGTTACGCTCACCGTACCACCATAAGCAAACTCCCATGTATCGGAGTTGCCTTGTACTTGCAACTCATTGCGCACGTGATTGTAATTTACGCTACCGTCAATCTCAAATTCTGTTGACCACAATCCCCATGTTGGTCGATAACTCAAGCTAAGTCTTTCACCAATGGTAGTATTCTTGGTAGTGTTTTTCTGAGAGTTATATGTTGGCGCGAGAGAAACATATCCCACATGGTTGCTATACGATAGGTTTGTGAAGGTGTTAACAAACCATACACCTACGGTATCAATCGACTGGTTATACATTCCGCCAACCATGATATTCCAATCACCGTTGATGTTTTCAGGTCTTGTAACCCTACCACCAGTTATATCATTGTAAGTGACCATTGAAGAAATGCTGTTCCTCGTGGTAGTGAAATTCACGAATGACATCACCGAGCGCATGTGATTAGAGAAGTAACCATTATAGAACGCATTCAGACGTTGCGTAAACGATGGCTTCAAGCCTGGGTTACCCATAGAGATATTCAGTGGGTCGCTATCATCTTTGATATCAAGCATCTGCGAAACGCTGGGTTGCGTGGTATTGGCACGATAGTTGATGCGCAGGTTGTTAGTCTTGTTGAACATATAACGGAAATCAAGTGTCGGTGAGATGTTTGCCACCGTACGCACGGTATCCACATAGATTCCCCTGTAATCCTGGATGAACTTAGATCTCTGTGGTTGGAAGAGCACACCAATATTGAAATTATATTTCTCGCGAATCACGCGAAGTTGTGCCTCAAAGTTGTGCGTGTAATTCTTATATTCAGAATAACGACTCAAATTACGATCCAAATAATCCGTGTAAGGATTTACAAGACGATCCAGATAATCATCCCATCTACGATAATCGTGCGTAATTCCATCAAAATATCCCTCGCCCAAATTAGAGAAATCATACGTTGAACGGTCGCTCTTATTAGTTGAGTAATTGAAACTATAGCTCAACTGGAGGAACGTTGCTCTCCACAGAGGTTCGCTATACATGGCCTGTAATGTATAATTATAACTCTTTGTGGGAGTGAGGCTATAACGGTTGGTTTGATAAGTAGAATCCAAACCTAACATATTTTTCACCAAATAGAGATGCACGTCGTTGGTGGATAAATTCGTGCTATTACCCTTGGTATAGTTGCCTTCCACACGGAAAGTAAGGTTACGGCCCATGGAATTGAGCTTGCGATTAAACTGCAAAGAACCTCCGAAACGCTTGGAATCGCTATAGGTAATACCACTACTCATATTCGAGTTTACCACAACCTTATCTTTAGCCAACTCTGCAAGAGAAGCTGCTGCTAATGGGTCGTGTACAGAGAGGAAGGGGTCAGCATTGAAGCTGGCTGAAGTGGAAGCCGATAACCCGTCGTTTTTCGAGAAACTCATGGATGGACGGAACATGATATTTGTCATAGTATCAGGTTTCCACTCCAAACGCATTTGGGCATTCCAACTATCACTCCTTGAATAATTCTGGTTCACACTATTAGAGAAAGCACCAGAGCGAGAAACGAAACTTTCAGTTGCACGCTTCGACCAAGAATCGCCATCGCGATGGTTCCAACGCACGCTACCACCAATCTCAATGGTATCATTATCATAACTAAAGTTCACACCCGTCATTTTGGAAGAGTTCAATCCTTGACCGCCACGACCACCGCCGCCACGACCACCGAATCCTCTATCGCCCGTGTTATTGGCATTGGCCATTCCTTGAATGCGGAAATTGTCTTTGGTATACATGCCAAAGAGACGACCTGTATAACGATCATGCGTACCATATCCTAAATCGGCATTGCTCATGAAGCCCTTGTTCATACCTGCCTTCACCGAGAAATCAAGAACGGTCTCATCGTTACCGTCATCGATTCCCGTGATACGAGAAAGGTCGCTCTTTTCATCGTACACCTTAATATTATCGATAATCGAAGTAGGCAGGTTTTTCATGGCAGTCTGCGTATCGCCAGTCATAAATTCCTTTCCGCCTACCTTCACCTTTTTCACTTCCTTACCGTTGATGGTAATCTTTCCATCCTCGCTCACTTGTGCGCCAGGCAAACGCTTTACCAGTTCCTCAACCACGGAGCCCTCTGGTGTGACGTAAGCAGCGGAATTATAAACAAAGGTGTCTTCACGTACCACAACCTTCATGGCCTTTCCCGTGACAGTAGCACCCTTCAGCATCACCGCATCCGAATTCATGACGACATCGCCCATGGACAAGTTGTGGTCTTTTACCATCTCTATTCTCTTAACAGAGGTGATATAACCTACGCTGGAGATACGCAATAAATACTTTCCGTTTTCTGGAGCTTTCAACGAGAACTTACCAAAATCGTCGGAAATGGCTCCAGCAACAAAGGTACTGTCCATTTTCAACAATTGTACGGTGGTTTGACCCATAGGTTCTTTTGTGTCCCTATCTACAAGTGTTCCCGAAATTTTACGTTCTTGTGCAAATGAAATTGCTGACATCAAGGTCAGCAACAATATAAAAGCCGTTCTTTTCATTGGTGATTTTATTTTCAATATCTTTTTGACGCAAAACAACTCATTTGGTTTAATTCTTATCACAAAAAACCTTCGAGTTCTTTCAAAGAAGTGGCTCTATCACGGCTAAAGATAACCATTCGTGTAATTGTTTTGCAGCAAATTATACGAATTTAACGAATATCATGGATGAATACCAATGTTTTTTACTAAATTTGTCGTCAAAATCTAAACAACATGGATAATTATATTGTCTCAGCACGTAAGTACCGCCCCATGACTTTCGACTCCGTCGTGGGTCAGTCGGCACTTACCACTACTTTAAAGAATGCCGTGAAAAGCGGGAAACTGGCACACGCTTACCTCTTTTGCGGTCCGCGTGGCGTGGGAAAAACCACCTGTGCCCGTATCTTCGCGAAAGCCATCAACTGTATGTCTCCCACCGAAGACGGTGAAGCGTGCAACCATTGCGAGAGTTGTATCTCGTTCAACGAACAACGTTCATACAACATCTTCGAACTGGACGCCGCCTCTAACAACTCCGTGGAAAACATCAAGACGTTGATGGAACAAACACGCATACCGCCGCAAGTGGGAAAATACAAGGTGTTTATCATCGACGAGGTTCACATGCTCTCCACACAAGCATTCAATGCCTTCCTCAAAACGCTTGAAGAACCGCCCGCACACGTTATCTTCATCCTTGCAACTACAGAGAAGCACAAGATATTGCCCACCATCATCTCGCGTTGTCAGATATACGACTTTGAGCGAATGACGGTACAAAGCATCATCAACCACTTGAAGATGGTTGCAGAGAAAGAGAACGTGACGTATGAGGAAGAGGCACTTGCCGTGATTGCGGAAAAAGCCGACGGAGGAATGCGCGACGCTCTTTCCATCTTTGACCAAGCCGTTAGTTTCTGTCAAGGAAACATCACCTACGAGAAAGTGATTGAAGATTTGAACGTATTGGATTCCAACTACTATTTCAATATCATCGACTTGGCGTTGGAGAATAAGGTAACGGAAATCATGGTATTGCTCAATAGTATCATCGCCAAGGGTTTTGATGGTGGAAACTTGGTGCTCGGACTTGCTTCTCACGTGAGAAACGTGTTGATGGCGCGCGATGAACAAACATTGCCATTGCTTGAAGTGAGTCAACAACAAAAGCAAAAATACCAAGAACAAGCCAAGAAATGCACCGTACCTTTCTTATATAAGGCTTTGAAAATCATGAACCAATGCGACATCAACTATCGCCAAAGCAATAACAAGCGATTGTTGGTGGAACTGACGCTCATACAAATAGCGCAAATCACGCAACCCGACGATGATACCAGTGCGGGGCTTAGCCCTAAGCGATTGAAATCCCTGTTTAAGAAACTAACCTCTACCACTTTGTCGAAACCAGCAGTGCAGGTGGCTGGGACAGAGAGTATTCCTGTTACGCGAAGCAGAACGAAGCAACAACAGGAAAAGGAAGAGGTTGCACCGAGAAAGGAAATCAAGATTGACACAACACCTCAACCCTCTAATGCTCCGAAACTGAAACTCACGTCGTTGATGACTACATTCGGGTCGTTGAAGAACAATGAGCAAAAACCCGTGGAGCAAGAAGAGACTCCTACCGTTTCTCAAGAAGAACAAAATAAATTCAGCGATGAAGACTTGCAATTGCAATGGATGATGATGTGCAATCGTATGCCTGAAAGCATGGTTGGAATGGCTTCGAGAATGAAGAACCTCATTCCACGTATCACGAATTATCCAAACATAGAAGTGGTGGTAGACAATCAAATATTGCTTACCCAATTGCAAGGAATCAAGAGCAGAATCAAGGCTACACTTGCCAGAGACTTACACAATGGCAACTTGCAAGTGGAGATTCGACTTGCTGAAGGAAAAGAGTTCAAAAAGGCATTAACCAAAAGGGAAGTTTTCGATGAGATTCGCAAACATAACCCAGCCATCGAAAAACTCCGCATGTTGATGGAGCTGGAGTTGATTTAAATGTTGAGTGTTTAGCGTTTAGTGTTTAGTGATGTGGTTTTAGAAAGTAAGAAGTAAGAAGCAAGAAGCAAGAGATATGTCCTCCAATTGCAAAGCATATCTCTTGCTTCTAACTTTCTAACATTCTTGCTTCTTTTTCATATAAGATTCATTCCCATTTTCTTGCATTCTTCACGCATGTCATCGGGCCAAATACTTGCTTGGATTTCTCCGATATGAGCCTTGTGCAACAATACCATACACAAACGACTCTGACCAATACCGCCACCAATACTTAATGGCAACTTATCGTTCAACAACTGTTGATGGAAATACAATTGCTGGCGCTCTTCCTTGCCTTCCAACTGCAATTGTCTGATAAGACTCTCCTTGTCAACACGAATACCCATCGACGACAATTCAAATGACCTACCAAGCACGGGATACCAAATCAAGATGTCACCATTCAATCCCGCTTGACCGTTCTCGGCTACCGTTGACCAATCATCGTAGTCGGGAGCACGACCGTCATGTTTCTCACCATTGCTCAATTTTCCGCCAATACCAATGATAAACACAGCACCGTAAGCCTTGCAAATCGCATCCTCACGCTCTTTTGGCGTCTTATCGGGATACATTTTCAATAAGTCTTCCGCGTGGATGAAATGAATCTTTTCGGGTAAGAATGGCTTTATTTCAGGATAAGTCTCGCAAACGAGATATTCCGTGCGCAAAATGGCAGCATAGATACGCTCCACCACGTTCTTCAAGAAAGCCAACGTGCGTTGCTCGCGCGTTATCACGGCTTCCCAATCCCATTGGTCTACATACAACGAATGCAAGTTATCCAATTCCTCATCAGCCCTGATGGCATTCATATCCGTATATACGCCATACCCAGGTTCTATATTATACTCTGCTAAAGTCAATCGTTTCCATTTGGCAAGCGAATGAACCACCTCTGCTTGCGCGTCACCCAAATCTTTGATGGGAAAGGTAACAGGACGTTCAACGCCATTTAAGTCATCATTGATACCAAGACCTTTCAACACGAAAAGCGGTGCGGTAACACGACGAAGACGAAGCTCCGTAGAGAGGTTTGCTTGAAAGAATTCCTTAATTAATTTAATGCCCTGTTCCGTCTGCTTCATATCCAAAAGCTGGCAATAATCAAAGGGCTTAATCAACATGCTCATTTTGTATCGTTATTTATTTTGCGCTGCAAAGGTAGTCATTTATTATTAATCTGCAAGAACATTTGCCCATATTTTTTGCAAAATGATAGCAATTTAATAAAATATCTTACCATTTGACAACAAAATATCAACAAATACAATTATCTTTGCATATAGAAAAAAAGACAGAATAAATTTGGTACTTCAAAAAAAATCAGTTACCTTTGCACCCGAATTCGCCGATATGGCTCAGTTGGTAGAGCAACGCATTCGTAATGCGTAGGTCCCCGGTTCGAGTCCGGGTATCGGCTCAACGCTTATATTCCCCATTCTTTTTTGCGGTAATAGCTCAGTTGGCAGAGCGTTGGCTTCCCAAGCCGAAGGTCGCGGGTTCGAACCCCGTTTACCGCTCCTTATGCTCGCACTGAAGGTCCCGTAGCTTAGCTGAATAGAGCGTCAGATTCCGGTTCTGAAGGTCTTGGGTTTGAATCCCAACGGGATCACTTAATAAAATCCGCAAGAAACTGATATACAGAATCTTGCGGATTTTTCATTTTCATAAATGCACCACATTTGCACCACTAATTATTTGAACCACATACACGACATTATATCAACCATTATATTTCCCTTGCTGATATTTTTTTGGTGATATGCCAAACTTCTGTTTGAATACCTTAGTGAAATAATGTGGATCGCTGATTCCAACCTTATAGCACACCTCAGCTACCGTAATTGTCTCTTTTTGCAACAATTCTGCCGCACGGTTCATCCTTAGTGTCTTAATGTAATCGGTTGGAGTCTGTCCCGTTAATGCCTTCACTTTTTTGAAGAAGACAGAACGGCGATAGCCCATGGCCTCGGCCATGTTGTCGACGGAAAGCATAGGGTCGCTAATGTGATTGTAGAGCCATGCATTCATGGCATCGAGCAGTTTGCGGTCACGTTCCTCGACGATGATCTCGGGAGGTGCAGTTGCCGGCTGTGTGTCTTGGCTTTCGGCAGCCTGACGGCGCACCAGGTCACGCTGCTCTATCAGTTGGCGACAGGTGCTAATGAGCAGTTGCGTGTCGAAAGGCTTGGTCAGATAGGCATCAGCCCCTGCCTGGGTTCCTTTCAAGCGCTTGTCATCGGCAGTGAGAGCTGTGAGCAGGATGATGGGGATGGTCTGCAAGCTGGCTTGGCTGCGCAGGCGCCGAGTCAGTTCATAGCCGTTCATCACGGGCATCATTACGTCGCTGACGATGAGGTCGGGCTTGTTGTCCTTAAGCCATTCAAGTGCTGCTGCACCGTCCATGGCCACGCGGACATGGAAATAACGGCCAAGGGTCTGCTTCAGCAGGTCGGCCACGTCGGCATCGTCTTCCACGACAAGCACCTGACGGTCGTTCATAGGCTGGCCCGTCACCTCTTGATAAACGGGTTCGTGCTTTTGCTTCACTGCTTCTAACTGCGACTTCTGAAGGAAGTCTTCGGGCTGGTAAGCATCGCGCGCGGCAGGCAGCTGCACGATGAAGCGCGAACCTTGGGGCTGGTTCTCCTCAAAACGTATTGTTCCGTGGTGTACCTCAACCAGCGCCTTTGTCAGGTGCAGGCCAATGCCGATGCTGTCGGCTGAGAACGTGCTTTGCATGAAGCGCTGAAACAGTTCAGCCTGTTTCTCCTTCGGAATGCCAACGCCTGTGTCTTCAACAATAATGGTCAAAAGTCCGTCCTCTATGCGCAGACGGACTTCCACGCTTCCCCGTGAGGGCGTGTACTTAAAGGCATTCGACAGCAGGTTGTAAACTACTTTGTCTACGTTTTGGCGGTCGAGCGGTATCTCGCAACTTTTGACATTTGTGCTGAAGTGATAGCCGATTTGTTTGCCCTCGGCCAAGTCGTTGAAACTTTGGCAGATCTCCCTGACAAAGGCAATGGCGTCTGTATCTTCAAGACCCAGTTGCAGCTTGCCGGCCTGCATCTTCCGGAACTCTAACAGCTGATTGATGAGCCGCAGCAAGCGGTCGGTGCTGCGACGCATGTTGCTGACGGGCTGCCTCAGGTCGGCAGGCAACTCCCTGATGTTGCGTATATGGTCCATTGCAGCACGAATGATGGTAAGCGGCGTACGGAATTCGTGTGAGATGTTGGTGAAGAACACCAGTTTATACTCGGTCAGTTCCTGTTCGATGCTGATGCGGCGGCGCAGCTGATAGACGGTGCGTAGTTGGCGGTAGATGGCATAGCTGATGGCAGCAAGCACGAATATATAAATAAGGTATGCCCACCACCTCTGCCACCACGGGTGACGAACGACGATGGCCAGCTGGCACTCGGCGTTGGCCGATCTGTTGCTGTCGTACGCCTTGACATGTAGCGTGTAGTGGCCTGGCGGCAGGTTCTTGTAGTCGGCAAAGCTGTAGGTAGTAGGCTCGCTCCACTGTCGGTCGTAGCCCTCGAGCCAGTAGGTGTAGCGCGTGGAGGTGTTGAACGTGAAGGTCGAGAAGCGTATGGTCAGCGTGTTTTGGTTGTGAGCCAGCGACACCTTGTCAGCGATGGGTCTGACGGACTCGCCGTTTGCCAGCAGGCCGGTGATGGTGAGTGGCAGCTGCTGGAGGGCAGGTCGCGTCTGGCGTATGTCGTAAATCACGATGCCCTGGTTGGTGCCAAAGGCCAGTTGGCTGTCGGGCAACAGGCAGACACACTTCTCTGCATTGTAGTTCGTTTGTAGGTTGTGCTCGTTGTAGATGTATTCGCAGTGCCCGTCGCAGATGTGGTAGCGGGTAATGCCGTTGGTGGTCGCAATCCAGAGCACCTCGTCATCGGTAGCTATGAGCGATTGTATCTCGTTGTTTATCAGCCCGTCGGCCACTGTCAGCTGGCTGAACGACTTACCACCGTCGTCGCTTCGATATAGGCCGTCGCCCATAGTCCCTACCCACAGACGGCCCCGCACGTCTTCGCAGATGCAGTTGATGTCGCTGTAGCGGATGTCCCTGCTTGTCAGCACCTGCCGGTATTGGCTGCTGTCCTGCAGCAGCCGTTCGGGGCGGAAGCCATACAGGCCCGTCCGTGCTCCTACCCAGATGGTTCCGTCATGACTCTGGATGATGACCTTGGGTGAAGCCTGTGGCGGCAGGTAATGGCCGACGCTGTCGCCTATCAGGTCCAGTTGTGCTTCCTCGCATCCTGCCCATATCCGGCCGTCGCGGTCGCAGAACAGGGCATTGATGTTGTTGCCCGACAGTGTGCTGCCGTCGCCCTCTGCATGGCGCAGCCACGTGCCGTCAGGGCGGCGCAGGCCGTTCTTGCGCGACCCTATCCACAGCTGTCCGTCGTGGTCGGTGCAGATGCTGTGTATGTCTACGCGCTGTTCGTTGCCCGGCTTCAGTTGCTGCAACCGTGCATCGCCCTCGTAGACGTCCCCCTGCGTGTTCACCACCCAGAACAGCGAGTCCGTCACCTGGTGCATCACACGCACCTGATTGCTCCTCATACTCCCATTGGAAGTGTCCAGCAGCCTTGTCTCTCCCCGCTTGTTTTCCACCGAGAGGCATGCCACGCCATGAAACTCCTGGGCAGCCCAAAGGTTGTCGTTGCGGTCGAGACAGATGTCTTGTATGTCATCCGTCGTGATCAGTCCGCTCTGCTGTGTGATATGCATCAGCTCGCGGGTCTTGCGGTTATAGGCTGTGATGCCACAGCCGTTTGTCGACACCCATATCATTGCGGTGCGCTCTGAGGTGAGCACTTTGTATTTCAGACTGTTGATGACGGTGAACAAGCGTTCGTCGAACACCTTCATCTGTATGGTCTCCTGCGTCTTGCGGTCAATGAACCATATCTTCCCCGTCTGGTCGAGTATAATGACGTTGCCCAGATTGTCGTTGATGAAGTTGCCACCATTAGCCAGTATGCCCTGAAAGGGAGCCAGCAGGTGCTGTGGGGCTTCGCGTCGGCGCATCTGCTGGTAGAGGGCTTCCTTCTGGCCTTTGGGCATGTCGACGAACGATTCCTGCTCCGTGTCGTAGACCGAGAACAGGTTGCCCTGCTCGCGGAAGAGCATCTTTCCGTCGGGCAGGGCATAGCAGGAGTTGATGTGGTTGTTGTTGAGCAGGCGCAGGTTGCCTGTTTCAGCATACCGAAAGGTTGTGAAGAAGTAGCCATCGAAACGGTACAGCCCATTGGGACTGCCCATCCAGATGAATCCTTTGGCGTCTTGTGCCAATGAGCGGATATTGTTGTTCGGTAGTCCGTTAGTTGTGTTAAACTGTCGTGAGGACACCGTCATGGCATCGGCCGCGAGGACACAGAATGCCATGAATAATGATAGCAACAACCTCTTCATGGCTGCAAAGTTACGAAAAACTTTTCAATTGCAGCTTATTTACTTTGACATTTTATTTCGTCCTTTGCAATGTGACCCCCATCAGACCTATCACCACATCGTTCGACAGGGTGCGGAGGGTGAGCTCTTTCAATGTCTTCTCAGCGTTGAGTGGCATGTCGAGGATGATGCCTGCACCCTTCTCGAACGAGCGGTCGTTGTAGCTGCCGGCCACGCCCGAGGCGGCGGGACGGCCATAGTGCTCGCCCATCGGCATCAGTTCGCGGCTGACGCGAGCCGTGGCGAAGTCGATGCGGTAGGGACGCGGCTGTGCTGCATGGAAGGCCAGGCCGTCTTCGTAATAGTCCTGTTCTATGGGGCACCAGTTGTGGGGATTATGCAGGTGCAGGGTGTCGGCGCTGTTGTCGGTATAGCGTACTATGACGAGGCCGTTGTCTATGCGGCTCTGCATGTAGTTGGTCGAGCCGGCCATCAGCAGATAGGCATGACTGGCCCTGCCCTCCAGCGGGATGGTGACGGCATCGGGATAATTGTCCCACAGCGAGGTATAGGCAATGTTGTGTCCTTTGGCAGCCGAGCGGAAGGGTATGCCCAGCGTCTCGGTCGTTAGCAGTCCGTTTCGGTCTATCTTGCGGCGCAGGGCGATGTCGTCGATGTCAGCCATCGCCTCCGGATGGCACCACTCGCCGATGCCGTGGACGGGAATCTGCAGCGTCGTCACCCGAGGGCGGGGCGACAAGTAGAAGTTCTTGAAGATGTCGCTCACGCTGCTGTTCCACTTCTTGTCCATGCAGACAGGCTCCAGACGGTCGGTCTGTACGTCGTCGAAGTTGTTGCCCCAGGCCTTGCCGCCGATGTGCTTGGCGGTGATGAGCGGACGTGGCAGAGGCTGTTGCTTGGCGCGGCTGACGATGATGGTCTGCTTCTTCTCAGTAGTACCCTCGGTCTCCACATAGCCTACGCCTGTGTTCTGGCGCAGCACTATCTGCAAGGGCTGGGCGAAGTTCTGTTCAATTTCATAGATTTCCTTATTTCCCTCCCTGCGGAAAGTGTATTTCATGTAAGGCGTCTGGATGCTGGCATGCTTCCACTCAGCAGGGAAGCCCGGACGGATGTAGCATCGGCCATTGAGCGCATCGGGACGGATGCCGTAGAGACCCTCGATGAAGGCACGCGACGAGATGCCACAGTTGTCTGAGAAGTCACGATACAGCTCTCCGCGGGCCTTGTCGTAATAGCTTATCTGCCCGAAGTTGCCCGGGCTGCCGCCAAGATAGGCCTGATCCATGATGTTTGCCTTGATGAGTGCAAAGCCCTCGTCGTTGCGGCCTGCCTGGAAGTAGGCCAGTGCCATGTGCATCGTCTCGTCGGCTGCCACATTGTTGATGCTCCAATCGTAGGGCAGCCAGTCGGTGGTTGAAATCTGGCAGAGCGTTTTTTCCTTCTTAGAAGGCTTTACACCCTTGATGATGACGGGGATATGCGGTATGCACGAGTCGACATACTGAGTGGCACGGATGGCCTGCTCGGGCGTTGCCATACCGCAGTC
>OMWI01000017.1 GCA_900314715.1 uncultured Prevotellaceae bacterium | reverse complement strand
AGGCTTGACAGGGCCTCTCGTACTACCTCTCCTGTCTCATGTAAAACTCTCAAAGAACTATCGCAAACGGCTCCCGGCCGAAAGCGGATGCAAAGGTAGCAACTTTATACGCAACAGCCAAACTTTTACAAGACTTTTTTCAAATAAACAAGAAGATTTTCGCGTTTCATGACAAAAATAACGGAATTAAGCGTATTCTTACACCCAAAACAAGCAAAAAGAAGAAAAAAGGAAGGACCAACGGCACCAAGAGGGGCACAGCACATCCATATCATATGGGCAAACACACGCGCGGGGAAAGTCCCAACGACCGGGACTAATGTCCCAACGCACGGGAAAGAGTTCCCTAACAATGGGACATTCATAACAAAGCGCCCTATAAATACCGTTTTTACGCTCCATTCGCTAATTTTGCGTTAAATTATCCTTAAAACAATGTTTATCGCATAATATTTTGTATTTTTGTCCTTTGAATTCAAAACAACTAAGATATGAAGAAGATAATTATTGCTCTGATAGCATTATTCCCGCTCATCGCGACTGCCCAAAATGTATGGGAAAAACCAGTTGACCAATCACAGCAGCAGACCAAGAAGAAAAAGGCGCTGATAGAGAAAGACGCAGCCAATGAAGACCCCAAGTACCTTGTTGGTGCCATTCCGATGGTAGACGGAAAGATTGTTTTCACGTTAGACTATGACGTTCCCGGGAAAAGCGCCCAGCAGATATATGATATTATATATAATGTGTTAAGCGATATGACCAAGCAAGAGGGGCAATTCAAGGAAAGTCAGGTGGCACTTGTTAACAAGCAAGACCATATCATTGCCGCCCGTTATAAGGAATGGCTTGTCTTCCAGAATACATTCCTTTCGCTCGACCGCACCGTATTCAATTACACCATCATAGCAACCTGCACAGATGGTCATGCTAACGTGACTCTTTCGCGTATCAGTTACCAATACGAACAAGACAGACCTGATTCACAAGGAGTGGAAACCGTTGCCGAGGAATGGATTACCGACGAATCTGCGTTGAACAAGAAAAAGACCAAATTAGCCAGATACACGGGAAAGTTCCGTCGTAAAACCATCGATCGTAAAGACAACATCTTCGAAACCATCATTGCTGCTTTAAATAAGTAAAATGAATAGCGAATCACCCATCCCTCCCTATCGTCACCAAAGACGAGAGCCCAAGGAAAGAGACAAATATTTCAAATTGCGCAATGTGCTCAACATCATCTTCATGATTGGAGCCATTGTGGGATGTGCCGTGTTTTATTATTCCGACCATTTCATAGGCACAATTATCATTCTCATAGCAATGGCTTTCAAGTTTGTTGAATGTGCCCTTCGACTTTTCAATCGATGATTAATGATTAGACTTATACTTTCATTCCTACTCGTTGTTGCGCCAATTACCATATTGGCGCAAGTTGACACATATAACCAAATAACGCCCGACGGAAACGTGACGACACGTGGGCAACGAAACAACGACCAGAAAGAAGGCAACGCAAAAAAGGAAATACCCAAAGGCATCAAGGTTTGGACGGTTGACTCACGTTTTGGCGACCGCGAAGAAGCATCTTTAGACACCCTATCCCATATGTTTATGAACTCTATCTTTACCACTGGCGTAAGGGGAGAGTACAATACATTAGGAAATTTAGGTGCGCCACGCATGAACCGCGTGTTCATCGACAATCCCCTATATGAACAATTCATCTTCACGCAACCCTACAATTTCTTCATCAAACCTGTTGACCAATTCCATTTCACCAATACTTTCTCCCCCATCACCAACCTCAGTTATAACACTTGTGGCGACAGAACCGACGGCGAAGACCACTTTACTGCAAAATTCGGAGTTAATGCGGGAAAGAAAATCGGTTTGGGTTTCAACTTCGATTACATCTACGGACGCGGCTATTACGCATCACAAAGTAGTTCACATTTCAACTATACCATGTACGGCAGTTATCTTGGTGACCGCTATCAAGCCCATCTGCTGTTTTCAACCAATCACCAGAAAGTAACCGAAAATGGCGGTATTTTAAACGACGAATATATCATCCACCCCGAAAGTTTCAGCATCAACTATCAAACAACGGAAATGCCTACCGTACTTGAACGCAACTGGAACAGAAACGACAACCAGCACGTATTCTTCTCGCATCGCTATAGTTTGGGATTCAATCGGAAAGTACAAATGACCGAAGAAGAAATCGAAGCCAAGAAATTCGCTATTGCCGCTAAAAAAGACAAAGAAAAGCGCGAAGCACTCTTGAATGCGGAGAAAAACAACACGACAATAGAACAAGTAATGCCTGAGAAGAAATTCGCTGGTCGTCCCGATGATGCTGTAATAGCAGGAACAGAGGCAGAAGCAGATTCCATCATGAAATCCAATCGTATTGCCGTAGAGGGCCAAGCACAAGCCGATAGTCTCCTAATGGCAGAACAAGTGGAAGCAGAAGACACCTCTTGGCTCAAAAACGAATACGTACCCGTTACGAGTTTTATCCATACGTTGAAAGCCGACAATTACAACCGCATTTACCAAGCATACGATTCTCCCGTCAATTTCTACGCGCGCACGTATAATAAAATAGGTACGTACGCGGGAGACTCCATTTATGACAACACGAAACACTTCAGCATCAAGAATACATTTGCCATTTCTTTGCTCGAAGGATTCAACAAATGGGCAAAAGCTGGATTGAAAGCATTCGTAACCAGTGACCTTCGCCACTTCAACCTTCCCGATTCCTTGGGAGGAATAGACACTTACACCGAACACAACCTTAGCATTGGCGGACAAATCAGCAAGACACAAGGCAAGGCATTACATTACAATGCCATCGCCGAGACATGGTTGACTGGCGAAGATGCAGGACAATTGAAGTTAGATGCAACCATCGACCTCAACTTTCCACTCTTTGGCGATACCGTCACATTGGCTGCCAGTGGTTTCTTCTATCGACAAAATCCCACTTTCTATTTCAGGCATTATCACTCACGCCACTATTGGTGGGACAATAGTTTAAGCAAGATTATTCACACGCGCATACAGGGATTGTTTAAATACGAGAAAACAAGAACCACCCTGCGCGTTGCCATCGATGAAATCAAAAATCACACCTATTTCACGCAATCATACAAGATCGAGGAAGATTTCTCAAGGACTGCCAACATGGTGCAAATCAAGCAACACAGTGATCCCATCACGCTATTCACAGCCTCGCTTTCACAAAACTTCACGTTAGGACCACTGAATTGGGAATCCGTGGTTACATGGCAAAAGTCCACCAAAGAAGATGTTATTCCCGTACCCGACTTGAACATCTACTCCAACCTATTCTTGCGTTTCAAGATTGCCAAAGTGTTGAGTTGTGACTTCGGAGCCGACGTATTCTTCTTCACCAAATATTATGCTCCCGACTATAGTCCCGCTTTGGGACAATTCACCGTGCAAGAAGGCAATCACCGAACGGAAATTGGCAATTGTCCTATTGTTGACGTTTATGCCAACTTCCACCTCAAGCACACCCGTTTCTTCGTCATGATGAGTCATGTGAATGCCGAAATAGGTGATAAAAATTACTTCTTAGTTCCTCACTATCCCCTCAATGGTAGAGTTTTAAGATTCGGTTTGAGTTGGAATTTCTTTAATTAATCGTCAGGAATTACAAAAATACATTCTTTAATCTATCACCAATTATTGAATAGCATAAACATTTAGTAGTTTTACAATGGCATAGGAAGTGGCGGGCATGTGGATGGTCATGTTACCCGTTTTCTTATTGTGCTCAATACTGAAATTATCACCAGCAAGCAATCGAGTCTTCTTGAACTTCACGTTGATGTTGAACGTGGCATCTGAAGCCTTCGCCCTCGGGTTGAGCATCACAAGCACAACGTCTTTCCCTGCCGCACGTGCATATACAAAGGGATAGAGATTAGATGACGGACTGTTTGGTGATGGATAGATGGGTACAAACTCGGCATAGTTGGCCAAAGCAGGTTCATTGTGGTGCAATGCGATAAGCTGACGAGTTTTGTTGAGCAACGAATTGGGATTCTTCTCCTGTGCCGCTACGTTGGGCGCATCAGCAGAGGGGTCAACGGGCAGATAGAGATTTTTAGCTTCACCATCAGAGAATCCAAGGTTCTTTCCACTATTCCATTGCATGGGCGTACGAGC
The DNA here is from genome assembly GCA_900314715.1 of uncultured Prevotellaceae bacterium. Classification (GTDB taxonomy): domain Bacteria; phylum Bacteroidota; class Bacteroidia; order Bacteroidales; family Bacteroidaceae; genus Prevotella. The sequence goes on along the minus strand of OMWI01000017.1, from coordinate 131,447 downwards.
ACCGTTACGTGGCTGATAAGCACCTTCCACTTGTGGCCAATTGTTGGGAAGTTGTTTCATGCCAATCTCGTTACCATAGTATAAGAAAGGAACGCCAGGCATTGTGAAGCCGAAAGCATAGATGATTTCCAATTCCTTGTCTGTGCGACGGTTGCCCAGTCGGGCATTGTCGTGGTTGCCCAACGGCAGGCTGATATACCCCTTGCCTACTGTCTTTTTGTATTGATCCATATAACTTTGCAGAAACGCCATAATGTCTCCTTTTCCCTCAGCATCAAAATAGCTGTGGCCTTCGCTCACGCCGTTGAGAATACGCCAACTCTCTTTCTGGAAGAGATCGTTATAGCCGTTGAACCAATGGAAAAAGTCCACATGGAAGCAATTGTCGAGCGCATCGGCAGGATACGACCACTCGGCCACCATGAATCCCTGTGGATACTCCTTTTCCAACAACTGACGAATCTCTCGCCAGAATAGTTTTGTTTCGTTTTCGTTGGTGTTGAAGAACTGTTCGTTGCCTCTCACCCGTCGTGTCTTGACCAATGCACCAGCCATATCTGCACGGAATCCGTCTGCTCCCATATCCATCCAAAAGCGTAACACATTCTTTAAATCCTCGCGCATCGCCATCACGTCAGGATGATTGGTAGGCAATTGCCACGGTTGTTCGGGGTCGGGATTGGCAAATCCGAAGTTTAATGCTGGCTGACACCAGTAGAAGTTGCGCATGAATTGCCCGTTGCGTTGTCCATAACCTTTGATGAATTGTCCTGCAAACTCTCGTGGTGGGTCCACCCAGTTCGTCTCTGTCCAAATATAGTAGTTGGAATATTTGTTCTTTTCTTGTTTTTGAGACTCCACGAACCACGGATGGTCGATAGCAGTATAGCTAATCACATAATCGAAGATGACGTGCATTCCACGCTTGTGCGCCTCATCGAAAAGGCGTTTGGCATCTTCGTTTGTGCCATATCGAGGTGCAATCTTGTAATAGTCACGAATGTCGTAGCCAGCATCATTGAAAGGCGAGTCGAAGAAGGGATTGAACCAAATGGCATCAACACCGAGGCTTTTCACATAATCCAACTTGCTGATGATGCCCTGCAAGTCGCCTATGCCGTCGCCATCTGAGTCGCAGAACGTTTGCGGATAAATTTGGTAGAACACGGCATTCCTCGCCCAATCAGGCACTTTGGGTATTTCATACTTACCCGTAATGGTTTGTGCTGAGGCTGTCAATGAGAGCGCGGCTGTTATAAAAACAATTATTGATTTTATTCTCATAAAAGAAAAATAAGAGTTGAAATAAAAAACACATTTACTATAAGTTTCGCATTCGCTCAACTTCTTTGTTGTTCAGGAGAGCCAAGGAATAACGGAGTAATGACAATAGTTGTCTTATTGAAGCATACGAATAAAACAATTATCTGAACTCCCTTTGACTCCTTAACTCCTACAACTTGTGAAAGTTGAGTATATTATTTTGCAAAGTTATATAAAAATCTGCGTTTTTTATATAACTTTGCACTACTAAAAAGAATACAATCATGAAATTTGTACGTATTTGGATGATGAAAAAAAGAATATTTTATGTTACATTGGCTATCATTACTTTTTCTTGTTCGATAATGAGTGTTGCAGGCAAAGGTAAATACAAACTTAAAAAGCCAATCTTTGTAGTTGCAGAAAGTGATTCTCTACTATTTGATATAGAGGCTACTGATAAATATGATAGTATTTCCTTTCAAATGAATATAATTGAGAGCAAAATAGGCAATGTTTCATTTGAGACACATTGCATAGAGGATAACGGCAATGAAAGGGTGGACGTGCATAAATATGGAGGTGTTTATGAAAGTAAATGCGTTTTCCATAGAGAGGGTTGTGAACCTTCTGATACACTCTATGGATGGCATATTCCTCTCGCATTTGTTTCAAATGGGAAAAAAATCATGGTTAGCAATGACGGAAACATTCTTAAAGTCTTCTGCAATTGTCATGCTAAGAGCATCTCATTATTGACTCTCGAAAAGAAGTTGATTGCAGAGAAAACTATTGAAGGACGTCTTACAGAGTTCGTCATCCCAGATGGAATCAAATATTTGACTATTAATATACAGCATGGTGAAGAAGGTAATGTAAAGTATAAGACTAACACTATTTTCACCTACCCTGTCAGGTAATCCACAAAGACACCATCTTTTCAAGATTGATAACTGAACAGAATACCCACTGATTTTCAGCAGTAATGCCGAATTTCAGTGGGTTAATTATTCCAAAATCTATCCTTTATTCTTTCTGCACTCTCACAAACAAGCCAAGATAGGATTCAATTGTGTAGTTTTCGCCAACACCTCCCCTATTTTTAGATAATCCCATTATTATCAACGAGTTGAAAAATACAACACCTCATGTAAGACCTCCCCTAAGACCTCCCCTAAGACCTCCCATAGACCTCCCGTAAGACCTCCCGTTTTGTTGCTTTGGTTTTTCGGTTGATTCTTCTTTTGCTCGCTCATTTCGAAAGCGTCAGACGACTGTTTTATCATAGTTTTTATTGCAAACTTACACAAGCATTAACGGGAGGTCTTACGGGAGGTCTATGGGAGGTCTTAGGGGAGGTCTTACATGAGGTGTTGAAATGTGCAACATATTGTTACTAAGATAGTTAGTTAAAAATACGGGAGGTCTTAGCGAAAAGGCTGTCACCGATAAAACATTGTACTAATTTCTTCCTCGCAAATGATACACTTAGACAGCGTAAACGATACATTTAGACGTCAAAAACAGTGTGTTTAGAGAGAACACCTTATGATTCCTGCTTTATCCAATCAGTAAGCCGACGGAAACGGATAGGCCGTAGATAAACATATTGCGAGCGGTTTTGCCCAACACTAAATTAAGGGCTGCACCTTTGTTTATTTTTCGCATTTCAATAAACGTGGAAACGTGGAGGGGAAGATAAATGATGATAGGCAACCATACCGCCCAGAAATGTCCTGAGAAATGGAAGACGTTACCAATCAAACAAGCAGCAATGCCAAGTGCAAAATATAGCACCCTACCCCATTTCTCACCAATAGCCACGATGAGCGTATGCTTTCCTGCCCGTCGATCATTGTCAATGTCACGGTAATTATTGATAACCAATAAGGTATCTATGACCAATCCACATGCAATGGAAACAAAGAAGCACTCCCATGTTACCGTTTGCATTACCTCTGGTAATGCGAGAAAATAGGCCATCGTAACAGGAACGATACCGAAAAACAACAGAACCAATACATCTCCAAAGCCCATATAAGAAAGATGCGTGGTATAGAGAAAGCAGAAGAACACGCAAAACAAGCCCACGGCAATCATCCACCAACCACCATAATATATCAACGGCAATCCGATAACACACGCCAACGCCGTGGTTGCCAGCAACATCCATCGCATGGCTCCTATCGTCACCCATCCTTGCGCACACGCACGTTTAGGACCCAATCGCGTTTCATCATCCGTACCTTTCAGGAAATCGAAATAATCGTTCACGAAATTAGCATCAATCTGCATGACGAATGCAAACAAAAAGCACAACACAGCGGGAATCACTCGAATATGAAAATCCGTATCCGCCATTGCCAACGCCACACCAATCATTACGGGAACGGCAGCACCAGAAAGCGTCTTTGGTCTTGCCGCCAACACCCATGCCTTCAGAGAATTCACTTTTATATCCGTATTTTCCATTATCACGACAATTATGCGATTAGTCGCTTGCAAAATTAAACATAAAACATTATATTTGCAAAAAATATGATTCAATTATGATGATAGATTCCAATGTCAGCCTCGATTTGATGCATTTCGTTGAAACCAACATCTTGCCGCGCTATACGGAGTTTGGGCGCAGTCACGGTTTGTCGCATGTCAAACGAGTCATTGAAAACAGTCTCAAACTGGCGAAGATAACTGGTGCCGACGTGAACATGGTCTATGCTATTGCTGCTTATCACGACATCGGGATGAGCGGTCCAAGGGCTATTCATCATATTACGGGAGGCAAGATCTTGGCTGCCGACCAACGTCTGAAGCGTTGGTTTAGCACTGACCAACTCAAGGTGATGCGCGAAGCCATTGAAGACCATCGTGCCTCATCCAGTCATACGCCCAGAAGTTTGTATGGAAAGATTGTGGCAGAAGCCGATAGAGACCTCGAACCCGAAGTAGTATTCCGTCGCACGATACTTTTCGGACTCGAAAACTACCCCGAAAAGAACAAGGAAGAGCATTGGAAAAGGTTTGACGAGCACATGGAAAACAAATACTCATCGCATGGGTATATCACACTTTGGATTCCCAACTCGCCCAACGAACAATACCTGAAGACCATTCGGGCATATATTGCTGACAAAGAAAAACTAAGGGAAATCTTCGACCAACTCTACGAAGACGAGATACAAAAAAGATAGTTTAAATATACTGACATTACTTCCAGAAGCGGGAAGTAATGTCAGTAAAATCGTCTCCAACCGCATGCTTATACAATCGCTGGTTGGTGGTCTTGTCTTTCAAGCATCCTAAATGCTTGATATACGGACCTAATTTAATATAGTCAAAATCCGCCTTTTTCACCGTCGAAGGCACACGAATCCTTCCGCTATACCACGCCACCTTGTATTCAGGATGCTCATGATGCATGTGGTTAGCCAACGCATTCACGTAAGTTGGCTCAGCATCACCACCCATAAAGCAGACGCAAGTGATGTCGTTGCCATATTCCTTGACGAATTGGTCGAGTACCATTGGCGTAAGAGGACTGCCGATGTCTTCCCACAGGAAATGACTATGGCACCCTGGACAATGGCAAGGGCAGTTGGAGATATTGATGGCTAATGTCACCTCATCAGGTATCTCCTGGAACACGACGGATGTATTGACGTATTTCAACATGGTTTTATTCGGTCATTGCATATTTGCTCTTTCCAGCATAGAAACGACGATGCTCCTCTTGCTGACGTGGTTCTGAGAAGTTGCTTACGCGCTTCAAGTATCCGATGATACGTGTCATGTAATCCACGTTGGTAGAATTGCAATGCGGACATCTCTTCAAATATCGCTTGTCAATATGTCCACAATCGTTGCAAATCGTATTGGGGATGTTAAACGTAAAGTAGTTGCACCCTTCTTTTGCTGCCACCTTCAAGAGTTGGCGATATTGAGCCTTGGAAAGATGCTCTTCCAAGTTCATGTGCAATGCAGAACCACCCGTAAGGTGCTGGATGTATGGTGCACCATGCAACTTGAACTTGTCGATGATATTCAATGAATCATCTTCCACCACATAGAAATAACTATTGTAACAATCACGTGGTACGAAATAACCGTCCTCGCGATCCCATTTAGCATGTTTCACGCCCACGTTTTCAGCAGGAATCATCTCACAATTGAAGAGAACGTCCTTAGAACGATATTGTCGGTTGTATTTCTCAATGAGTCCGAGAATCGTCTGAACCAGTTTTAGGTATTCGGGATTATCGTTAATCTTGATGCCCATGAATTCGGCAGCCTCCACCAATCCATTGATACCTATTGTTAGGTATTGGCGACCGATATTAATATACCCAGCATCAAACAAAGGCAACATTCCCTGAGCTTGCAATTCCTTCAAGTTCTCATTGTATGCAATCTGAACCTTATGGCAAAGGTCTATCACGTGCGACAAGAAATCCTTATAATCCATCTTGTGGTTCACGGCATATTGCACGCAACGATTCAAGTTGATGGTCAACACACTCTTTGAACCCGTAGAAACGCCACCTGCACCCAAAGTATAGCTAAAGCCATTGTCTTGGATTTCATTGCGCAAACGACAACAAGAACTCAGAGAGTCAGCATTATCACTCATATAGGTGAAGAACGAATGACCTTCGGCGTACATCTCTGCCGTGAAATCTGCCCATTCCTTATCCATGCAATCACCATCTTTGGTGAGCAACGCCATTGTTTCAACGGGGAACGTGAGAACAGTCTTCGTGCGCTCCTTGTTAAACCATTTCATGAAACGTTTTTGCAACCACGACAAGCCTTCCCAATCTGGCTGACTTCCATCTGGGAAATAGAAGTTGCCAAACAAGCTTTGGAAATAGAACTTATCATAATAAGCCACGTTCCAGAATACTGCTTGGTAGTTGCGAGCACCTGTTGGCTGGTTGATTGAATATACTATCTGCTCGAAACAATCGGTAATTACCTTGTCGATGGTACGTCTCTTGAGCGACAAGTCAACCACCTTATCCGACTCCTTATAATAATCCTTTCCGTATTCCAATCCAATGAAATAATTCAAGTACATCAAGAACTCAGGCGTTGCACATGCGCCAGAGAGCATACTCGATACCATGAACACCATATTCACGAATCCACCGCAATAAGACTTCAAGTTGGTGGGAGCAGTTGAATTGCCACCGATGGAAGCCGTTCCACCGATGAGCCAGGGATACATGGTGATAGAGGCGCAATAATTCGCCAAGCTCGTCTCATCATTCTTATAAATAAAATGATGTGTCAACAAATCAAGGTATTCATCTGCCAGTTCCTTACCATACATCTTCTTGATACGGTCGGTGAGCAAACGACGGTTCAGACGAATAAAACTTGACTTGGGGAGTTCGCCAATGAGCGTCGCAATGTTTTTGTGTTCAACATTTGCATTCGCGTCATACTTTGAACCAGTTGCTGCGTTTGCTGCTTGACAATAGTCTGCCAAAAATTTCAACCGTTCAAGAGTCTCTCTATCCTCTGTGTGTTGTTGTCTATAGAGCATGAAAGACTTGGCGACTTGGTAATAACCCTCTCGCATCAATGCCTCTTCCACTTGGTTTTGTATATCTTCCACCTTGATATCGTCATGAATATCCAAATGACTGATAATCTTGGAGATAGACCCTAAGTCTATGGGCTGATTAATCGACTCAAATGCCTTGATAATGGCATTCATAATCTTGTCTAATGAGAAGCGGTCTTTAGAACCGTCACGCTTTGTAATCGTAAAGTTTTTTATTTCCATGAGAGGTTTTAGTTACCTTAAATATGTATCAGAGTTATCTATTTTGGGAAACTTTTCCCTTGTGATTATTCAAAAAGTTGTCCGTTTTGGAAAACATTTTTGTGAAATAGCAAATGATAATTTGCGTTTTTAGCAATTGATTTCGAATGCAAAGATAAGTATAATTTTCAAATCAACCATCATATTAGGCTTAAAATTTCACAAAAAAATTGTCTTTCTTAACATCTTCGTTTTTTGCCATTTGCAAAACGAAAATGCTAAACATATCGTTTAGCTTGTCTAAACGTATGGTTTTCAACAAGTAAACCTATGCTTTACCGATTGCAAAGCATAGGTTTATCAAAATAACATATAGAAGGTTTTTTTAAAGCTTTACGGAAGAGATGTCAACCAGATTATTCACGATGGCATAAATGGTCAATCCCGCAGGCGAATGAATTTGCAATTTTCTTGCAATATTCCTTCTATGCGTAATGACCGTGTTGATGGAAATGAACAAATGGTCGGCAATTTCCTTGTTGGTCATTCCTTGCACCAAACTCACGATGACATCTTTCTCACGATCACTTAACGTTTCTGTACTCGATGGGTTCTGGTTAATCATGTTAGATATCTTGTAAGTAACGTCACTCTGTTTGAGTTTCCTTTCCAACAAACGGATAGCAGGAATGAAGATTTCGTCTTCCACCATCGAATGTTGCTTCAGCCATTCCTCGTTGTTATAGATGTCATAAAGCGTTGCTGAGAGTTGGTTGTTTCTCAACCCATCAGAAGGTAAGTACTTGATAATAATGCTTTTCAGTTCTTTCACCTTATGGTCTACCTGATTGTGATGCTTCGAAAACGTCTCTATGTCGTAATTCTCGTTTGCCTTTCCGTCGAGCAATCCCTCTACGTATGGGAACAACATCTTCTCCTCGTACTTCATGTGCGAACGGATGGAATGCGCATATTCATCGTACAACTTAAGAATCAAGCGAGCAAGATTGTCATTCTCGTCAAGTGCCTCCACCAATTCCTTACGGATGAAAGGCAATTGGAAATCCAAGTAATAAGCATGTGATGCTCTCAAGTATTGCATCAATGTGGGTACGGATAGGCGTTCAGCATCGTTGAAACTACGATAGCCATTGATGGTAAAGTTGACAACCGCCAAGAATGTAAACGTGTCTACCCCTTGTTCTTGACAAACCTCGTTCACTGTCTTGTCACCAAATCCCAAGCTTATGCCGAAGCATCCCAAGCTCTGTAAGATATTGTAATTGTCCCGAATCATGTCTATCATCATGTCTTCAGGCTCATACATCTTTTGATTTTTCATCGCGCGCGTATACCTATATTATATTAGTGATGCAAAATAACAAAAAAAAACCGAATTGTACAATAACAATTTTTAGGTATTTTTCGATATTTAAATCCATGATTTTTAGGTATTGCATTATTTTGTGGAAGGATTTAACTTTGCACTCGAAAAATTTAGCATAATAAAAGTATTAGCAACAACCAAAAACATGAAAGATATGAAGATGATTTTAGCGTTCATCATGACCATCTTTGCCTTGCAAGCTAATGCGCAAGAAAGTACGATGGATAGTGTGATGAACAAGAATCGCAGCAATCGCCTCAGCGTAGGCGGTTATGGTGAAGTGGCGATGAGCCGCAATTTCTATAGCGACCACGTGAGTCGTTATAGTCAACCCGAAGAGCACAAGAATGATCCCAGTCATGGTCGTTTTGACATTCCTCATGCCGTGATTTACTTAGGATATGATTTCGGTAAAGGCTGGACGTTCGGTACGGAAATCGAGTTTGAACACGGTGGTGCTGGAATCGCATACGAGAAAGAAGACGAAGAAGGCGGTGAATGGGAACAAGAGACCGAAAAAGGCGGTGAAGTGGAATTGGAGCAATTTTGGTTGCAGAAGTCGTTTGGCCATTGGGCAAATATCCGTGCAGGACATATTGTGGTTCCCGTTGGATTGAACAATGCTCACCATGAACCACTTAATTTCTTCACGGTTTATCGACCAGAAGGCGAAAACACCATTATGCCTTCCACATGGCACCAAACGGGTGTTTCTTTTTGGGGGCGCCATAAAGACTTCCGTTATGAAGCGCAATTCTTGGCTGGATTGAATGCTGACCATTTTACCAATGTTGGTTGGATTCACAAAGGACATAAGTCTCCCTTGGAGTTTGACGTTGCCAACAAATATGGTGTTTCCTTGCGCTTAGACAACTACACTATCCCAGGACTTCGCATCGGTTTGAGCGGTTATTACGGACATAGTATCGGCAACAGTTATCCATTGAATGCCAATGGAGTAGATGCAGAATATAAAGGACAAGTCTTGATTGGAGCCATTGACTTCACCTATAATAATTATAATTGGATTGTTCGCGGACAGGCAGATTATGGTTATTTGGGTGATGCTGACCAACTCAAGTACGTATACAATCGTTTGAATTCGAAATCGCCTTACAAGCACTCCGCTTTCGTTTCCAAGAATGCCTACGCAATAGGTATCGAGGCTGGATATAATGTGTTCTCGCAAATAGAAAGTCTTCACAAAAAAGGACAGAAAATGTATGTTTTCGGCAGATACGAACAATACAATCCATACGCAAGCAAGACAAAGGGCGTAGATTATGGCTATACGGAAGTAAAACGAATGGCAGTTGGCGTGAACTACTATCCTATCAAGCAAATTGTGGTGAAAGCCGAATACTCGAATCGTTTCCTGAAGAAACTCTATAATAACGAACCTTCCATCAACATCGGTATAGCATACGAAGGATGGTTTGACCTTGGTCATAAGACAATCGTTGCACAAGAGCAAAGCGACGTGCAACAATTGAATGACCGCATCAATCAATTGCAGGAACAAATCAACGAGTTGAAAAAGAAAAACATATAATTTAAATAACAAACAAAAATAGAACTATGATGAAAAAATTATTCCTTCTGTCAGTTGCCTTCCTCATGGGAGCAATGACATTTACGTCTTGTAGTAGCAATGATGATGACAACAAGAGCGGCGACACAAGCAAGTACAGTAACAAGATGTATGGTCAAGATGCCATCAGCAAATGCGAATTACTGATTACCCAATTGAAAGCAGCTAACACAGCCATTGGAACGGCACAATTGACGTCAGACCAAGATAAATTCCTGAGAAATATCCTCACAGGAGTGGTTAACAACGTCATTATTCCAACTTACACAGACTTGGCTAACGACGTGGAAGACTTGGAAAAGACATTGAATGGATTGACGACAAGTACCATTACACAAGCTCAGATTGACAAGGCATGTACCGATTTCAAGAAAGCTCGCCAACATTGGGAGCGTTCAGAGGCATTCTTGATGGGAGCCGCTTCTGACTTTAGCATCGACCCAACTATCGACTCTTGGCCTTTAGACCGTAAGGAATTGCTCGACTATTTCAAAGGCGGTATGAAAGCACAAATCGAAGACGAATCATCTATCCTCGGTTTCCACGCTTTGGAATTCATTCTCTTCCGCAACGGACAAAACCGTAAGGTTGCCGAATTACAAGGAAACGATACCTATAAGAACTTCGAGGGTGTGAGTGGTGCAGACGAATTGAAATATGCCCAGCAAGTATGTAAACTATTGAAGGAGCGTTGTTTCCAATTGCAAGTAGCTTGGGAAGGAAAGACTTCTGCCAATGCCAACCGCGTTTCCGTAGTAGAAAAAGCAGGTCTTGATTATGTAACGGAAAAAGGTCTTTCATACGGTGACAATCTCATCAACGCTGGCGTAAGCGGAAAGAACAGTACGTTCCCGAACATTCAAGCAGCTATCTCTCAAGTATTGTCAAACAACGAAGGTTCTTGTTTAGCTATTGCCAACGAAGTTGGAAGTGCGAAGATTCTGAATCCATTCCAAAACGGCGACATCGCCTACGTAGAGTCTCCTTACAGCTACAATTCGATTACCGACTTCCAAGACAACATTCGTTCTATCCGTAACGTATGGTATGGAAGTACAGACGGAAATGCTGCCAGCATCAGCTTCAACAACTTCTTCTCAAGTGTAAATCCTACGTTGAATACGGCCGTGGTGAATGCTTTCACCAATGCCATCAACGCCATTGGAAACATGCCTGCACCATTCGTGAAGTATTGTAGCGTGATTTGGAACAAGGACTTTGATGATCCTACCAATTGGGATTCAACATCCGGAGAATAAACGAATCTTCTAACATATTATATTTATGCGTCTTGCCGTTCATTCGGCAAGACGCTTGATTGGTTAAATTTTACACATAACAATAACATTATGAAGCTTAATAAAATTTCTACCCTTGCTTTCATGGCACTCATGTCAATGCCGTTATTGACGGCTTGCTCTGATAGCAACAATGAAAATGACGTGCCTGACCTTGGACCTCTTAATCCCAGCGAAAACACTTTTGGAAAGGCGGTTGGTAATTTCTCCGCAGAAGAATGGTATCCTGGCGGATTGTTGGGAACGACCGAAGACGTGAGTTATTCATCTCCCGCACCTGCCGTAGAGAATATTGCGGGGATGGAAGAGGACTTCAACGTTGGTGAAGATTTCTTCGAACACATTTACACACTTGAACAAGAACCGAGAAAGGGACTTGGTCCTGCTTGGGTACGTAGTAGTTGTATCGCTTGTCACCCTGCTTACGGACATGGAAAGAGACAAACGGAATATCGTGCAAACACCGTAGGCAATGGTTATCTGCTCGTCATTTACCATCCCGACAACAACAGTTACATCTCCGAAGTAACGGGAATGCCTCAGACAAAAGCCATGACTCCATTCAAGGCTCCAATCGACGAGAACCAAATCCAAATCGATTGGGTTAACGTTACGGCAATGGAAAGTGGACTTCCCATGAAGTTCCCCGATGGCGAAGCATACTCTCTTATCTATCCTGAAGTACGTATTCCACAATCAGCATTCAACACTAATCCAAAGCCCGTGAACTATGATGTTCGTCTGGAATCTACTATCGGTGTTTACGGAACTGGTTTGCTTGACGCACTTGACGACGAGGAAATCGAGAAGCAATGGGCCGCTGAGTCTAAATACGTAGAATTGAATCCCGCCATGTGGGATAAGGAAGCAGGAACATTCAAGGCCAGTGCCTACTACTCTGCTCCTTATAACAACACGGGTTCTTTTCATGGTAGTCGTGGACCATTGAAGCGTTTCACATACGCTATGACGCGTGGTTCATTGCAAGACGGTGCTGGTGCCAATGCCATTTGGAACATTACCAATGTCACTCGTTCAGACCGTCATTGGCTTTATACTACTCCTGCATGGGCAAAGGCACAAAGTGAAGACGAAGAAGTTATCAGTTACATCAAGGAACATGGTGCTTCTGAATCCAGCATTCTCCACCCCTACTATGCAGACGGAACCAACGAGGGAATATCCAATCGCGTGAACGAAATACTCAGTTGCTCGTCTATAGCAAAGAAAGAGACTTTCGACAAGTATCTTTTCCAAGGAGCTCCCTACAATAAAAAGGAGGAAATGACCGACAAGCAATATTACCAATTCATGGTTTGGCACCGTGGTTTGGCCGTTCCAGCCGCTCGAAACCTGAACGATGCAGACGTTCAACGCGGAAAGGAACTATTCACACAATTAGGTTGTGCACAATGTCATCGTCCTTCATGGAAGACTGGAAACGACAATATGTGGGTAGACGCAAGCGTAAAAGCCTATGCTGATGCAAACGGATTAGCCAAAGACGGGGATTACACCAAATTACTACCCAAATTCCCACATCAAACCATTTGGCCATATACTGATATGGTTCAGCACCGCTTGTTCATGATTAACGACATTCGCACGGGATGGTGTCGTACCACTCCATTATGGGGTCGTGGCTTGAGCCGTATGTTAACTGGAGCCGATGATCGTTTGCACGACACGCGTGCACGTACCGTTATTGAGGCTATCATGTGGCATGGATATTCCAAGAAATCAGATGCATACGTCTCAACGGAGAAGTTCTACAACTTGCCAAAGAAAGACCGTGATGCTGTAGTGAAGTTTATTGAAGCCATATAAAGACACTTTATGACTTTTGAAAATATCATACAACGATAAAGAAACATATCAAAGAGGTTGTGTAAAAAGGCCGTTTCAATTTGGTACATCATGTATGTACGAAACGTACATGGCCGATGTACGAATGGTACATGATGCATGTACGAAAGATACAAAGCCAATGTACGAAATGAAACTAAGGTTTTTACACAACCTCTTTCACATCAAACAAGCAACAAAATTTTGACAATCCAAGCTTAATTCGTACCTTTGTACCGTGGTACCATAACAACAAACACTCATGAAAAGAATAATTAGTTTCCTTTATATTGCCATCATCATCGTACTTGCCGCCGCAACGTTCATAGAACATAGCGAAGGACGAGAATATGCACTTACCAACATTTATGGTGCATGGTGGTTCTCGTTGTTATGGGCATTGCTTGTAGCTTTTGGAATAGCCTGGATTCTCAAGAGGAAAGTGAAACGTTGGGCAACCTTGTTGCTCCATGTCTCACTCATAATCATTCTCTTAGGTGCATTATTGACCCGATATTTCTCACATCAAGGAATCATTCACCTGAGAATTGGAGAAACCACCAATCAATATTACGGACAACCTACCGAAAACGGAATGAAGGTAGAGTCTTTGCCGTTCAGCGTGAAACTCAATCAATTCGAGGTAACTTATCATGAAGGAACGGAAGCCGCCAACAACTATATTTCACACATCACGATTACAGATGGCGAAAAACAGATTAATGGTATTGTGTCGATGAACAACATCTATTCGTATAAGGGCATTCGAATGTACCAAAACGCATTTGATGATGACAGACGCGGGAGTATCTTGTCCATCAACGATGACCCTTGGGGAATTCCCATTACCTATCTCGGATATGGATTATTGTTTTTCTCGTTGATTTGGTTGCTCATTGATCCGAATGGAACATTCAGGAAATTACTAAAATCTCCCTTGTTGAAAAGGGCTACCGTTCTTGTTTCCTTTCTATTCATTGTCACAATATTACAAGCACAACCAACCGTTTCAAAAGACATTGCCAAGGAATTTGGACAACTAAACATCCTACACAATGACAGGATTTGTCCCATGCAAACATTTGCCATTGACTTCACCAAGAAAATGTATGGAAAAGCTCACTATAAAGACTTTTCAGCCGAACAGGTATTATTGGGATTCATCTTCTGGGGAGATGAATGGAGCAAGGAACCAATCATCAAGGTGAAAGGCGGAGAAATCAAAAGTAAGTTTGGTATTTCCAAATACGCTTCCGTCAACACATTCTTTGAAGCATATACTGGCAACTATAAATTAGGTCCGTATCTTCAAGAGTTTTATAATGGGAATCATGACAACTTACATAAGCAAGCCCAACAATTAGACGATAAATTGATGTTGGTAATGGAACTACGCAGGGGAACGCTATTGAAAATGTTTCCCAACACCCACAACGGCATTACGACATGGATTTCGCCTACGCAAAAGTTACCAGAAGGTGTCAACACGGATAATGCTTCGTTCATTTCATCCGTATTTGACCAACTCTATCAAGATACTCAGACAAATAACATGACCCATTTTCAATCTATAGTGAGCGAAATAAAATCGTTCCAATTGAAAAATGGCGGTTCTTCTATTCCAACCAACACAAAGACACAAGCCGAATATATATATAATAAGGTGTCGTTTGCCACGATTCTTTTCATGGTCAACTTAACGATGGGCATATTAAGTCTTATCTATCTCATTTATCGCATGACCCGAAAGAATCCTGCAACGACAAAAAAGGACAAGTTATTCAAGACATTGCAAATCTGCATCATGACATTGTCTTTCATAGCCCTTACCACATGCATCATTCTGAGATGGATAATCAAGTCATCATTGCCTATGAGTAATGGATATGAGACAATGTTGTTTATCGCATGGTTTGTAATGTTCACATCGTTGATTGTAAACATGAAGTTTCGCAACATTGCGGAGACTCTTTCGTCATTGTTCATCACTTCATGTTTCTTGTCAAGTGGATTTTTCCTTTTGGTTAGTCATATCAACCAAATGGACCCGCAAATCACTCATTTAATGCCAGTATTGAACAGTCCTTTGCTCAGTTTGCACGTGAGCGTTATCATGATGTCTTACGCTTTGCTGAGTCTTACTTTCATTTGCGGAATCATGGGACTAATCATGAAAAAGAGTGCCGAGCAATTGGCAATATTGAGCAAAATCATGCTTTATCCAGCCATTACGACGATGGGACTTGGTGTTTTTATCGGTGCTATTTGGGCAAACGTATCATGGGGACAATATTGGAATTGGGACCCAAAAGAAACGTGGGCTTTGATAACGTTTATGGTTTACGCCATAGCAGTCCACACGCAATCACTACCCATATTCAACCGTCCGAGAGTATTTCATGCATTTATGGTATTCGCATTCTTGACGATTCTCATGACATATTTCGGCGTGAACTACGTTTTGGGAGGAATGCATAGTTATGCATAATGGCAAAAACAACATTAAGTAACACTTTTATGCAGACATCTATCATTAATTGAGTTTTTTTTCCTAATTTTGCACCAAATAAAAAAACGATGAACAAAATAATTGCTTTTGACAATTCTATTGCCAAAATAAGTAGTTTCGAAAATGGAACGGAAGTGAAGGAGTTTCACGTCATTATTCAGATAACGACTCCAAAGCTTTCTTTCCAAGAACAATTAGGGACGCTTTTCAATACCCTCTCACAACTGAGGGCACAAGAACTTGACAACGCGCAAGCTGTTTTCAAGCGCTATTTCTTGAGTGATGCTGCCAACCAAAGCGATGAATTAATGAATTATGAGTTGGAATGTCCTGATTGCGCATTGTCAATCATACAACAGGCTCCACTCAACGGAACGAAAATTGCACTTTGGGCTTATTTGCAAACCAATGTGCAAAACAAGGCGTTATCCTCTGGATTATACGAAGTAACTCATGGGGCATATAAACACTTATGGTTGGGTAGTGCAAACAATATGGCAAAAGATTCAGAACGCCAGACACGTATTCTTCTTAACGACTATATCATGCAACTTATCAAAGAAGGGTGTAGTTTGGCAGACAACTGCATGAGGACATGGTTTTTTGTCAATGACGTAGACCTAAACTATCATGGGGTTGTGAAAGCCAGAAACGAAGTGTTTATCACTCAAAACCTTACTGACAAGACTCATTTCATTGCCAGTACAGGTATTGGGGGAAGACAAGCAGAAGCAAGAGTATTATCACAAATGGATGCATACGCTGTTCATGGCATCAAGAAAGAACAAGTGCATTATCTCTATGCTGCCAGTCACTTGAACCGCACAAGCGACTATGGTGTTAGCTTCGAGAGAGGGACATATATAGATTATGGAGATCGTAGGCATGTGTTTATCTCTGGTACTGCCAGCATTAACAACAAGGGTGAAATCATGCATCGTGGAAACGCGGTGGCGCAATGTCATCGTATGTGGGAAAACGTAGAAACATTACTTGCTGAGGCAGGTTGTACTTATGAAGATGCCATGCAAATGATAGTATACTTGCGTGACCCAGCAGATTATGAAACGATTCGTTCCTTGTATGAAGAACGTTTCCCTAACAAACCGTGGGTTATCGTTAATGCCAAGGTGTGTCGTCCTGGATGGTTGATAGAAATGGAAACAATGGCCATCAAGTCTCAAACAACAGAATATCCAAATTTGTAAATACCGTCAAGCCAGTTTTCACTTATCTGAGAACTGGCTTATTTTATAAAGGTAATTGGATTTGCAAATCGTAATGTATAACGTTTGAGAAACGCAAACAAAAAGGATGTGCCCTTTATAATAGACACATCCTATTTTTATTTTTAAACCAATTCTTAAATCTTTTACTTTGCAAAAGCAACGGAACGAGTTTCACGAATAACCGTAATCTTCACTTGTCCTGGATACGTCATTTCATTTTGTATCTTTGTTGCGATTTCTCCACTAAGTGCTTCCGTTTCCTTATCATCCATCTTGTCGGCTCCAACGATAACACGTAATTCACGACCAGCTTGAATAGCGTAAGTCTTAGTTACACCAGGATAACTCATGGCTATTGCTTCAAGGTCGTTCAAACGCTTAATATAAGCCTCAACAATCTCACGACGAGCGCCAGGACGAGCACCCGAAATAGCGTCACACACTTGAACGATTGGAGCAAGCAATGTGTTCATCTCAGCCTCGTCATGGTGAGATGCAATCGCATTACAAATATCTGGTTTCTCCTTGAATTTCTCAGCTAATTTAGCACCATAAAGAGCGTGTGGTAATTCACTCTCTTCATCAGGCACCTTGCCTATATCGTGCAACAAACCAGCACGTTTAGCCTTCTTAGGATTCAATCCTAATTCTGATGCCATTACTGCACACAAATTGGCTGTTTCACGCGCATGTTGCAAAAGATTCTGTCCGTAAGAACTACGATACTTCATCTTACCTACAATTCTGATTAACTCGGGATGTAAGCCGTGAATACCCAAGTCTATTGCGGTACGCTTACCAGTTTCGATGATTTCGTTCTCTAATTGTTTCTTCACCTTCGCAACTACTTCTTCGATACGAGCGGGATGGATACGACCATCGGCAACCAATTGGTGCAAAGCCAAACGACAAACCTCACGACGAATAGGATCAAAAGCAGAAATCACGATGGCTTCGGGAGTATCATCAACAACAATCTCTACACCAGCTGCTGCTTCAAGTGCACGTATATTTCTTCCTTCACGACCGATAATCCTTCCTTTTACCTCATCGCTATCAATGTGGAAGACACTAACAGAGTTCTCAATAGCTGTTTCCGTAGCAACTCGTTGAATAGTTTGAATGACGATTTTCTTTGCTTGGGCATTCGCATTCAGCTTCGCCTCGTCCATTATCTCATTCACATAACTTGCAGCCTCAGTACGCGCTTCATCCTTGAGGCTTTCCACCAAACGACTCTTCGCTTCTTCGGCACTCAACCCAGAAAGTTCTTCTAATTTAGCACGCTCTTGATTCTGCATTTTCTCTAATTCGTCTTGCTTTATACTCAAGAGTTTCTTTTCATTCTCAACTCGTTGCTGACTTTGTTCAAGTTCTTGCTTACGACGTCCAAGTTCTTCCTGACGTTGGTTCAACGTCATTTCACGTTGCTTGAGTTTATTCTCATTCTGTTGGAATCGTTGGTTACGTTGTTGTGCCTCCTTTTCAAGTTCGCTTTTCTTATTCAGGAAATTCTCCCTAACCTCGAGCAGTTTCTTTTCCTTAATCACTTCAGCTTCCTTTTCGGCAACCGACATCATTTCATTATATTTTCCCTTAATGACATAACGGAAAATCAAATAGCCAACTACTCCCCCAATTGTGAGAGACACAATAGCTGTTATTAAAATACTAATCATTATACTATATTATTTAAAATATTCTCAATTTCATTAGTTCTTCAGAGCGTCTTCGATTTCTGAAGTCAACTTATTGAGAATATCACTATAAGGTGCCGTATCATTTCTATTAGACTCCTTTTCATATCGAAGAGCGATATGAATAAGAGCCATATAAAGAATATCCTTATCCGTTCTCTTTCCCTTAAAAAGAGACGCATAAGTATTTACGGTATCTGTAATAAGCTTTGCAGCATTACGATAATAAACCTCTTCATCACGCTGAATAGTGATATTCAGGTCTGTATCGTATACATGCAATCTTATATGTAATTTGTCTCTGTTTCCTTCAGCCATCAACTCTTACTGTTTCTCACTCAATAGCGTGATACACTTATTGACATCTCTGATAAGCTTCGACAATCGCTTCTGGGCATCTTCCATATCCCCATCTGATATTTCAATCATCTTAGCCATCTTCAAGCTGGTGTAGTCATTATGCAATTGATTCAGCTTCGCCTCAAGTTCCTTGATTTGGTTTTCACGTTTTTTCAATTTCTCTTCCAAGGCAATTATTTCCTTTTTCTTATCATCGTATTGAAGAATCAATTGCCTTACCCGAGTCGTGAAAAGTGTCAAAGTTTTCTCACTTGCATTCATGGAACTACGATTTGTGTGCAAAATTAATTGATTTATTTGATAAAACCAAACATTTCATTGATTAATTCGCTACAAACCTTATTATTAATAGTCGATTTTTAATTATTTTGTAGTATTTTCTTCTTTTGGTTTAGGCTCTTTTTTTGCCAACATAACAATTTGATAGACAAAATCTGTTACCCATTTTTGACTGAAACCAAGTCGTTTGTCATACTGCCTGATATCCACAACTGTCTTCAATACGGAAGCATCGCTGAAGTCGTTCTTGTTAAATATATCATCAACCGTCTTTTCAGTCATGGCATAGATGGCCTTTTTCATGAATGAAGGGACGCGCAACTTAAATTTCATCAAATTGCCAATCAACATCATTAAGTCTTGAGAAAAAGCTTGGAACTGAATCAAATACATTTGAACATCTTGAATCTTATGGCAATTCTTCTTAATGCTTTGATCTATTTCCTTAAAGAACCCATCGTCCGTATTGTAAATTTCTTTCAGCATTTTCCTACATTGATTCTTCTCTCCCACACCCAATTTATTATTAACTGTAGGAACATGCAATGTTGTCTTGAACAATCTCAAATCAGGCAACATAGACAAGTTGTTAATGCCTAAATTAGAAGCCAATGAAGCTTGGAAGTACACTCTAACCAATGTCATATAGTCTTCCATTCCACCTGTTTTATCCTTATTGGATTTCTTTCCGAATAATCTTGAAAAAAAACTCATGATTTATAAAAATATTTACTATTAATTAAATACGCATTATTTATTTTTCTTTGCAAAATTACAACAATCTATTTGAATAACAAAAATATTTCGCGAAAAACCAAAGGAAACCTGTTTTATCTTAATCATTTCTTTTTCATAACACAAACATAACGTTTACCAAAAACAAACATCATGTTTACGACAGAGAAACATATTGTTTAGGAGGTGAAAACAATAGGTTTTCAACAAGAGAGTACAAGAAAAATGATAATAAATAGCAAAAACATCAATAATATCCTTAAAAAAGGAACATTTTTCATCTTCTATTTTTTAGTATACATATTTTTTCGTATCTTTGCGCAGTTTTTCGATGGGAGTTTCTAGGAAAGATAATTTCACAAAAGAAATGAGACAACATTCAAACGGTAATGACATCATAAGGGTAGCTGTGATTGTGGGCGATTTTATATTGCTCAGCTTATTAATCATAGCTTCTTATTATTATTTGCCCCAAGATTTATTGCCCAATTTTTTCGAGACATCCATCAAAGTAGTTTTGCTTGTCGCAAACTTCTCCATGTTGATTGCCCAGTATTTCTTCCATACTATTATACATTATCGAAGAATTCATTTGAGCGTTATATTCTTGAGGGTAATGAAATTGACATTTACCCAAGCAATTACCATGTTCCTCGCTTTACGACTAATTAGCGATGACGGTGGATTGTTTAGATTCATGTTGTTATTTACCCCAACGCTTTATATCGTTTTGCTTGCTGTTCGATTGGCAGAACGATACAGTCTAAAGTTTTACAGGAAAAGGGGTGGAAACACCAGAAGTGTCGTCTTTGTAGGAAGTGACCCTGCTAACTTGATGCTTTATAAAGACTTAATGTCTGATTCCACGACAGGATATATAGTAAAGGGTTATTTCAGCAATGACGTCATAGAGAATTGTCCTGAAGAGTTCAAGAAATTAGGTTCAATAAGCGATTTAAATCAAATTATAGAATCTGACAACCACAACAACAAAGAAAACAATGTCGTTTCTACAGGAAACAACCAATCGTTTAGATTAGATCTTATCGATGAGTTTTTTTGTTGTCTCTCACATGACAACGCGGAGGAAATCATAAGTATCATGAGATTCTGCGACAACAATATCATCCATTTCCATTACGTCCCGAGGATGTATGGTAATTTCCGCTTGCACCTCAAGCCAGAAAGGTTTGGTGACATGTCGCTTTACACCAATCTTCGTGAACCTTTGACCTATTTGAGTAACAGGATTGCAAAACGTTCATTTGATATTGTCTTTAGTTTTTTTGTTTGTCTCTTTTTATTACCCTTTATTCCTATTATTGGTTTTATTATCATTTGCCAAAGTCGCGGACCTATATTCTTCAAGCAAGAACGAACGGGACTTAATGGTAAGTCATTTATGTGCTACAAATTCAGATCTATGCACGTGAATAATGATGCTGATACAAAACAGGCAACAAAAGATGACTCACGAAAGTTTGCATTCGGAGAATTTATGAGAAAAACCAACATTGATGAACTTCCTCAATTCTTCAATGTATTATTTGGAGACATGAGTGTTGTTGGTCCAAGACCACACATGGTTTATCATACAGAACATTATAGGAAACTTATTGATAAATACATGGTTCGTCATTTCAGCAGACCTGGTATCACAGGTTGGGCTCAAGTAACTGGGTATCGTGGAGAGACTAAGGAATTGTGGCAAATGGAAGAACGGATCCAAAGAGATATTTGGTATATTGAGAATTGGTCATTTTGGTTGGATTTAAAAATCATCCTGATGACTTTCACTTCTTTTTTTAAAAACGACAAAAACGCTTATTAAATGAAAGGAATTGTATTAGCGGGCGGCTCGGGTACGCGACTTTACCCTATTACTAAGGGTATAAGCAAGCAGCTCATACCCATTTTTGATAAGCCTATGATATACTATCCTATATCAGTGCTTATGTTATCTGGAATACGAGAGATATTGATTATATCTACTCCGCATGACTTACCTGGTTTCCGTCGTCTTTTAGGAGACGGTAGTGATTTTGGGGTTAAATTTGAATATGCAGAGCAACCAAGTCCAGACGGTCTGGCACAAGCATTTATTATTGGTGAAAAGTTTATCGGTAATGATAGTGTTTGTCTCGTTCTTGGTGACAACATTTTCCATGGTGCTGGCTTCACTACTTTATTAAAAGAGAGTGTCATTGATGCTGAGCAACATGGAAAAGCATCTGTTTTTGGGTATTTTGTAAATGATCCCGAACGATATGGCGTTGCAGAAATCGATGACAACGGGAACTGTTTGAGTATAGAAGAGAAACCCACACATCCAAAAAGCAATTATGCTGTAGTAGGATTATATTTCTACCCCAATAGCGTAGTGGAAATTGCCAAGAACATTAAGCCCAGTAGTAGGGGAGAATTAGAAATAACAACCGTAAATCAAGAATATCTTAAGCAACAAAACTTAAAAGTAAAAAAACTCAAAAGAGGATTTGCTTGGCTTGATACTGGAACTCATGATAGTTTAAGCGAAGCCAGTACCTTTATTGAAGTAATCGAGAAACGCCAAGGACTTAAAATTGCCTGTCTTGAAGAGATTGCTTTATATAAAGGTTGGATTACCAAAGAACAATTAAAGGAAATTGCCAAACCTATGGCAAGAAATCAATATGGACAATATTTGCTTCAATTAACAGAACAATAAAATAAACATAATAAAAATGGAAGAAAAAAAAGAATTTACTTTAGACAGTGTGTTGGAACAAGAGGACAAAAACACCTTTGATTTCCAATCGATTTTAAAAACCATTATTTTGAATTGGCAATGGTTTTTGCTTGCATTAATTATCAGTTTAGGTGCAGCCGCTCTCTATTTGCGCTATGTTACGCCTATTTACCAAGCTCGTGCCAAAATGTTGATCAAAGACGATGAGGGAAATAGCAATCGTCGTGGAAGTATGTTAAACATGACAAATCTTGGTATGATGACAAACTCAACTGGTATTGATAACGAGATGGAGATCTTGAAATCTCACTCCATTGCTGAGCGAGTAGTTAGAGACCTCAAATTATATGTCACATATATTGCTGAAGGTAAAATTAAAGACAGGCTAGTTTACGGCACCCAACCAATTACGGTTGACATAGATGAAGTTCATTTGAATAAAATGACATCTTCTATTCCTCTTCAAATAAAGCGTGAAGGAGCTAGCTATCATATAACTGGAACATATTATGTACCTGTTGAAGATGGACCAGATGAAGGTCCCTTTAGTATTGATAAAACATTTTCAAAACTCCCTGCAACAATTTCAACAAAAGCAGGAATTCTCACATTCACAAAAAATGGATACAGGGATTTAAGAGATGGTTCTGTGTTAAAAGTTAAAATTTCTTCTGTAAGTTCTATAGGTAATAAATATTCATCAGCACTATCAGTAGCTCCCACTTCTAAAACGACTACAATTGCAGCGCTTACATTAAGTGACGAGGCGCCTCAAAGAGCTATTGACTATTTGAAACAATTGGTTATCTGTTATAATGAACAGGCGAATGAAGACAAGAATGAAGTTGCTTTCCGAACTGAAGCATTTATTAATGATCGTCTTGAAAAGATTAATGCAGAACTTGGCTCAACAGAAAGCGAATTAGAAGCATATAAGAAACGTAACAAGATGGTACAATTAAGCGTTAACGCAGGTCAGGCAATCGGAAACGCAAATCAATATGAACAAAAACTTCAAGAAGCAAACACACAAGTTGCTCTTTTGAATAGTTTACAAGACTACATGGATCAACCGACAAATAAATACCAAACTTTACCAACCAATGTAGGATTGAGCGACCAAAGCGCATCAGTTTTGATTAATAAATACAACGAAATCGTTCTTGAACGAAATCGTTTGCTCCGTAGTGCATCTGAAAACAGTCCAACTGTGCTTCCTTTGACTTCACAACTTGATGATTTAAGTAGAAGCATCAATGGTGCTATGGCGCAAAGTCGTAAAAACATGGAGATACAACGTAATTCTATTGCATCTCAATTTGGCAAATATTCTGGACAAGTTAGTCAAACTCCAGAACAAGAACACATGCTTTCTCAAATTGGACGTCAACAAGAAGTAAAGTCAGGTCTATATTTGATGCTCCTTCAAAAACGTGAGGAAAATTCCATTGAGTTAGCTGCTACAGCCGACAAAGGTAAGATGATTGACGTTCCCGTTTTTGCAGGACAAGTAAGTCCAAAATCTAACATGATTATGTTAATCGCACTACTTCTTGGTCTCATTATTCCATCAGTTATTTTCTTCCTTCTCAAATTCTTCCGTTATAAGATTGAAGGTCACGATGATGTTGTACGCCTTACAAAATTACCACTTATTGCAGACGTGGCAGTTGCAAGTGATACAGCAAAATCAAAGGCAGACATCGTTGTGCATGAGAACAAGAACAACCAAATGGAAGAAATATTCCGTTCTATGCGTACAAACTTGCAATTTATGATGAAAGAAGGCGAGAAAGTCATTCTGTTTACATCAACCACATCTGGTGAAGGAAAAACGTTTAATGCTGCTAACCTTGCAGTAAGTTTTGCTCTCCTTGACAAGAAGGTGATTATCGTAGGTCTTGATATTCGTAAACCACGTTTGGCTGAGTTGTTTGAAATAGATGACCACAAACATGGTATTACCCCATTACTCTCCATGAATGCACCAACTTGGGAGGAAGTGAACGAGAACATTGTTCCTTCTGGTGTTAACAACAAACTTGACTTGTTACTTGCAGGTCCTGTTCCACCAAACCCAACCGAGTTGATTGCTCGTCCATCATTAGAGATTATCATGGGTCATCTGAAAGCTCATTATGATTATATCATCATAGATACCGCTCCTGTTGGTCTGGTTACAGATACCTTGCAAATTGGTCGTGTAGCAGACGCGACTGTTTACATGTGTCGTGCTGACTACACTCCAAGAGAAAGTTTCAACCTCATCAACAGTCTCAGCAACGAAAACAAATTGCCTAATATGTCTATCGTACTTAATGGTATTGATATGTCTAAGAAGAAATATGGATACTATTATGGCTATGGACGCTATGGAAAATATGGACGTTATGGACGCTATAACTCAAGATACGGACGTTATGGAAATTACGGAAGTTATGGAAGCTATGGCACATACGGTTCATACGGTAACTATTCTAATAGTCACTATGGTGACAAGAATGACACATCAGTTAAGCGCTAAGCGTTTAACTGATGTCCAAACTTTATCATTATGATTATCGCTGTAGATTTTGACGGTACAATTGTAGATGATAAATATCCAGAAATTGGTTCTGAGATTCCTTTCGCTACTGAGACATTACGTATGCTTATCAAACAACAACATCGTGTAATCTTATGGACTGTTCGAGAAGGAAAACTTTTGCAGAATGCAGTTGATTGGTGCAGAGAAAGAGGTGTTGAGTTTTACTCCATCAACAAGGATTATCCTGAGGAAAAAGAAGAGTGGAACAATCACTTCTCAAGAAAGATCAAAGCGAACGTTTTCATCGATTCACATAATGTTGGAGGAATTCCTGAATGGGGACAAATCTACCATATGATTAATGATGGAACCAATTTCAAGAACTTAGTGGCAGAGGCAAGTAAGACTAACATAGATAGCTACGAAACTCCCAAGAATAATTGGAAAAAGAAACTAAGATTCTCTAAACAATAAAACGGCAAGAGGATGTGTTAATTAGACATATCCTCTTTTTTGTATTATGGTCAACCTTTTTTAGAATGGATATCCTATGGCTAAATGAATACTTTGTCCATTCTTGAAATTAGGTAAGTTATAGAAGCCTGATTTATATGGAAGATGTAGACCTATACCCCAATCCAAGCGAATTACAAAGAAATCCAAATCATATCTCACACCGACACCTGTACCCAACGCCATTTCTTTCAGCACATTCTTGAATTTAAACTGTGAATTGGGTCTACTATCATCGTGATGCATAGCCCAAACATTTCCAGCATCAAGGAAAATAGCTCCATATAGATTACCGAACAAACGAGAACGATACTCAAGGTTTGCCAAAAATTTGATATCTCCTGTTTGATCAAGATATGAAGAGGATTTTGACGATGGCTCATAACTTCCAGGTCCTATACTTCTTACCGTAAATGCCCTGATACTATTAGCACCACCTACATAGAATTGTTCTGTATAAGGAGCAGCAGAGGAATTACCATACGACCAAATAATGCCAAAATCCAAATGCGAAACGAGTTGTGTGTGCGATGAAAGATGCCACGTCTTACGTAATTCCGTCTCGAATTTGAAGAATTGTGCGTATGGATTCTTAAACATCGTCTTATCTTTATCTTTCCATTTCTCACCACCAATCATATATCCTAAAGACAAAAGGTTTGCAGCCTCACTTACAGTTGTTTGCCAAAATATAGGATTCAAATAATCAGAAGGACTTGAATAAATATATGTATATCTCATCTGCGGAATGAATTGGTCTTTCATGGATACTTTCAAATAAGGACTTCTCTCCATGATTTTATCAAATTCACTAGTATGACTCGACATATAATTATATTGTAGATGCAAAGGACTGAATAAATGTAAAGATTTCTCCGATGTCTGGAAACTATAAGTTAATTCCCCTGAAACAACATGACGTTTAAAGTAACTTGCACGGTTAATCACGTTGGTTGCAGCTTTTACGATAGTTGAAGGAGTTGTAAAGAAGCGCTTCCTTCGATTGTGTGGCAATAATAATCGGGGAAATTCAATGGAAGCATCCATACCATATTCATAAGTATGAATACGATCACTCGAACCTATAAATTTGTTACCTGTCTGCCACTCATAACTACCATGCGCATTAATATCCAATTTTTCTCCTCCACGAAAAGCATTTCTCTTGGTAAAACCAACAACCATTCCAGGACCTATCCAACCACTTGTCTTACCTTTTAAGTTGGTTTCCACATAAAAGTCGTATGGCTTATCAAATACACAATTTATGACTAAATCAAGCGTGTCACATGTCTCCGTCGTATCACGAGGTTCAAACTTGAAATCAACCATACTAAACAATCCATTTCCAGTAATCTTATTAACGGACTGTTGATATAAATCATAACTAAACAATTGGCGCGAACGTAATTTCAAATCTCTTAATATTACACGATTTCGGATAGGAGGACGACGTCCGTTGAAATGTGAACTAAAGCTCCTGAATTTTACTGAATCATGTAATGTTTCCATGATTTGTTTTCTGAGTTCAAGTCTCACCTTACCAATATACCACTCATGTTGGGCTGCGGCTGGCACATTATCTACCTGCTGCAATTTCAATTCCACCTTGCCTGGCACCGTTACCGTATCTGCAAGATATGATGAATAAGTGGGTTGATAATAATAGTATCCATTATTTCGAAATAGATTACTCAACCGAGTACGCTCTGCATCCAATGAAGTAATATCAAATGGTTCTCCACTCTTTATTAATGCCTTCGTTATGGTAGAATCAATAAGTTTGTTCATCTTTTCTGGAAAATGCACATACGATATACTATCAAGAGTAAACAAATGTCCCAAGTTCACATTGTATTCAATTTTTGCCTTCTTGGGATTGCGTTGTGTAATTGACTTCGAAGTCACTTGTCCATGAAAATAGCCATGGTTCTTGAGAACAGATTGAGCCACGGAAGCACGAAGTTCAGGATTCACCCAACTCATCAATACTGGTTCCTTAGCAAAGTTCTTACAAATCCATTGCGCCAAAGGCGATTCCTTATTCACCAATGCATTCCATGTCCATAATCGGAATTGAAAGGGAGAACGATAATAACTACTTCCAAACAACGAACCATTAGGTGCTGCCGCCAAAGCCGCCTCTATTTCCTCTTGCGTAGATATGAAATGTGAATTTTTCTCGTAATTATCGTATTTGATTTTGGTAAGTCCTGTATATAGCTGATCGTCATCAGGGATATTCTTCGTTGTAGAACACGACATGAACGACACCGCCACTATTAATAGCAGTATCAACCTCATGAGATTTTTGTTTCTTATGATTATCTTTGACTTCTTCATTCGTTATTTTTCACATTTGTTGTTACCGTGTCTCTACGCATAGGAGGCATGACGATATTTGGTTTATCCTTAAAGTGGAATATTTCCTTGAAATGTTGCAACTTCCTTCTCCAGATAAAACCACCACCATACTCACTGACATTTCCTTCCAACCAATCATACGAGTCACGCTGATAGAATAATTTCAGGAATTGCGATGACTTCTGGTTCAAGCGATACTCAAATTGCACATTATTAAAGAAGGAATTGTTTTGGTTAGCAACGTCAGAACCAGAGGATAATTTTCCACCGATGATGATTCTCAGGCGGTTATTCCAAAAACGTTTAGAGAACTTAAACGAATAATCTGTATGTACGTTTCCGCTCGCATCTGTAGAATTATCCATTCCGAAACTCAAATCCAACGTTCGAAGTGCATTTCCCGCTATTCCATTAATCTGACTCTGCAAGAAAGCACTCAACGCACTATTCATTGAGAAAGCACTAGTATTTCCATCAGCCAAATACATTCCCGTTGTTAACAAAGTCACCGCCAACTTTCCACGTTCCTCTACGCTCATCGTGTTCAGTTCATTACTAATGGTCATATCTTGAGGAGCATCTATCACGAATTTCAACCCCATGTTTTTCAACGTCTTGGTAATCACCACGCCACATTCAAACTCCACCATTCTACTCTGCTCACCTTGCTCAGACACGGCTGCTTTTGTCATTTCTGTTGCCGTGATGTTCAGTCGAGGATTCATCGCATCACCGTTAAACTCAATATAACTACCATCTTGGATAGTAAAGGTCTTCAACGGAATCACAGGCAACGAGTATTTCATCTCACCATTGCTCAACGTATAGCGTCCCGTCAAACGCAAGTTTTCAACGGGATTGTATTGCATTCGCAATTCCCCACCACCAATCAAATCCACATAATTAGATTTATCCGCATTCAAAGCACAAAGGATATGGGCACTTTCGTCAATGTTAAGCGTTAAGTCCATATTGAATCCTGTCAATGGTGGACGGGTAACAACAACTTCTGCTGTGTCGGCGAAATTGGTAAACTTCACCAAATCGTCCAACTGGTTATCTGTCGTCAACGGCGAATCACGTAAGATATATGTCATATCCGTAGAACCGAGTACATCCAAACGTCCACGCATCATCAAGTTAGATAATTCTCCACGCATCATACCCATGAAGTTCACGAATGTCTTTCCAAACACCTCCGATTTACTATGTTCTTTAGCGTCAATCACCTGGAAGTTCTCTGCCCTCATCCTCACGTCCATTCTCATGTGGTCTAAGTCTGAGAAATCGAAATAACCTGCAGCAAACAACGGACTTTCACCTTTGCTATCATTACTGCCGTACATGTTGAAGTTCTCGAAAAGCAACCTACTATTGGTAATTGTAACGGGGTCATTATCGAAGCGCAACTTAACACCATACGGCACACTGTTCATATAAGCCGAGTCAAGATATACTTCACCATTAACAACGGGCTTAGACAACGCTCCCTTAATAGACAACGTTCCTTCGCCATAGCCATCAAATCCAATCAAATGATTTGGGATGAAACCGTTCACCATAGACAATGGCAAACGCAACAAATTCAAGTCTGCATCCAAAAAACCATCTTCAGCTGAGTTATATATACCCTTTACGGTGGCTATATCTATGCTATTCCTCGACAAAATACCATCTATATAATGACTGCCATCCGACTTAGGCATATAGACGAATTCAGAAGCCACGTCGCCCATGGGATTTTGCTCATAAATCAATTTCTTGATGTCCATGCTCGATGATACCGACAACTCATCTTCACTCTTAATTACGTGGAAGTCGCCGCTTAACATACCCGACATGGCTGGTGTATAAGGAATCACCGACAAGATACGCTCAATATCTATCTTGTTGACACTGACCGTCAAATCTTGCAAAGCCTCAAGATTATCGTCATTGGTATAGATTTGCACACCTGTTCCGTCTTTCGCTTTTAGTACTACGTCTGCAGACACTCGCATGTCTTTGCCTAAATATACGTAATTATCGTCATTGATGGCAAATTGCTTATAACCGAGTATCGGTTGCTCTCCATAGGAGTGGAACACCATTCCACTATCAGCAAACTCAGCTGAGACACCCATTCTCACGCCCAATTGGTCTTTGGAATCAAAGACAGAAGCAGTAAGATAAGTACCTTTTTCCGTCAATCCTCCATCTGCCAAGGCATTAAATACATATTGTGGATTTCCTTTTGCATTCCTTACTTGTGCGGAATAGAAAATGTTAGTAGAATCTGAACGAACGGCAAAATGAACGGTATCGAGCAAAATACTATCTACAATCAACGAATCCACATGCATTTGTCCGTTCAAACCTTCCAATGGAGAAGATGTCAAGCTACATGTTAAATCCTTTATTCCATATCCATACTTATTGAGCATTTGCACGATGAAGTTGTCTTTTCCACTCGACAACCATACACGAGCATTGGGCAATTGCTGGCGAATGCTCAGTTGGTCAATATGCCTGTCATTATATTGTTTCTGTACTTCCGCCGCAATGATATTAGCCGATTTCAATAGGTCTTCATAATAATGACTCGCGTCCATGTCGAGATGGAAGTCTGCACAATCAATAACAGCATGGGTTGTATCAGGACACGAGAACATATCGAGTACCATATCATCTGGACGATAATACTTCCGTTCATCGTGTATCGTCAAGTCGCTTACCAATCCGCGCAAACGATGACAACGTTTCATGTCAGAATCGAAATCAAGGTGCATACACCCGCTGGCAGACAAGGTATTATCCACTAATCCCAATTTCTTCAAGTCGATTTTCCCGACATCTCCCATAATCGTGCCACGCAAATGGTCTTTAGAAATCAATGCATCTAAATCCACCAAACCTTTCAACAATGGGTTATTGCTATTGATTTTGGCTTTCGTGCGACCGTTTTCCATAGTTGCATCTGCGGAAATGTTGTTTAAATCATAACCACCATACTTGAAATTCTTAATATTTGCCTTGGCATTCAACCTTGTCTTAGGCGAAGTAAAGTCCGTTCCTTGTCCTTTCAGTTCCACGTTTCCCGTAAACGGACTTAATCCATAATTGGGTGCAAAGTGTTGTAATTGCAAACGGTTTGCGTCAACATCTGCCGTGTATGATTGTTTGGCATTGTCATAACTGAAGGTTGCCTTCATGTTTCCACCCCCTTCATTCATGGTAATATTGCCACTATACTTGTCGCCATTGGCTTTCACGTTTCCCTTCATAGAAATGTTCTTGGGAATACGAATGTCTTTCTTCAAGTCATTGGGTAACAGTTCTTGCACAAATCCCACGTCGTGGGCTTTAGCATCGAAGTTTACGTCAGCCTTCAATCGTTTCAAGTCATTCAAGTTTTCCGCATGTCCAGATGCCTTGGCTTGGAAAGCCGTCGGAAGTTTCACGTTCAATCCCTTGAAATCCAATCTGTCCATGTTTCCCTTTACCACACCATCAATGCTCAACGGATAATTGGGCCATTTCTTGCGGAATCCAGCAGGAGTATCACCCATATATTTCATCAAGTCTTGCTTGCCAATCTTCGCATGAATGTTAGCATTGAGCTTTCCGGCATTCTTTACGTCAAAGGTATTCATGTCCATGTCGAAGTCTGCGCTGATACTTGAATCGGGTGTCTTTACGGTGGCATTCTTCAGTATCAACTTCTTATCGTCCATTGCCAACTTTCCCGAAACATCCCGCACATCTATGCCACTTTTTTCCTTGAACGAGGCACTTTTCAAGTTGGCAGACAATTTGGGTTCTTTATAGGAGATGTTCTCCATGCTCAAATTTACGTCTTTCGCATCAATGTGGTTACTATCGAATCCGCTACGAGCATGCGTTTTGGTCTTATCGTCATATTGTACACGACCATCCTTGATGTCCAACTTCCCTACTTGATAAGACGATTCTTTCAAGTCAAAATTACCGTCTTTCACGGTAGCTTTTCCCAAATGGGCTTTCATTTGCAGGGAATCACCAGGCAATGTCACTTGTACATCCGAACGTTCTATATTCAGGTTATCAACCTTTATCTTCCATGGCACTTCAGTTTTAGTAGTATCATCTGGCACCGTATCGCTCAATGCCACATCTACTTTTGCATCGGCTATTTGTGCATCATCGATACGTATCTCATTGGTATTCAGGTCTATCCCATGACTTTTTACGGAGAGTTTTCCGATGGTTCCCTTAACTCTCGTATCATCTATAAAGTCGGTCGTATTGATTTTGGCATCATGGAAATCGAGTTGGTCAATCTCCACTTTCTTTTTAAACAATGGTAGCATCTTCACGTCTACCACCACTTTCTTGATGTCGGCAACTGTGTCTTTCTGTTGGGGAATCGAGTCGTTTTGCTTAATGACCTTTACGCCTTCTACGCCAAGTTTCAAGGGAAACTCCAATCGCACCTTATCAACCGATATTTCCATACCAGTCTTTTCCGAGGCATACGAAGCTACCTTATTTGCCGCCCAATTCTGAAAAGGCGGAAAATAAAGCAAAGCCGCGCAAATACTTGCCAAAGCTACTGGTACTGCAGCGGTAACACCTACCCATTTTAAAAATCTCTTCATGACTGGCGTTTCCTATCGGTAGTACGTGCAAAATAAGCAAAAAAAATACAAACTTCACTCGTTTCTTACGAGAAAATCAATTAATCAAGCGGATTTTTTGCACTTTCGGCTATATCTCGCCATAAATTATCGTCGGGAATGGGAGAATCTACGGAAATCAATTCCTTGGACACGGGGTGGATAAACTCTACATGGTGTGCCAATAAGGAAATGCTCCCGTCGGGATTACTGCGTTTCGCCCCGTATTTCAAGTCGCCTTTGATAGGACACCCCATCGCTGCCAACTGACAACGTATCTGATGATGGCGACCTGTCAAGAGGTTTACTTCTATCAACGTGTAATTGTCCGTAGCTCCGATGACTTGATATTTCAACCGAGCCAACTTTGAATGAGGTTTCTCACGGTCGTAAGCATAACTCTTGTTTTGTTTTTCGTTTCTCACCAACCAATGTTCCAACAAACCTTCCATCTCTTTCGGGCGGTTTTTCGTGATAGCCCAATAGGTTTTATGCACCTCCCCATTCGCAAACATCCGATTCAATCGTTCTAATGCTTTCGAGGTCTTGGCAAACACCACCAATCCGTAGACAGGTCTGTCCAACCGATGCACCACACCAAGGAATACCGCTCCTGGCTTGGCATATTTCTCTTTGATATATGCCTTTACGGTTTCCGACAATGGTTTATCGCCTGTCTTGTCGCCTTGCACGATTTCACCACTGCTCTTATATATTATAATAAGGTGATTGTCTTCGTAGACTACTTGCATATTTTTATCATTTCAACGCCCAAAGGTGAATGGTTCATCTTTGGGCGTATGGGTTGTTAGTATCGTTAAGACACGTGCAATTACATATTCATGCCACCGTCAACCTTAATCACCTGACCACTCACGTAGCTGGAAAGGTCGCTGGCGAGGTATACGGCTGTATTGGCAATATCGTCTACGGTTCCACCGCGACGGAGAGGTATCTTCTGACACCATTCCTTGCGCACTTCCTCTGGCAAGGCCTGTGTCATGGCTGTATCAATGAAACCAGGAGCAATGGCGTTGGCACGAATGCCCTTTGGTCCCATTTCTTGGGCTATCGACTTTGCCAATGCAATAAGTCCAGCCTTTGATGCTGCATAATTGGCTTGTCCTGCATTGCCATGAACACCCACTACCGATGCCATGTTGATAATAGAACCACCACGTTGACGCATCATGATGGGCACACAAGCATGGATGAAGTTGAAAGCTGACTTCAAGTTAACGGCAATCACAGCATCCCATTGCTGTTCTGTCATGCGGAGCATCAACCCGTCCTTAGTAATACCTGCGTTGTTTACCAAGATATCGATTGAGCCAAATTCCTCTTTTACTGCCTTTACCACTTCTTCCGTCTGAGCAAAGTCGGCTGCATTAGAAGCGTAGCTCTTGGCTTTCACGCCCAAAGCCTCTATTTCTGCCTGTGTTTCCTCGTTAACGGCGAGATCTGTAAATGCAATGTTTGCGCCTTCTGCGGCAAATCTTAAGGCAATGGCTTTGCCAATGCCACGTGCGGCACCTGTAATCAGGGCCGTCTTACCTGTTAATAATCCCATTTTAGTCTGTTATATGTTAAGTTTTCAATCTTTTTCCCAATGCACCATACACCACCTTCGCCACTTGCGGCTTAGTAGCTTCCTCTGTCATTCCGTGGGCTATACGACCATAGATATATGGTACTTCCAAACCCTTGATACAATAGTGCGTAATGTCTGCAACAAGGTCAACGTTGTCAATATCAAACTCGCCGTCGGCCTTTCCTTCAGCATACACCTTACGGAACAATTCAATTTCCTCGTCATCGAAATTCTTGCGCACTTTCTCCACCGTCCAGATGTTACGGAAAAACTCGGCACGAAGGTTTCCGTTACGCACTACGGTTTCCTTAATCAAACTCAAATGCGTATAAATCAATTCGATAATCTTGTCTTGAGGACGAATTCTCTTGGCTGCCACCTCATCGAGCTTGTCACTCAAACGTTCCAATTCCGATTCGATAACCGCAGTATAGACGTCTTCCTTACTCTTAAAATATGTATACAACGTGCGACGTCCCTTGCCAGAAGCTTGGGCAATATCATTCATCGTCGTATTCGCAATTCCATTCTTAGCAAAGAGTTGTCGCGCAACGTCTACCAGCTTCTGCCTTGTCTTCGATATTGACATATTTGCTCCTTTCCTTAAAATTGCACACACTATATTACATGTGCAAAATTAGTTTATTTATTTCATATAACCAAATAAATTATGGATTTGTTTCTATTTATACTACAAATTAATCAAAATATCACACTTTTATTTGCACAACTCGAAAAAATATTGTAATTTTGCAGCCGAAATAAAAAATACATCGCGGAGTGGAGCAGTTGGTAGCTCGCCAGGCTCATAACCTGGAGGTCGCATGTTCGAGTCCTGCCTCCGCAACTATCAAAAGGATGTTCTACAACGAACATCCTTTTTTCGTGCAATCAAGGGTCAGCGGATTTTGGGATCAAGCGAAATATCATTAGGGTTTGTGTTTTTCCAATCTTCAGATTTGCCTTTTTCTTATTTTCTCCAAGACCTCCCGTCGTTTTCGATAATCTCCTAAGTATTAAGAAGTTGTAAATCAGAAAAGCTTGAAAGACCTCACCTAACACCTCCCGTTAGACCTCCCATAGACCTCACCTATCACCTCCCGTCTTATCGACATGATTTACGGATGATTCTCTTTCCGTTCTATCATTTCAAGTGTATTAGAGTATTGCTTCATTGACCATTCTTTTGCGAACTTACATAAGCACCAACGGGAGGTGTTAGGTGAGGTCTATGGGAGGTCTTACGGGAGGTCTTGAAAATGTTAAATCACTGATAAAGAACAAATTAACCTAAAAAACGGGAGGTCTTGGCAAAAACAACAAAATACATATTTTACAGAAAATATGGAAACTGAATGTTCAAACCATAAGTTTAGACGACGCAAAACACGTCATTTTGAATACGTAAACAATAGCTTTAGACGATGCAAACGATAGCTTTGTATGCTGTAAACCATACGTCTGTAGTCTTCAAATCAACAATATGTAACGTACATATTAATGGTTTGTGTGGAATATACTCCCTACCTATGACTTACTAACCATTTTGCTACCCATGAATAATGTCAGCTGATTGATATGCAACAAAAAAGCCAAGAACCCGTATAGACAGATTCTTGACTTAAAATGATATGTTTAGTGAGAGGTTGCATTGCAACCTCACTACTCATTAATCCTCAATAACAATAGGCTTGTACTTTGGAACGAGCGCCTTCATGATGCACCAGCCAATCAAGTAAGCCACGGCACAAATACAGAACACAACCATATAAGCAGCAGGCTTGCCCTCGAAACCGAAGAATGTGAAATTAGCCCCTTGTTCTGCAGCCCAGTCGAAGAACTTACCTGAACCGAGGTTGATAGACATAGAACCGATACCTCCAGCCATCGTACCCAATCCCACGATAGTACCAATGGTACTCTTTGGGAACATGTCACCAATCGTAGAGAAGAGGTTTGCAGACCAAGCCTGGTGTCCAGCACCAAGAAGACCAATGAGGATAGCAGGCCACCATGCGCTATATGCACCAAGAGGTTGTGCAAACAATCCAAGTACGGGGAAGCATGCGAAGATAAACATGGCACGCATACGACCTAAATAAGGATTCATACCCTTCTTGTCAACAAAGTAAGTAGGCAGATAACCACCACCGATGGAGAGAATGGTAACGATGGCATAAAGCGTGAAGATAAGTGCGATACCCATAGCAGAGTCGGAGGTGTAGCCATACTGATCACTGAAATATGCAGGAGCCCAGAACAAGAAGAACCACCACACACCATCGGTCATGAACTTACCAACGAGGAAAGACCAAGTCTGCTTGTACTTGAAGCAATCAAAGAAAGGAATGGCCTTTTCTTCTTTCACCACATTGCGATCTTGTACTTCAGCAAGGTCATTGTCTTGTTCGATAAAATTCAACTCTGCTTGGTTGACACGCTTGTTCTGACGTGGTTTCTCATAGAGCCACATCCAGAGTCCCATCCAGATGAAACCCAGGGCACCAATGATGATGAAAGCCATTTCCCAACCCCATGCACGGGCCAACAGAGGAATAGTAGCAGGAGCAGCAAGAGCACCTACTGATGCACCACTATTGAAAATGGAGGTAGAGAAAGCACGGTCTTTCTTGGGGAAGTACTCAGCTGTTGCCTTGATGGCAGCAGGGAAGTTACCAGCCTCACCGACAGCCAATATCAAACGACAAGAGAGGAACAACCAGGCAATGAGATAACCTTTCTTGGTTCCCATCCAGTCGATAAACTTACCGGCAAACAGGTTGGCAATAGCATAGAAGAGAGAGAACATACCAGTAATGGTACCATAGTCGGCATCGGTCCAGTGGAATTCTGGAGCAATGAAATCTTTCCACGTCAGAGAAAGTACCTGACGGTCCATGTAATTGATGGTGGTTGCTAAAAACAGCAACGCACAGATGACCCAACGGAAGTTAGACATCTTGGTTTTTCGTACTGCATTCATATCTGAATCTTTATTTGATGTCAATTACCGGAATATTATCTTTGTCGTTGTAATAGAGGTTCTCGCCTGCCATACCCCAAATGAAGGTATAATAATAGGTACCAGCAGCAGCGTGAATACTCCATTCAGGAGACATGATAGCTTGCTCGTTGTGCAACCAAACATTACGACTCTCCTGTGGTTGTCCCATCACGTGAGAGATAGTTTGGTCGGCAGGAAGATTGAAGTAATAGTATGCTTCAATACGACGACCGTGTGTGTGAGGGGGCATGGTATTCCAAACGGCACCTGGATTGAGTTGTGTCAAACCGAGTTGCAGTTGGCAAGGACCTTCCTCAAGCACGTCATTAACAATAAGCTTATAGACGGTACGGTTGTTGGCCTCTTCAACTGTACCCACTGGACCCCAAACAGCAGCCTTCAAAGAACCCTTGCGACCATCGAGTGTAATCCATTGGGTCTTGTAGTGCTGATGTGCGGTGGCAGAGTTCAAGTAGAACTTAGCAGGTTTACTGGCATCCTTTGAACGGAATTGGATGCTCTTGTTCACATCTTTGTCCTTGCCGATATGGCCACGACCAATGTATAGGGCCTCCTTGGGAGAGAGAGCGTACTCTTTGCCATCGACAATAACCCAACCGTCGCCCAATCCGCAGTTCACAACACCAAGTTCGCGATTATACATGAAATATTTCTCCTTGATGGTATTGTCAACATCAAGACCCAGTTCCCAGAAGTTTTCTAATTTCAACGTGGTGTTAACAGGCATCGCTCCACCGAAGATAAAACGGTCATAATGGGAGTAAGTGAGTAGAATGGAGTCTGGTGACATGACTTTCTCCATGACAAATCGCTCACGGAGCAATTTGGTGTCATAGTGTTTCACGTCTTCAGGATGACAGGCAGCTTGGAATTTCACATGTTGTGAACCAACGTACCTGTCAGCTTCTTGTGCATTGGCTGAAGAAAGCGAAAGGACAATAGCCCCCGCAATCGAAAGAATTGTTCTCTTCATTATTATTTATCTTTTAATTAATTACTATTTATTATTTTTCTCATCAGCAACGATACGCATGCGGTTCCACACCACCATGGCAATAGTGATGAGTGTTAGCACACCAGCACCAATCCATTTCAACGCGGCTACGCACTTATAGATGACCCAGCCAAAGAGAGACGAAGCAAAGTCGAGCGCACCAGCGAAATAAGGTGTACCATCGGTTTTGACGGGAATCTTGGCAGCGGCATCACCAGTAGAAGCAAATACAGAATTAGCTGCTTTCGTAAATGCGGGAGCCATATCGGTTACAAAATAAAGACCTATGCCCACAGCTATGAGACCGATGATAAATGTCTTCACCACATTTCCTTTAGTATAAGGCAAAACCATAACAAACACATAGAACAAACCGGCCAGTGAAGCCAACGGCAGGAATTGATTGCCGGGCAGTATGACAGCCACCAATAGGGCAACCGGGATAAGCAGCAATGACACAACGAGCGTTGTAGGATGGCCGATTACAACAGCCGGCGACATTCCGATATAAACCTTCTTACCGTTGAACTTCTGCTTCACCACCTCCTGAGTCTTGTCTGCAATTGGCTTCAGACCGTCGATGAACAACTTCGTAATACGAGGTATGAGTTCCATAACTGCACCCATGACCACTCCAAGATAGAGAATGTCCTTAACTACAGACATCACCGCATCAGTCATGGACACAGGTTTTGCCAACGGATTCTTACTTTTCAATGCCTCCTCCAACGATACTCTATAACTTTCCATATCGCCGAAGTGATTCAAATGAGCCAAAGCTGCTATAATGGCACCGACGATAACACCCAATACGATAGGCTCACCGAGAACGCCGAACTTCTTCTTCAGTCCTTCAGCATCAATATCAAGCTTAGAGAACCCAGGAATCTTGTCGAGCAACCAGTTGATACCAATGGCAAACGGGGTGAAGCTTTGGCAGAAAGGTTGGGGTATCGAGATGCCCTGCCACTCTGGATAGTATTTTTGGAAACGGTCAGCTGTAAGGTCAGCCATCACCAACGTGATAATGTAGCAGACGATGGCGGCAAAATATCCCCATGCCAACGACTGATCCATCACGAAATAGGCCACGGCACCGATGAAGGCAAAGTGCCAATAGTTCCACAAGTCGATATTCACCGTGCGTGTGCATTTAGTAATGAGCAATAAGAAATTGACGCCCAGACAGATGGGTATAATCAATGCACCCACAGCCGTGTTATAGGCCACGGCAGCAGCGGCAGGCCAACCCATGTCAAACACACTCAGGTCAAGGTCAAAGATTTTCGAGAAAGCATCAAGCGGGCTACCGAAGTTGCTGGTCAGCAAAGCCGTAACGATTCCTAAACCGACAAATCCGACACCCACATAAAGACCACTCTTGAGCGACTTTCCAAACTTCATTCCAATACACAAGCCGATGATGGTGAACAAAATTGGCATCATCACACTGGCACCCAAGCTAATAATATAGCTAAATACTTGTTCCATAAATATGATTGTTTATTTTTCTAATTTGCCTTCCAGTAGAATATTTCTTGCAAAGGTAATAAAAAATATTGAATATCAACTACATATAAAAAAGAATTTTTCTAATCTTGGAAATACACGCGCTTTACACGATTGCTAATTCCCGTCATTACCTCGTATGGAATGGTGTCCAATACGTCTGATAAAACCGTTACGGGGAGATGGTCGCCAAAGATTTCTACCATATCTCCCTCGGCGCAATCGATACCTGTTACGTCTATCATGGCAACATCCATGCAGATATTCCCAACATATTCTGCTTTCTTTCCATTGACCAAACAATAGCAATGACGATTTCCCAAATGGCGATTCAATCCATCTGCATAACCGATAGGAATGGCGGCTATCACGCTATCATGTTCCAATACACCTTTCCGACTATACCCTACCGTTTCGCCAGCCTTGACGTTTCTCATCTGCAAGATAGTGGTCTTCAACGTATTCACATTGTTCATGATTTGGTTGGTTCTGGGATTCACGCCGTACAAGCCCAAGCCAAGCCTACACATATCCATCTGTCTTTCAGGAAAATGTTCGATACCTGCGGAATTGTCCATGTGGCGTAATATCTTATGGTCAAACGCATCCTGTAATTGACGACTCGCCTTATCGAACAAGGCAAACTGACGAGCGGAAAAATCATCGAATCCATCACTATCGCTTCCCACAAAATGCGAGAACACCGAACGGGGAATCACGGCATTCTGACTCTTGAGTCGGGCAATAAGTTTTTCCATGTCGCATTCAGGATTGAAGCCTAAGCGACACATACCCGTATCCAATTTAATATGTACTGGATGTCCCGTGATTCCTTCTTTCTCTGCCGCCTTGATAAATGCCTCCAACAAGCGGAAAGAATATATCTCTGGTTCTAAGTCATAATCGAATATCGTCTTGAATGATGTCATCTCAGGATTCATCACCATAACATTCGATGAAATGCCATTGTTGCGAAGGGTAACACCTTCGTCTGCCACCGCTACAGCTAAGTAATCCACACGATGGTCTTGCAACGTCTTGGCTATCTCTACTGCTCCCGCACCATAGCCATCTGCCTTAATCATACAAACCAATTTGGTGGTTGGCTTGAGGAAAGAACGATACCAATTCAAGTTTTTTACCACGGCACCAAGATTGACTTCCAGAATCGTCTCATGCACTTTCTTCACCAACAACTCGGTGAGTTGGTCAAAGCCAAATTGTCGTGCTCCTTTCAACAAGATAACCTCATCGTGCAAGGAAGCAAACACGTCGCTCTTGACAAATGCCTCTACCGTTGGGAAAAGGAAACGTTGGGGAACTTCTATCACCTTGCCGTATTCACAAAGCATAGAACCAATGCCAATAAACTTCTCTACCCCACGTTCTACTGTCAATTCCGACACTTCTCGATAAATGTCTTGGGGTTGTTTTCCACTTTGTAAGATGTCACTCAATATCAACGTATGACTTCGTCCTTGATGATCAGGACGACGATTCATAAAGTCAAGGGCAATATCCAATGAGTTGATATCTGAATTATAGCTATCGTTGATGAGCGTACAACCATTCTGTCCTTCTTTTACTTCCAAGCGCATGGCTACTGGTTCCAATCCACTCATACGTGTTTCAAGTACTTTGGGCGTGATTCCCAAATACAAGCACACGGCACAACACACGATGGAATTGGTAATTGATGCCTCGTCAATAAACGGAATTTGATAGGAACCACCGAGTGTGGTTGTTCCCACATTATATAAATATGTCACACGAGTAGAGGTGTCGCCTTTCTCCACGGATTGAATGTAAAGCGGAGCATGAGAATCGGTAGTTGACCAAGCCAGAGAAACTTGTCCTTCACGCAACGGATTTTCCACCTGTAGTTTCTTGATTTCATCAATATGGTAAACCACGGCTTTCGCATCATGGAAAAGTCGCATTTTCTCGGCACACTTATCCGACATGGAATCGAAGTTTTCTTGATGAGCAGCACCTAAATTGGTCAACACCGCAATGGTTGGTTGGATAATGTCGCGCAAGGCTTTCATCTCACCAGGTTGACTGATTCCTGCCTCAAAAACACCCACTTCCGTTTGTTCGTTGATAAGCCAGACGGAGAGAGGAACACCGATTTGAGAATTGTAACTACGGGGACTTCTCGTTACTCGCATATTGGGTGAAAGCAAATGGTAAAGCCATTCCTTTGCCATGGTCTTTCCATTTGAACCCGTGATTCCGATGATAGGAATATTGAATTCATCTCGGTGTCGTTCTGCCAATCGTTGTAAAGCCTCAAGCGTGTTAAGCACCATGAGGAAATTGGCATCGGGATAATTCACCGCATAATTCTCGGGTAAGTGAGTGACTACGAAATTGCGTACTCCTCGACGATATAGGTCGGGAATATATTTATGTCCGTCGTTCCTTTCCGACTTAATGGCGAAGAACAATGTCTCGTCGGGGAAACAAAGTGAACGACTATCGGTCAGCAAAAAGGCAATCTTCATTTCCGTTTCGCCGAAACGGCGCGCCCCAATCAGGGTCGTTACTTTCTCTATCGTGTAGGTCATTGTAAATTATTAATTGTCGAGTTCTTGTTTTTTATTATTGGTCTTTCATTAATTGTTCAATGGCATTTTCGAGAATGTTTGGAAATACTTCAAACAAACATTTCGCCATTCCATCGCATTGAACAGCTGGTGCGTGATGCGATCATCCACTTCTTGCCAACGTTGATTATCCACGTATGGACGTACTTGGCGCCAATCACCAACGAAAGAGGCTGCCTCTTTCACACCATTATCATAATGTCTGCAAAGGTTTTGCCAGAGCGTCTTTCCATCTTTCATCTTGTAATCCCATGGTAGATGGTGGAACCATAACAAATATTCCTCGGGACATGTGTTCAAATTGTCATACAACGAACGATAGGGTTCTGGATATTGCTCTACCGCATTCGTACCTGTCTTAGATGTTCGGTCGAAACCAATACCTTTTTCGTCGGCCTGATGATAATATGGGGGACACCATTCGATGGGATAATCTTTCCTGAAATCGGCAGGACCAGGACCATAATGATGATCGAAACTGAAAATATGATGCAAACCCAACGGCATCATATAATCCACACACGCTTCCCTACTCCGCATCATCATGGAAAGAACCGTATTCATGGCATTTGCATCTGTCAAATCAAACGTCTGCATCAACCACTCTTTGGCAATTTCTTCCGATTTCATCGAGGGATTCCATGCCAAACGACCGAATGCATACCAGTTAGCTTGCGAGAAATGATGACCACACCAATTGGTGTCTTTTCCGATGTTGGCAACGCCAGCTATACCTTTCAACTTTTGCGGATTGACAAATTGGAAAAACTCTTTCCACATGGGAGCCAAATATACCAAATGCCTACTTTGTCCAAGGTATTCTTGCGTAATCTGCAACTCAGCCATTTGGGGTGTCTGCTTGATATTGTCGAAAATAGGAGCGTACGGTTCACGTGGTTGGAAATCCAAAGGACCGTTTTTGGATTGCAGAATGACGTTATCCATAAACTCACCATCCAACGACTTAAATTCTGAAACAGCTTGTTTCACTCGGTCTTCTCCCTTGTGGTTAGCACCATATACAAACGAGCGCCACATAATGATTCCACCGTATTTCTTCACCGCTTTAGCCAACATATTAGCACCTTCGGCATGAGTACGGTTATAATCTCCAGGACCAGGTTGACCTTCTGAGTTAGCTTTCACGAGGAATCCACCAAAGTCGGGAATCAACGAATAAATTTCCTTTGCTTTCTTTTGCCACCAGCGTTGCACCGATTTATCAAGAGGATCGGCGGTCTTTGTATCGCCCAACGCTTTCGGAGTACCGAAATTCACGGAGAGATACACCTTAATTCCGTATGGACGGAACCAATCAGCAATCTTCTTTACCTCCTCTAAATAAGCACGTGTCAGCATCTTAGGCGAGGCATTCACATTGTTAAGAACGCTTCCATTGATGCCGATAGACGCATTGGCGCGTGCATATTGCTTCAAGAGATTCTCATCTAAATCGAACCACTTGAAGATACTTTTCCCCGCATATCCTCGTTCGATACTCCCGTCGGGATTATCCCAATGGTTTAGGAGTCGCAAACCATATATTGGCGTGGTGGAAACATGGTGTTTATCATGCGTAAACATCATCCTTAGCAAACCATACGTTCCATATAGCAATCCCACCTCGGTGGAAGAAGCGATATTAACCGTACCATCACCTTGTTCTTCTATCGAATAGCCATCACCCAAAGACTTGTCTTTCATGAGTTGCAAACTCACTTTCTTACCATTCCAATACTTGCGCAACTCATCCACGGCGATGTCTATGGTTGGCGAACTCTTTGGTGCTACAACTTCCGCTTGATTACATGGCGAATAGCGAAGCCACAATCGCGACCCGTCTTCCGCATAGCCACTGAGTACTATGAAACACAATGCCAAAAGGGAAAAATATTCTCTCATCTCGTATTTGTTTTTAATTCAAATGCAAATGTAGTGAATTATTTACTTATATCCATCATCAACTCGAATATTTTTTCAAAATTCATTAGTATAGTTGACAATAAGTTACCAATAATTTATGTGATATAAAATTTTAACTCATAAATCCGTTATTTACAAACAAGTTTTTTATCTTTGCAAAAAATTAGTTAAAATATAAAGACATGAACCAAACAATGACACAAGAATCAAAAGGATTCTACAAACTATCGTGGTTGCAACGAATAGGATTCGGTTCAGGCGACCTTGCTCAGAACCTCATTTTTCAGGTTATTTGTACTTACTTGTTGTTCTTCTACACCGACATCTACGGCCTGACACCGTCGGCGGTGGCAGT
Organism: uncultured Prevotellaceae bacterium; assembly: GCA_900314715.1. Classification (GTDB taxonomy): domain Bacteria; phylum Bacteroidota; class Bacteroidia; order Bacteroidales; family Bacteroidaceae; genus Prevotella. The sequence continues at coordinate 86,712 of OMWI01000017.1, read as the reverse complement.
CATGTTCCTTGTAGGTAATGTGGCTAACGTTATTTGGGACCCAATAGTAGGTGCATTAATCGACAAAAACAATCCTCGTTACGGAAAATACCGTTCGTATCTGCTCTATGTGGGTATTCCACTTTCTGGATTTGCCATTCTGTGTTTCTACAACGGTTTTGCACCTTCATTAATCTACGCATACGTTACGTATATTTCCATGCAATTGCTCTATACGTTTATCAACGTGCCATACGGAGCATTGAATTCTTCGCTTACACGCGACACGAATGAGATTACCATTCTTACATCTGTACGTATGTTCATGGCAAACTTGGGTGGTTTGGCGGTTAACTCTGGACTTCCTTTGTTTATCGCCTTGATTGCTGGAGCACCATCCGATAGCCTTCCAAAAGATTCTTCCGCATGGTTTACTACCATGACGATTTACGCCATCGTTGGTTTCTGCCTGCTTCTGTTCTGCTTCAGTCAATGTAAGGAACGCGTTGTGATGGACGCGAAAGAAACTGAAAACGTGAAGGTAAGCGACCTTTGGATGGAGTTTTTGCGCAATCGTCCTTTGCGTGTTATTGCCTTCTTCTTTATTACCGCTTTCGCCATGATGTCGGTTGGTAATGCTGCCGGAGCGTATTTCGTAAATAGCAACCTACATGGTTCTGCACAAGAGTTATCAATCTTCATGGCACTCGGTTCTATTCCTGCTTTCATCTTTATGCCGCTTGTACCTTGGTTCAAGCGTATGGTGGGAAAGAAAAACATGTTCTACATCTTCCTCGGAGCTGCCATTATCGGTATGGCTTTGCTATATTTCATCTCTAAGATGGAGCAGGTGAACATGACGTGGATTTACATCGCACAATTCATTAAGAGTACAGGTGTGATTGTAGCAACTGGTTATATGTGGGCTTTGGTTCCAGAGGTGATTTCTTATGGTGAATACACTACTGGTCGTCGCATCTCTGGTATTGTTAATGCATTGACAGGACTATTCTTCAAGGCTGGTATGACCTTCGGTAGTATTGTTGGTCCTGCAGTATTGGCTTTCGTTGGCTACAATAGCGATACTATCGACCAGACTCCATTTGCCGAAGAAGGTATCCTTTGGCTTGTCTGCGTCATTCCTGCCCTCTTGCTCTTATTGGCAATGTGGATTATCAGTAAATACGAACTGACTGACGACGTCATCGACAAGATTAACATGGAGATTGAAGCAAGGGAGAAATAACAAATATCCCAATCTTATAAACAAAGGAGGATGCGCTTTAACATCCTCCTTTGTTTATTTATGGAAAGAAGTAAATCCTCATTCAACACTTTGTAATTCACAATTCATCATTCTCAATTCACAATTATTACCTCAAACATCTCAACAAAATTATGTCTGGATTTTCTTGTATTCTAGAATTGGAAACGCAGAAAAATGGGTTGAAATGGATGTAATTATTCGTTTCTTGGAATAATATAATGAGTTTTGATGGCTAAAGTATTACTTTATGAGCGTAAATATATCATTTAACGAGTGCAAAACTATGCTTTACGAACGTCAAAACTATGCTTATTTCGGTGAAAAATAGCGTTTTTACTCGTATTCATAAATGGCGAAAATAAACAAGCAATTGACTATCAACCAATTAGTAAGACATCGCTATTTTTCAATATTTCGCACCAAGTCTAAAAGATTTTGAAAAAACGGCTGGAATTTAAGCCTAAATTGCGAAATAGAATGACAAAAAAAATTGAAAGAGAGAAGTAAATCACTTTCGAGAAAAAGATGGAGGGAGCACTTTTATTCCTTACAATCTGAAACCAAGGAATAGGCGAGTGCGCCATTTGTTGTTATGGATAGCCAATTCGTTTTGGTCACCAATGTTCGTGAAATTATATACCATCGTAACACCGAGAAACATATTACCAATCTGACGAACAATTGCGCCACGGGCGGTAATGATAACTTCCGGGAATTGATATTTGAGCGGGATGCGTTCATTATTGACTTTGAGCGACGTATTGCTATAAATAGTCAGCGTGGGTGTTGATGACAGATGAAACAACCAATGACTCCAAGGCACCCAATTATAACCATATCCACCACCAATACCGATATTGGTCACATTGAGCCTCGACTCATATTGCCCCTTTGTTTCCGCTCTTTGTCCCTGTCCTGAAACAGCCAACAGAAAACTACCCGCAGAACGACGTTGTATATAACTCTGAGAGAAGGCAGCAGGATAGGAAAAGCGACGATGATTAAAAGTATAATAGGCATTTAAGTTCAACGTCTTCAACTTCAACACATCGGCTGGCAATTCGATACGTGGTTGTCCTTCTGCATCATGCCAACCCGTAAAATTATGGGCATTCTGGTAAATAAAATCAAAGCCCCAACGGTTGCTATACGAGTTAAGATTCAATTCGAAGTCATTATACTTGCCCAACATCTTGGCTGGATTCAAAGCCAAACTAAGCGATACACCCAGATAGTTTATACCCAAACTTAACGTTGACTTGTAGTCGGCTTTCATCTTTGAATGGAACGGTACTCCAAACTGCTTTCCTTTTATCTCCAAATCTGCTCCAGAAACGTTGAGTCGTCCTCTTATGGTCCATTTAGTCTTAGGTCGGGTTATGTACATCGTATCGACTTTGCTTCTTTGATACCGCAAAGACAATATACTGTCGGTTTTGTGCAACATACGCTTCAAACCCTGGGCATGGATTTGCAATGCAAACCCAGTCCAGAGCATTGTGATGAGTATAAAAACTATCCTTTTATTGATCATATACGTGTTACTCTATTGCACCACCAAGAGCGATGTAGAGGGCAATAACAGCCTTTGCACCATTATACATGTTCATGGCCTCGCTGAGTTGAGCATTAAGAAGCGTCTCTTGTGCAGTGAGTACCTCTAAGTAGTTGGCCTTACCATTATCCATCAGTTCGTGTGTACCTTTATAAGCTTCCTTTAGCACGCTTACCTGACGATGATAGTACTGATGCTTCTCACGAGAAGCCTGACAATCTGCCATAGCCTCGTTCACCTGATTACCAGCATCGATAACGGTTTGCACATACTTGCGTTGCAAATCTTCTTCCGTCAATTGGGCAATCTTCTTGCTTGCCATCAACTTTCCACGAGCAAAGATAGGTTGTGTCAATGAAGCAACGGCGTTAAGCAGCAACTTGCCTGGGTCAATAACACCACCACCGGCACTATTTGTCCAACCTGCATTTCCCGAAAGAGTGATTTTAGGATAAAAGGCTTGACGAGCTGCCAACGTGTTATAGAATGCCTCAGCCATAGCATAATCCGCGATGCGAATGTCAGGACGATGTTGAAGCAATGCGGCAGGAACGCCAATCTTCAGGTATCGAGAATCGAACATTCGTTGTCCTGTGGTTTCTTCAGACTCCTTATGATGTGGTAAAGCAGAACTTCCCCAAGAACTACGGTTGATATGTTGTGGTGATTGTGCCAACAAACGACAAATGGCATTCTCTATACCACGGATATTACGACGAACATCAACAATCTGTGTCTTCACGTTCAGATACGAAGACTCCATCTGATTGACAGCAGTAGAGTAAGACTTTCCATTCTCCCACAACGTTTTCTGAGTTTCCAATGAAGCGTTCCACAGACTATCTGTAGCCATAAGAATCTCTAATTGACGGTCGAGTAACTGCAACATATAATACTGTTGTGCCGTGGTTGAGATTAGATTGGCTCTCACAGATTCCTCTTGGATTCTCGATTGCATCAGCACCATCTCTGCCTTACGCTTCTGAGATGTTATGGAACCGAACGCGTCTACATCCACACTTAATTGAAGAGGTAGATTATAGGTTTTCGACAACTTACCGGCATCAAAACTTGCAATCGTTCCCGATGGTGAGAAATTAAGCGAAGGCAGATAGGCTTGACGAGCAGCTTTCAACGAAGCCTCAGATTTCTCCACCGCAATACGGGCAGAGTTGAGATTCGTATTACGTGCAATGACCGAGTCAATCAATTGCTGAAGAAGTGGGTCGTTGAAGAATTCACGCCACGACATCTCTGCCAGCGACGCACCATTAGTAGCTTCAACAATATCTTGACTGGTACCATAAGCATTGGCTGGTACCGAGGCTTTCGACACATACTTGTCGTATAGTCCGCAACTCGTGAGTGTCATACTCACGGCTACGACTGCAATAATATTCTTATACTTCATCATTCTCTTCATTTTTTACGTTAACTCCTTGGTATTTCTCGTGCAACTTTTGGAATACAATGAAGAAGGCTGGTACGACAAACAACAAGGCAATAGTACCCACCGTCATACCTCCTACTACACCGAGAGCCAACGCACGGTTACCGTTGGCACCTGCACCGCCACTGATGACGAGCGGAATCATACCGGCAATCATCGTAACAACGGTCATCAAAATAGGACGGAGACGTTCTTTACAAGCCTCGAAAGCCGCATCTTTGATACTCATACCTTGAGCACGACGCTCTGAGGCAAACTCCGTAATCAAGATGGCTGTCTTTGCCAACAAACCGATAAGCATAATGACACCCGTCTGTAGGTAGATGTTGTTGTCCATACCTGGCAAATGGAACAAATTACCTAAGTAAGCCAAGATGAAAGCACCCATCAAACCAAACGGTACGGAGAGCAACACAGCCCAAGGTGTAAACCATGAATTGTAGAGTGAAGCCAAGATAAGGTAAATCAAGATGACGCAGATAACATAGATAAGTACGGTATCATTGCTGCCTGCGGCTTCCTCCAATTCGCGCGACATTCCACTATATTCATAGCTATAACCACGGGGCATTACATCTTTGAACACTTCGGCAATTACCTTATGAGCATCACCCTCGGTATAGCCACCAGCAGGTGTCACAAAGCAGGAAATACTCTGATAGAGGTTGAAATGTTCAATACTCGATGAACCCACAATCTCTTTCAGCGTAACAAACTCTGAGATAGGAGCCATCTTACCACCACGTACCTTAACGAAGATATTATGAAGCGACGATGGATCAAGACGATATTCAGGTGCAGCACTTGCCATGATACGGTATACTTTTCCAAATTGATTGAAGTTACCTACGTATGAACCACCGCAGAAAGAACCAAGCGTACTAAGCACTGTAGCTGGCGTTACTCCTGCACGGTCGCATTGAGCTGGGTCAACCTCCACTTGATACTTCGGATAACGCTCCGAGTAAGACATCATAGCCATGTTAATCTCTGGTCTCTCTCCCAATTTATTGAGGAACTCTTGTGCTTGAGCGGCAAACTCAGACATATCGCGGTCTTGCATATCCTGCAAAACCAATGCTACACTATTGTTGCTACCATAACCAGGTACTTGTGGCAACTGGAATGGCAACACCTTAACATTCTTAATCTCCTGACAAGCGAAATAAAGACGACCGATGACCAAATCAATATAATGGTTCATGCCAGGACGCTCATCCCAAGTCTTCAAACGAATCACCATCGTTGCGAAGTTAGAACCAGAACCCGACATCATACCATAGCCACAAGCCACGGCAAAACTCTCCATCTCTGGAATCTGCTTTACCTTTTCCTCTACCTTCTTCACTATCTCGCTCGTTTCATGAAGCGTTGCTCCCTCGGGAGCACGAATCTCAGCCAAGATAACTCCTTGGTCTTCTTGTGGTACAAGACCAGAAGGAAGGTTGGTCATGAAGAAGAACAACAAAAGGAATGCTCCAACGAGCAATGCACCAGCAATCCACGGACGACGAATAAACTTCTGCACACTCTTGGAATATTTATTGTAAATGGCATTGTAACTGGCCGAATAAGCCTTCTTAGTGTAATAGCTCAAGTTCTTTCGCTCCGAACCTTTTTCCTTGGCTTTCATCATGAGAGCACAAAGGGCGGGACATAGCGTCAACGCCGATATACAAGACAGACCTACTGATGAAGCCAATGTCACACCAAACTGCGTGAAGAAAGAACCAGATGTACCAGGCATAAATGCCACGGGAATAAACACGGCCATAAACACCAACGTACATGAGATAACGGCAACCGACACATCACTCATTGCTTGACGAGTGGCTGTCTTGGGATCAGAAATACCGCCTTCCAATTTCGCTTCAACGGCTTCCACAACGACAATAGCATCATCAACCACCGTACCGATTGCCAATACCAAAGCAAAGAGCGTTAAGATGTTGAGCGAGAATCCTGCCAACATCACGATGGCAAACGTACCCAACAACGAAACGACAATTGAGATAGAAGGAATAATCGTTGCCTTGAAACTCTGTAAGAAGAAGAACACCACAAGTACCACCAAAATGATGGCGATGATAAGTGTCTCTACTACGTTGCCAATGGCTGCATAAAGGAAGTCATCTGAAGTTTCAAGCACTTGGAACTCCAATCCCGCAGGCATCAATGGCTTCAAGTCTTCATAAAGTTTGTTGATTCGAGCATTCACCTCTGTGGCATTAGCACCTGGTGCTTGGAACACCATGAAGATTGTACCCGGATTTCCGTCAACCGTAGACGTAAAACTATAACTCATAGCACCAATCTCCACCTGTGCCACATCTCTCAAATGCAACAAGTGTCCTCCTTCGCCGGTACGTAATACAATATCGTTGAATTCCTCAATGCTCTTCAATGTACCTTTATACTCCATCGTATATTGGTAGGCATTATCCGACTGAGCACCTAATGAACCTGTTGCAGATACGAAACTTTGTCCACCGATGGCAGCAAAGACCTCACGAGGTTCTATTCCGTATTGCGCCATCACGTCTGGCTTCAACCAGATACGCAAGGCATAGGTGTTACCAAGACTCATCACATCACCCACACCTGTGATACGCATCAATCGCGGTTTCACGTTGATATCGATGAAGTTGGCTATAAAGTCATCACTATATTTACCATCAGTTGATTTCAACGCACCAATCTGTAGGATGTTGCTCTGCATCTTAAATACTTGCACACCCACCTTCGTCACGTCTTGTGGCAATAGTGCCGTAGCTCGGGTTACACGATTCTGCACGTTGACCGCCGCCATGTCGGGGTCTGTACCTTGTTCGAAATAAACCACGATTGAAACATCACCTGTCGATGAGGCCGAACTTGTCATATAGGTCATACCAGGTACACCATTGATGTTTTCCTCCAATGGTTGCACTACCGACTTCATGATTGTCTGAGCATCAGCACCCGTATAACTGGTTGATACACGCACCGTAGGCGGTGCAATGTCGGGATATTGCTCGATGGGCAAAGAACTCATACTGATATAACCCACCAATGCAATGACGATACTGATGGCACACGCCATCACGTACCTATTTATAAATATATTGTTCTTCATACGGAAGCAAATTATTCACGATTTACTTTTCACTACTCACTTCCTTTGGAAAGAGCACTTTTTGTCCTTCCTGAACATTGTTAGCACCTTCAGTAACAATCTTATCGCCTACTTTGAGACCAGATACGACGATCACATCCTTTCCGTTGCCAATATCAGAAGTCGTCACATCCACAGCCATTGCCGTACTGTCTGCCTTCACCTTATATACCAAGCTCTTGTCTTGTAAGCGGACAACGGCGTTTTGCGGAATCACTATCACGTCATGTTCGCTAAATGGTAGCACCACCGTTCCTTGAATACCAGAGAACAAATGTCCTTCGGGATTGGGGAATGTTGCCTTGGCTGTCAATGAACCAGTAGCTGCATCTACCACACCCGTCAAACTACTGATGCGACCCTTATGGGGATATTCCGTACCATTCTTCATCACAAAGGTCACATCGGGTAATGCAGCCATGTGTTTCTCCTTATCACCAGCTTTCAAACCAGCATTTACCTGTGTTTCGATGATAGCCTCCGTAACAGAGAATTCGGCTTCCATCTTCGTATTGCCACTGAGAATGGTCAGTTGTGTCATTGGTGTCACTTGATCTCCGCCACGTACGGGAATCTCACCGATAACACCTGTTACGGGAGCCGATATAGTACAGAATCCAAGGGCTACCTTTGCACGATTCACCGCCGCACGAGCCTGACTTACCGATGCTTGTGCTTGTTTGTAAGAATTCTCGCTATTGCTGAGCATGTAACTGCTCACGATATTCTTCTCATAGAGGTTCTTGTTCGACTCATACTCTAATTTGGCAGAGTTCTCTTGCGCCAAAGCTGCTTGTAAGTTAGCTTGTGCAGCCTCTAACTCCAAACGAGCGTTGCGCGAGTCGATGATAAAGAGCGTTGCACCTTTTCTCACCTGTTGACCCTCTGTCACGCAAATCTTCATCAACTGTCCGCTTACCTGTGGCATGATAGTCACGTCAGCCTGTCCTTTCATCTTGGCACTAAACTTCATGGGAACCGTGATGTCTGTTTTCTTGATGACCATCGTCTCGAACGAAGACGGTGTTTCCTTGGGAATGTCAAGCCCACAAGCTACCAGCACGGCAACTACACCGAACATACATACCCATTTCATTTTGTTTGTTTTCTTCATGTTGTGTTATTTATTTAATATTGGTTTCAAACTATTCGTCGTTTCCATCTTGTATATAAAGAGGTTACGAAGCCAAAATTATGTATAATTTTGCAAAGATAGTGTATTTTTTTATTATACTATATAATTAAGCGAAATAAATTTATTTCATAAGCATAACACCCCACTTCTAACCACCGATGGTTAAGAATTATAAATTCATAATTGACATTAGACAACAACAAGGAGGATGCGCTTATATAGGCACATCCTCCTTGTTTGTTAGTATAGAACTGTGAATTTATCTACTTTAGATAATGACTATTTTCACCTTATTCATCCCATATACTGGATTGGAACTGTTCTGGAGAGTCGTCATTATTATCAAACAACATGTCACTCTTGGATTCTGAAGATCCGTTAATTTTGGGGTCACTCATTTCAAGAGCTCCAATCATAAGTTCATCGGTATTAAAAACCCAAACATAGATTTCAGGTGACTTATAGGTCTTTTTCATCACTTTATTATCTTTTTACCGTTAATAATATATATACCACTTGGCAGACAACCAAGATCAGCACTACCTTGAATAACTCTCACAGTAGCTATTTTCGTACCGTTCAGTGTATAGACATCAGCTTTGCCATTGGTCATATTCTCCACTTCACTAATTCCATCAGGTACAAACGTGCCAATTCTTAGTCTTGGCGCATGGGCAATTGGATTATCTGCACCAGCAATGAAATAAGCTCTGAAAGCATTCTGATGGACACCATCTTTCTTAACAAAGTATTGTCCGTTTTCATCCAGCACATAACCACTGACAGATTTTTGTTCGCTAAGTCCCACAAAGTCAAAGGCATCAGTCATAGCCTTGAGTTTCGAGGTCTCTGTGATGTTCACATTGTCGGCAGTGAAGGCAATGGTCTTATTGAGAAGGTTATAACTTTCCCCCCATTTACTACCTGGCGTAGCGATGATATAAGGCACATTGGCACGAATTTCGTCAACAAAGTCAAAATATACAGCCTCACCATCAGTATATGCAAACGACTTCAGCCAGAAGTCTTTACCATCATCATTTCTATCTGTAAACCAGTAAATCTGCTTATTGTCTGTTTGATTGAAAGCTTTCTGTGCAGCAAAAGGCAAAACTATCGACTCCCAGCCTGTGCTACCATCGGCACCAAGTTTCGGCTTTCTCGTATAGATAGCTTGTGAGGCAGTAAAGCCCAACGGTACATAGAAATCATATCCATCAGTAAAGGTAACCTTGTCTATCTTGCCGTTTAAGACAACGTTTTTACCAGAGAGGCTTGTAGGAGCGGTGGTCTCAGAGAAATAATATAAAGTATTTGGATTGGCATTAGGAGTGATAGTACCAGTAGGTGTATAGAAGAACTTAACTGCAACAGCATTATCTACCACTGCTATATTTTCATTACTTGTCTCTGCTCTACTCTTAGAGATTCCATCAGCTGTCCAATATGTATAGCCACCAGCCACCAATTCACACATGGCCGTCTCACCGATTTTCTTGCCCCAGTTAACATTTTCCCAACAAGCGAGCTTGTATCTCTTACCAACGGTGGCATCTTCAACAGTGTACTCCAAATCTACACTTTCTCCTACGGCCAAGGTACAGCCAGAAGGGTCATAAGACATACTAGATCTGCCATTACTATCCGTATAGCCAATGCCTATTATTCCGCTGAATGTTTTGGTACCAGTATTAGTAATTGTCAAGGTTCCTGTCACCTTTCCACCACAAATCTTATTACTCTCTGTATCAAGATTGTCAATGCTCCAGTCAGAAACCACGAGGCTATAAGCGGCACTCTCATCCTCGTTGATAACAGTGATCGTCTCCTCGTATATCACATCCTCTCCGTTGGCATCCGTCGTTATCTTTACTGGTAGGTTTCCTGTAACAGTGGGAGTGAACGAGAACGTCATGTTAATGGTATTGTCAGAATCAATGTAAGCCATGTCGCTGGCAACCAAGGAGCCATTAACCCAAAGATAGATTTTACCTTGGAAGAAGATACCACCCTCATTGGTAAGAGAAGCCACACCAGTAGCCTTGTTGTTAACATACAAGGTGGGTGAAGTAGTAAACGAATTACATGTGACTTGTGGACTCACCGTAGAATTATGGTATGTTACAGAGTTTCCATTAATAGTAACCTCATTGTGGTAATATTCTGACCCTTGACAAGGCAACCAATCGTATTCCTTGCCTTCCTCCTTCATTCGACACACCAATCGAACTTCATAAGTGCCGTCGGCAATCCTTTTTTGATGGAAGAATGGATAGGTAATCAAACGAGGATTAAAATGTCCTACCCCAAGATTAATTCCCCAGTAATCACCTTCGAGCAGACTCCCTTCATAGACAACCTCACCGTTTTGCAACAGTTGTGCATTGAGTTGGTGTTCACCGTCCATCAATCCTTGTAGTTGGTAACCTACTCCAAAATACTGCGGACCATAAGTACTGACATAATCCGAATTGTAGTCTCGCAATTGGAAATTTAAGATTTTCAAACATGGTCCAGTATAGATTTCTTCCTCAGATGCCTCAGGTTGAATGCCAACTACCACTTGCTGTTCGTAATTGTAACCAGAATTGCTGCCTCCAGCACCTTGTTTGCCTGGTTCTAAAATTGACAACAAATAATAACCGTCAGACATTCCGCCCCATCCCCAATTGATATGGAAGAATCCATCCTCCCCATATCCATCACAAATAAAGGCATGGCCACCACCGGAACTTGTCGAACCACTATAGATAACAGGTCTTCCTTCGTAAAGTTCATTATAAATTAGTTCTTCCCAATCAGAACAACTATAATTAGAACGATCAACAAGCTTGATGGATCCTTCATACCCAAAGTAATCTCTCATGGCAGAAGGAATATAAGATGTGGAAGCAGAAGTCGCACCGGTACCATAATTTGCCATCACTGAATAGCCACAGTATTTCATCAACTGAGCAACGGCTGTCTGATACACCTCACCATCTGAACATCCTGCATTGGCATTTCCACCACCTTGGTAATCATAAAGCATATTATCCCAATCGAATGTGATAGCTGGTAAGTCCTCCAATTGGTTTCCTCTCCAAGTATAACCAGGAACAACCGTAGTTGCAGCCTTTGGCCACTCATAATATTTCATGACCTGAGCAAATGCAGTTGCCACGCATCCTGTAAGGCACTGGACATTATTTAACGTAGGAGTAAGATTGAAATAAGGAGCATACTGGTTCCAGTGTGTCATCACCAAAGGCGAAATGCTAATTCGCGACTTTTGAGTAGCAACTTTCCTTGCGAGAGATGCAACATGGGGTTCATCCGCCAGAGTCTCCATTTGCTCGGCATAATTATTTAGCCAAACAGTTACGTTTTCAGGCACATTTGCTTCTTCAAAAGTACCCGTATAGCTATAACCAAGTACAGCGGGAGCTTTGTCATCTCCAGAAATAATGACAAAACCACCATTCTGTCCGTTATTGAAAACATAAAAAGGTTGCGTTCCGTCAGCCTTCACTTTGGCTAACCTTTCTGCAGATGAATGCAACTTAGTAACACTCATCCCTCTTTCCTCCATGAAATTACGGGCGATAGCTTGTGCCTTTTGTCTTCCTACTGGAGCGGCGTTCACACCTAACATGCTCATTAGGTAAACGACCAAAAATAGTAAAAATTTTTTCATCTTATTATTAATTTTACGATTAAGTCTGCTGCGTTTTCCCTTTTCTTTGAAAGTATTTCATTCTACAAAAATAATACATTTTTTTATTATTTCACAAATAATGAATGTTTTTTTTAAACTTAACCGTGTATTAGTTGTATTTAGCAGAATAATGTTACATCAAATATCATTGCTATTAACAAGAAAACAAAAGGCAATATAGAGCAAACAAGAAAAAAATGAATGCATTAAATACTTATAAAGCCGTATCACGCCTCCGAGACATGACACGGCTTTACCGAATCTATTTAAAGATTTTTTTCTTACCATTTACAATATATATGCCCTTAGGCAACATGGATTGATGGACGTTGTCCGCCACTTTCGTTCCCGTCAACGTGTAGACGGAAGTATCCGTAGGCGAACTACTATTTTCCACCCAATGTATTCCCGTAGGATCATTGTATTCCACGTTCTTCAATTCAGCGAATGGAGTGGCGTTAGCATCTACTATCTTCACGTGGAAGATAAAGCGGGCGATTGCCGTACTCCTGAAATTCTGCTTGTACTTAATGGCTTGACCAATGGTATAGGTCTCACCTACCCGACACTTTCCGGGATTCTGCCCTACTCCAAATGCCATTAATGAGGGATAGAACTCTGAATACAAACGACAAACATTGACATCGTATCCACATACGGAACAATTAGCGTCAAACCAATGTCCGTAGCCGTTTGCGGTAGAACCATTCTCGACTAAGGAGTAGTCGGTTGCGTTCAACGGATAGAACATCATCTTGCCCGTGCCAGGTCCATTCACGTCGTATCTTTGCATAGCAGAATTGATGCGCGACAATTCACATTGGAAAGCGGTTCCCAACATGGCTGCTGTCTTTCCGCCGACGTTGATGGTAGTTCCCGAATAACTCTGGTTATCAACAGGAATGTTGACATTATATTCAAAAGTAATGTCTGCAATGGCACGTTTATCCAAGGTTGGCGAAGCATAAACCGTAGCACTACTGCCAATATCCGTTCCTTCGAATGACACGCGATAAGGCCAACGATCATCAGCTGCAAAACTCTCATCCCATTTGTGTTGGATATAACGTTTTAAGGCTGGAGAAACCACCAACCACATACGTTCCGTATTTTCGGGAACGGTAAACGAAAGCGATTCCGTCTTCTCGTTTCCACCCGTACAATAGATCGAGTCTTCAGAGAAATACATTCTGGTTCCATCTTTCAAAAGAGCTACATATCCCAAACGGAAACCACGATAAGAACCGTTGATAACTTGATAATTATCCACCCCAGCCTTCGTGAATCCCGTATTCTCATTCAAGTATTCTCCTGGGTCGCCATTCGCCAACTTAGCATCATAGCGCAAAGCCGTGAAATGCGTAGTTACGTTTGTTCCAGCGGCAGGTACTTGAAGCGGAATGACGTTGAATCCCGTTCCTTGTGGCGCACTTGCCAAAGCCACTTGGTATTCACCATCTTCCGTCAAAGCACAACGATAGTTGAAATCGCCGATATAAGGATTACGATAAGGCTTGCAAACATCCAAATCCCATGTAACCAACTTACAAGCATAGTCGAAATACATTTTATACAAGTCATCTACGCTCAAGCCCTTGCAATCCATCAACACCTGGTTGAAGTCTTTCACCGTTGTCTCTGGCCAATTCCACACCTTTGCCACGGTTTGAATATCGTGGTAATATTGGCAAAGATAATAGAAGAACCAATAACTCTGATAACGATGCCACTCGTGCGTATAGGCATAGTTGTGGGAATTGCGGAACACACCGATACTTTGGTCGTACATCAATTCGGGATAGCTCTGGTTGGCTTGCCATTGAGCCGTTTGCTCCCAAGTAACGCTACCGTTTCCTACCGCCCCATGAAAGCCCGTCTGCACGTTTCCGATATTGCCATGATTGGAAGCTTCCGAATAGCACATATAATGGAAAGAGTGTCCGATCTCATGAGCCACACTATGTCCTACGGGCTTACAAGTAGAGGGATTCAACCACAAGGCAGAAACCATGTAATCATAACCTCCTCCATAACAAGTCCATGTTTCGGTATGGTTCATCAGCACCATCACCTTGTATTTGTTCAAGTTGGAGTTGTTAGGGTCAACGAATCCCAACTTATTGATTTCCAAATCAAAGAACGCCTCACACTTCTGCAACAAGTCGTCGATGTCAACGTTATAGAAACCTGCGGTGTTTGAAGGCGACGTATTTCCATAATACTTATCCCAAAACACGATGACGTTTTCGGTTTCCTTACTTCTCGACTTCGACCAAGTGTATTTGTTATTAGGGTCGTTCTCAGCATAGAGAAGCGTATCCGTCCTATTCATACGCCACTCGTACGGGATATAAACCGTCTTTTGAGCCTTGACAAACGAAATGTTCATCAACGCCAAACATAACATCAAAAGTAATTTTTTATTCATATCGTTATTATATTTAGTTTTTACCACCACCATCCACCATTGTTTTCAATGGTGAACTTGACTTCTACATTCACTTTCTTCAATGTATTTCTTGAGGGATATTGCACTTGCATGGTCACGGTATGTTCATCGTCGAAGCAATTGTTCGGATGAACGCCGCACGACCAATGATACAAATCATCGAAAATCTCGATATAAACATGTCCTTCTCCCCATGCACGAGGATTGCCTTCCGCATCAAACCAACCGCCAAATACGCCATTGGTCAGGTTTTGTCCTTCTGTTCCATCGGCATTCAGCGGAACAATCGTCATTTTACTTTCGTTGAAAGTGGGTGCTTCCTCTTTCAATAATGACAACAATTTGTTTTTATCCACATCCACCTGAACATTCTGACTATAACCATCCCTCCTGTTCATCTTCACGTTGCAATACAACGTTCCACATAGTTGCTCATCAGTAACGGGAACATCATCTGGCTCAGGGATATTGTTGATTAATTCCGTCATATAGCGAGCGCGATTCGTCAACCATTGATGCATCTTTTCCACTTCCGTGTTGAAATCCTTTCCATATATTGGCCAGCGATTGGCTTCACGCTTCATAGGACCATCATTCAAATAAGAGATATATTTCTCCATCTCCTTCCAGTTGCGCGTCACGATGGAATCGCTGAATTTGTTCCATTCTTCCTTGTAGAGACGCACGAATTCCGAACATCCGAAGAGATTGGTGAAGAATTGCGGCACATAATTATAATTGCCGTTTCGCTTATAGGGATTCGTTCCCATCACCGTCTCCTTGTAATTGGAAAAGAAAGTATGATTGGTCTGCATATTACTCCAATCAAAGTCATACCCTGCATCAAAATCCCACAAAGGTCCCATAAACCATTTGCCATCGCCATCCTTATACATGAAGATGCTACGAGGCGCAGACAATTCTACGTTATAGATAAACTCTTGGATTTGGAGGTAATGGATAAACGAACGAATGTCCATCAAGGAATCAACCACGGGATAGTTTCTGTTTTTGATGGCGGTTTCCAATTCCGCGAATACGTCTCTGATGGAATCTCTCACGGCCGTAGTGAGCATCTCGTCTTCGGGATACTTCACCGCCATAGGCATCTTGAAAACGGTTGTCCAAAAATTGTTTTCCGCAAGCGGACTCTCCGCTGGTCCGTCATCAACGTCTAAAGTCACTAAAATGCCCTTTTCATCGCTAATATTCACACGATTACTCCCTTGTTGCACCTGTTCGGTAAGTTGATAGACGCCCTTGTAATCTCCATTGATGAACAATTCCACATATCGCGTGTGATTGGTATACTCCAAACCCATCCAATGTCCCATCTCAAAGACGAAAGTGTTCATTAAGTCGGTCACGTCGCGATAGTTTGCCAATAGCACCCAACTCTTCGCCTTGTCAAGTCCTAAGAGTTTGTGCTTCTCATCCAACTTAATGCGATAGGGTTTCTTATCGTACCAAAGAAACGAACTGTTTCCACGACACCGAATCTTTCCTGTAGCGGAATAGTTGCTGAAAGCTCCCTTGGCATTCAGGGAAATATAGCAATCCTGATAAGTATCTCGTGAAACCACATTCTTTCCGTCGTTGGTGGTAACATACATCTGGAATACCTGGTAGGCATCTTTTGTTTCCACCTCTGGTTCGTTCTCAAACGTAATGCTATCCACCTTCTCTGGGTCGAACGGTACGACAACCCTTCCCACCAGGTTCGCACGTAATTGGGAATTCCTTTTGTCAACGTCGAAAAACACGACATCATCTGTCATAAGCGGAATATCCCATGTCGTGGATTGGTCTGACAAGTGTACGTGGATTCTCTCTTGCGCCTCAACGGTCATTGGGAAAAGCCATGTCAAGAAAAAGATGACGATTAATGAATAATGCTTCATGGTCTCTTGTTGCTATTTCTTGATAAACTTAAACGACACTTCATCACGAGTACCTTGCTTCACCTTGACGATATAGATTCCCTTGGGTAAACGTGATGTTTGGAGTTGCTGAACACTATCTATCGTGTCGCTAACCATCATCTTTTTACCATCCATCGTATATATCGACACGGCACCCTGGGTAGAGAATCGCATCGTTTGGGATTCTATTCCCGCTGGCGCACTCTCATCGGAGACGCGAAACTCCTTGATTCCGCTAAACTCGTACGTATCGCCTTTCACCACAATGTTGCCATGGTCAAACACCATCACAGGCGAGAAAGTGGTTCCATTCGTTGGTTCTTCCAACTCATAATACACTTTCGTATCATCCGAGAGGGTAATCACCAACGTCTTGGCAGACAACACCCAACTCATGAGCAGGAAACCAATCAAGCAAGCATATCTTTTCATCGTAAGTATTTATTTGCCGTTGACCTTCCATTCCAACACGCCACCCGATTGACCTTGTTGCAATTTTGCCAATATCTTCAATCCCTTTGTGCGTACGGGCTTGAAATCCACGCTATTGTAGCAATCCTTCTTCACGGTCAATGGTGAATGGTCTTCCACTTCCACCCAATTGCCATTGGCATCTTGATAGTAGAGTGTCCAACTCTCTGGTACGCGGAAACTACCATCGTAGTGGTCGAAATCCAACCAATACACCTGTACGTTGTTCACCTCATACTCCTTGTCAAACTGATAGCTGATGGCTTCGGTCGTTCCACGCTTCAACCACCAATAATGGTAAGGCTTCGACGTATCGGAAGAACGCTTGGGTTCCCATTGGTCGTTTGTTCCACCTGCCCAACCATCTGTGGGAGCCGTTTCGGGAGCATCGTTTTGGATAGGACCGCGATTGCTGAACGTCCTTGCCTTACTGGCAATCGTCTCGGCAGGAGTAGCCACGGTCTTTACGGGTGTGTTGGCAATCCACACTTCCATCTGGTCAGAACCACGGTTGTTCCATGTAGAATAAGGAATAGCACGGATTTTCACGTCTTTCACCTCTCCGTCAGGTTGTAATTCCTTAGCCATTCCCTCGAGTACGAAGACACCATTCAACAATTCTTTTTCCTCGTGGGCGGTTATGACAGCAGAATTGAGGATATATTTATTGAATACATGTTGGTCGGGTTGATCCTTTCCTTCCAAGCAGAACACGATAGGTCCGCGTTCCAAGGCAATCTTGCCACGGTCGTCTTCGGCATTGTCGTTGGCGATGACTCTACGCACTTCCATCGGCAAGTTCAATTCTATCACGTCACCCTTCTTCCAAGAACGGGTAATCGTGATATAGTCGCGGTTTTCGGGATAGAATGCCTGACCATTCACGCTCACGCTATACGGCTTGGCATTATCCAAATAGGTATATAAATCATTGCCGATGGGGTTTTTCTTCAACCAACCAGGCAAGCGCAACTTAATGGCAAACTTTCCACTTCCCTTGTTCACGCGAATCTTCACTTGTCCGTTCCAAGGGTATTCGGTGATTTGTTCCAATTCAACGTTACCAATCTTTGCCGTTCCTTGCACATAGAGATTCACGTAAATGTCTTTTCCTTGTTGGGCATAGATGTAGTTAGGAACCGAAGCCACGAATCTCGTAACGTTGCCAGGACAACAAGCGCAACCAAACCAACGGGCACGCCCATGTTCTCCGTCGCTCTCCAAGGGGTTGTCATAGAAGAAATGATCACCTGAAAGCGAAACGCCACTCAATACATTATTATACAATGCACGTTCGCAAACATCCATGTACTTCGATTCTCCTGTTGCCAAGAACATACGATAGTTCCAATACACGTTGGCAATGGCGGCACAGGTCTCACAATAAGCGGTATGGTTGTTCAGTTCATAGTTAGGACCGAAGCCTTCACCTTGAGGACGACTGCCGATACCTCCCGTAATGAAGAGTTTCTTGGAAGACATGTTGTTCCATATTCTTTCCAAGGCATGGAAATAGGCTGAGTCTCCCGTCAAGGCAGCCACGTCTGCCACACCACTGAACAAATAACCAGCTCTTACGGCATGGCCTACGATTTCGTCTTGTTGTAAGATAGGCTTATGGTCTTGTGAATATTCGCTGGGATGATGGCCGTCAGTACATCTTCCTGTTTCATCCACGAAATACTTTGCTCCTTCCAGATACTTCTTATCGCCAGTCACCTTATATAATTTGCACAACGCCATCTCGATGATGGGGTGACCGCCAGGACGATGAATCTGACCTTCATTGGGTCCAAAGGTCTTGCAAACCAAGTCAGCATTCTTGATAGCCACATTCAAGAACGAACGCTTACCCGTTGCCAAGTAGTGAGCAACAGCCGATTCTATCATGTGACCGCTATTATACAACTCATGGGAATTGATTTTCTCCCATTTGCTTCTACCCCACCATCCCGACAGACGATAGCATTTGTTGGTGACGCAGGTGGTCAGATAACCGTCTGGTTCTTGTGCGGCGGCGATAATGGCTATCACACTATCCAAGTAATGGTCGAGTTTCGCGTCATAATGAACCGCTAAAGAATAGCTGGCGCCCTCGATGACCTTGTAAGGGTCTGTATCGTCAAACGAGAAATCACCCTTATGCTCGCCTTGCATCAAACCTCCAGCAATGGCAAAGTTGTCGAACCTCCCGTTCTTCTCGCACTCACGGAAAGCGGAGGGAATGCTCACCGTACGGTTGATTTCTATACGAGGCGACCAGAAGGCGTCGTTCAAATGCACTTTCGTAAACGGAACTTCCACGATAGGAGTGGTCTTCGTCTTACCTGCCGCCTGTACGTTCAAGACGGCAAAAATCATCATACTGAATAAAAGATATTTGTATTTCATGCTAATATGAGGTTTTTTGATGTTGCAAAATTATCATTTTTTACCGATATAAAATACAAATAAAGTCTATTTATATGAAAGAAAAGTCTATAGACACACGGAACCACCCGATTTTTCGAAGGTCAAAGTAACTCAACTCTCTTGCAATGTCGCTTCCCACAAACTAAGGCTCACCCTTCTCATCCTGCATCTTCCGAATGGCTTTGCTCTTGTAGTTGAAACCTATACCCTGAATCAAGGTGGTGGTTCTATTGATGGAGTCTCAAATCGTAACCCCATCTTTTGTATGGGAGGATTTGCAATCCTTTGTTCGTGCGAATTTGCAATTCGCACGCAACGAGGCTTTGCTCTTGTAGTTGGAACCAGTGTCGCAAATCGCGACGGTGGTTTTGTCCTCCACATCCACGTGCTTTCTCAATGAATCACGTGTATTGCTGTAGCCCAGCATCCTTGCCACATCCTTACCCACGAACCAAGGTTTTCCCTTTTCATCTTGCATCGTTCGGATTTCTTTGTTCGAGGACGTGCCTATTTTGACACACCCTCAACGTAGAGACCCCATTTTTGCAACTTTGCAACTTTGTAACTTTGCAACTTTAGTACCTTCTAACATTCTGAACTGATCATTTACTGAGCCATTAATAAGTGATTAAAGAATTATTATATGTATAATTATTTATATAATTATATTTATATATTATTATAATAATATATAAATATAAAATTTAAACTCTCCATTTTTCAGAAAATGTGAACCTATCAAAGTTGCAAAGTTGCAAAGTTACAAAGTTGCATTTTCTTAGTTCTCAAGGTAAAACCTTTTTATTTGTCTATTAATACCAAGTAAACATTAACAAACTAACAATTAACAATTAACAATAAGATAGGTTATATATATTTTGTTTTTAGTTTATGTTATAAAATGAAACAATATATAGGTAAAATAAAAGAATTTATTAGTATTATAATTTTATATTAATATATTATTATAATAATATATTAATATAACTATATATACACCATATTTACTGCATAGATAGTACCTTATTGTTAATTGTTAATTGTTAATTTGTTAGTACCGCATTTGCGCCCCATAAATATGGTGTTTACTCCTCGCAAATATGATGTTTACAGGGCGTAAATATGGTGTTTGTATTTTTTAACACGAACACCTCGTTTCGTTAACAGATTTTTACACCTTACGAAAGCCCGATTTTTGGTAGTGGGGAGAATATAGAGTAACTTTGCAGTATGAAAAAAGCCTCACCACTCACCACAAAAAAACCATTAAAAACATGACTATCAACTCTCAACACTCAACTCGAATGCCCGTAACGAGCAAGGCATATCTCTTGCCTCTTGCTTCTACCTTTCATTTTTTGCTTTCCCTTATTCATTCTATGGAAATAAACCCTTCGAAAATCGTCAGGTACGACAAAAAGACTATTTTTTTACTTTCTCATACGATTTTTATATTTTATGTAAATGGATATTTGTATCTTTGCAGAAAGAAAAAGAAACGTAAAGAAACCCTTGAACGTATGAACAAAAAAACTACTTGTCTATTGATTATCTCATGGTTTTGCTTGGCTTCTGCTTGGGCAAATGCCTTCACGGTCACTTCTCCCAACGGTAGGTTGACAGCTATCTTGGAAGAGGGCGATTCGCTCACCATTTCCATTCAACTGGACGGAAGGGTGTTGATGGCTCCGTCTGCCATCGGCCTTGTTTTGGTTGACGGAAAACAGATTGGCGCGAACGGGAATTTGGGTTTTGGCATAAAAAAGACCATAGAAGAAACCATTCAAGCACCATTATACAGGCAAAGAGAATACAAATCCGTGTGCAATCAACTGGATTTGCGCATAAAAGGCAGTTTTGGTATCGTCATCAGGGCTTACGATGAGGGAATTGCCTATCGTTTCTATACCACTCAAAAGGGCGAAACCATCATCAAGTACGAGATTGCCCATTATGATTTCCATACCGCCAAGAAAGCTTGGTTGGCTTATTCCACCAACACAGAAAAGCCTTTCGCGATGGCTTTCCAGAATACCTATCACGTCACTTCGCTCGATTCCGCCAAGCATACGCCCGCATTCCTGCCCGTTACGTTGGATTGCGGTGATGCGAAAGTAACATTGTTGGAAAGCGACCTACGCCAATATCCTGGTATGTTTGTCAAGGCAAATGCCAAGGGATTAGATGCCGGTTTCGCCCCTTATCCCAAGAAAATGGAATATTACAAATGGCGCGGAATGAGTTATGTGGCTGATACAGAAGACTACATCGCCAAATCAACAGGCAAGCGCAACTATCCTTGGCGCGTCTTTGCCGTGACGGAACGAGATTCAGATATGCCCACCAACAACATGGTGTATTCGTTGGCAGAACCCAACAAGATTGGCGATACGTCGTGGATTAAGCCTGGTAAAGTGGCGTGGGATTGGTGGAACGACTGGAACCTGCAAGGCGTAAACTTTGAGGCAGGCATCAACATGGCCACCTATCAATATTATATCGACTTCGCGGAGAAGAATCATTTGGAATATATCGTGCTCGACGAGGGATGGTACGACTCTAACAAGGGCGACATCATGCATTCCATACCAGCCATCGACTTACCCAAATTGATTGCTTACGGGAAGCAAAAAGGCGTGGATATCGTGTTGTGGGCGGTATTTAACGTGCTTGACGAGCACTTAGACGAGGCTTGCAAGAAATATGCCGACATGGGAATCAAGGGATTCAAGGTGGATTTCCTTGACCGCAACGACCAAACGGCGGTGGAAATGGCGGAACGAATAGCCAGCCATTGTGCCAAATATCGTCTCATGGTGGATTATCATGGCTTCTATACACCTACGGGATTGAGTCGCACCTATCCCAATGTGGTAAACTACGAGGGCGTATTCGGTATGGAAGAATGTCGTTGGGCGAAGAAAGAAACCGACATGCCGCTATACGACGTTACTTTTCCTTTTATCCGACTGATGGCAGGACAAGTGGATTTCACGCCAGGAGCCATGCGAAACGGTACGCGCTCCAACTGGGTGGAGTGTTACGAGAAACCCGTATCCATGGGTACTCGTTGTCATCAGGCAGCTTGTTACGTGGTGCATGATTCACCTTTCACCATGCTCTGCGATGCACCCACCAATTATGAGCGAGAACCAAAATACACCCATTTCATCGCTACTATCCCTACCGTTTGGGATGAAACATTGGTCTTGCAAGGTGAAATTGGCAAGTACATCGTCACCGCTCGCAGATTGGGTGAAGATTGGTATATTGGCGGTCAAACCAATTGGGATGCGCGTACGCTCACGCTTGCATTCCCATTCTTGGATAATGTGGATTATCAAGCCACGTTGATGAAAGACGGCATCAATGCACATCATAATGCGGAGGATTATCAAATCAAGCAGCTAACCGTCAATCGCAACACGATTCTGCCCATCGACTTGGCATCTGGGGGAGGATTTGTGATAAAGATGAAGAAGAGATAGGGGCTAGAAAATCTAGTATTTCTAGTATTTCTAGTAATTCTAGTAATTCTAGTATTTCTAGAAAATCTAGCAAAGACAATCATTAAAATTAAATACAATATTATCCATGAAACAATTACTTAGAATCACAATGCTTGGTGCCATCGGCATCACCATGGCATTAACTGGCTCTGCACAAAAACAAAGTGCAGGCTATCCCATCACGCCAGTACCTTTCACGCAAGTGAAGGTAGCAAGCAACTCATTCTGGGGACAGCGATTGGAAGCCAGTCGCACCGTTACCATCCCTCTCGCATTCAGCAAGTGTGAGAGCGAAGGGCGCTACAAGAACTTCGAGAATGCTGCCGCACATTTGAAAGACCCTTCCAAGGTTTTCAAGGTAAACGGCGTAGGTTATTCATTCGACGATACCGACCCTTACAAGACCATCGAGGGTGCATCGTACATCTTACAAACCTATCCCGATAAGAAGTTGGAGGCTTACGTGGATTCAGTTATCGACATCATCGCCTCTGCTCAAGAACCCGACGGCTATCTCTACACCGCTCGTACGCAAAATCCCGACAATCCCCATCATTGGGCAGGAAAGACGCGTTGGTCGAAAGAAGAAGACCTTTCGCATGAGCTCTATAACCTCGGTCACATGGTAGAGGGTGCCGTTGCTCATTGGCAAGCCACTGGTTCCACCAAGTTTCTCAACATCGCCAAGCGCTATGCTGATTGCGTCATTCGCGAGGTAGGACCCAACGCTGGTCAGGCATGTGTGGTTCCTGGTCACCAGATAGCCGAGATGGCTTTGGCTCGACTCTATTTGGCTACGGGTGAAAAGAAATATCTCGACGAAGCAAAGTTCTTACTAGATTATCGTGGAAAGACAACGATAACGCACGATTATTCACAAGCCCATAAACCTGTGATTGAACAAGACGAAGCAGTAGGACACGCCGTTCGCGCCGCCTATATGTATGCTGGAATGGCAGATGTTGCCGCACTTACTGGCGATCAAGACTACATTCATGCGATTGACAAGATTTGGGACAATATCGTTACAAAGAAACTTTATATCACGGGCGGTATCGGAGCCACATCTTCTGGTGAGGCTTTCGGTCCTAATTACTACTTGCCCAACATGAGTGCTTATTGCGAGACATGTGCCGCCATCGGTAATGTATATGTCAACTACCGTTTGTTCTTGTTGCATGGCGATTCCAAATATTACGACGTGTTGGAGCGCACATTATATAATGGTCTTATCTCAGGCGTTTCGCTTGATGGTGGTGGATTCTTCTACCCCAACCCATTGGAGTCTATGGGACAACACCAACGTCAGGCGTGGTTCGGGTGCGCTTGTTGCCCCAGTAACATCTGTCGTTTCATCCCCTCTTTGCCTGGTTATGTATATGCCGTGAAAGACCGCAATGTATATGTCAACCTGTTCTTGAGTAATTCCACCCAACTCAACGTGGCTGGTAAAAAGGTTGCTCTCTCGCAATCAACACAATATCCGTGGGACGGCGACATCGCCATCAACGTTGACAAGAATAGTGTAGGAAAGTTTGCCATGAAGATTCGCATTCCTGGATGGGTGAAGAACCAAGTGGTGCCCAGCGACTTATATGCTTATAGCGACAACAAGCGATTAGGATATACCTTTTCGGTGAATGGCGTTGCCGTTGACACCCAAACCACGGAAGACGGGTATCTCACCATCGACCGTAAGTGGAAGAAGGGCGACGTGGTACGCATTCATTTCGATATGCAACCACGTACCGTTCGCGCCAATGAGAAAGTGGAAGCCGACCTCGGTATGATTAGCGTTGAAAGAGGACCATTGGTATATTGCGCTGAGTTTAAGGACAACAACTTTGACATCATGCATATCTTACACAACCAAAATCCACAATTCGAAGTGATTCCCAACGTAGATTTCAATATCACGGCGGCTGATGGCGCACATACGTACAAGATTACGCAACTTGCTACGGACGTTCAGCAATTGGCTTTCGACAAGCAAGGAAAACTGACTACTACAGATGCTCGTCTCACCCTGATACCTTATTATGCATGGTGTCATCGTGGTAGTGGAAACATGAAAGTGTGGATTGCTCAAGACTTAAAGGCTACTCGTCCATCTGAACCCGCTACGCTGGCTTCGATGAGCAAGATACAAGCCTCAACACGCACACCAGCATTGACAAGCATCAACGACCGATTGGTTCCGAAGAACGGCAACGACCGCTCTATCCCTTATTATCATTGGTGGCCAAAGAACAACAGTACGGAATGGATTACCTATACCTTCCCAGAGGAAGCTACCGTACAAAGTAGTACCGTATATTGGTTTGACGACCAACCATGGGGCGGTTGTAGCACACCCGAAAGTTGGAAGATTTACTATAAAGATGCTTCGGGCAACTGGCAGGAAGTAGCTCATGCCGACAATTATCCCACCACGAAAGGGAGTGCTTGCACGGTCAACTTCGACCCAGTATCGACAAAAGAACTAAAATTGGAAGTGAAACTTCCCGAAAAACTATCATCAGGACTCTTTGAGTGGAGCGTGAAATAGTATTTAAGAAGTGAGAGGTGAGAGATTAGCCTTTTAGAAAGTAAGAAAGTTAGAAGCAAGAAGCAAGAGAATAGCATAATTTTCAATCTTCAATCTTCAATTTTCAATCTCCAAAGCTATTCTCTCACCTCTCCCTTCTCACTACTCTTTACAACTCAGGCCATCCGTCGGTAGTCCAACTGATAGGTCGTTGGATAAGCATGGCTGCTCCGTTTTGCGTAGCGCTATAGCCATGACAGATGAAAATATCCTCGCCATCAAAGGTGTAGGCGGCACAATGGCCAGCCGCTTCCCATTCCTTTTTGTCGCCTTCAAGAAAAAGCGTACCACCACCATTGGCCATATCCTTGCCATTGCGGTCGAGATAAGGACCTTCCACTTTCTTACTACGTCCCACCGCTACACGATAGTTACTCTTGGCACCACGACAACAATAATCCCAACTTACGAAAAGATAATACCAACCATTGTGCTTGAAGATAAACGGAGCCTCAATGGCATTGCGACCAGCAAACTTGGAAGTAGGATTCTCTGCCGCATTCGGATCACCAGGAAGATGACGACGCGCGATAGTCACGGGCTTTGATGCCAGATGCATCGTGGAATCGAGACGAGCCAATTGAATACCATCCCAGAAAGAACCCCAAACGAGCCACGGCGTATCTGTTGCATCATCAATAACGAAGTTTGGGTCGATAGCGTTCCAGTTGTCGCCCCTCATCTTACCGTTTGCATCACTTTTCCGCTCGTGCGAAGTAACGATGCAACCTTCATCCTTCCATAGATTTGACCGCAATGAACGACTACTAAGCAAACCGATGGCAGAGCCATTCTTACCAAATGTTGAACAACTATAAGCTAACCACCAACGACCATGCCATTGAATAACATCCGGTGCCCATACATGAGAACCAAAGCCAGGTACGGAGTCGGTAGTCCAACCAGGAATGACGGTCATTACAGGTTGTGGCAATACCGTCCATGTCTTACGATCTTTAGATGTCATCTGTTGGATTCCCATACCCGTGGCAAAGATGTAGTACGTATCACCGTCTTTGGCCATGACGGGGTCATGAACCATAGGTGTCTCTGTCTGGAATGCCTCCCGCTGAAAGCCTCTGCGCGGTCCTTGTGCTGAAGCCGATAAGCAAATGGCTAAAAGTGCCATTGTGAAAAACAATTTGTGTCTCATATTATTTTATTTTCTAATTTCCTCGAAGAAAACGCTTTCTTCATATTGACTATTTATTGTGTTTACCAAATACTACGACTCATCTCCATCAACTCTTTATCGTGGTGCTGACGGGGTTCGCACTTATTATCGAGAATCATGGTTACACCCGTCTCCTCGTTATAGGGTTCCCATTTAGGCAAACCTTTCACGTTCGGATTTCCCGTCTTGATAAAGGCGAGCCAGATGCTACTGATGAGTTTCTCAAACTTATAAGCCTTTTCGGAAGCACCTGTCATTTCGCGTTGCAAACTAACGTTATGGAGCATAAAAGGCAACTCCATACCATGCGAGGCACCGAGAGCATTGCTCTCTGGTTTCCATGTAAACAAATAGAGATAAGCAGGAGCACCACCCTGTTTTGCCTTGGCTTTTGCTTGACGAACGGCTCCCGCGCGGAAACCCGTATCTACGTAGGTCATTTCCTTTGCCTCGGCATTGGGATAGGCTTTCTTGAATGCTGCTATATACTGGTCTGCCTTATCACCTTGACGTTGACGAATGGCCGCTTCAGCTTCATTCCATGTCATATCGTGACTAATGTCGAAAGTAAACTCGTTGAAATCAGTACCGATTAGCATAGGTACGTCTTTAGAAACGGGAGAGGCTGGTTCGAAAGGATGTTGTGGAAGGATAGTACCATCAACCACAGGAGAGAAACTACTACGAATGCCACGTTGAGCAAGACGACTGACGGCATAGTTCAATTCTTCGTAGGTATATTTCGAGAAGTCTGCCTGAGCCGTGGCTGGTTGTCCCAACTCTTGTGCGAGAGCAATACCGAAAGAACGCGTTTGTTCAGGTAATGCCTGTCGTAAAGTAGAACCACTCTGAACGATGGCGCGTTTGAACAAGCCCTTGGCTGAAGGCATGGCCAATAATGTTGACACCTTTCCTCCACCACCCGATTGACCGCCGATAGTCACTTCATTGGGGTCTCCACCGAATCGGTCAATATTGTCGCGAATCCATTCCAAAGCCTTCACGATGTCTTGCATACCTAAGTTAACACTTTGCGAATACTTTCCACCCAATCCTGTCAGGTTAGCATAACCCAAGATGTTCAGACGATGATTCAAGTTTACCACCACGATATTGCCAGCCTCAGCTAAAGCACGACCTTCATAACAAGGAAGATCATGGCCCGAACCGCCCGAATATCCTCCACCATGAATCCATACGAAGACGGGACGACGTTTACTATCATTGATACTTGGAGTCCAGACATTCAGGACAAGACAATTCTGTTCGTCCATTGGTTCAGTAACAAACTGATTGCCAAAGCCATAATCCGTCTGGCTATTGCGGTCGTTCCACTTCAAACTCTCATTCTGTGGAGCCTGCGGACCATAAACTTTACATTGTCTCAGTTCCGTAAACTTGTCGGGAGATTGTGGCGGCATAAACCGCTCCGCCTTTGCATAGCGGATTCCTTTAAACGTGAAGATGTTACCATCTTGATAGCCCTCAATCGGACCATAGATAGTCTCTACGCGAGTGTGTGGACCAGCCGTGATGGGTTGCGCTTGTACATCGAAAAATGCCAACGGCAATGTCATAAGTAAAGAAAGAAATGTCTTATTCATTTTTTAAATTAGTTATGGTTAGTCTTTTTATATTATTCGCACTTCATTTCTTATAGGTAATCTCACACTTCGGCGCATCAAAACGCATGGTAGCCTCCGTTTCGGGTGTGAAGGCTGGCCATTTAGGGAGTCCCTTTGCATTGGGATTACCTGTACGAGCGAAATTCAACAACGCATTACTCATCTTGTCGCCAAGCGCAAGTCCCTCCTTTGTGGCACCAATCATCTGAGCACTCTTCACCACATTGTTAAAGAAGAAGGCAATGTCGCTATTGTGGCAAGCATGGTTGCGCCCATCGAGTGTAGGTGTCTGGTATGCAGAGAGATAGACATAAACAGGAGCACCACCATCCTGACAACGGATAGTTGCTTGTTGAATAACGGCAGGGCGCACACGTTGGTCTATATTGGGTGTGGAAAACTCGTTGAGCGTAGAACCGATGAGCAAAGGAATGTCATTGGAAATGCGTTCACTACCATTCTCGAAGATACCTGGCATGATGTCGCCGTCATTTACGGGTCCCCAACCAAGACGAATACCATGACCTGTTTGTTTATCACGATGTCGGTTGCTAACTTCCCTTGATGCCTTGTTGGCAGCTTCCAACAAACGTTCATAAGGTACGCGTTGGATACTATCGATGGTCTCCGTCGTCAATCCTAAATACCAAGCCGTCAGTTGACCCACCTCACGGGCTTCCTTCTGGGGAGTGCTACCGAGAAACGAACCACTCATCACCATGGCGCGGTGAAACAATCCTTGTGCTGAAGGCATACAGAGCAATGTAGAAACTTTGCCTCCACCACCTGATTGTCCGAAGATGGTCACACAATTGGGGTCGCCACCAAAGTTGGCAATATTTTCTTTTACCCATCGCAAGGCAGCTACAATATCTGTCATACCAACGTTGGCTGAACCCTTATATTTCTCGCCAAAGGAAGACAAATCGAGGAAGCCGAGTACATTCAAACGATGGTTGATAGTCACTACCACTACATCTCCTTTGTCTGCCAAATTACGCCCGTCGTAACCAGGATGCTCCTGTCCGTTGCCACTGGTGTAACCACCACCGTGCAGCCAAAACAATACAGGTCGTTTCTTTCCGTCATTCAATCCCTTTGTCCAGATATTCAATCGCAAGCAATCCTCACTCTGATAGCCATCGTTCCATTGATAAAAGAATGCCGTCTCGTCGTTTCTCCAACCATTATTCTTGGCTTGTGGACAGACGGGGCCCCAATGGCGTGATGAACGAACACCTTGCCAAGCCTTTGGTTCTTGTGCTGGCAGAAACCGCTCTGCTTTTGCATAGGGAATACCTTTGTAAGTGTAAACACCACGCTCGATGTAACCTGCCACCTGACCGTACTTCGTTTGTGCCAAAGTCTTCTCTGTCGAACTATCAAAAACCTGTGCACTGGCAGTCGTCGTCAGTGCTGTCATCAGTAATGCAATAAAAGTAGATTTCATAATCATCGGTTTGTCTTATTCCTTGTATAGTTAGTTGTAAACAATTTGTATGCAAAGATACAAAAAATGTATAAAAGTCAATTGTTTTGATGTAACATCTCGATGAAATTATGTATCTTTGTTAAAAAGTACAACAGAATTCTACGATTGCACCATGCGTAAATTCTCACACAAAACCCTGAATATTGTTATTTTCGCCAAGACCTCCCGTTTTTTAGGTTAATTTGTTCTTTATCAGTGATTTAACATTTTCAAGACCTCATGTAAGACCTCACCTAACACCTCCCATAGACCTCACCTAAGACCTCACGTCGGAGTATGATTTAGTTTGCCAACAAAACTTTGATGAAGCAGAAATCTGATGCACATAAAATAAACGAGAATGAGAAGAATCATCAAAAACTAAGACATCAAAACGTGAGGTCTTAGGTGAGGTCTTAGGTGAGGTGTTAGGTGAGGTCTTACATGAGGTCTTGAAAACCATAATCTGTTGACAACAAAATGTTTAACTGAAATTAGGGGGAGGTCTTGTAAAAATGAAGAATGATGAATGAAGAATGAAGAATCATAAGTAACATTCACTATTAACAATTAGGCTATTTATACACTAAACACTGGACACTCAACACTATACATTAACAAATTGTCATTATCACAAAAAAAGACTGAACCCCAAGCGAAGGATTCAGCCTTTATCATATTCTTACGACAATTATGAAAATGTCGGTTTAATGATATTGGTGGTTAATTGCCCAAAATCATGATCACTAATTGTACTACGTCGGCAATATTTACCGTTCCATCACCATTCATATCTCCCTCTGTTTTCTCCCAACGGAATGTGGCGGTTGCTTCGTCTGAGTCAGCATAGCCTTCTGCGGTAGCGTAGGCTTTAACGGTATAGACGGTTAACGGAGTATTCAAACTAATCTCTCCATCGGTCAATGGCTCAGCATTCGATGCGGTAATGTTCGTTATACACCTTGCCCCTTCCGTAGCACTTTCCACCTTTATCTTGTCATTACCAATAAGGATAATAGAAGGTTTTGCACATGTGGAAGCATATATTGAATTGTTTGTATTAAAAATATCATACTGTGACAATACAAAATTCTTCTCCTTGGTTGGAGAGAGTATCATATTTACCAATTGAATTACATCAGCTATATTTACTATTCCATCATCATTCATATCACCCTCTGTTTTCTCCCAACGGAATGTGGCGGTTGCTATTTCGGAATCCTCATGGCCATCAGCCGTGGCAAAGGCTGTAACGGTATAGACTATCAGAGGAGTTTTCAAGTCAATCTCCTCATCTACGAATGGCTCGGCATTTGATGCGGTGATATTAGTTACACACTTTGTCCCTTCTGTAGCACTTTCTATCCTGATTTTACCACTGGCAAGCAAAGTAATAGTAGGCTTTTCACATTTCACGGGAACATCATCACCTTGTTGTACTTCCTTTTTGGTAAATGTCATTTCTACATAAAGTTCTGCACCTTCCTCAAACGCCTTTACTGTAGTTGTCTCTGTCAAGGTAAATGGTTTTGTATATTGAATAGCGGTGCTTGAGCTAACGGGATCAGAACCGTCAATCGTGTAACAAATCTCATTATCGGGATTAGATGGAACGATGGTTACAGTAGTAGAAGTTTCAAACTCCTGTTCACCTTGGATAACCAATTTGTGTTCTTTTACTTCATCAATGCTCAATGTCTTGATTCCCCATGTTGCGGCGGCAGCAGAAGTACTGATATACTTGAATCCAAGCGTAATTTTCTTACCAACATATTTAGAGAGGTCAACTTGAGCA
This sequence comes from uncultured Prevotellaceae bacterium, assembly GCA_900314715.1. Lineage (GTDB taxonomy): Bacteria > Bacteroidota > Bacteroidia > Bacteroidales > Bacteroidaceae > Prevotella. The sequence continues at coordinate 55,060 of OMWI01000017.1, read as the reverse complement.
TCAACGAAATTCCAGTCATTATTGGTGAACCATGTAGGAATAGAAAGTTGTTCCCATTCGCCACCTTCTACCTTTGCCCAAAGCGTAGCTTCCTCTTGCATGTTATTAAAATACCTACCCGTATGAGCGAATGTTAAGACAGGAGCGGTAACGTCAGTCAAATCAAATACGGGAGAAACCAACCAACTTTCAGTATCAAATGCTAGCTGATAGTATCCAAATGCCTTCATTCCATAACTTGAGCTATTTGACCATACTAAGTTAAGTCCTTCTGGCAATACAACATCATTGATGGTAAATCCACCCTGTCCATTCGTGAAGTCGATGGAATAGGGCAATTTTTCCTCTGTTGGATATTCCATAGATGGTTCTTCACCTTGTCCGTTGGTATAATCTTTCGTTAAATAGAGCTCATAGACATCCTTGTAGATGATAAGAATACCTTCTACATCGTATGTTTCATTTTTATCAATAGTACCTTCAACAAGCCTATATCTATCGTATATCATGATTTCATCATTGCCTATACAAGCATAGAGATTAGTATACCAACCCTCATCTTTTGAAACGATTTTGGCACCAGTAATCTTAATCAAATCACAAATATTAGCCTCATTCTTAGCTTCTGCTATAGTTAATGTCTTGGCTGTTGCGGTACCTGCTGTTGCGGTAATCTTATCTGCCTTTGTGTTCTCGGTTTTTGCTAACTCTGGGGTCTTGTTGTAAAAAGTATTTTTACCGATAACAGAACCATTTAATACTTGACCAGTAGTAAGACCTAAATCAGTCTTGAAGAAATCAATAGCACCACTATTGTCACGAACATATACGTCATTTCCAAAAGAATATAGCACTTGTGCATTATTGAGTTTCAAGATAGCTTCTGTTCCATCAGCAAGAGCCTTGAATGCAGCGATGTTATCTACGGTTTGCAAGTTGGTAGGATCAGGGGCGGGATCTAGTGTGTCACCATAACTACCTGCGTCAGACGTAATAACTAATGAAAAAAAAACAAGCCGACCAGCCTTCTCTCTTCCATCAGAACCATACTCAGCTCTATCACCTACCGTAAAAGTTACTTCAGAAGCGTCACCTACCCATGTCACGATTTCATCACCAACTGCTTGTGTAGCGATAGTGCCTGTTGAAGCAGTGACCTCAGCAAGTCTTGTCTTTCCTTGAGTGGAAATGTTGAAAACAATCTTTGTCATGTTTCCAGCCGAGTTGGTAATGGTAAGCGTGTTCTTGGCATACAATCTCACATCACCATCATTGGCATTAAAGGCGGGGTTTGTTGAACCATTATTCTTCATAGCTTTGAATGTAAATGTACCATTATTTGCTGTGTATCCAGCATCTTTGATACCAACATTCTGAATATCGGTAGCATTAAACAAAAAGTTCTCTGCAAAGACCTCAAGTCCCCCAATAAAGAATAATGCGAGGAATGTAGATAATAATTTTTTCATATACAATAGTTTTTAGATAATTGCAAATTTACACATTCTTTTTGAAAACACATCTATCGTTGACAGAATTTTAAATAGAAAAAGTTCTATTGGTGTAGTTGGAGAGAGAATGATATATTTAGCTGCCATAAACACCATGTTTGCAACGCGTAAACATGGTGTTTATGCATCGTAAATATATGGTTTAGCAAGATTATTCATAGGGATGTAATCTTTGGTTGCATTTAAAAGATGCCGTAGGCATTTCTTCTTACTCCCATAGATTGCAAATGTCAATTCTATGACATGATACTATAGCAAAAGATTAATTCATTCATCTTCATTTTCCCCATGAAAAATCGACTTAGTCATGATTTACAGGTATTTGAGAATAGATTCAAGGAAATAATCAAAAAAGTTGATAGATTTTTAACACAATTGAAACGTCTATATTTGGCGGTTGTGAAAAATTGCAGTACCTTTGCACAAAAATCAAGGATAATTATGATACTTTTCTTCAAGACATCAACAGAGAGCATTATTGCAACTGAGATTAATCATCAACCCAATCAAGAAGAAATCAACGAACTTTGTTGGCTTTACGGCAACGCTACCTGTCTGGAAGCAGACACGATAGACGGTTTTTATGTGGGTCCACGGCGCGAAATGGTTACGCCATGGAGTACCAATGCGGTGGAAATCACGCAAAACATGAGTTTGGAAGGCATTTCGCGTATCGAGGAATATTTCCCCGTGGAATCGGAAGATGCCGAACACGATCCTATGCTGCAACGCATGTATAAGGGATTGAACCAAAACATCTTCAACGTGAACCGCCAACCAGAGCCAATCAAGTTTGTGGAAGACATTGAGGCTTACAATGAGCAAGAAGGACTCGCCCTCTCGCAAGAGGAAATCGCCTACTTGCACAAGATAGAAGAGGAAAACGGTAGGAAGTTGACCGACTCTGAGATTTTCGGTTTTGCACAAATCAACTCCGAGCATTGCCGTCACAAGATTTTCGGTGGTACGTTTATTATCGATGGCGTAGAGAAGGAATCTTCCTTGTTTGCCATGATTAAGAAGACCACGCAGGAAAATCCCAACAACATCCTTTCAGCATATAAAGATAATGTGGCTTTCTCGCAAGGTCCTGTGGTGGAACAATTCGCACCAGAAGACCAAACAACCAGCGACTGGTTTAAGGTGAAAGACATCGAAAGCGTGATTTCGTTGAAGGCGGAGACCCACAATTTCCCCACTACTGTAGAGCCATTCAACGGTGCCGCTACGGGAACTGGCGGCGAGATTCGCGACCGTATGGGTGGAGGTGTCGGTTCTTGGCCTATCGCTGGAACAGCCGTTTATATGACCTCTTATCCTCGTTTGAAAGACGATTATCAACAAACTCGTGATTGGGAAAACATCTTACCCGTAAGACAATGGCTTTACCAAACGCCCGAACAGATATTAATCAAGGCTTCGAATGGAGCCAGTGATTTCGGAAACAAATTCGGTCAACCCCTGATTTGCGGTTCGGTTCTCACTTTCGAGCATCAGGAAGAAGCAGAAGCATCAACCAAATACGCCTACGACAAGGTAATCATGCTTGCTGGCGGTGTAGGATATGGCACCAAGCGTGATTGTCTGAAGAAAGAACCACAGAAAGGAAATAAGGTGGTGGTTGTAGGTGGTGACAACTATCGTATCGGTTTAGGTGGCGGTAGTGTATCATCCGTTGACACAGGTCGTTATTCCAACGGTATTGAGTTGAATGCCATTCAACGTGCCAATCCAGAGATGCAGAAACGTGCATACAACTTAGTACGTGCATTAGTGGAATCAGACAACAATCCCGTAGTAAGTATTCACGATCACGGAAGTGCAGGACATTTGAACTGTCTGAGTGAGTTGGTAGAAGAATGTGGCGGTCGTATCGAGATGGATAAGTTGCCCATTGGCGACAAGACACTCTCCGCAAAGGAAATCATTGCCAACGAAAGTCAAGAGCGCATGGGATTGCTGATTGACGAAAAACATATAGACCAAGTAAGAAAGATTGCAGAACGTGAACGTGCTCCATTGTATGTAGTGGGTGAAACTACTGGCGACGCTCATTTCTCGTTCGTTCAAGCAGATGGCGTGAAGCCATTCGACTTAGACGTTCCGCAGATGTTTGGACATTCGCCCAAGACGATTATGCGCGACAATACCGTGGAGCGACACTATGCGCCCGTGAAGTATCAACATGTTAAGGGCACTAAGGACCTTAAAGTCCTTAACGAGTATATTGAGCGCGTATTGCAGATGGAAGCCGTAGCTTGTAAGGATTGGTTGACCAATAAGGTTGACCGTTCCGTAACGGGAAGGATTGCACGTCAACAATGTCAAGGACAAATTCAATTGCCATTGTCGGATTGTGGTGTCGTAGCACTCGACTATCGCGGAAAGAAAGGTATTGCCACGGCTATCGGACATGCGCCACAAGCAGGATTGGCTTCACCAGAAGCAGGAAGTGTACTCTCTGTAGCAGAAGCACTTACCAATATCGTGTGGGCACCCATGGCACAAGGTTTACAAAGCGTGTCGCTATCAGCCAACTGGATGTGGCCTTGTCGTTCACAAGAAGGAGAAGACGCGCGTCTATATGCTGGCGTGGAAGCACTTTCCGATTTCTGTCGCCAACTGCACGTTAACGTACCGACGGGAAAAGACTCTCTTTCCATGACGCAACAATATCCCAATGGCGAGAAGATCATCTCTCCAGGAACGGTGATTGTAAGTGCTGGCGGTGAAGTATCAGACGTGAAGAAAGTAGTGTCGCCCGTGGTGATAAACGACAAGCATTCTTCGCTATATCATATCGACTTCTCGTTTGACGAATTGCGATTGGGAGGTAGTGCGTTTGCACAAAGTTTAGGCAAAGTTGGAGATGATGTTCCCACCGTGAAGAATCCCGAATACTTCGCAGAGTGTTTCAATGCCATTCAAGAACTCATCAGACGTGGTTGGATTATGGCTGGACACGACATCTCTGCAGGCGGTATGATTACCACGTTGTTAGAGATGTGTTTCGGAAACAAAGATGGCGGTATGCGCATCAATCTCTACAACATGAATAGCGAAGACGTGGTGAAGACGTTGTTTGCCGAGAATCCTGGCGTGATTATCCAAGTAAGCGATGATCATAAATTCGATTTAAAAGAATACTTGGAAGATATCGGTGTTGGCTTTGCCAAGATTGGTTATCCCACTCCGACAGAACGTGCAATGGTCATCAAGAACGGCGACGATGAATTCGCATTCGACATCGATTCACTTCGCGATTGCTGGTATAAGACATCCTACTTGCTCGACCGTAAGCAGAGCATGAACGGAATGGCAAAAGAGAGATTTGAGAATTACAAGAAACAACCCGTAGAGATGAAGTTTAACAAAAACTTCACCGGTAAGTTGTCACAATATCATATTACACCTAATAGAAAGAAGGTGAAAAACAATCGTCCGAAAGCTGCCATCATTCGCGAGAAGGGTACGAATGGCGAAAGGGAGATGGCTTACTCACTCTACTTGGCTGGTTTCGACGTGAAAGACGTGATGATGACCGACCTTATCAGTGGTCGCGAGACTTTGGAGGAAATCAAGATGATAGTCTTCTGTGGCGGTTTCTCCAACTCAGACGTACTTGGTTCTGCCAAGGGATGGGCTGGTGCATTTTTGTATAATCCAAAGGCAAAGGAAGCACTTGATAAGTTCTATGCTCGTGAAGACACGTTGTCATTAGGTATTTGTAATGGTTGTCAATTGATGGTGGAATTGGGATTGATAAATGAAGAATCTGCTGTTGGCAGCAATTCTTCTATCAAGATGTTACATAATGTGTCACATAAGTTTGAGAGTGCTTTCCTCAGCTTACAGATTCCAGAGAACGATAGCGTGATGTTCGGTAGTTTGAGCGGAAACAAACTCGGTATTTGGGTAGCACATGGAGAAGGACGATTCTCATTGCCTTTAGCCGAAGAAAACTATCATGTTATTGCGAAATACAACTATGCTGGTTATCCCGCCAATCCAAACGGAAGCGATTACAACGTAGCTGGTATCTGTTCGGCAAACGGTAGACACCTCGCCATGATGCCACACTTGGAGCGTGCCATCTTCCCATGGCAAAACGCATGGTATCCCGAAGACAGACGCAAAGATGAAGTAACACCTTGGATTGAGGCATTCGTCAATGCCCGTAAATGGATAGAGCAACATGAAAAGTAATTTCTATTGGACATCATTCAAGACATTCTTTAAGATTGGCGCATTCACCCTTGGTGGTGGATACGCCATGATTCCCATTATCCAATCGGAGGTGGTGGATAAACACAAGTGGATTGACAAGGAAGAATTTCTCGACTTGATAGCCATTGCACAGAGTTGTCCGGGCGTATTCGCCATCAACATCAGCACATTCATCGGCTATAAGATGCGAAAGGAGAAAGGAGCGATTTGTTCGGCTTTGGGTACCGCCCTACCCTCTTTCATGATTATCCTATTGATAGCGATGTGCTTTCATCGGTTTATGGACATTCCATGGATAGCTGCCATGTTTAATGGCATTCGCCCAGCCGTGGTAGCCTTGATTGCCGTTCCCACGTTCAACTTGGCAAAGAGCGCAAATATCACGTTGGCAAATTGTTGGATTCCCATTCTCTCAGCATTGTTGATATGGGCCATGCACGTGAATCCCATCTTTGTCATCATCGCCGCTGGCGTGGGAGGATATATTTATGGTAAATTCTTAAAGGATTGACACGTATGATTTTCGTCTATTTATTTATCACATTTTTCGAAATAGGACTCTTCGGATTCGGCGGTGGATATGGGATGTTGTCGCTCATTCAGACAGAGACCGTCATTCATCACGGTTGGCTGACATCTGCGGAATTCACCAATATCGTTGCCATTTCGCAAATGACACCAGGACCAATCGGCATCAATTCTGCCACGTATTGCGGATATGCAGCCGCACAAAACGCTGGATATAATAGTATGATGGCTGTGCTTGGTTCTTGTGTTGCTACATTCGCCTTGGTTTTGCCATCGCTCATATTGATGATATTGATTAGCAAGTTGTTCTTGAAGCACATGAATTCCCCCATCGTAAAAAGCATCTTTGAGGGTTTGCGTCCAGCTGTAGTAGGTCTATTGGCTGCCGCTACATTGTTGTTGATGAACAAAGAGAATTTTAGTTCGATGAATGATGACCCTTGGAAATTCTGGATAAGCGTAGCTATCTTCATCGCCACATTCGTTGGAACTATGTACGTAAAAATCAATCCCATCAGGATGATTGGCTACGCGGCTTTTGCTGGTTTTTTCCTGCTTTATTAGCTTTCCCTTGAGTATTGATCTACCGTGATTTCCAAATCATAATGCCTTGCACGTGAACGATTTCTTCATTGATGAGTTCTTGCAAGGCATTATCAAATGCTCGTGTTGGTAGATTTAATACCTTCAATTCTGTGATTGAATGATATTCGCCATCATCCAACAAATCAAGTATCATTTGTTGTGCATGTGTCAACACTTGAGCCGATGGTTGTGATGACTTATGTTCAATACAAACGTCACACAATCCGCAATCCTCGGCATTCGTTTCGCCAAAATAACACAATAGCTGCTTGCTCCTGCAAACTTCGTCATTGGTAGCATACACTTTGATGGTCTCTATGCGATGGGCGAATTGCGCCTTACGTTCCTCATATACTTCAGGTGGAAGATGTAAATACTCTTCTGCTTCACGTGGTAGCAGATACGTGATATATGGGATTTTCCTGGTAGGAATGAAATGCAAGATACGTTTCTGAGTGAGTGCCCTCAGGTTGAGATATACTTGTTGTTTGTCGAGTTCAGCCTGTTTCGCTATCAATCCTTCGTCGATATAGACATAATCGGTAAACAAACCGCCATAACAACGCAACAATGCCGTAATCACGCGATCTTCATGCGGTGACAAGTTGTCAAGTCGATACAATTCATTGCGTTGCAAAAGAAACATCACCCTTGCCTTGGAATCAGGATCTGTGTCATAATGGATATAGCCAGCATTGGCAAGTATCTTCAAGGCAGAATCTACCACCACGGGGAAATGCTTAAACGTGTGACTGAACAAGTCGATGTCAAACTCGAACGTATGTCCCATGCCACTTCCAACGCCTACTTGAAAGAAATATGCAAGGTGGTTGTACACCTTAATTATATAGTCTTTTTCGGGATAGTTATCTACGATTCTCTTATCCAACTTCCTGTTGTCGCTATTGTTGTACAATAAGACGGCGTATGATATCTTTCCATCCCTTCCCGCACGTCCTGCTTCTTGGAAATACGCCTCCAACGAATCGGGACAATCATAATGAATGACCAATCGCACGTCTGACTTATCGATACCCATTCCAAAAGCATTCGTAGCCACAATGACGCGCACCTCATCGTGTTGCCACGCATTTTGTCGTTCGTCTTTTAAGGAAGGTTCCAATCCTGCATGAAAGAAAGTAGACGATATACCACGCTTCAAGAGTTGTTCCGCGATTTCCTTCGTACGTTTTCTGCTTCGTGCATACACGATAGCACTACCATTCACAGAAGAAAGAATGTGCACCAATTCCTCTCGTTTGTCTTCCACTTTCCTTACTACGTACGCTACATTCTTGCGTTCGAAACTCATCTGGAAGACATTTTCCTCCTTGAAAGCCAGTTGCTTTTGAATGTCTTTCACCACATCGGGCGTAGCTGTTGCGGTCAAAGCCAAGACGGGAGCATCTGGTTTCAACTGACGAATACGAGCTATCTGTAGATATGAAGGCCGGAAATCGTATCCCCATTGACTGATGCAATGAGCCTCGTCAACGGTGATAAAACTGACGTTCATTCGCCGAAATTTTGCTTGGAATAAGTCGGAAGACAGACGTTCTGGAGAGACATACAATATCTTGACTCCGCCAAAGATGCAATTCTCAAGGGTGACGATAATCTCCTCACGCGACATTCCCGAATAAACAGCAGCAGAGCGAATCCCATGTTGGGTGAGGTGATATACTTGATCTTTCATCAAGGCTATCAAGGGCGATATTACCACGCACATCCCTTCCATCGCCAAAGCAGGCACTTGAAACGTAATCGACTTGCCACCTCCCGTTGGCATCAGTCCCAACGTGTCACGTCCAGCCCCAATGCTTTCGATGATTTCGCGCTGAATACCCCTGAAATCACTATATCCCCAGTACTCCTTGAGAATGTCAAGATACTTGTCTGTCATCATATATCCTCCTCAGAAGGACGGATGTCTTCAATGAGAAGTTGTACTTGATTGCGCTTAAAGATATTTTCCTCAATGGAATAAGCGATGTCGAAACTGCGCTTCGACTTGATGTAACGCGCGGCTGCACTCTGTCCGAAAGCAATTCCGTTCACGACGGTGCTCGACTTGGAATCCACCAATTCCAACTTGATATGTTCCTGCTCGCGTCCCACCACCTTACTTGTACCATAGTCATACACGCCAATGGTACAGAACATAGGTTTCTCATTGTCAGGACCAAAAGGAGCGAAACGCTTCAAGTCGTTTTGCAAACGTTTGGTAATATCCTTAAAGTCTATCACGGCATCAATGTCCAACAAAGGTTCTATTTGTTCGGGATGGATATGCTCATCTACATATTGTTGGAAGCGTTGGCGGAAAATAGGAATGTCGTTCCATCTAATAGTGAGACCTGCCGCATAGGTATGACCACCAAAGTTGACCAATAAATCCCTACAACTCTTAATGGCAGAATATATGTCAAAACCAGTCACGCTTCGCGCACTTCCCGTAGCAAAGTCTCCATCACGTGTCAACACCACCGTCGGACGTACGTAGATTTCCGTCAAACGAGAGGCAACGATGCCTATCACGCCCTTTTTCCAGTTCTCGTCATACAGCACGATACTGGAATGGTGTTTCTGGCTCTCCAACTTCTCCACGATTTGGTTGGCTTCCACGGTCATCTGCTTGTCAATGTCCTTGCGCTGCTCGTTGTATTCATCAATGTGTCGAGCAGCTTTCAAGGCAGTATTGAAATCACGTTCAACCAAAAGGTCAACCGTCTCCTTACCATTCTCAATGCGACCAGAGGCATTGATGCGAGGACCAATCTTAAACATGATGTCACTCATGGAAATCTCCCTGCCACTCAAGCCACATACCTCGATGATGGATTTCAAGCCTATGCTTGGACTTTGGTTGAGTTGTTTTAGTCCATGAAATGCCAAGATGCGGTTCTCTTCCGTTACGGGAACCAAATCGGCAGCTATGCTCACGGCACAGAAATCAAGCAACGGAATAAGCTTGGAGAAAGGAATGCCATTGTTTTTGGCAAATGCCTGCATAAACTTAAAGCCTACCCCACAACCACACAAATGCTTGAAGGGATAACTATCGTCTTCTCGCTTGGGATTGAGAATGGCTACCGCAGGAGGCATCACCTCATCAGGTACGTGGTGGTCGCAGATGATGAAGTCGATTCCAAGGCTCTTGGCAAGCGTTATCTCCTCGATGGCCTTGATGCCACAATCCAAGATAATGATTAATTTCACACCAGTTGCCGCGGCATATTCCAAACCTTTCTGACTCACCCCATATCCCTCATCATAACGATCGGGAATGTAATAGTCGATGTTTGAATAGAATTGCTGCAGAAACTTATACACCAAAGCTACAGCCGTACATCCGTCTACGTCGTAGTCGCCATACACCAAGATTCTCTCCTTACGACCCATTGCGTCATTCAACCTATCCACGGCAACATCCATGTCTTTCATGAGAAATGGATTGATGAGGTCTGCCAATTGCGGACGGAAGAATCGTTTAGCGGCACTCTCCGTTTGGATACCTCTGCGTATGAGCAACTGGGCGAGAACTGGATTGATGTTCAACTTCTCGCCAAGTTCGTTAGCTGCTTGAGTCTCTTCTGGTGTAGGTGTCTTGTAATTCCATTTAAATTGCATTTATATTTGTTTTTATTCTTATCGCTTCAAGGGTTAAAAGCCTATTTAGGCAATTTAACGTGGTAAAGTTACGATATAAAAATGAAAAAACAAAGTGCTGATGCAAAAATATTCAAGAACGTGCCTTTTTTTTGTGAATTTCCTTCCTAACAAACACAAATTACACATATTTCCCCCATCTTTCTATGTTTTTTGACAACAACGAAACATATTGTCATTTCGTACAAAGGCAATGTACCATTCGTACAAAGGCAATGTACGTTTAGTACAACACCCATGTACGATTAGTACATGCACTATGTACCAAATAGAAACGGCCTTTTCACACATCCTTATTGATGGGTTCAATAGATAATATGCGTGAAACGACCGGTTTGTTATGTTTGTAGGAACGAACTTATATCAACGATAATTGATTAGAATACGTGAGAAAATATCTCACTCTACGTAATCCACTTTGACAACTATCACGCGGATGTTTTGGTCTTTCTTGTTGGTTGCAATCTTGGCTATATGCCAATCAGACGGGAAGAAGATGAGGAACTTACCTGGTGTAGAAGGGAAGAAATTGGTTTTGTTGGGTTTGTAATCATAACGAATCACGTCTTTTTTTGCATCATACTCCGTCTTTGCAACACTGGAAGAATGATCAAGTAAGGCAAAACCTTCCGTGCCCTTTACTACATATTGGAAGTCAATCTTCTTTCGATGGCTCTCCGTATTTCGTTTCTCAAGTGGTTCGTTATAAGAATCTTCCACACTTGCCACCAAGGTAGAACCTGGTATGGGATGCTTTCCAGCAGGAATACTTAATAAATCGGTATTTTGCAACCACTTGAACAAAGCATACCATTGGTTGGGATTCTTGTGATATTGGCTATAAAACTCGTCGATGTTGACCGTCTTATCGGGCGATGCTCCCGTAAAGCCATTTCTCCAAGCTCCACTTGCCACCCACTCTCTTGCGCTTACTTGTGCGAATGAAGAGAAAGAGGTGAATACGGCAAACAATACTATCAATAAACGTTTCATACTCAATAAATAATTAGGTTATGAGGTTCTCGCCTCATAACCTAATGGTAAATGAATCTACAATTATATTCCTAATTTCTGACGAATCTTAGCAGGAATGGCATTCTTGTTGATGAGGAAATCCATGGTATTGGCAGCGATAAACGCTTTTGTCATGTACCAAATACCTTTGTACTTACCAGACTCTCCCCAAGAGTTTTTCACCATGTAATATTCCTTACCGTTTTGGTCTTTAGCCACACCGTAAATTAACATTCCGTGGTCGTCGGTTAATTCCCAATTGTCGAAACGCTCTTGACGCATTTGTTGTGTAGGAACTATTTCAGGAACATTGCAACCCAGAGAGTCGATAATATTGCGCTTCTTGTCTGCGGTGAGTTTCAACCAACGAGCCATGTCGCTTCCCGACAAACTTTCTGCCTTCTTTGTATCTACGGCGTATGCCAATCCCTGACGGGTAAAGCCTTCTTCAGATACATCACCACCCCAAGCAATGGTGTAACCTTCCTTCACGGCATTGTCGATGATTTCCATCATCTCGTCCATAGGTACATTATAAGATAATGGGAAACGCCAATTGTCTTGTACCTCTACGGCAAATGCGGTATAGAATGGATGGTGTGTGTAGCTGGTAACAGAAACGTAATCATTCAAGTTAATACCCAAACTATTTACGAATGACTTTGGAGTATATTCCTTTCCTTCATAGGTGAACTTCTCTGGACACTTGCCTAAATAAGCATCAAGAATACCTTGCAAGCCCACCTTCCATTGGTTGGAAATCTTCTTTGCACTACTCTTGGCAACAGCTCCCACGTATGGTTCCAATACAGAGAAGAACTCTCCGAAGTTATTTAATGAATCACCATAAAGAGAACCTGGGAATGGCATTGCGTTCTCAGGACAAATACCATGTTGTTTCATCGTGGCAAGTACGTCTTCAGCAGAACCACCTTGTGCAAATTGACAATCGCCATGGAAACGAACTACCTGAATGGCACGCTCCATATAAGTCTTGTTGGCAACAAACGACTCGCAAAGATCGTAAGTCTTACCCGTAGACTTGAGAATCTCAGCCTCAAAGAAAGACAATGTAGAGTAATCCCAACACGTTCCCGAACGGTTTTGGTCTTTCACGCTCGTGATAGGATTCTCCTTGACAATGGTAAACACGGGTTTGTTAGCATCCTTTGCAGGAGCCTTCTTCTTGGCTGCACTTACGTTCAATGCGAAACAAGCAAGCAACACGATAGCTAATGTCTTTTTCATTTTGGTTTTATTTGATTGTTAATACTCTTCTATTCATTATTGGCCATAAAAGCCTCTACGTCTTGAGGATGATAAGGAATACGATTTTCACCGAGGAAACGACAACCACCTTTCGTAATAAGGATATCATCCTCAATGCGAATACCGCCAAAGTCCTTGTATGTTTCCAACAAGTCGAAATTAAGGAATTCCGCACAATGTCCACTCTTACGCCAATCGTCTATCAAAGCCGGAATGAAATAAATACCAGGTTCGTCGGTTACCACGAATCCCTCTTCCAATCGCCTACCCATACGCAAGCAATTCGTACCGAACTGGTCGAGAATTGGTCTTGTCTCTTCATCAAATCCAACATTGATTTGGTCAAGGTTTTCCATATCGTGTACGTCCATACCCATCATGTGTCCCAATCCGTGAGGCAAGAACATCGCATGAGCACCAGCATGTACGGCTTCTTCGGTATCACCCTTCATCAATCCCAACTCCTTCAATCGCTCCGTCATCAAACGAGCTACGGCAAAGTGACAATCCATGTATTTCACTCCAGGCTTTGCAACGTTAAGAACCATATCATGACATGCTTCCACGATAGAATATATTTCGAGTTGTCGTTGGGTATACTTACCGCTAACAGGCATAGTACGCGTGTTATCAGAACAATAATTGTTCACCGTTTCAGCACCCGCATCACACAATGCCAAACGCCCAGCTTCAAGCAAAGCCAACGATGGATTGCCGTGCATAATCTCTCCATGTTGTGAGAAGATGGTGGCGAAGCTCACCTGTGCACCATACGAATGGGCAATACCATCTACCTGACCAGCCACGTATTTCTCCGTCACTCCCGGACGAATCAGCTTCATGGCAGTAGTATGCATCTTGTAACCAATCTCAGCCGCACGTTCCATCTCCTCAATCTCTTCTTGTGTCTTAACAGAACGCATCTTCACTACGGCCTGTATCAATTCCATGGAAGCAGACTCCTTTTGTTGGTTGGGATGAATGCCTAAGAGGTCGAATATCTGCAACTTAATATCATAACGATAAGGCGGCAAGAAATGAATGGTACGTTTCTGTCGCAAAGCTTCATTGCAAATCGTTCGTAATGCAGCCATAGGAGCCGAATCACTCACACCTACCTGTGCAGCCAAGTCGCTCACGCTATCAACGGAACCATACCAAACAATGTCTTCAATGTCTATGTCGTTGCCTATCAACGTTTCCGTATCATTATCTACATCTATCATACCTACCAACCCATCACGTTGCTGACCGAAATAATACAGAAACGTAGAGTCTTGACGGAATGGATAATAGGCATTAGCTGGATAATTGTTAGGCGATTCGTTATTACCAAAGAGGATTATCACCCCACTCTTCACGAGCTTTTTCAATTCCGCCCGCCTATTGATATATGTCTCCTTACTAAACATAAAATATTCGGTTTATAGTTTGAGTTACAAAGGTAAACATTTTATACCAAAAACCAATATCTTTGCATAAAAAAGTGATAAATAACGTTCTATAAGCAATCTACAATGGAATAACATCTTCCACATTACTTATTGATCACCTCCAATCGATTATAGTAAATGGAACCACTGAGTTTAGCTGGGTATCTAATAAGTGCCTGACCATCATTGCCTCGTATAATAGCACCGTAATTATTCAGGTCATACCACCTTTGGCAATTAGTACACTTAGCTACATCATCTGCAAAGTCGATTTCCAAATTATTCATTATGCAATTAGGACATGAACCATCGTAAATGAGTAAATAATGAAAGATAAGTACATTATCAAGTTCAGGTATCTTATTCACATTACCATGCAAATTGGAAGAACCGAAAATGAGGAGATTGTTTTGCCCGAGAAGATAATCGAAATCTTTCTCTAATGGATAACTATTCTTCGTGAGTCCTTCACCTTTGAAATACAATTCCTTACCATCCTTTCCATCACGCATTGTTACCGTACCAAAATTTCCTCGATTTTCTTGTCTCTCATTTGTCATTTCTCTGTTTGTTGTCGCAAAACGACATGGTAATGTTGAGTATTCGGGAGTGGTAGAATAGGTCTTTCCTTGATAGCTGACGGTAATATCATCAATACCAGTTCCTCCATAGTATTTTGTATGAAGCCCTAATCTATATTCATGACCGTTTGGGTATTCCACGACAAATTCATAGCAAGCGTGGTCAGTTCCCCTATCAGATATATGCCAATATTTCCGTTTCGTCTTTCCGTTGTTTTGCTCAAGTTCCGACATCGCCTCATGGGTTAAGTGTACGGTATAAATCTTATCGGGGGTTGTACTATTCACCCTATTAAAATGAAACTCCACTTTCCCGTTGTCTTCAAAGTCTTTAACTCCACCTAATGAATTCCAAGAACCGAAACTCCAGTTTATCGGCACATTATCTGCATATTGAGGAAGGAAATCTACTGTCGCTGCACCCCATTCATAAACACGAGTTAAAAAATACTTACCGTTTTGGTTATGGTAAACCATCAAATCATAATCCTCATCCCAAATATAATCGAAAAATACGTCATGCCCTATGGAAACCCCATTTTCATGTATTCTTAACAGCATCTCTCTCGTTCCCTCTTTTATCGGAATCAAGAGATGACCTTTATACACAAACGCAGGTTTCTCATTCACCAATGTAATTTTCGTATCCCTTTGAGTCTGTTGACCTGAAGTGTAATTTGCACGTTGGATTCCATTGACATAGACATATACGCAAGAATAATACTCTATCTTTTTTCCTTCCGTTAAGGTTCTTAATCCTGTTAAAACGGTAATGGAGTCTCCAACGAATGCACACCAACGATTCTGGATTAATGACGTATCCTTAATACCCATCTTCAAAAACGTCTGGTCTATGCCTTCTTGATTGGTGGGTATTGTATAATAACCTTCCTGTTTTGTTAGAACAGGAAAGTTAGAGCCTATTATCTCATCTTTGTCACATGAAGAAACAATCAAAATTGTTGTAAAAAGAATGACAATGGTTTTGAATTTATTCATAATTATCTCATTTATTATTGATTTCTATCCTCTATGCATATACGAAACAAAAAAACAATAGTTGGCACTATATCCTTGTATAACTATATGATATTATTTCGTTGATAATTTCCTTACGGAACCATCACTATTGCGAATGATGTTGACACCAGAGCGAATTCTATCCGAGCGTCTTCCATCAAGCATATAGATTTCCATAGCCTTAACATCGGCATTTGGCATCTTAATGCTCAAAGCCGTCTCAGGATCCATGATGTTTTGGAAATGATTCCATCCGTTTGTTTCTTGATACTGCCCTACTCTTTCCGTGGGAACGATAAGCATGGCATTCTCGAAAACAGACTCTGCGAAGACATTCTCATTGAACGACCACAAATCGTCTTGGTCTATCAAAGATACAATTGTTTTCAGGTTCAAGCAATCAACGAATGCACTATCACTAAGTTCGCGAACACCCTGTCCGATGGTTATCTTTTCCAAGTTAGGACAATTACCAAAGACATTCTTTCCAATCTTCCCACCGAGAGGATTCGTTCCAGCGAAGTTGATGGTAATCTCCGTCAGGTCTTCACGGTTGCAGAATGCGCTATCTGCAATACCAGATACGGTATATCCCCAAATGGTTTCGGGAATGATTATGTCGCCTTCTTCGCCGATTTCCACATCCGAAACTTCACAGATGTTATTCTCTGCATCCGTGATGGTAAAGCTAACCGACTTGCCTTCCTCCGTATGCGTAGTAAAACTATCGCCAACCATCGGGATTTGTGATATTGTGACAAATTCGGTACAAGCACCAAAGTTGCTAACGATACGCAGAGAAGCCTCACGACCATCGGGAGTAGTACCTTCGTATGGTTCTGCAACGAACATGATGCGCGTCAACTTATCATCTGTATCTTCCACGGATTGGATTTTCAACCAATCGGGCAATCCTTCAATCGTATAAGATGGTTGTTCACCTTCAGCAGAGATATAAGGACGAGAAGAACGGAATATCAAAGCCGAATCTTCCACCACTTCTTCATCTTTCTGGTAAGACGCAACAACAACGCCACCTTGAGCGGGAGCATTCATGGCAACCAAATTCGTATCAATTTGAGCTACGTCGAACATTCCAGCCAAATAGATAATGGCTTCCCAATAAAGAACGTCTTTGCCATTAACATACGACCAAGACATCTGAGTGGGATTTCCTACTGAATCAACGCCTTCCGTACGAGTGCGATTTGCCTCTGTTTCCTGTTCGTATTTATCAGGCAAAGTCACCCAGAAACCCATATCTACACATTCTTCCAATCCCTTAACCACAATAAAGAACTCATCGTCTAACACCAGAGGACCTTCATCGAAATAAACGACAGGACCAGCGTATGTAACGTTCTCCTTGGGGTCTTCTATCCAAGATGTCTCGTCAATTTCGGCTTTCGTAATACGACCAGTTGCAATGGTATTACCATACGTACCCTTATCGATGCGAACGGTAATTTCCTTTCCTTCGGGAATCATGTCTTTAGCCGTTTGATACGAAGAGAACGGGATGCGCAAAGAAGAAAGATAGAACGGACTTGCTGGTTTAGCATAGTGCTGAACCAATGTGTGATATTCAAAAGCTTCCTTTTTTCCATCACCATCCAAATCACGCATTCCCTTGAATGGGAATCCAGGAAAGTCTGCCCATCCTACATAAGAACCGCCAACGACATAGTCGGTCTTAGAGAGATTATCAACAGTCTCTTTCGTTGCAATCTGACAAGCCACTTCTCCTTTAGCGCCAGTGATTCCCAAAGCGAAAGTATCCTTACCAATAGAAAGTTGTGGAGCTGGGAAATAAGCCGTTTCGCGCAATGCGGGATATTCAGTTTGATAAGATGAAGTACCGTTGCTGATGGTTTCTCCATTGAGAGCCCATGACGTAGATTCTATTTGGGTACTCTTGTTCTCAAAAGTCAAGGTAGTAAAAGGTGGAACTACCAAACTGGCAGACGGGAAAGAATTCTTATAGAATGTTCCTTCGGGTTTTGCATACCACAAATCGCCACTTGCCGTTTTGATTCTCTTGTTTTTGGCCGTTATATCGCTGCCACTCTTAAGCGTCGGCTGGACATTGCCAGTAAACACTTTGGAATGCATATTCATCATACGGTTTCCGTCTTGTAAACCAGAAGCCGCATAATTACCGCCACCATTTTGAGCAAAACTAACTGTTGACACGATTATCATTGCCAACAACATCAAAAAAGACGTAAATATTCGCTTCATATAAATTAAATGTATATACTAAAATAATAAAACGTTTAGATAACTATGCCGATAAAAAATCGCCATTACGATACGTGGTGCAAAATTATTCATAATAATTGAATCTGCCAAATTATTATCTCTTTTTGTTTAAATTCTCACTTTTCTTGCAATACATATCAATTCGCCTCGTAAACGATAGGTTTAGCATGCACAAACATATCGTTTACGATGCCTAAACGATATGTTTGTAAAATGTCAATTATATCATAAAGATTCATCAAAACTTTTTTAATTGCATGGGAATATTGAAAGAAAATCATTATCTTTGCCTCCCAAAATTGAAATATATGCAAATTGACCGAAAGACAGGACTTGTATTGGAAGGCGGAGGAATGAGAGGCGTGTTTACATGCGGCGTGTTGGACGCATTCATGAAGCACGACTTGTATTTCAACTATGTCGTTGCCGTTTCTGCTGGAGCTTGCAACGGGATGTCGTATATTAGCAGGCAACCTCGTAGAGCGCGGTTGTCGAACATTGATATATTGGCTAAATACGACTATATAGGGTTGAAACACTTGCTAAGACAAGGTTGTATCTTCGATCCAGACTTGATTTACGACCGCTTACCCAATGAATTGATTCCTTTCGATTGGAACACATATTTTAAATATAGTCACACTTTCGAGATGGTAACGACAAATTGCCAAACTGGAAAGAGTGAATATCTTTCGGAAAATAAGGATAAGGAAAGATGCATGAGCATCGTTAGGGCTTCCAGTAGTTTGCCATACGTGAGCAAAATAGTGGAAGTAGATGGCGTTCCCATGTTGGATGGAGGAATCGTAGATAGTATTCCCGTGATGAGGGCGATAGAGTTGGGACACGAGAAGAATGTGGTCATTTTGACTCGCAACAAGGGATACAGAAGCAAGGAAAAGGACAGGAAAATTCCTGGTGTCGTTTACAAGAACTATCCACGCTTGCGAGTAGATTTGAGTAAGCGCGTGAAAGCATATAATGACCAATTGGAATTGATTGACCAATTGGAAGAGCAAGGAAAGATTACATGTATTCGTCCTGAAAAGACAATGGAGGTTGGAAGAATAGAAAAAGACGTTCAGAAGCTTGAACGTCTTTATGAGGAAGGTTTCACCTTAGGCGAAAAATTCTGCAATAGTTTATGACAAGTCTATCATCAATCCTCCGAAACAAGTTTATATTTCGGTGATTCTCCATACCTATTAGTTTGTGGTTTGCCATCTATCATACACATCACGATAATGACGATTGTAAAGACAGAATCGAGCAAGGAAAGAATCATAATCTTGGGATCGTCTATCAACGACTTAATTACAGCTTCAGGATTAACATTAACACTTGCCAGTTCAAACATAAAATCAGAATTAACAAGGTATGCATTATAAACTATCGAAATGATGAAAGAAAGGAACACCCACCATTTGCTATGTCCATTATCTTGTAATCGTCTGACCGTAACACCCACAGCTACAATCCATAATGATGAATTGATAATTGCAGCAGGTAATGCGGGCAAAAACAATGAAATGATAAAACCAACAACATAACAGACAATATAGAAGGCCAACATAAACCACCAAAACTCAGACCTTCGACTTCTACCATTGAAATCAAACAATCTACTCATAGCCAATCTTACGGCTTCCGAAAATCCCAGCTGTGGGCTTGCTACATATTTTTCCATAATGATTATATAGGATTAATAAAAGGAGTGTAAATGAAAAATCTATTATTTATCTAACAAATCAGGACGTAATCGTTTGGTTCGTTCCATAGCTTGCTCAAGTTCCCATTGCTTAATCTTCGCCTCATTACCACTTAATAGGATATCGGGAACTTTCCAACCTTTGTAATCGGCAGGTCGTGTGTAAATGGGCGCAGAAAGCATATCATCTTGGAAGCAATCGGAAAGTGCACTTTGTTCATCTCCTATTACGCCAGGAACAACTCGCACAATGGCATCTGCCATAACTGCTGCAGCCAATTCACCTCCAGTAAGGACATAATCGCCAATAGAAATTTCACGAGTGATGAGATGTTCACGAATACGATGGTCGATTCCCTTGTAATGACCGCAAAGGATAATGAGATTCTCTTTTAGAGACAATTCATTGGCAACATGTTGCGTAAATTGTTCACCATCTGGCGAAGTGAAGATAACTTCATCATACTGGCGTTCTTCCTTTAACGCACTAATGCAACGATCAATAGGTTCACATTGCATTACCATTCCGGCAAAACCGCCATAGGGATAATCGTCAACACGTCTCCATTTATCTAAAGTATAATCACGAAGATTATGCAAATGAATTTCAGCAAGACCTTTCTTTTGCGCACGAGCTAAGATAGATTCTTGCACGAATCCCTCTATCATTTCGGGTAATACGGTGATAATATCTATTCGCATCATCGACTATGTTTATTCAAAAAATTGTAACAACTTTCCAAATCATCTTCATCATAGAGAAAGAGTTTAGAAAAGTTGTTACAACATTAAATATATTCACGAGGATTCAATAATCCTACGTTAAACAATCGCAAATAAATTATTCAGCCTTCTCCTCTGTTGCGGGAACTTCAGTCTCGGTAGCAGGTGTAGCAGGTGCTTCAGCCTTTGGAGCTGATGTCCTACGGCTACGACGAGTCTTCTTAACTGCCTTAGGAGCCTTAGCCATGTTCTCATCGAAGTCTACGAGCTCGATGAAGCAAATCTCTGCA
Source organism: uncultured Prevotellaceae bacterium (assembly GCA_900314715.1). Lineage (GTDB taxonomy): Bacteria > Bacteroidota > Bacteroidia > Bacteroidales > Bacteroidaceae > Prevotella. The sequence continues at coordinate 34,240 of OMWI01000017.1, read as the reverse complement.
GCATCACCCTGACGGGTACCGAGCTTGATGATACGTGTGTAGCCACCTGGACGGTCGCCTACAGCCTGAGCAATCTCACCAAAGAGCACCTTGATGGCCTCCTTGTGAACGTTGCCGAAGCCTACACGCTCAATCTCTTTCTTGGTACGCATGGTAGAATGAGAACCACCTTGCAAATAGCTGAACACTACACGGCGAGAGTGTGTGGTGTCTTCCTTTGCCTTGGTAATCAATGGCTCTATAAACATTTTCAAGGCCTTAGCCTTAGCGAGAGTCGTAGTGATTCTTTTGTGCATAATCAGCGAAATAGCCATGTTTGCCAACATTGCCTTGCGGTGATCTGCAGTACGACTCAGATGGTTGAATTTCTTATTGTGTCTCATTTTTGTTTTTTACTTTTGCGACAAGGTACTATCCTTATTCCTTGTCGAGTTTATACTTTGAAATATCAGTTCCAAACGACAGATTCAGACTCTCGAGCAAATCATCAAGCTCTGAAAGCGATTTCTTACCAAAGTTGCGGAACTTCAAGAGGTCGGTCTTGTTGTATTGAACCAAGTCACCGAGTGTTTCAACATCGGCAGCTTTTAAGCAATTGAGCGCACGAACACTAAGATTCATGTCTACGAGCTTAGTCTTCAACAACTGACGCATGTGCAATACTTCCTCATCAAACTCTTGGTTTGTATCCTGATCAGGATTCTCAAGCGTAATCTTCTCATCAGAGAACAACATAAAGTGATAGATGAGTATCTTTGCAGCCTCTTTAAGTGCATCCTTTGGGTGGATGGAACCATCCGTAGAAACTTCAATGACGAGTTTATCGTAGTCGGTCTTTTGCTCAACACGATATGGCTCAACTGAATATTTCACATTACGGATAGGGGTGTAGATAGAATCGATTGGAATTACGTTGACATCTGTGCAGTACTCACGATTCTCATCGGAGGGAACATATCCACGACCTTTGTTAATCGAGAGATCAATCTGCATGGAAGCTTTTGCATCTAAATGACAAATCACCAATTCGGGGTTTAACACTTCAAATCCAGTCAGATACTTACCGATATCACCAGCCTTAAATTCCGTGGAATTCTCAACGATGATACTAACTTTCTCATTCTCGAATTCTTCTACTACTTGCTTGAATCGAACTTGTTTGAGATTCAAAATAATGTTGGTAACATCTTCCTTAACACCAGGTACAGATGAGAACTCGTGCTCAACACCAGCAATTTTAACGGTATTGATAGCGTAGCCCTCAAGAGATGAAAGGAGAATGCGGCGAAGAGCATTACCAATGGTAACACCAAATCCAGGCTCCAATGGACGAAATTCGAACTTGCCGAACTTGTCATTTGCCTCCAACATTACAACTTTATCAGGTTTTTGAAATGCTAATATCGCCATGAATTATGATTTATTATTTAGAGTACAACTCAACGATTAATTGTTCCTTAATATTCTCAGGGATATCGGCACGATCAGGCTTGTGGAGGAATTTACCGCTCTTGGTCTGCTCGTCCCATTCAATCCATGGATACTTGCTATGATTAAACCCTGCAAGTGCAGCGTCAATCACTTCAAGAGACTTAGATTTCTCGCGAACGCCAACAATCATACCTGGCTTTACTGCGAAAGATGGAATATTAACTACCTTGCCATCAACAACAATATGCTTGTGACCTACCAACTGGCGTGCAGCAGCACGAGTAGGAGCGATGCCAAGACGGAACACGACATTGTCGAGTCGGCTCTCAAGGTTCTGGAGCAGAACCTCACCAGTAATACCATCAGACTTAGCAGCCTTGTCAAACATATTGCGGAACTGACGCTCGAGTACACCATAGGTATACTTGGCTTTTTGCTTCTCTGCCAACATGACACCATACTCAGACATCTTACGACGACGATTATTGCCATGCTGTCCAGGAGGGAAGTTTCTCTTGGACAAAACTTTGTCGGGGCCGAAGATGGGTTCTCCAAATCGGCGTGCAATTTTAGATTTCGGACCTATATACTTTGCCATAATAAATAAATGTGTCTTCTATTAAATTAAAGTTGATGTTTACATACAATAAATATGGTGTTTCCATACGGTAAACATAGTGTTTACATGATTATCATAAAATCATCAACTCACCAATAAATAATTATACCTTACGACGCTTTGGAGGACGACAACCATTATGTGGTAATGGAGTAACGTCAACAATCTCAATCACTTCAATTCCTGCACCATGTACGGCACGGATAGCAGACTCACGTCCGTTACCTGGACCTTTTACATAAGCCTTAACTTTACGAAGACCTAAATCATAAGCTACTTTAGCGCAATCCTCACCTGCCATCTGAGCAGCATAAGGAGTGTTCTTCTTTGAACCACGGAATCCCATCTTACCTGCTGAAGACCAAGAAATGATCTGACCTTCGCTATTGGCAAGAGAGATAATGATGTTATTGAATGAGCTATGTACGTGAAGTTGGCCAATCGCGTCAACTCTCACATTTCTTTTCTTAGATGTTGCTTGTTTCTTTGCCATAATCTTTAAACCTTAAACGTTAAATTACTTTGTGGCCTTCTTCTTGTTAGCAACGGTCTTCTTCTTTCCTTTACGTGTACGAGAGTTATTCTTGGTACTTTGACCGCGAACAGGAAGACCGATACGATGACGTATTCCACGATAGCAACCAATATCCATCAGTCGCTTGATATTCATTTGGATCTCTTTGCTGAACTACTTCGACCAATACCATAGATATAGGTCAATGCGATTTCGCCACGCTTATTCTGGGGCAAATCTACTCCAACAATTCTTATTGCCATTGATAAATTAAAAAATTAAAAATAAAAATATTTAAATTCGCAAAAAGCATGCAAAGGTAACTATAAATTACCACACATTACGCTTTTTACAGATTTTTAACATTAACCCTGACGCATTTTGTACTTCGGGTTCTTCTTGTTGATAACGAACAGACGACCTTTACGACGTACAATCTGGCAGTCGGGTGTGCGTTTCTTAATTGATGCTCTCGTCTTCATATCTTTATTGATTATTTGTATCTAAACACTATTCTCCCTTTAGTAAGATCATAAGGGCTAATCTCAACCTTCACTTTGTCACCAGGCAGGATTTTAATGTAGTGCATTCGCATCTTTCCAGAGATGTGTGCAATGATTTGCACTCCATTTTCAAGCTCCACTCGGAACATAGCATTTGAAAGGCTCTCAATGATCGTTCCGTCTTGTTCAATAGCTGATTGTTTTGCCATATTTATTCTTAATACAATACTCCTTCTAATTGTTCTACTTCATCAAACGAAGATAAAATCTCTGCTTTGCCTCTTCGGATAGCTATAGTATGTTCGAAATGTGCCGCAGGTTTTCCGTCTCTTGTACGGATAGTCCATTTGTCGGGCATCATCCAAATCTGTCTATTTCCCATCGTAATCATTGGTTCAATGGCTATGCACATTCCACTTTTTAATAATGCGCCGTTACCTCTTCTACCATAATTGGGTATCTGCGGGTCTTCATGCATTTCTTTGCCGATGCCGTGTCCTGTGAGTTCACGAACAACCCCATATCCATGAGATTCACAATAGGTTTGAACAGTATCTCCTATATCTCCTACCCTTTTTCCTGCAGTAGCTTGCTCAATACCCAAATAGAGAGACTCCTTTGTTATCTTGAGCAGTTGACGAACTTCTGGTGAAACATCTCCTACACAAAAAGTATAGCATGAGTCTCCATTGAAGCCATCAAGTAATGTTCCGCAATCAATGGAAATTATATCTCCATCTTTGAGAACAGTTTTACTATCAGGAACGCCATGCACTACAACATCATTTACCGATGTACAAATGCTGGCGGGAAATGGCCCTCCAAATGGATTGGGAAAATTCTTGAACGTTGGAATTGCTCCATGATCCCTAATGAATTCATCCGCAATTTTATCCAATTGAAGGGTCGTTACCCCTGGCTTTATATGTTTTGCCAACTCGCCTAAAGTCTTCCCAACAAGTTGGTTGGCTCGGCGCATCAGCTCAATTTCATCTTCTGTCTTCAGAAATATCTTCATTCTGCAAGATCAGCTTAATACGCAGAAACACCTCCATTGCGAGTACGACCAGAATTCAGCAAACCATCGTAATGGCGCATCATCAGGTGACTCTCTATTTGTTGAAGTGTATCTATCACTACTCCCACAAGAATCAGCAAAGAGGTTCCTCCAAAGAACTGAGAAAATGCTTGTTGAACATCAAGCAATCCAGCCAATGCTGGCATAACTGCAATAAAAGCGATGAACAAAGAACCTGGGAAAGTAATACGAGACATAATCGTATCGATATACTCTGCCGTGTCTTTACCTGGCTTAACACCAGGGATAAAGCCATTATTACGCTTCATGTCTTCTGCCATCTGCGTTGGATTCAATGTAATAGCTGTATAGAAATATGTGAATAAGATAATCAAAATCACATAAATTATATTATACAACAAACTACGGTTATCCAACAGAGAGCGTACTAACCAACTTGCATTGTCAGACTGATATTGTACAATTGCCAATGGAATAAACATCAATGCCTGAGCAAAGATGATAGGCATCACGTTAGCGGCAAACAATTTCAATGGGATGTACTGACGTGCACCGCCATATTGTCTGTTACCAACAAGACGCTTAGCATATTGTACAGGAACCTTGCGTACTCCTTGCACAAGCAAGATAGCCGCACATATAACTGCGAAGAGAATCAAAAGTTCAATGATAAACATTACCAATCCACCACCAGAAATTGCCGTGAATCGCGACGTTACTTCCTGAATGAAAGCTTGTGGCAGACGAGCAATAATACCAATCATAATGATTAGTGAGATACCATTGCCAATTCCCTTATCCGTGATGCGCTCACCCAACCAAAGGATGAACATACTTCCTGCTGCCAAGATAATGGTAGCTGGGAAAATGAAGACTGTCCATGATACTCCTGTTGCCAAAGCCTGACTTGCTTGCACTTTCAAGTTGTACAAATAAGAAGGAGCTTGGAAAATCAAGATACCAACAGTCAGTATACGGGTATACCAGTTAATTTTCTTACGACCACTCTCACCTTCACGCTGCATCTTTTGGAAATATGGTACAGCTACGGCAAGAAGTTGCATCACGATAGAAGCAGAGATGTACGGCATGATTCCAAGTGCGAAGATAGACGCATTGGAGAATGCACCACCAGAGAACATGTCCAAAAGCGACATCAAGCCGCCTGCGGTTTGCGACTGTAGTTTTGACAACATGGACGGGTTGATACCAGGAAGTACAACGAACGACCCAAAACGATAAATAGCCGTAAACAGAAGAGTAATAAGGAGTCGCTGACGCAAATCCTCAATCTTCCAACAGTTCTTCAGGTACTCTATTAACTTCTTCATTTTCTTAGATTATAGTTGCGTTACCACCTACTGCCTTAATTGCCTCTTCGGCTGTCTTTGAGAAAGCATTAGCTTCAACGTCAATCTTGGCTTTCAATTCACCGTTTCCGAGAATCTTAACCAAAACTTTGCCTTTCACTACGCCAAATTTTCTGAGTTCCTCAATTCCAATCTTTGTCAGAGACTTGGTCTCTGCAAGATTCTGGAGAGTAGACAAATTAACTGCAAAATATTCCTTGTGGTTGATATTCTTGAAACCAGCCTTCGGAACACGGCGTTGCAATGGCATCTGACCACCTTCAAAACCAATCTTTCTCTTATAACCAGAACGAGCCTTTGCACCCTTGTGACCACGGGTAGAAGTTCCACCTAATCCAGAACCTGGACCACGGCCTATGCGGCGACGTGAGTGAGTAGAACCTGCAGCTGGCTTTAAATTATTTAATTTCATAATTACTTCAATTTTAAAAGATTATTCAACTACAGTTACTAAATGGTGAACTTTCTTAATCATTCCACGGACACTGGGATTATCCTCAACTTCAACAACCTGTGAGATACGATGAAGTCCTAAAGACTGAAGCGTACGTTTCTGGTCGATGGGGTATCCTATCTTACTTTTAATTTGCTTAATCTTAATTGTTGCCATTGAATTTCCTCCTTATCCATTAAATACTTTGTTCATACTAATGCCACGATTACCTGCAATCGTATAAGCATCACGAATATCACTAAGAGCTGCAATTGTAGCCTTAACCAAGTTGTGAGCGTTAGAAGAACCTTTAGACTTTGCAATCACGTCGGTAATACCTACGCTTTCAAGAACGGCACGCATAGCACCACCAGCCTTCAATCCAGTACCGGCAGCAGCAGGCTTCAACAAAACTTGGGCACCACCAAATGAGCACTCAATCTCATGAGGAATAGTTCCTTTCAAAACGGGAACCTTTACGAGGTTTTTCTTGGCAGACTCCACACCTTTAGCGATTGCTGCGGTTACTTCGCCAGCCTTTCCAAGACCCCATCCAACAATTCCCTTACCATCACCAACAACGACGATGGCAGCGAATGTGAACGTACGTCCACCTTTTGTTACTTTAGTAACACGGTTGATAGCAACCAGACGATCTTTTAATTCAACGTCACTATTTACTTTAACTTTATTCATTGCCATAATCGTTTAAAAATTAAGACCACCTTTACGTGCACCCTCTGCCAATTCCTTTACGCGACCATGATAGAGATAACCGTTACGGTCAAACACTACTGCGGAAATACCAGCAGCAATGGCTTTCTCTGCCAAAAGTTCACCAACCTTAAAGGCTTGCTCTTTCTTTGGCATCTTCTCCAAACCGAGAGATGAAGCTGCAGCAAGTGTCATTCCAGTCAAATCATTGATAACTTGTGCATAAATCTGCTTGTTACTGCGGAATACGCTCAAACGAGGACGCTCCGAAGTACCATTTACTTTCTTGCGAATTCTATATTTGATTTTGATTCGTCTTTCAACTTTTTTTGTTGCCATAATAATCAATCCTTAATCGTTAACTTTAATTATTACTTAGCTGAGGCTGACTTACCCGACTTACGACGAATAACCTCACCCTTGAACAAGACACCTTTTCCTTTGTAAGGTTCAGGCATACGGAAAGAACGAATCTTCGCACAAATGAGTCCGAGCAATTGCTTATCGCAACTCTCCAGAATGATTTGAGGATTCTGGTTACGTTCAGACTTAGTTTCTACCTTAACTTCGGCGGGCAATTGAAGGAAGATTGGGTGTGTATAACCGAGAGCGAACTCAAGGATGTTACCTTGGTTGCTAACACGATAACCAACACCTACCAATTCCAACTCTTTCTTGAAACCCTCGCTTACTCCTACCACCATGTTATTAACAAGTGCACGGTACAATCCGTGGAAAGCTTGCTTCTGCTTAACATTTACAGGGCTATTCTCATCAATCTCAAAAGAAATGATACCATTCTCAATCTTAACCTTGATTGAAGAGTCAACCTTCTGCGTAAGTTCTCCCTTAGGACCCTTAACGGTTACGACACCCTTGTCACAAGTAACGGTAACACCTGCAGGTATATTAATTGGCAATTTTCCTATTCTTGACATATTCTATCCTCCAATTAATAAACATAGCAAAGAACCTCACCGCCGATTTTCAACTCGGCAGCTTCCTTGTTAGTCATTACACCTTTAGACGTGGATAAAATTGCAATACCCAGTCCGTTAATTACTCTCGGCATGTCTTTGTAACCAGTGTACTTACGAAGACCTGGTGTAGACACACGCTTCAAACACTTGATAGCGTTGGTTTTCGTTGCAGGGTCATACTTCAACGCAACTTTGATTGTACCCTGAGGACCATCTTCAATGAACTTGTAGTTCAAGATGTATCCTTTCTCGAAGAGGATCTTAGTGATTTCCTTCTTCAAGTTTGACGCAGGAACTTCAACCACACGGTGATGTGCCATAATAGCGTTCCTAAGTCTTGTCAGATAATCTGCTATTGGATCTGTCATATAAATAAAATGTTTAATTGATCGGGACTTCCCCGACAATATTAAAAATCAAATATCTTCATTATTTAGTATAAGGACCCAAACCATGGAATTCAACCTCCAAGGTTTGGTCCTTTGTGTATTACCAACTTGCCTTCTTTACTCCAGGAATCAAACCAGCTGAAGCCATCTCACGGAACTGGATACGAGAAAGACCAAACTGGCGCATGTATCCTTTAGGACGACCAGTGATCTTGCAACGGTTGTGCAGACGGATAGGATTTGCATTCTTTGGAATAGCCTGAAGTTTGCGAGCAGCCTCGTATGCTTCTGCGGGATCTTCTGCGGTAGCGATGATTTTCTTCAAAGCAGCGCGTTTTTCAGCATATTTAGCAACGAGCTTAGCACGCTTCACCTCACGGGCTTTCATTGATTCTTTTGCCATATTACTTAATCGTTTTTAGCGTTCTTGAATGGAATACCAAATGCCTTGAGCAAAGCGAAACCTTCTTCATCAGTCCTTGCAGACGTAACGAAAGTAATGTTCATACCTTGGATGCGGTCAATGTTATCTAAGTTGATTTCAGGGAAGATAATCTGCTCCTGAATACCAAGCGTATAGTTTCCACGACCGTCGAACTTTGTCTCAACGCCCTTGAAGTCACGAATACGTGGCAAGGCAACGCGCACGAGTTTCTCAAGGAACTCATACATGCGCTCACGACGCAAAGTAACCATCACGCCGATAGGCATCTTCTTACGAAGCTTGAAATTAGCAACGTCTTTCTTAGAATAAGTTGCCACAGCCTTCTGACCTGTGATAGTAGTGATTTCGTTAATTGCCACATCAATGATTTTCTTATCTTGAGTAGCGTCACCCAAACCTTGGTTGATAACGATCTTCTTCAAGACAGGAATCTGCATGGCAGACTTATAATTGAACTGCTTTTGGAGTGCGGGAGCAATCTTCTCCTTATACTCTTTCTTTAATTGTGCTGTTTCCATTATTTAATCTCCTCTCCTGATTTCTTTGCTATACGAACCACATTCTTACCCTCATGCTTAACGGAAATGCGGGTAGGCTTTCCACTCTTAGGATCAATCAAACTCAAATTTGAGATATGGATTGGAGCCTCTTGCTTGATAATACCACCCTGAGGATGTTTTGCAGAAGGCTTCGTGCTCTTGGATACGATGTTGACACCTTCAACGATAGCACGATTCTTGGCAACGAGTACTTTCAGCACTTTACCAGTCTTGCCCTTATCATCACCTGCAAGGACAATGACCTTGTCGTCTTTCTTGATATGTATCTTACTCATTTCTTCTTTACATTATTATTATTAAAGAACCTCAGGTGCCAAAGAAACGACTTTCATATTAACGGCGCGCAACTCACGGGCAACAGGACCGAAGATACGGCTTCCGCGAAGTTCACCTGCATTGTTCAAAAGCACACAAGCGTTGTCGTCGAAACGGATGTAAGAACCATCGGCACGGCGAATCTCCTTCTTTGTGCGAACAATCAAAGCCTTTGATACTGCACCCTTTTTCAAATCACTTGATGGGATAACGTTCTTGACAGCAACGACAATCACGTCACCAACACTTGCATAACGACGACGAGTACCGCCCAAAACCCTAATGCAAAGAGCCTCGCGAGCGCCGCTGTTATCACATACTGTAAGCAATGGACGGGTTTCCATAATGAGAACGGTATCGCCGATGTTGGCTTCATTCTTCTCATCGTGAGCGTGATACTTCTTTGTCTTCTGGACAAACTTACCGTAAATAGGGTGTTTCTCCTTGAACTTAGCCGCAATAACAATGGTTTTATCCATCTTGTTGCTGATAACGACACCCTGTCTTGTTTTTCTTAAATTTCTTGTTTCCATCTGGACCATTGTTATTTGTTAAGTTCTCTCATGCGGAGTTCTGTTTTCATACGAGCGATATCACGACGTAAGGCCTTCAATTGTGATGGATTTTCAAGAGGAGAAATTGAATGTGTCAACTTCAATTGGTGCAATTGCTCAACTGTATTCTCCAATTTTTCTTCCAAACTCTTAGTGTCGAGTTCTCTTACTTCATTACTTTTCATACCTTATGCGTTTTTATCGTAATCACGTCTAACAACAAACTTTGTCTTTACAGGTAGTTTCTGTGCGCCGAGACGGAGAGCCTCTTTTGCCACATCAAAAGGAACACCTTCTACTTCAAAGAGGATACGGCCAGGGGTAACAGGAGCAACCCATCCTGCGGGATCACCTTTACCTTTACCCATGCGGACATCCGCAGGCTTACGGGTGATTGGCTTATCAGGGAAGATGCGAATCCAAACCTGACCTTCACGGTTCATGTAACGGTTTACCGCTACACGAGCTGCCTCAATCTGGCGGCTATCTATCCATTTTGCCTCAAGCGTCTTGATACCGAACGAGCCGAAAGCCAACTGGGTGCCACGACTGGCATTGCCTTTGTTGCCACGACCGTCTTGAGGTCTTCTATATTTTACTCTTTTTGGCTGTAACATGATAACTTCTTACATTTAACGGTTATTGTTTCTCTTGCGATTACCGCCACGACCATTGCGACCACCGTTGTTGTTTGAACGGCCACCGCCTTGCTTCTCCTGAGCATAGGTCTGGGTGAGGTCACGCTTTCCATAAACTTCACCACGGCAAATCCAAACCTTGATGCCTAACAATCCCACCTTTGTGAGAGCCTCTGTCTGGCAATAGTCGATGTCTGCGCGGAATGTGTGCAATGGAGTACGGCCTTCCTTGTACATTTCGTTACGAGCCATTTCAGCACCATTCAAACGACCACAGATTTGCACCTTGATGCCTTCTGCACCAGCACGCATCGTGTTTTGAATAGCCATCTTGATGGCACGGCGATAAGCAATCTTACCTTCTACCTGACGAGCGATGTTGGTACCAACAATCGTTGCATCCAGTTCTGGCTTCTTTACCTCATAGATATTGATCTGAATGTCCTTCTTGTAAAGTTTCTTCAGCTCTTCCTTCAATTTGTCAACATCTTGACCACCTTTACCAATGACGATACCCGGACGAGCGGTGCAAATAGTAATGGTAACGAGTTTCAACGTACGCTCAATGACAATCTTTGACACGCTGGCCTTTGCCAAACGCTCGTTCAGGTACTTGCGGATTTTCATGTCCTCCACAAGGTTGTCACCGAAATTCTTGCCACCGTACCAATTTGAATCCCATCCACGGATGATACCAAGTCGGTTGCTTATTGGATTAACTTTCTGTCCCATACTTATTCTTTTTCGTCTTTTGGTTTAGTATCTACAAACAATGTCACATGATTAGAACGCTTGCGGATGCGATATCCACGTCCCTGGGGTGCTGGGCGCATGCGCTTCATGGTAACACCTTCGTCTACGAATACGCGGGTGACGAACAACTCGCCGTCCTCTGCCTTACGGTCATTCTTAGCTTCCCAGTTGGCGATGGCTGAACGCAGTAGTTTCTCAACATCTGCAGCAGCTGCCTTCTTGGAGAATCTCAATACTCCGAGAGCGCGGTTTACCTCTAATCCACGAATCATGTCTACAACGTAGCGCATCTTACGGGGCGAAGAGGGAACTCCATTGAGCTTCGCGAAGTACATATTTTTAAGGGCTGCCTTTCTTTTTTCTGCAGCTAGTCTTTTTCTTGCTCCCATTTGATTATTTTTTCATTTTAAATGGTTTTCCCGGTTACTTCTTATTTCCAGCATGACCACCGAACTTGCGGGTAAGAGCGAACTCTCCCAACTTATGGCCTACCATGTTCTCAGTGATGTAAACAGGGATGAATTTATTTCCGTTATGAACTGCAACAGTGTGTCCCACGAAATCTGGGGAAATCATTGATGCTCTGGCCCATGTCTTAACCACGGTCTTCTTGCCACTCTCATTCATGGCGAGAATCTTCTTCTCAAGCGACACGTTGATATAGGGGCCTTTTTTTAAGGATCGACTCATAATTTACTCTTGTTAACTTATTTCTTACTTGCTCTTTCAATAATGTACTTGCTTGAATGCTTCTTTGGCGAGCGGGTCTTGAGACCTTTAGCATACAAACCTTTGCGCGAACGAGGATGACCTCCAGATTGACGGCCTTCGCCACCACCCATTGGGTGGTCGTGTGGGTTCATTACAACACCACGGTTGTGAGGACGACGTCCCAACCAACGAGAGCGTCCAGCCTTACCAGACTGCTCCAATGCATGGTCAGAATTACCTACACTACCGATTGTAGCCTTGCAAGCAGAGAGAATTTGACGAGTCTCACCAGAAGGAAGTTTGATTACACAGTAATTTCCTTCACGAGATGTCAACTGAGCAAAATTACCAGCCGAACGAACGAGCAGAGCACCCTGGCCTGGACGCAATTCAATATTGTGAATCACGGTACCAACTGGGATGTTTGCCAATGGCAAGGTATTACCTACTTCAGGGGCAGCCTCTGCGCCTGACATCAGTTTCATACCTACTTGCAGTCCGTTAGGAGCAATAATGTAACGTTTTTCACCATCAGCGTAGAACAACAAGGCGATACGAGCCGAACGGTTCGGATCGTACTCGATTGTCTTCACCACTGCTGGAACACCATCTTTCTCTCGTTTAAAGTCAATAAGACGGTACTTTCTCTTATGACCGCCACCTCTGTAGCGAACAGTCATCTTACCAGTGTTATTTCTACCACCAGTAGAGCGTTTTCCGAAAACGAGAGACTTCTCTGGCACAGATGCAGTAATTTCTTCGAATGTGCCAATAACTTTGTGCCTTTGTCCCGGAGTAACCGGTTTTAATTTACGTACTGCCATTTTTTATTAAATATTGCTATAGAAATCAATTGTTTCGCCTTCCTTCAGCAAGACGATTGCTTTTTTGAACGCGTTCTTCTGTCCTCTTGTGAGACCTGAACGTGTGTAACGACTCACGCGCTTACCAGCGTAGTTCATCGTATTTACACTTACCACGGTAACGTTATACAACTTCTCGACCTCTTCCTTGATCTGGAGTTTATTGGCTTCTGGGCGTACAATAAAACCGAAGCAATTGGGTCGCTTCTCCGTGAGTGAAGTCATCTTTTCGGTGACTAATGGTTTAATGATAAATGCCATTTCTAATAATCTCCTCTATTTTACTTGGTTAAGGTCTCGTTGATAGATTTCAATGAATCTTCGGTCACAATAAGAACATCAGCATTCAATACCTTGTAAGCATTGAGTGTAGATGCAATCATAACCTCTGCACGTGGCAGGTTACGAGCCGACAAATATACATTTTTATCAAGACTTGGCAAAAGAAGAAGAGTCTTCTTGCCCTCTACTTTAAGATTTTTAGTAATATTTATAAAATCTTTTGTCTTTGGGGCGTCAAATGTGAAGTTCTCTAAGATAATGATAGCATCTTCTTGTGCCTTGTAAGTCAGAGCAGACTTACGTGCAAGAACTTTTACTTTCTTGTTCAACTTCGTGCGATAATCACGGGGTTTTGGTCCAAACACGCGACCACCACCCTTAAGCAATGGAGAGTTGATGTCACCGTGACGTGCACCGCCGCCACCCTTCTGACGACCAAGTTTGCGAGTAGAACCAGCATGTTCGCTTCTTTCCTTAGCCTTGGCAGTTCCTTGACGTTGGTTGCCGAGATACTGCTTAACGTCGAGATAAAGCACGTGATCATTAGGCTCAATGCCGAAGATAGATTCGTCCAACGTAACCTTTCTTCCTGTTTCCTGACCCTTAATATTTAATACGTTAAGTTCCATTATTTCTGAATTAAAACGGTTGAACCCTTGCATCCAGCTACAGAACCCTTCACGAGAATGAGGTTGTGCTCTGGAATTACCTTTAACACTCTAAGATTCTGGGTCGTAACACGGTCACCGCCCATTTGACCAGCCATACGCATTCCCTTGAACACCTTTGCTGGATAAGAACATGCACCGATTGATCCCGGTTTACGAGCACGGTCGTCCTGACCGTGAGTACTCTGGCCCACACCACCGAAACCGTGGCGTTTCACTACTCCTTGGAAGCCTTTACCCTTAGAAGTGCCAACTACGTCGACAAACTCGGCATCTGCAAAGAGATCAACCGTAATTGTGTCTCCGAGGTTATACTCTTCGTCAAACTTGAACTCGGCCAAGTGCTTCTTTGGTGTTGTACCTGCTTTCTTGAAGATTCCCTGCAAAGGCTTAGTAGTTCTTTTCTCCTTAGCCTCTCCGAAACCTAACTGAACGGCTTTGTAGCCATCCTTCTCGATAGTCTTAACCTGAGTTACAACACAAGGACCAGCTTCGATAACAGTGCACGGTACATTTTTACCGTCGGCACTGAAAACGGATGTCATTCCGATTTTTTTTCCAATTAATCCTGGCATTTCAGTTTAAAAATTAAATAATAATATGAATAATATTCTGTTTCTTTTTAAGTTTTAGCGCGCAATCATGCATAAAAACACACTTAAAAAGAAACGCTCACTTCTTCTCATTTGAAGGTTAAGTTGTTCTTTATCAGCGTATTGTTAGCATTCAAGCCAGCGCAATACCCACTTTTGGATTGCAAAGTTACGAATTATTTTCCTTTCAACCAAACTTTTTTATATATTTTTAATAAAGTATTTTTTACAACACGATTCTAATTGAACATTACATCTTGTAAAAAACTTGCCATATATAAAAAAAGCGTTCAACAAATACTATGTTTGTGAAAGGTAAACATACTATTTGGCCATCGTAAACATATCATTTAGCACGCGTAAACATATCATATAGCTCTCGTAAACATCAACAAGAGGACTCCGCCATATAGACCTGAGCCCTCTTGTCTTATTTAGTTGTCTATGAAACAGACTACACTTTGATTTCAACTTCAACACCACTGGGGAGTTCGAGCTTCATCAATGCATCAACAGTCTTGGAAGTAGAACTGTAGATGTCGATAAGACGCTTGAAGTTAGAGAGCTGAAATTGCTCACGTGCTTTCTTGTTCACGAACGTACTGCGGTTTACGGTGTAGATGCGCTTGTGTGTTGGCAATGGAATTGGACCACTAACAACGGCACCTGTAGCCTTCACTGCTTTAACGATTTTCTCTGCTGACTTGTCAACCAACTTGTGGTCGTAACTCTTCAGCTTGATTCTGATTTTTTGACTCATAATTATTAATAATGTGTTATAGAATGATTATAAAGAGGTGCCACTAAAGAGTCATTCGCTCAATGACACCTCACAAGTATTTCCTTATACAAGATCTACGCGACCCTTCACTTCCTCAAGCACTGCCTTAGCAATAGAACTTGATACGGGAGCGTGATGATCATATTCCATGGAACTTGTTGCACGACCAGAGGTAATGGTACGCAATGCGGTTACATAACCGAACATTTCTGCCAGTGGAACCATAGCCTTCACGATGCGAGCACCACTACGTGCCTCATCCATACCCTCTACTTGTCCACGACGCTTGTTCAAGTCGCCGATTACATCACCCATGTTCTCTTCTGGAGTAACAACTTCAACCTTCATAATAGGCTCCATCAATACAGGACCTGCCTTTGGACAAGCATTGCGATATGCGTTGATTGCGGCAAGTTCGAATGACAATTGGTCTGAGTCTACTGGGTGGAAGCTACCGTCAACGACAGTCACCTTCATGCTATCCATAGGATATGAACCCAATACACCATTCTTCATGGCACTTTCGAAGCCCTTCTGAATAGCAGGGATGAATTCCTTAGGAATGTTACCACCCTTCACTTCGTTCACGAATTGCAATGGAGTCTCCGTGTAATCTTCGTCACGAGGACCGATGTTCACGATGATGTCAGCAAACTTACCACGTCCACCACTCTGCTTCTTATAAACTTCGCGGAGGTTAATGGTCTTGGTAATAGCTTCCTTATAGTTCACCTGTGGCTTTCCTTGGTTACATTCAACCTTGAATTCACGCTTCAGACGGTCGATGATAATGTCAAGGTGAAGCTCACCCATACCAGAGATAATGGTTTGACCACTCTGCTCATCGGTACGAACGGTGAAGGTTGGGTCTTCCTCTGCCAACTTAGCGAGACCATTGTCAAGTTTGGCGATGTCAGCCTGACTCTTTGGTTCAACGGCGATAGAAATCACGGTGTCTGGGAATGTCATGGATTCCAACACGATGGGATGTGCTTCATCACAAAGCGTATCACCAGTGTGAATATCCTTGAAACCTACACCTGCGCCAATGTCACCTGCATCAATGCTCTCCATAGGAATTTCCTTGTTGGAGTTCATTTGGAACAAGCGGCTGATACGCTCTTTCTTGCCAGAACGGGGATTGTAAACGTAAGAACCGGCAGTTACCTTACCAGAGTAAACGCGGAAGAATACCAAACGACCCATATATGGATCAGTAGCAATCTTAAATGCGAGTGCTGCGGTAGGTTCTGTTTCAGATGGCTTTCTGCTTTCCTCCTCATCGGTGTTGGGATTAGTACCAACAACAGCCTCTGTATCAAGAGGAGAAGGAAGGAATGCACAAGTATAATCGAGCAATGGTTGAACACCTTTATTCTTATAAGAAGAACCCAAAGTCATTGGAGTCAAATCCATGGCGATAGTTCCCTTACGAATAGCGGCGATAATCTGCTCCTCTGAGATTTCCTGACCGTCGAGATACTTCTCCATCAAGTCATCATCATAGTTAGCAGCTTGCTCAATCATCTTCTCGCGCCACTCATTAGCCTCATCCAAAAGGTCTGCGGGAATCTCTTCCACGTCATACTCAGCACCCATGGTCTCATCGTGCCAAAGGATAGCCTTCATCTTGATGAGGTCAATAACGCCCTTGAAGTTTTCTTCAGCACCGATAGGAATCTGTACAGGGCAAGGATTTGCACCTAAGATTTCCTCCATTTGCTTTACTGTACCGAAGAAGTCTGCACCAGAACGGTCCATCTTGTTCACGTATCCGATACGTGGTACATTATACTTATCGGCTTGGCGCCAAACAGTCTCTGACTGGGGTTGCACACCGTCAGCAGCGGAATAAGTAGCAATAGCACCATCCAAGACGCGCAATGAACGCTCTACCTCTGCGGTGAAGTCAACGTGCCCCGGAGTGTCTATCAAGTTAATCTTATATTGTTTGTTATTCCATGTCCAGTTACACGTTGTTGCAGCAGAAGTAATGGTAATACCTCTCTCCTGCTCTTGTGCCATCCAGTCCATGGTTGCAGCTCCATCATGTACCTCGCCAATCTTGTGAGTCTTTCCCGTATAGAACAAGATACGTTCAGACGTCGTGGTCTTACCGGCATCGATGTGAGCCATAATACCAATGTTTCGTGTTAAATGTAAATCGCGATTTGCCATTGTTTAATTTGTAATGTTATTCTTTTAAACTGTTATCCTTTTACCTTAATCCTCTTAGAATCTGAAGTGAGCAAATGCGCGGTTAGCCTCAGCCATACGGTGCATATCTTCCTTACGCTTGAAAGCACCACCTTGGTTGTTGTAGGCATCCATAATTTCGGCAGCC
Organism: uncultured Prevotellaceae bacterium; assembly: GCA_900314715.1. Taxonomy (GTDB): domain Bacteria; phylum Bacteroidota; class Bacteroidia; order Bacteroidales; family Bacteroidaceae; genus Prevotella. The sequence continues at coordinate 16,741 of OMWI01000017.1, read as the reverse complement.
AGCTTCTCAGCCATGCTCTTTCCACCACGTTTACGGGCGAAATTAATCATATTCTTCATAGAAACACTCTCCTTACGGTCAGGACGGATTTCCGTAGGTACCTGGAATGTTGCACCACCGATACGACGGCTCTTTACCTCCACTTGTGGGGTAATGTTGTCTAAGGCTTGCTTCCAAATCTCAAGGGGAGCTTTCTCTTCCTTAGCCATCTTTTCCTTTACCAAATCAAGAGCTTTGTAGAAAATTTCATAAGATGTATTCTTCTTTCCGTCATACATCAAATGGTTTACGAACTTTGACACCTTTGTGTCGTTGAAAACTGGGTCTGGCAATACCAGACGCTTCTTTGGTTTTGCTTTTCTCATTTTATTTATAAATTACTTCTGCTTGGGGCTGTCTATTTACGTTCTTCAACGTCCGCTCTCGAACATTTACTCAACCTTTTAATTAACAAATCTCCAGCAAAACGGTTATTTTCTTTTTCTTTGGTAGTAGATGATGGGGTTTTGAGTTTTGGTTCTATACTACGAACCGTAGTTCCGAAACTGTATCTCTACATGCTTACCCAACTCTCTAAACTCAAAACCTCAATTCTCTATTGTTTACTTCTTAGCCTTTGGACGTTTTGCGCCGTACTTAGAACGACGTTGTGTGCGGTTTGCTACGCCAGCGGTATCAAGAGTACCACGAACGATGTGATAACGTACACCTGGGAGGTCTTTTACACGACCACCACGTACCAAAACGATAGAGTGTTCCTGAAGGTTGTGTCCTTCTCCTGGGATGTAGGAGTTTACTTCCTTCTGGTTTGTCAAACGAACACGGGCAACCTTACGCATTGCCGAATTAGGCTTCTTTGGAGTTGTTGTGTAAACACGAACGCAAACACCACGACGCTGAGGACATGAATCCAAAGCGGGTGACTTGCTCTTGTCTACCAAGTCCTTTCTGCCTTTTCTTACTAACTGTGAAATAGTAGGCATAATTTTACTTTTTTAATTTATATATTTTTTATCGTTAGAATCGAGTTATTTAGAAAGCCTACTTCTCCTTATATATATAATAAGGACACAACAAGGCGTTTCGGGCTGCAAAGGTACTAACTTTCCATCAAACCACCTAATTTATAACAAACAAAAAAGTCTATACATTGCGGAAATTTGCAAAATATAGACTAATTTAACGTTTGTTTTATATAATTAAACTATGCTTGTCCCTTATTAGTACCAAATGGAGCTATCGTGCGAGGTGCTTGATTGTTTATTTCTATGCGTCCAAACTCTTGTTCGTACTTATAAATATTGTCTTGTAATGCTGCCAACAAACGCTTTGCGTGTTCGGGAGCCAAAATGATTCTGCTACATACATCGGGTTTAGGCATTCCTGGTAAAGCCTGTGCGAAATCAATGACGAAATCGCTATGTGAATGACTAATCAAAGCGAGATTGCTATAAAGGCCTTGAGCTACTTCCGGTCGAATACCTAATTGGAACTGACCTTGTTGTGGATTATTTTTATCTGCCATTTGTTCTTGTTTTAATTTGTTGTATATTCCATAATATTTTTTGCAAAGGTATTATTTTTAAATCAAACAAGCAAAATTTTGCCAACAAAAATAGACATGGAAGGATTTTGAGACAACTTATTTTCAAAAATATCTCGGGAATTCATATTTTTTCATTACTTTTGCAAATGATATAATAACTCGAAAACATCTATTACAAACTATAACAAACATGAAACTATCAAGATTGATTTCCATTTTATGCTTGTCAATGGCCATGTTGACAATGCCTGCTACATCAATGGCAGCCAAGAAAAATGGCGGTAATTTCACTATAGGAAAGGGTACGTTCCTGTTAAATGGTGAACCTTTCATCGTGAAAGCTGCCGAAGTTCATTATCCTCGCATTCCTCGTCCCTATTGGGAACATCGAATCAAAATGTGCAAGGCATTGGGCATGAATGCCGTATGTATCTATATTTTCTGGAATATTCACGAACAGGCTGAAGGACAATTCGATTTCACGGGCAACAACGATGTAGCTGAATTCTGTCGTTTGGCTCAAAAGAACGGAATGTATGTCATCGTTCGCCCTGGTCCATACGTTTGCGCGGAATGGGAAATGGGTGGTCTGCCTTGGTGGCTATTGAAGAAAAAAGACATCAAACTTCGTGAGCGCGATCCCTATTTTATGGAACGCGTGAAGATATTCGAAGAGAAAGTGGGTGAACAACTCGCTCCGCTGACCATACAAAACGGTGGACCGATTATCATGGTGCAAGTAGAGAACGAATACGGAAGCTATGGTGAGGACAAACCTTACGTTTCGGAAATCCGTGATTGTTTGCGCGGAATCTATGGTAAAGAATTGGCTTTATTCCAATGTGACTGGAGCTCTAACTTCGAAAAGAACGGATTGGATGACCTTTTTTGGACGATGAATTTTGGTACTGGTGCCAATATCGACAACCAATTCCGTCGTTTAGGAGAACTTCGTCCCGATGCTCCTAAGATGTGTTCTGAGTTCTGGAGTGGTTGGTTCGACAAATGGGGGGCTCGCCATGAAACGCGTCCTGCTAAAGATATGGTTGACGGTATGGACGAAATGCTTTCCAAAGGTATTTCTTTCTCACTCTATATGACGCACGGCGGAACTTCCTTCGGCCATTGGGCAGGAGCAAACTCACCGGGCTTTGCACCAGATGTTACTTCTTACGACTACGATGCACCTATCAACGAATGGGGTCTCGCCACTCCGAAGTTCTGGGAGTTGCGCAAGATGATGGAGAAATACAATGGCGGTAAAAAGATGCCTGCCGTTCCGAAGGCTCCCATGCCTATTATCACCATACCGAAGTTCGAGTTGAAGGAGTTTGCACCGCTGATGTATGCAAATGGTGGTCTGAATACTGATGGCAACGTAGATGACCTTACTTTTGAAGCTCACAATTTAGGTTGGGGGTATGCCGCCTATTATACCATGCTGCCAGAGCTACCCGTATCGAGTGTGCTTACAGCCGAATTCCACGACTTTGCTCAGGTATTTATTGATGGCAAGTATATAGGTAAGATTGACCGTGTGAAGAATGAGAAGAGTCTTACGATTCCTCCTACAAAGGCAGGTTCATTACTTGTGATTGTAGTCGAGGCAATGGGGCGTATCAACTTTGGGCGAGCCATCAAGGACTTCAAGGGTATCGTCGGAAATGTTACCATCAGTTCCAAGGTAGGCAAGCATGATGTTACTTACTCATTAAAAGGTTGGGAGAAATATTTCGTCAACGATAAGTACGAAACAGCTCTACTTGCTCTTCATCGTGCATCTGCTACAGAAAACAATGAGTATATAGAAAATTTCAAAGAAGACGCCAAGATGATGGGTGGTCGCGGCTACTATCGTGGTTATTTTAATATCAATAAGGTGGGCGACACATTCCTCAACTTCGAGACATGGGGAAAGGGACAAGTATATGTCAATGGCCATGCTATGGGACGTATCTGGTCGATTGGGCCACAACAAACACTATACATACCTGGGTGTTGGCTGAAGAAAGGTAAGAATGAAGTGATTGTTCTCGACGTTGTTGGTCCGAAAGAACCAGTTGTTTGGGGACAAGACAAGCCTGAGTTGAACAAGTTGCAATTGGAAAAGAGCAACAAACACAACAATATCGGCGACAAGCCCGACCTCAATTCGCAAACACCAATTATCAGTTCACAATTCAAGGCTGGTAATGGTTGGCAAACTATCACATTCCCGCAAGCAGCAAAAGGTCGTTATTTAGCTATTGAAATCAACTCTACCCAGAGTGGAGATGATGTAGCTGCTATTGCGGAATTATACTTGCAGGGCACAGATGGCAAGCGTTTAAGTCGTGAACCATGGATTGCCAAATACGCTGACTCTGAAAACGAGAATGGAAACCACACGCTCGACAAGGTTTATGACTTGCAAGAGAGTACATATTGGCAGACCACAAAGGGCGCAGGATTCCCCCATCTCATCGTCATCGACCTCGGTTCTGTAAAGACTGTCAGGGCGTTAGAGTATCTTCCACGTGCCGAACAGGGTGCACCAGGTAGCGTAAAGGATTATAAAATCTTTGTTTACTAATGGTTGGGTGTTGAATCTTTAAACAAAAAAACCAGTTAGAATATCCCAAAGAGGTTATCGCGATCAAAGAGTCCGATAGCCTCTTCTTCTAAGGGTGTGCGCTTCACTATCTCATTCTTATTCCAAAACATAGGGTCATAGTCTTGGTTCTTGATGACATCAATGATGTTATCCTCAAATTTCATTTTGTGGTTGCTCTTTACAAACCGCTCTCCTACATTATAGAGTATGCCCGTTGTCTCAAAATGTTTTCTTTCATCCATGAAATCGACCTTGAAATGAACACTCTGCACCTCCGTATACTCATTCACAAACTGGTAATTCACAACAAAGGAATAGTCTATTGGAACAATGCGGACACGGCCTTGGTAATTATTTCGCACCGCATTTCTCATTCCCCGCCCCTCATATTTCAACAATTGAAACGTCTCGCTATCGATATAAAGACGAGCTTCAATGCCCTTGAGTCTTGGACTCTTGAGGTCAAAAGAGATGACATAAACCTTTCTTTCGCCATCACTCATGGTCTGGCAGTTCGTAAGGTAATACCTCTGGTAGTCATTCATCAATGGCATCAAGTCGTTAGTTTGTGACGGAGTGGTGTAAGAAGATAGAGGAACCTCTACGAAAGTGAAATAATTGATGGGGTTGACCGTGAGCTCACCTGCCACTGTCATAAACCTTCCCGTAGCAAAGGAGAGTTTGCGCAGTTGTACAGCTGGGCGAGCCGTGAAGAATGCCTCAAGAAACGAAGTACTGGTAAGCCCCGCACGGCTGGTCTGTCGATAGAAGAAGTTGACCTCTTTCCTTTTGTACTTCTTGTATTCCTTCTTGATTCTTTTCACAAGTTTATTAATGAAATAGTCGGTTCCGAACACCTCTACTTCTCCGAGGGCATATCCTTCAGTACTAAGGCAAATCTTGTTGCCAACCTCCATTGCGGCTACCATCAACTTACGATAGCCCACATAAGTGACGCGAAGAATGTCTGTGGAATCGGCATCTATAACAAATTCCCCTTCCTCATTAGTGATTGTATTCCTCTCACCATTGATATAAATAGATGCAAAGGGCAACGGCTCACCAGATTTCACATCCACCACTCGTGAAACGATATGAAGTTGGGCTGAAACTTTAAATGTGAAAAGCATCATGCCCAACCATAAAACGAAAACCTTTTTTGTCATTTCTCTTGAATGATAAACCCTTTCTCTGTCAACCCCTCGGCAGAAACAGCAATATTATTAGTGAAACCATTGTTATAGAACGTCACTTGTGCATGGCCATTTTCATTGGTGGTGACTGATGGATTCCAATAGATAGTGCGGCGATAGTCACCCTCCACTGGTAAAGGCTCATTGCTATAATCCACACAATAGAACTCATCAGGAACACTAAATCCTTGGAAGTTGATGCGGAAACCATAGAAGTCGGGCTCAGGGAAGCCTGAAGGATAGATGTCTTCGGTCTTGAAATTAACGATAGACGTAAGTGGTTGGTCATAAATTTGAGGATTCGAATAACTATAATGGTACAATCGTTCACGATACTTCCCTTCTTGATGGATGAGAGAACGGTCTTTTGTATCGGCATATAGATAGAGCTTTCTGAAATTGACATCAGGAGGGAAAAAATCCATTCCAGGTGGAAGGTTCTCTTTAAGGCCATACCTTTGGGGAACGTAACTATGCTGATTTCCATATACAGGAGAGTCCACGAACCGAAGAGTCGCCCCATCAAGGCCAAGGAGCAATAATATTTTATTGTAATTGAAATAAGACAGGTATGACCAATCAAAATTATAATCGCTATGTTTATGAAACTTGTTCCAAATACGTTGGGAATTTATTTTCCGATAGTCAGCAGAATTTGTCGGTATAGGTTTTGAGGACATACTATCCAGTTCATGTCGGTAGCGCCACATATCGAAGAAGAAGCGGTCATCGTTAAAGTTATTCTGAATGCTGCTATCACGTTCTGCTCCCGGTTGCCACCATCCACCCACATGTGCGTCATTGCCGATGAGGGTGAAGTTGTCTCCAGTGAAATGGAAGTCGTTGATGGAACCAAACACATTAGAGAGGTGGGTCATCATGTCATATACGTCAATCACAGCCACGGGTTTTATTTGTCGGAAGTCCGCCCATCCTCTTCTTCCCACCACCTTCACCTCAGGAGTAATGAATGTCTGGCTTTTGTCATCATATACGAACACATTTCCTATCCCTCCTGTTTTTGCCATGTAACCATCTCGAAAGATATTCTTATCAACGGTCTCCATCAACCCACGTGTCTCATAATAGTCATAGTTGCGGGCTACGGGTGAATAGGGGTTAAGCGGAATGATGTGCTTACCCACAAGATAGGAAGGACGCCTATTTTTGAACACTGAGAAGAGGTGTCCTGCCACGCCCGCCTTCCTGTGCCCAATTTTCTCGGCACTCTCTTTATTGAGTGTCAGTGCCATGCGACTCTCACCGAAGAAGGGATTAACGTTAAACATGAAGAATCCTAAGGAGTCGGTCTTTACTTCTGCATGGCTGAATGTCTTGTAAGGCGTGGATAGTTCATTATACACCCACATTGGAGTTTTCAAGTTTTTCCACAATGAGTATTCATATTCCCCATGGTCGTCTACCACACGCCCACGGAAATTCAAGCCACGCTCCACAGCCATGAGAGGCGACCAAGGCTTTCCACTCATCATGTTTTCAAAGTCGTAACGAGTCCATCCCTGCACCATGAGCAACAGGTCGAGAGCTGTGCGATGCTCGTTATCGTCTGCCTCAAAATAATACTCTGGATGAGGAATAAATCCCTTTACTTCGCTTGAGAGTAATAGATAAGACAACACATTGTCGTCAGCATAGGTGCCATCACGGTATTGTCCGTCGGTGACAGCCATGCAGAATTTACCTTTCTCTTGGATAGGATTACCCTCAGCATCGACCAACTGGCATTGGAGTGTCATTTTGCCGTAAGGCTTAATGGTTGTCGACGAGTCAGGAACGATGATACGCAACCGTTTGCCGTCCATGTCGTGATTGTTGACAAACACCTCGCGTTGGGCAATCACCTTGCCTTCTATATTATATAAAGTGAAGATGTTAACACCCGTCTGCAACTCCGACTTGTCAATCTTGAAGCCATTACTCGTATTATTACGTAGGTCTAAAACCTCATTATAAAGTGTAATTCCTCGTGAAGTGACGCTCAATCCAAGCAGTTCGCCTTTTGTCTGGTCATTACGAGCGACTGTCGCATTGAGACTCTCACCAATAGATAGTACGTTGAGTACATACCCACGCCTATGTGCCTTGGGCAAACGAAAAGTATAATCCTTTCCCTCATAGTTCACTTCCAGCTTCAAGTCACGCATGAGTTCCTCTTCCACCTCATCACTCTCGTCACTGGTGAAAGAGAACACGCCCCTTCCACCATAAAAAGACTTAAACATGCCGATCTCCTTTCCCTTACGTATGAGTTTGCCCTCGATATTTAAGGAACGCCCTTCTGGGGTTCGCGCCTGGAATGCCACACGTGTAGGAATGCCTCGCACCAAGTTTCCGCCTTCTGGATAGAAGTCTATCTTCAATTTGTCCTTCTTTTTTTCCACCAATGAGGCTGTAGCCTTCGGAAGGCGAGGGATACGCTTCTGATCGTATCGCCCATAGTCAACACCCTCATAGACGGGAAACACTCGACTAAAAATACCTGCATTGCCACGGAGGTAATGCTGGAACCGCTCACCGTAGAACTCTCTGGATAGGATTTTGGTCAGGTTATTCCATCCATGTCCATTGCCTGGGACGAAGTTAAGCATCCACGACGTATAGGCACGTACTTCATAAAAGCCCGCATTGAGTGTGTCTTTCAAGAGGAAAGAGCCGCTGGTTTGCCCATTTCTCACCATCAGTTTCAGTCTCTCAACGGGATAACCGATAGGGTTAACCAGCTCTACGTAAAGGATGCGGCTCATGTCGGACGGTTTCAACGTAGCATCATCAACGACGTAAGCCTTGAAGTAAATATGTTCACCTTTAAAATAAGATGTGTTGTCGAAATGCAAATAAACACGTTCTTGAGGATTCTTTCGTGAGAACTCATCGAAATTTGCTTGCAATTTCGTCAACGATTCTGGTACTTCTCCTTGTGCCATCAGCATGGTTGTTGCCATGAGAAGCCATTGTAGTAATAGAAAACGTTTCATAGGAACATGATGTTGGTTTTTTGCAAAAATAGGCTTTATCACCGAAAACAACAAAGGAAATACCCTATAATAGCAAGGAAAATCCCTAAAGATACAGGGATAATCCCTACAAATAATATTTTCAGCGGTTTTCCAAGTGGCTTGGATGACTAATAAAGGCTCAATAAAAATATGCTAATCCCTATTGTGACACAACGCTGCACCGATAGCCGTACTGAACTCCGAATGTTTTGGAATATGGAATTTCACGCCATACATTTTTTCATTGGCAGCAAACACGCGATCGCAGAATGGCAAAGCGGTTAGATTACCAATCATAACGAGGTCTTTGATGCCGCTACCCATTGATGAGAGTACGGTGGCGCTACAAATCGACTGCAATACCGTCCAAATCAAGCCAAGCGCAATGTCTTGTGAAGACGCGTTGGTTTGTGCATTTCCAAATAGGGAGGCTATCGCGTCCATTGGCAACCCAGGGATAGGTTTCGCACTGATGTCACTAATCAGCACGTTGATTTTCGAAATGTCGCCATCCTTCGCCAAGTTCACCACATGACTGATATCATCTGTCTGGAGCAACAATCGAGAGAGTCCCGCCAATGTTCCGCCACCGATGCCGATACCTCCGATATGTCTGATATCATCACCATCGCACTTGATAATAGACGTTCCCGTTCCACAACTCACCACCATCATTCGCTCGAAATTCATTTCATAACGAGCACCCAAGCCATCGGCAAGAAATTCAGGTGCCTTATCGGTTGGCAATCCATAGATAGGCGAATCGATATAAGCACTTCCCACGCCTGTCAACATCACCTTTTCCACGTCTTCCAAATGAATGCCATTGTCGTAAAGATACTTGCCAAAGGCACCATAGAGAGAAGTGACAGGGTCGGTTGCCTTGATGCGAATAGGAGTTACCACTTGTCTCTTGCTATCAATTCCTACGATTTTCGTGGTACTGATTCCCACGTCTATTCCAATAACGATTCCCATATCTTGAGTTTTTATGTAAACACGACCACAATTGCCTGAGTGCAATCGAATGCCACAAAGTTAAGCATTTTTTTTCATTCGGCATAAGAATCATGCAAGAAATATAAACTATGACTGGTGATTAAACGAATACTCTCCTATTTCGTCAAAATAATATACAAACAAACATATCATGAAGAGACATTCAATACTAACCATCTTGTTCTGTTTCGTGACATTGACTATCATGTCGCAAAACAGACAGAATCCCATGAGAACTACCGACCCTCAGTTTTTCAAGACCCATGAAGCACGTCGCATTGGCGACCAACTGCTGTTATACCAACGCATAACGGGAGGGTGGCCCAAGAACATCGACATGGCTCGCGAGTTGAATGAGGAAGAGCGGGCAAAGGTAATGAATGACAAAAACCGAAAGGACGATTCCACCATCGACAACAATGCCACGACCATGCAGATGAAATTCTTGGCTCGGTTGTATCAAGCTACCAAAGAGAAACGATACCGTGAGGGATTCAACAAGGCCGTTGAATACTTGTTGAATGGACAATACGAGAATGGCGGATGGCCCCAGTTTTGGCCTGACATGCATGGTTATCAGGTACATATCACATTCAACGACGATGCCATGGTGAATACGATGCTCTTGTTAAGAGACATTGCCCAACAAAAATCTCCCTACGAGGGAAAGCTAACAGACAAGAACATACGCAAGAGAGCCATGACTGCATTTAACAAGGGTGTAGAATGTATTCTCGCAACGCAAATCCACGTAGATGGACAACCTACCGTTTGGTGCCAGCAACACGACCGAGAAACCTATCAACCTGCTAAAGCGCGTGCATACGAACTGCCTTCGTTCTGCACGCAAGAAAGTGCTTACATCGTCAAGTTGCTCATGGATTTGCCGAATTCCGACGACCGTATCAAACAAGCCATACACGGAGCCATGAAATGGTTTGATAAATACAAGTTGACTGGTTTGCGCATCATACGCGTTGGAGAATGGGGAAGTCCTGACCGTGACACTCGCTTGATAGAAGATGCCAACGCTGAACCTATCTGGGGTAGGTATTACGACTTGAAGTATTGCGAGCCATACGTTTGTGACCGCGATGGTTTGCCTCGTCGCCATTTATCCGACATTGGTCCAGAACGAAGAAATGGTTATTCATGGTATGGAAACCGACCTGCTGAATTGTACAAGTTATATGATTCTTGGGCTGATAAATACGACCCTCAACACAAAGTAAATATCAGTTTATACACGAAAGGAGCCAACGAGAATGGTTTGATTGAAATGTATCGTGAACCCAAGAAAGACATGAACGACTTTGACGCCATTGTCAACGCGGGCGAAAGCATTCAGGCAGCCATTGAACATGCTCCCGAATCCCCTACCCAACCCTATAAGATATATATTAAGAAAGGTACGTATAACCAAAAGGTTATCATAGACCGCCCAAACATCGTGCTTGTAGGCGAACAACGTGACAGTACCATCCTCGTATTGGCAGAAACCGCTAAGACGAGAGCCATCACGGAGTACCACGGCAAGCCCGTTGGCAATGGTGTCGTAGTATTGCAAGAAGGAGCCGACGACTTCGTGATGAGTGGACTGACGGTTTACAACAACTATGGAACAACCATAGAAAACACCACTACTCACCAAATGGCGGTCTTTGGAAGGGCTACACGCACGATCATCATCAATTGCAATATCTGGGCAGACGGTAATGATGCCCTTTCGCTTTGGGCACCTGAAGGAAACGGTATGTATTATCATGCCGACCTCAATCTGCGTTGTCCTGGAGTTGATTTTCTATGTCCTCGCGGTTGGTGTTATGCTACCCGTTGTAAGTTCTACGGTGACAGCAGGGCTATCATCTGGCACGATGGACGTGGAGACAAGACTAAGAAACTCGTTATCACCAACTCGCAATTCGATGCGAAAACGCCTACTCCACTCGGCAGGTATCATCACGATGCTCAATTCTTCCTCATCAATTGCAAATTGTCCAATCAAATATTGGATTCCAACATCAGTTACGCCTATACAGACAAGGTGCTCGATCCTTGTCCGTGGGGACAACGCACGTATTATTATGGGTGTAAACGAGAGGGAGGCAATAGCGGTTGGTTAAACAACAACTTGGAAAATGCCCCTGGCAATCCTGCTTTCCATGAGATTACCGCGCGTTGGACATTCGACAACAAATGGGATCCTGAAAAACGTCTCCGCGACTTGTGGAACGTCTTGGCATATTAACCGTATTTCGTAAACATATCATTTAGCGACCGTAAACATATCATTTAGCACCCGTAACTCTATCATTTAGCATTGTAAAAGGATAGAGTTACGGGTGTAGTTTTATGCATTCAAGTGGCGCATGTTTCACAAACTCAACTTGGGCTCAGTCGATTCTCGTAGGGGATAAAAACTTAACTTAGTTAGATAATCAAAGCTTGCATGGAAGATGCCGTAGGCATCAGATGATAGTAGCCAGCTATGCAGAAACGCCTTTAGGTGTTTCGAAATGGCTGTTTAGGAAGATACACATATAGTTCCTTGCTGTTATGCAAGGGACATGATGAAGTGTGTCGCAAACCTAAAGGCTTGCATTTTTATATATCCATATCTTCCCCAGCCATTTCGCCATACCTATCGGCATGGCTGCATAGCTGGCTACTTTTATCCAATGCCTACGGCATTACTCCTTTTCTCAAATAGATAGCCAATTCAATGATATGATACTACGGCAAAGAATAAAGATTCAATCTTAATTCCCATACTAAATATCGACTGAGCCTCAACTTGCAGGAAAAAGAACACCAACATATTTCGCTCTGAAAGAGCAAAAGAGTCTAACTATCAATGCTTTTGCTCAATGCTTTTGCGCTTACAGCGCGCAGATTCCACATACACTCTTACCTAGGGCGTTGCCCTAGGCTATAAGCTTGTTGGCCTTCCAGGCCGCCGTTTAACGGACAACAATAATCTTCAATTCTCAATCTTCAATTTTCAATCTTTTGCCAAGACCTCCCGTTTTTTAGGCTAACTTTCTTATTAGCAAGGTGTTACTATTTTCAAGACCTCACCTAAGACCTCCCGTAAGACCTCCCATAGACCTCACCCAAGACCTCCCGTCATGCTGACTTATTTTGGTTGATACTTCTTGCGTTCTATCATTTCAAGTGCAACAAACAAATAGGTTCCTCGTCGTCTTTTTCGCAAACTTACCCAAGCACCGACGTGAGGTGTTACGGGAGGTCTATGGGAGGTCTTACGGGAGGTCTTAGGTGAGGTCTTGAAAATGTTAAATCGCTGATAAAGAACGAATTAACATAAAAAACGGGAGGTCTTTGCAAAAACGGCAAAATTCATGCAAACTAAATGCCAATTTAATTTCTTGGTGCTTATGGGGAAAATGTATATCTTTACAACTCCAAAAACTTAGAATGATGAAAAAAGTGCTGTTACTATCAATGCTCAGCGTACTGCTATTGTCGTGCAGTAAGCCAAATGAAGATAAAAGAACATTTATCTTACAAGGGGCGTGGCTCCTTCGACACATATCATACCCCACAGGATTAGAGGAAGACTACTCGGAATTTGGCAATGGCACAGTCTGCCATATTTACGACACCGACAGCGTGCTCTATGAATGCGGTCTCACAAAGACACCATCTGGCTTGGTGATTACACCGCATGGTAAAGTGCAAGTGACATTGATTAATAAAGGAGGTGGTGAACTACTCTACTTGGAAAATGAAGACCCGCATCCGCTTAGCATCACTACAGACTCTACCATCACCATACAACGCCAAGGCGTATTGCATTCCATGGTACGCGCCAACGATATTTACCAAGAATGGGGAAACGAGATACGTGACATCATCATCAATGAAATGCAAAACGAGAATGCTATGTCAAGAAGATATGTGTTGTCTGCCAAGGAACGTCAACAAGAAAAGACCATCCATTGGTTTGCCTTGTTCCTTGCCTTCCTCATTTTGACGGCACTCGTCGCCTTGCATTTCGCCATTACCAACCGCAAGGCAAAGAGACAATTGCAACTACAATTGCGACAGATTCAGGAAGTACAAGAGAATCGTCCGCAAGTAGTACGACAAGCCGTAATGACAGTAGAGAACATCTTCTTTGCATCCGATGATTATGTAGCCCTGCAAAAGCGAATGGCAAACGGACAACGATTGAAAGAAGAAGAATATGCCAACATTGAAGAACTGCTGAAAACCGTATATCCTGGATTCACCAGTCAGTTGCGCAGCCTTTATCCTATGTCTGAACTGGAATATTTAGTATGCCTGCTCATCAAGTTGCGCATTGCACCCAAGGAAATTGCCTCCGTATTGTCTCGCGACATTAGCACTATCAGCACCGTGCGTAGTCGCCTATATAAGAAAGTATTCGGGCGTAAGGGCAGCACTAAGGAATGGGATGACTTCATCCTATCCATGGATACATAAGTTTTGCAAACAGTTGACAAGACGAATGCAAAACAAATGCAAATCGTTTTTCTTTGAATAATAACGAAACAAACGTACCTTTGCCGTCGATAATTACCTGATTGTCTAACCCAAATAAAATTAAAAAGTAAAGCTTATGAAAAAGATGATGTTGATGATGACCGCCATGCTTATGTGTGCGATTGGTATGAACGCCCAAACTACAAAAATCGCCGACAAGGAACTTGTAGGTGCTTGGATTATGGAGTCTATGCAATTTGAAGGCGAAAAGAAAGTCGTCTGCGGTAAGGAGAGTGGCTATAGCCAGTTCAAGTTCTATGGTGCTGACGGTGAGTACGCATGTGCCGAAATTTGCCTGACCAAAGAAGGAAAGGTAGTAGTAATGCCTCACGAGTACGGTACCTACACATTCAAGAACGGTGTGTACAGCGAGATGGGACGCCCAGCTGTCAAACCTGATGAAATGGTGTTGGTAGACAAGACAACCTTCAAAGGAAAGTGGATGAATCGCCACGACGTTTGGAAGAAGAAAGTATTACCCGACAAAGTGGTGAAGTACATCGTAAACTGCTGTAAGTTTAGGGAGGCTCCAGCCGACATTCAGCAGCTTATCAAACAAAACATGTTTATGTAAAGTTTGTTAGAAACAAGAGTAGAAGTACCCGGGAAGTACAGGAGACCGCAGCGATGCGTTCTCCTGTACTAATTGAATTGGTATTGATGCTCACGACATAAAACAGCTATCCATACCAAACCTAAAAAACATGATTATGAGTTGAATACTCGGTGACCCAATTTTGGGCTTCGCCGAGTATTTTATTTGCGAAAAAAATATGGAAATCATGCAATGTTTCCCGATTTTTCGTGTCTATAAGAATAGAGAACGTTCAAAATGAATAAAGAGACAAACATACTCATTGATGACCTTCGTAGCGGAAAGCGTTCGGCACAAGAACTACTACTCACGATGTACGGTGAGACGGTTTTCCGTCAGATAACCAGAATCGTGACGCGACTGGAGGATGCTGAGGAGGTATACCAAGACGTGTTTGTCAAGGCGTTTAGAAAGATTGACACGTATAACCAACAGGCTTCGCTTGCCACTTGGTTGAGTCGCATCGCCTATAATGAGTCTCTTAATTTTGTACGTAACTCTAAGAAAAACATGGTGTATGTTGAAGACCACGACATCAACATGGAGGACATAGAAGACATTCCATTGTCACTACATGACGAACAGACCGTCTTGCTCATGGAACAGGCTTTGGAACATCTTTCACCCAACGACAAGGCCATCATCACCATGTTCTATTACGACAACATGAGCTTGGCAGACATTGCATACATCACAGGCTCTATCCCCTCTACCGTCGGTTCGCAACTGAGCCGTATTCGCAAGAAACTATATCGAATCATCAAAAACATGCAACAATGAACGAGAACGACATCTATAACATACCGAAGGGTGACAACATCTTACGTGAGGCCATTCGCAGACGTGAGCAAAAGCAGTCTCCCATGCCTGCCGACTTAAACGACCGACTGCTGCAACGCATGGAGGAAACTGTACCTGTTAAGGCAAATAAGTCTCGTAGAATAAAGTGGCATTGGATAGCTGCTGCCTGTGTAGCTGCCATGATGATTGTGCTCCTGATGCCGCAAACAGGTTCTGACGAATTTGTAATTCGACAGAAGCGAGAAGCAAATTTGAAATTCGCAGAAGCGGAAAAGGAGAAACGGATTACAAATCCTGATAATCATAGCACTCGAATTACAAATTCAACCGTACAAGTGATATGTAGTTCTGGCGAAAGTGTAATTCGACAGAAGCGAAAAGCGAATTTGAAATTCGCAGAAGCGAAAAAGGAGAAGCGGATTACAAATCCTGATAATCAAAGCAGTCGAATTGCAAATTCGCCTGAACTGGATACAAATCATTATGATAGCAATAGTCTAATTGCAAATTCGACGGAACAGACGGAACAGACATTATCAACAAGTTCAGAAGCATCGAATTTACAAGCACAAGCAGAACCCGTGACACTAACAGAGCGCGACATTCCCATCACCCGTCCTGAGAACTATCGATACACACCCGAGGAAATTGAACTTCTGAAAAAGCAAGCCAACGAAGCCTATGTGAAATGGGTGCAATTGGAACTCGAAATCGCAAAATACAATTTAGAACAAATGGCACAACAATAAAAAACATGTCAACATGAAGCGTCTCATCATCATGCTGCTCATCGCAAGCAACGCAGCCGTGCCAACGCTGGCACAGTCGAAGTCTATAGCACGGAAGAAGTACGACCTTACCATCATGACGAACAAGGAGCAACAATATCCGCTCCGCGTGTTCCGTCTACTCAGAGACATCCGAGACAAGTTTGGCATGAGGCAGGGACAAACCTATTCCGTACTAAAGAATCCTGAGACCGGCCTCATCGAGTCGGCTGAGCGCATCACACGCTTCAGCTGCAGAGTAGAGGAACTGCTGCACATCAACCAGGTATTTATGGATGACGAGCCGTTCAGCTATCAGATTCTGCACCTGCTGCCTGGCAACACCCAACAGTTCGACATCAAGGTCGTTTCGGCCGACGGACAACGAAGCACAACGTTGCCTATCCGCACGGAGAGCTCACAGGAGATGTGGTATCTGGCTACGAAGAATCTGGAGAATCCCCAGTTGCGCGACATTTACGCCATCGTGTGGGAGACGGACGATTTCAATACGACAGCCGAAGGCACCATCTATGGCATTTCCTCGCTGCGCCCAGACCTCTATACTAAGAATTTGGAGACATCGAAGAATACTTTCAGGATTGACGGACGCGTGGGCTACGACCTGACAGACTCCCTCTACGTGGTCTATATGGCCGACACCAGCGAAGAACTGGACAAACAGGCCGACGATGCTTTT
>OMWI01000003.1 GCA_900314715.1 uncultured Prevotellaceae bacterium | reverse complement strand
CGTAAAGGTTTTCAACCAATATTGTGAAGGCAGAAACTCCAAATTAAAACCAGCCTCGCCAGCTAACTTCTCAGGGACGGGCTTGTCTAACCATACCGCTATCTCTACAGCCTTTCCCTTTGCCGTAACCACCACACGACTATCGAAGTCGTAATCATCATAACGCAAACCAACCTCAATACTACCATGTTCACGGTCTACCTTCCTGCTTGTCATCTTCGGAACGAGGTCCCATTGTTCGGGAGTGTTGTTCAAACGAATAGCACCGCCCTGAACCGTTCGTACGCCATGATGAATGATTTCTATTCCAGAATTCTTCTCATCGTTGAATCCTCCGTTAAAACTATTGCTGAACACTAACACGTTGACACCCTGTCGCTCAAAATATTCACGGTCGTTTAGTTGTAAGTCTTGTGCCTTGCCAATGCCAATCACCATCGTCAGCATCAAAGACAAAAGGAACAACTTTTTTATTTGATGACTCGCTAAAAAAGCATCATTATCGTCAATTTGTTTCATCTTCAATCATTAGGTTTATGTTGTATAATTTTTTTGACGAAACAATATGTAAAATGTCTAATGACACTATCCTTATTTATAATATATTAACAGCCCGTAATCCCCTACTCACTTCAACCGAATAATATCGCTCCATCGCGTGGTGGGATTCTTGCTTCTGTAATCATGCTTGATGGCATTGGCAAACACTTCAGCCTTTCCCTTGCCGTTCTTTTGCGTATATTGCTGAGCACCCAATACAATCGTCTCCGAACCATTTACCCGATTGATTCTATCAATGACCTCATCCAAACGTTTCATCTTTTCAAATTGGTCGGCATTGAAATCCAGGAAATTGGTTTGAATGGGAACTTTAGCGCCAATCCCCATCACGATTACACCTGCTTTCTTGTATTGTATACCTTCTATGAAAATCTTTTCCAAAGCCTCTCGGGCGGCCTTCACGATAGTTGTCGTAGAACTGGAAGGGGTGAGCAATCTCACTTCTTGAAAGTTACAATATTGTTGAAGGTCCTCTCGGAAGGGATTCGTATTGATGAATACGCCCACCACCGAAGCTACCGTATCTTGCATCCTCAGTTTCTCCGCACATCTTGCCGCATAATTCGAAACGTGCGTGCGCAATTCGGTGAAATCGGAAATCATCCGCTGAAAGCTACGACTCGTACAAATGCTCTTTTTCTTCGCCAATTCCTCATTCGGAACCATATCTTCGCCGTTCAATTCAGCCCATGTGCGATAGATAACAATATTGTTGAACATTGCTCGAACCCACGAACCGTTACGTGAAGCAAAATCGTAAGCGGTTTTCACTTGTTGTGCTATCAAGCGGGCAGCATATTTCCGTCCGATGCCCCATACTTCTTCGACGGGAAACAACTTCAAAGCCTTCACGCGTTTCTCGTCGTTGTCTATCAAACAACAATGTTTGTAACCCTGGTATCTTTTAGCGTAATAACTGGCCATCTTTGCAAGTGTCTTCGTTGGCGCAAGTCCAATACTCACGGGCATTCCCACACTCTTCAAGATTCGTTTGTGCAAATCCTCTCCCCATTTCTTCAAGTCCACGTTTTCCATTCCGTGGAGATAAACAAAACTCTCGTCGATGGAATAACGAAAATAATCGGGTGCTTCTTGTCGGATGATATCAACCACACGTGCGGTTAGTTCACCATACAACTCATAATTGGAGGAGAAAACGGCTATCTTATGATCGGGAAATTGCTCTTCCAATTGATAGAAAGGTATTCCTGCCTTGATGCCCATGCGTTTTGCCTCGTTGGAACGAGCCACAACGCACCCGTCGTTGTTGCTCAACACCACAACGGGCTTGCCATTCAAGTCGGGCCGAAACACCCGTTCGCAAGAAACATAGCAATTGTCACAATCGATAATGCCGTACATTTACTTCTTCCAATTCTTAATGGTCCACACTACGACACCCCAAACCTCAAACTCATCTGTTACGTCTATCTTGATGGAATAGTAGTGTTTGTTGGCCGGACGCAATTCAATATACCCTTCATCCTTATGCGAGAGGTCGAGAAACTTAATGGTAAATTCCTCGTTGACATACGCCACGATAACATCTCCGTCGTTTGCTTCCAACGAACGGTCGATTACTGCAATATCTCCATCATTGATACCTGCGTCCATCATTGAGTCGCCATCCACACGACCATAAAACGTGGCTTCAGGATGACGGATGAAGTCGCGATTAAAATCCAACGTATCATGCCTATAATCTTGGGCGGGCGAAGGGAAACCTGCCTTGATGCCAGGGGCGAATTGCAAGGACAGTTCGTTGGAAAACTCACTGGGTAGGATATGTATTTTTGCCATACTATTTGCAAAGATAAGCATAATATTTGAAAACAAGAAAATCCACAAAGATTATTTCCTTCATTCTTGGAATGAACATCAGAGTACCCAATAGCATATAGAAAATTCGCTATTGTCAATAAAACATCACAAAAAGAGCCATTTTCCAGACGTTTTTACTCACCAACCTCTACTTCAGACTAAAAAATGCACGTCTTCTATGCTTTTTATAAACATCTGACGTTCAATTCATTACAAAACGGCTTCATTTTTTAGACTCCCAAAACAGACTTATTTCGCTCAAAAAAGAGCCTTTTTAAGCATCATAAAGCATATATTTAAGCATACTAAATGATATATTTACGACCGAAAACACATACATTTGCATTTCTCAAGTATCATTTGGGAGAGAAAAACATGGTTTTTCACCAACAAAAACGCACTTTTTCAGCATTGTCGTTTCTGGAATGAATATTTTCAGGAGCATTGTTTTGTTGGGTAAATTCACAAAAATAAAAAGGCTAATCATAAAACGTATTTCTCATAATCAGACAAATTTTCACATGAATAATTGGTTGATTACGAGGAAATGATTAATTTTGCAAACATCATTACACATTATATCTTATAAAGAAACAGTTTTGTTATGATTTACAATGAAATAGGAAAAACGGGAATGCGCGTGTCCAACCTTGGATTTGGTGCCTCATCATTAGGAGGCGTATTCCACAGCATTCGCGAAGAAGAAGGCATTCAAGCCGTGTTTACCGCCGTGGAAAATGGCATTAACTTTATCGACGTATCTCCTTACTATGGTCATCTGAAGGCTGAAACCGTATTGGGGAAAGCATTGAAAGACATCCCTCGCGACAAGTATTATTTGTCTACTAAGGTGGGACGATACGGGAAAGATGGCGTAAACACATGGGATTACTCTGCTAAACGTGCTACGGAAAGCGTGTATGAGAGCATGGAGAGGTTGCATGTAGATTATATCGACCTTATCAACGTACACGATGTGGAGTTTGCCGACTTGCAACAAGTGGTTGATGAGACACTTCCCGCATTGGTGGAATTGCGTAAGAAAGGCATTGTTCGTCATGTTGGAATCACCGACTTGCAACCAGAGAACTTGCATTGGGTAATTGAACATTCACCAGAAGGAACGGTTGAGAGCATTCTGAACTTCTGCCATTATAGTTTGAACGATGATATGTTGCTCGACTATCTTGATTTCTTCGAAGAAAAAGGAATCGGAGTGATTAATGCATCGCCCTTCTCAATGGGTTTGTTATCGCAAAGAGGAACTCCAGATTGGCATCCTGCTCCTGCACCACTCAAGGAAGCATGTGCCAAAGCTGCCGCATATTGCCAAGAGAAAGGATATCCTATCGAGAAACTTGCCATTCAATTCTCTACCAGTTTGAATCCACGTATTGCGACTACCTTGTTTAGTAGTGCCAACCCACAAAATGTGTTGAAGAACATCGACTACGTGAACCAACCGATGGATGAACAATTGGTGAAAGAGGTAAGAGCTATCATTGGCGACCAAATGCGCGTAAGATGGAAAAACTCTTAAACCATTGATCATTAAACATTGACTATTGAACATTTTTATGATGACGATTATTGATGCTCATAGCCATCTGTGGCTAAAACAAGATACCAGTTGGAACGGCAAGGAAATTCGTTCGTTGAAGAATGGACGTTCTATCTTCTTGGGAGAAGAAGTGCAGATGATTCCACCCTTTATCATCGATAGCGTAAACTCGGCTGAGGTGTTTCTTTCCAACATGGATTATGCACAAGTAACGGCTGCCGTTGTAGTACAGGAACTCATCGACGGAAACCAAAACGATTATCTCATCGACGTAGCTCAAAGATACCCCGACCGTTTTATCGTTTGCGGCATGTTTGACTATTTCGGCAATAACATCGTAGAGGAGGTTCGCGCGCTGATAGATAGAGGTTTTAAGGGCATAGCCATTCCTGGTCATCGTTTGATTACAGATGACCGTCGCGTAATGCTCAACTCTCCCGAGATGATTGCCGCGTTTAAGTTGATGGAAGAGAAAGACGTGTTCCTTTCTATCACTCTTGCCGACGGTGCCATGCAAGTAGGCGAATTGCAGGAAGTGATTGAGGAATGCCCGAAACTGAGAATAGCCATCGGACATTTCGGAATGCCTACGATAGAAGGATGGAAAGAACAAATCAAACTGGCCCGACACGACAACGTGATGATTGAGGCAGGTGGAATCACATGGCTCTACAACTCAGAATTCTATCCTTTCCCAAGTGCCATACAAGCTATACGCGAGGCTGCCGACCTTGTAGGAATGGAGAAACTGATGTGGGGAAGCGACTATCCACGCACGATAACGGCGATTACCTATCGCATGTCGTATGATTTCATCGTCAAGAGCAATCGTCTTACGGAACGAGAGAAGGCTCTCTTCTTGGGAGAAAACGCTCAACGATTCTACGGAATCAAACATATATTAGATTTACCATATATCAAAAACATGTCAGAATGAAAGCAATACAAATTTCCGCCGAACGACAAATGGCGGTTGTCAATATCGAAAAACCACAATTAATGCCCGATGAAGTGCTTTTGGAATTGAAGTACGTAGGATTCTGCGGTTCTGATCTCAGTACTTATTTGGGTAAAAATCCGATGGTAAAGATGCCCGTGATACCTGGTCATGAGGTGGGAGCTACCATCGTGGAAGTTGGAGAAAATGTTCCAGAAGGATTGAAACCAGGAATGACCGTTACCGTGAATCCCTATACGAATTGCGGGAAATGTGCTTCTTGTAGGAACAATCGCGTGAACGCTTGTCAACACAATGAGACATTAGGCGTTCAGCGTAATGGTGCAATGCGTGAATATATCTCATTGCCATGGGAGAAAATCATTCCAGCAGGATTATTGGACACACGTACTTGTGCCTTGATAGAACCTATGAGCGTGGGATTCCATGCCGTATCTCGCGCACAGGTAACCGACATTGATGTTGTGATGGTTATCGGTTGCGGTATGGTTGGAATGGGAGCCGTAGTACGTTCTGCGCAAAGAGGCGCGACGGTGATTGCGGCAGACATAGATGATGAGAAACTAGCACTTGCCAAACAGATGGGAGCCAGTTACGTAATCAATACGAAGACCGACAACGTACATGAGAAATTGTTGGAGATGACTTCGGGATTCGGCCCAGATGTAGTTATCGAAGCTGTAGGAAGTCCAATCACCTATCAGATGGCAGTTGACGAAGTGGCATTTACTGGTCGTGTCATCTGTATTGGTTATGCGAAGACGGAAGTATCGTTCCAAACCAAGTATTTCGTACAAAAAGAACTCGATATTCGTGGTTCTCGCAACGCTCAACCATCTGATTTCCGCGCCGTAATTCACTATCTTGAAAAGGGTAATTGTCCTACGGAAAAATTGATTAGCAATGTGGTTAAGCCCGAAGATGCTCCTCAAGCCATGAAAGAATGGTCGGAGAATCCCGGAAAGGTATTCCGCATTTTGGTGAAGTTCTGAAAAGAGAAGCAAGAAAGTTAGAGGTAAGAAGCAAGAGAATAGTCTTTTTGTTGAGAAACTATAGAGTAGTATCAATTAGTAAAGCAAATCTCTTGCTTCTTACTTTCTTACCTCTTACTTTCTTATTTCTCACTCATGCACATACAAATTCCAACCTAAATAGGTTTCTATTGCCTCATTGAGAATGTCAACGACATCGGTGCGACACATGGCAACATGATGCTCGAAACCATTCTTGCAAATGTATTTCATGAGTTTCTGTAGGTTGTCAACCTTCGTTACGGCAATACAACCATCCATTCCGTATGGGTCGTCTGTAATCTCACCCTTGCCGAGATAAGCCTTGATACATCCCTTGGGATCATCAGTAGAGATACGGAAGAACGTGAAATCGCCTGCCGTAACCTTTGCATAAACAGCACCGAATGTATTAATCTTGCCCAAGGTACGTCCAAGAACACCTAAAGGACCTAACTTCAAGTCGTTCTGAACAAATGACTTAGGATAATTGCCACAATGTGTACATACACACTTGTTGCGGTCTTCGGCAAAGTTGTTGTTCCAATCAAGCAACGCCGATGATTTGCCTGAAGCAAGTGTCAATGCATACATAGAAACGGCTCCGGCAATATCTGTTTCACAAGCAGCAGGAATCAACTTATCACCTAACATAGACATCGTGACACATGCGGCACAACCGTAATTCTGTTCCAAAGAATCCCAACATTGAATGGCAACTGCCTGAACATCGTTTGCCTCTATCCAGTTTTCTACGGCAACACCAAACTTAGCTTGCAACTTTAGTTTCTCACGATAATTTTCGGGAATTTCGGCATAGTTGTACAGACGCTCACACATCTTGATAAACTTAGGATCATCATCCGTTATCTTCTGAGCAGCAAAAAGAATCTCAGACAAATCGGCTGGCACAACCGTAATGCCACTCCTTTGTAGTAGTTTCTCACTGGCTCGACAGGTATTAAATCCTAAAGGACGCGTACCAATTTGTCCGATACGACAATGACGCAATCCATTGACAACCCTACAAATAGCGGCAAACTTCTCCAAATCCTTTGCCAACAACGGACTATAGATAGAATATGTGTGTAAGGTCGTATCCGTGAACGGAATACCGTATTGATAAAGGTTGTTGCATACGGATATCTTACCACAGAATGCATCACGGCGACTATCAAGGTCAACTTTATCATTCTCATCATCGCAAGCCTGAACGAGCACTGGCACATTTAAGTCTGCATCACTAATGGCATTGATGATACCGATTTCAAAACCGAAGTTAGGCAATGAAACGATGATACCATCAATTTCATCACGATGCTCCCTAAATTGCTTAGACACTTTCAGTCCGTCTTCTCGCGTCTCGATACTACTACTTCCCGTAGGCGTAGCGTCTTCTGGCAAGATAACATACTCAAAACCCAGTTGTTCTATCGTTTTCAACAACTGCGCACGCACATCGCGTGCCAACTCAGAATTAAAATAGGCGCGTGTTCCAATAATCACGCCAAAACAAGTTTTTCCGTTTCTCATTGTTATTAGGTATTTTTGATTGATTATTCGTTTATTGTATCAATTGATTGACAGCCTTTCTCCAACCTTGATAGAGATTATCCATCTCTTCGGTATGATGAGGTTGAATCACTTGTGTCACTTTCCTTAATTGTACGACATCGTCGAAGGAAGTCCAAACCTTCCTTGCAAAGCCATTCATGATAACAGCACCAAGAGCGGAAGCATCTTCTACCTCCGTACAAACGACGGGGGAATCCAATAAGTCAGCTTGGAATTGCATCAGAAATTGATTCTTGGTTGGTCCGCCATCAGCACATATCTCCTTTAATTTGCCACCCGTTCCAGTCGCCATGACATCTATCAAGTCTTTTATTTGATATGCGATAGACTCCAAAGCTGCTCTTAGGAAATGTGCGCGAGTGGTTGAGAATGTCATTCCTACAACGCCAGCCTTTGCATTGGGTTTCCACCATGGTGCTCCTAAACCAGCAAAGGCTGGTACAATATATACGCCATTGGTTGAAGAAACCGTTGTCGCCTCTGCCTCCATCTCAACAGGACTTCCAACCAGTTTTAATTGATCGGCAATCCATTTCAATGTCGCACCCGTACTATAAATATTTCCTTCAAAACCATAAAAATGCTTGTTGAAGGCAGAGAATCCCACAGACGTTACCAAACCTTCAGGTGCAGCAAGAGGTTTTTCCCCGATGTTCACCATGACTGATGAACCTGTACCATATGTTACTTTACCCGAACCTTGAGTGAAACACATTTGTCCTACAAGGGCACCGTGGGAATCTCCTAACACTCCTGCTATGGGTATGGGAGTATCGAACAATCCCTCTACTGTTGTCTCTCCATAGATAGCATCACAAGGCAATACTTGTGGCAACATTGTTCGTGGTATTTGGAAGAGATTCAGCAAATCGTCATCCCAATCCATCGTGTGGATATTAAACAACATGGTACGAGATGCATTGGTGGTATCGGTATAGAAACTCTTTCCTCCCGTGAGTTTCCATATCAACCAAGTATCAATGGTTCCCATCAACAACTCGCCTCTATCTGCTTGTTCACGAACATCCTTATGATGGTCAAGCAACCATTTCACACCACTGGCAGAGAAATTGGGATCAATGAGCAAGCCACTCTTCTCGAGAACCATTTCCGTACAACCATTCTTACGCAACTGCTGACAAATATCCTTTCCTCTTGTATCTTGCCAAACGATAGCATTAGATACAGGTTTGCCCGTCATCTTATTCCATACGACAACCGTCTCTCGCTGGTTGGTAATGGCTAAAGAATATTGAACATTGGTTGGAATATCGGAAGAATGGTCTATGAGTTTTCTAATAGCCTCAACCATATTGGCATAAATCTCTTCAGCATCATGT
Organism: uncultured Prevotellaceae bacterium; assembly: GCA_900314715.1. Taxonomy (GTDB): domain Bacteria; phylum Bacteroidota; class Bacteroidia; order Bacteroidales; family Bacteroidaceae; genus Prevotella. The sequence goes on along the minus strand of OMWI01000003.1, from coordinate 98,183 downwards.
TCCACCCATCCCGCTTGTGGATAGTATTGCTTATGGTCAACGTTACAACGAGCCAACATCCTACATTGTTCGTCGAATAACATCGCCTTGGTGGAAGATGTACTCTGGTCTATTGCGATAATCTTGTTCATGATTTGGATTGAATTATTTCACACAAAAATCTTTCACCGCAGCTTCGATACCATCTGCATCCATACCGTAATAATGGAATATTTCGGTATTGGAACCATGTATGACATTCTCATCGGGTATTCCGATGATACGAACAGGTACGGGATGTTCACTTAACGTCTCACATACCATTGCACCCAAGCCACCAAACTGACTGTGTTCCTCAACCGTTACGATTCGTCCCGTTTCCTTTGCTGCTTTCAAAATTGCATCTTTGTCGAAAGGTTTTATCCACGACATATCGAGAACACGCGCCTGAATGCCTTGTTCTTTCAAGCGAAGAGCAGCTTGCCATGCATGATATACGGTTTCACCCGTTGCTACGATGGTCACATCATTTCCTTCATGTACTGTAATTGCCTTGCCTAATTCAAAATCAAAGTTGTCGTCTGCATACACATCAGGTACTGCTGCCCTACCGACACGAACGTAACATGGCATGTCGAAATCAACCAAGAATCTCACTAACTTCCTCGTTACTCGCCAATCACTCGGCAAACAAATGGTCATTCCAGGGAACGTTCGCAAGGCTGCGATATCGTGCAAGGAATGATGAGTGGCTCCCAATGCGCCGTATGCTACTCCCCCACTCACGCCTAATATGGTGACGGGATTCTCGCTATATGCCAAATCTACTTTCACCTGTTCCAAAGAACGAGCTACATAGAAACAAGCAGGACCGCAACAAAACACTTTCTTTCCACTATGTGCCAATCCTGCGGAAATACCCACGGCATTTTGTTCGGCTATACCGCATTCCACAAATTGCTTGGGCAATTGTTCCGCAAAGTCGCCAAGCGTTACCGAACCACGTGCGTCGGTTGTCACGGCAATGATATCCTTATCCTTACGTGCCAATTCCAACAACGTATCGGTAAACATTTTTCTACATGCAATCATATATTATAAATGTGGAAACATGATGTTCCCTTACTCTTTATTTGTTAGTAACCCATTAATTCTTTCTTCGATTTCCTTCACGGCAGCTTCACATTGCTCAGCATTCAACACGCCATGATGCCACTTGGCTATTCCCTCCATGAAACTCACTCCATATCCTTTGGTGGTGTAACTAATCAAAAGATGTGGTTTACCGTTTTGGTAGTCGATGGCATCAAAGGTCTTGACAATATCTTCCATTGAATCTCCATTCATCTCAACAACATCCCATCCGAAAGCTGTCCAGCGTTCGCGAATACTATCAAGGGGCATCACGTCTTCTGTATTTCCACTGATTTGGAGATGATTCCTGTCAATGATGGCAACTAAATTATCAAGATGATAACGATTGGCTGCCATCGCAGCCTCGTAAATAGAACCTTCGCCTTGTTCTCCATCGCCCATCAAGACGTATGTATGATATGCTTTTTGGTCCATCTTTGCAGCCAAAGCCATTCCGATGCCTATACTCAATCCATGTCCAAGTGCACCACTATTCACTTCAATACCTGGAACTTCGATTGTTGGATGACCACTGAGAATAGAACCGAATTGCCCTAAAGTATCAAGTATTTCAGGCTTAAGAAATCCCTTTGCCTCAAGTGTGACATACAAAGCCTCTACACAATGTCCCTTGCTCAAGACAAACCGGTCACGGTTTGACCATTGAACTTTGGTTGGTATATCCGAAGAATGGTTAATGTTTAATGATGAATGGTCAATATTCATCACGTGAAAATAGAGTGCCGTCATCACGTTTAGACATGATAAGTCGCCACCGATATGACCAGCCTTGGCTTGATAGACCACTTCCACCAAACGTTTACGATTTTTCTCAGCAATCAGTTTCAATTCATTTGTCTTCATTTTCGTATTGTTTTATTAAGGTCTTTAAAGTCCTTAGAGTCCTTAAGGACTTTAAAGACCTTCACCCTATCACATCACTTTGCCCTTCTCGGCTAAGGTATCATAGTTGTTGTTCAAATTACGCCAATCCACTTTTGTCTTTGTGGGAATTGCATTGATGTATTTCTCAATGTTGGTATATCCATCGCCATTGCAATCCTTATTCGCATCACTGGCATCTTGGGGATTTAATCCATTGGCAATCTCCCACTCATCAGGCATTCCATCACCATCGGTATCTACACGAGGTGTCCAATCCCTATACACAGGATAACCACCCATTTGACGTGGGTCTGTAATAATGCCTTGCTTATACGAATCGTTTGCTAAACGACGATACTTAAACGTACCTTCGTCATTCTGCGATTTCTTATGTAAGCCCCACATATCACCGTATGGATTATCTTTCACTTTCTTCTCGTATTTATCCACATAATAGGCAATACCTGTACGAACCTCTTCAGTAATGCGTTGGTCAACAATATCACGACAAGGAACAGTTGCTCCAGCATTTTGCAACACCCAATCAAACGCTCTTTCAGCACCCATGATAGATACGAAAGGCATTTCAAAAGGTTCGTTGGAACGCATCACCGCCAACTCTGTTTCGTCCATCTCTCCATCTTTGTCTGCCGTCTGAATACCACCTTTCCAATTGTCTTTCGTTATTTCGGGAAAACCTTCCATCACATTACCCATGGCATAAACACGACCGAATTGCTTGAAAGGGAACAAGTTTACACTTCTACTCTCAGATTTTACGATACGATGTCCAACGGGTGTATCTTTAGGAGTTAACGGTCCTGGCTTATAATAATTGTTGATGAAATTAGACATGGTAGAATACTCACCACCATCAGCCGTGCGATGAACCCAATTGTAAACTACATTATTGATGAAGTTGAACACGCCACCCCATCCGATAGACGGGTTTCTACCAGTATTGTCTGCCCAAAGATTACGCATGAAAGTAGTATTCTCTCCACCGATGGTAGAACCAAATGAATGATTCCACGTATCAAGAGCCTTAGCGGAAATGGTATTTTGAATCGTTACATTCACCGTTGGTTCCTTGCGTTTGTCTTTTCCGTCTCCCATGTCAAACATGTGGCGATAGAACGAAATATTCTCATCCAATCCCCATTCACACGAGCAATGGTCAATCATGATATTACCTACGGGATTTCCACCAAAGGAATCCTCACGATGCCACACCAAAGTCTCACCACGACGGAAACGCATGTGGCGTACAATCACATCGTGTGTATCTACTTGGAACGATTCTCCTGCGATGATGACACCATCACCAGGAGCTGTCTGTCCTGCTATCGTAATATACGGAGCACGAACATAGATAGGCGATTTCAAACGGATAATACCAGAAACATTGAACACCACGATGCGAGCGCCACCTTGTTCACATGCCCAACGAAATGAACCAGGACCATCATCATTAAGATTGGTAACGGTCAACACCTTACCACCACGACCGCCAAACGTGTACATACCACCACCTTCAGCACCAGGAAATGCGGGAATCTTTGCTTGTCGCAAATCATAAGGACGAGAAGCCCAAGGTACGTATGGTCTTCCTGCCTTTGCCTCTTCAATCACAATAGGAAAAGCAACTGCCCATGCGGAATCGCTATGTGCTTTCCAACAAACTTCCAATGAGTCAATCAAATGCTTTGCCTCATCGGTTAATTGAGGGTATTGAGCTTGTACGGATGTGGTAGCAAACCACACCGTACAAGCCATTAATATTAATTTCTTCATATACTTATGATAAGAATCATTTACAAGATACTATTGAAGTGATTACTTAACCACAACCTTCTTGCCATTCTTGATAAAGAGACCCTTAGTTGGGGTAGTTACACGAACACCTTGCAAGTTGAACCAAACATCATTCTCAGTGTTGACATTCACATTGTCAATACCTACTGTAGGACCATACAACCAACGTGGGTCACCAATCTTGGCTGTCTTTTGTGGACATTCACCAAGTGTGAAGTCACCTGTTGTAATGTCATTGGCGAATACAACCACACCTTCTACGTTGTTAGCTACAGGTTCTGCATCGTCAGCAGTTTCCTCACTTGCACTAATGTCAGTTAACACACCGTCAACTGTCCATTGGAATGAGTTGCCATCAATCATCCATGTAGGATTAGCACCTTGTTGTCCACCATTCAAGCCCTTCACAAATTGTCCTTGCTTACCGCAATCGATGATGATACTGTTCTTCAACTCGTATGCAAGCCATGTCTGGTTAGCTTGGCGATGCGTGTTCACGTTCTTTGAGTAGGCTATATTATATAAGGTGGAGTTGGTAATTGAAATCGTTTGTTTCTCTAATCCAGCTTCAGTAGCCTTTTGTCCGCTTTGTGAACTATAAAGTTGACCTGTGTGTTGTGGGTTACCATAGATAGTAGAATTGTTGATAGATAGTTTCTCTACAACACCACCGCCATTGAAGTCGAATACGGTCTTGTTACCACCAGCTATTTCGATGATGCTCTGCTCCAATGCCAAGGTGCCATATTGAGCCTTTACCTTATTACCATAGATTAATTGTTGGGTAAGACCTTTCACCCTGACACCCTCAATCTTGATATCACCAAGTTGGTAGAAACCATTATCAGCAAGCAAGTCACTATGAATATTATCACTGATTTGAATCATCGGACCAGTAAGGGCTGATGCATCAATGTTAGCGTAACCAACTTCATTACCACCAGTAGGTATAGCCAACATAAATTCAAGAGGACAATTCAGTTGGATAGGTGAGTTCCATTGATAATCAGATCCTCCAACCAAACCTATCTTGATTTTACTGGGATATGGATTTGTTTCCATAGCGGCAGCTACTTCAGCAGCTATATCACCATAATTTACAAACACATAAAGAGGTTCACCAATTCCCTCAATAGCATAATTCACGTTCTTGAACGACAACCAACTGATATTGTTTTCAGCTGCTATATTGAACTGAATCTTCAAGATACCATCCTCACCTACTACACCTTGAGCGGTGAATGTGTCAAGATAGAATTGTGACTCACCAATTTGTGCGCCAGTTGTAACAGGAACAGCTTCACCGTCATTTGCTTGAAGGGTGATTCCAGTAGGAGCATCTCCTGTGCCATTCTTTACGCGAACACGAACTAATGCAGAAACATTATACTTACCAGGTTCTAAGTCGGTCATAGTAGCAGTTAATGTGCGCTCACCGAGTGACTGATCATCACCTGTCCAATATTCAAAGAATGGAACTCTAAACCCAGAACCGTCATTTTCTCCTTCAGTTGACCATGTATTAATATAATAAGGTGCATCCACGAAGTCAACATTGGTATCCCAAGCACTAAGGAGGAAGTTGTCAACGGTAATTGGCGCATGCCATCCTGTTGTCAATGAAGGATCTTGGAGAGCGGATGCCTCTGCCTTGGTCAACGTACCAGCCTCATACTTGGCGAGCCATTGTCCATAATACTCTTCATAAGCTGCTTGAGTATATACATTCGTTGCGTCAATCAGTTCTTTCATTGCTGGCAACACGTTTGTGGCAATGATACTTGCCTCTGCATTGTCAATAACAGTCGTCAGTTTTTCGATGGCGGCATTGATGTCTTCAACAGAAGAAGATGCAGTTACATCTGCAGTTTCTGCTAAAGCATTTGCCAATGCGGTATTTACAACCTCTACCTTTGGTTGACCTTGCAATTTAGTTGCTTTCTCTCGCAATTCTGCCAACTGGGAAATAATAGCAGCATTCTTCACCTCGTCGAGCGTAGCATCTGCTCCATAATAACACAACTCAAAGTTGTCCCAGATAACCCAAAGGGTAGGATTGTTCTCATTCTTGATACCCACGGTAATTTGTCCATCTTTCACTTCCACATAGAGAGGACTAATCTTATACAAGCCTTTCTCGAAAGAAGCGCAAGCATCTGCCATAGAATTCTCTGAACCAGTCTTCAAAGGAACCAAAGCCGTTTCATCGTTGATGAAGAACTGAGCCAAGTTTTCATTATCACTACCATCCTGACGATAGAATCCCTGTGCTTGAAATGAATAAATACCATTAGGAACATTGCTGAGCACTTGAGAAACGGTGAATGTAGAGTGATAAGACTCTGCACTATGCTTATCGCTATTACCACCCGTCAAGTTGTAATTCGTACAATCCTCACTTACTTTCCAAACACCCACATTACGGTTATTACGTCCAAAAGTATGGTCGATGATAAGGAATGTAGCGTCAACTGGAGCGTTAACCGTTGCTTCATTCAGTGATGCAAACATATCTGTCTCAGAAATAATCTTCCAAAGAGCATTGTTGCCTTCAGGAACATTCTTACCTAAGATATAAGAACTGCCATCATAACCATAGAATTGTCCCTCGGCATTGGCGATTGTATATAATCCATCACCAGCCTTGGTGATTGTCAAGTTAACAGGTTGTCCATCCATGTAGTCACCACCGAAATAATAACTCGTGCCACCGTTAGAAACCTGTGTTTCCATCGTATAAGCTCCTTCTGGAGTTTGTGCCAACGTTACATAGTCTGGATGTTCAATCAATGAAGCTTGTGTGCCCCAATCATTAGCTGCACCCCAATACCTCTGTGAACCTACATTATAGAGATAATATTTACCTTCAAAGGATGCTTCTTTCACTTCTACCAACCAACGTGGGTCACCAATGCGAGCCTCATTTTGTGGACATTGGTCAAACGTAAAGTCACCCGTGTTAATGTCGTTGGCAAATACTGCTACACCTTCCACATTATTAGTAACTGGCTCTTCTTCGTCACCAGTTTCCTCACTGGCACTCATATCGGTAATTGCTCCCTCAACGGTACGCAAGAAAGAGTTGCCATCAATTATCCAAGTAGGATTCTTTCCAGCTTGTCCTTGGTTCAAGCCTTTCACGAACTGCCCTTCCTTACCGCAATCGAGAATCACGCTATTCTTCAACTCGTACGCCAAGAATGTCTGATTAGCTTGACGGTGAGTATTCACATTCTTCGCGTATGCGATATTATATAAGGTGGAGTTGGTAATCGAAATCGTCTGTTTCTCCAATCCTGCTTCAGTAGCTTTCTGTCCACTCTGTGAGCTATAGAATGTTCCTGTGTGTTGTGGATTAGCATAGATAGTAGATTCCTTGATGGAAACCGTCTTTGCTACACCACCACCATTGAAGTCAATCACGGTCTTGCTGCCACCAGCTACTTCAACAATGCTATGATACAATAACACATTACCATAGAGAGCTTTTACTTTGTTACCATATACCAATTGCTGTGACAAACCTTTAATTTTCAGATTTCCAATAATGATGTCGCCCAAATCATAAAAGCCATTATCTTTGAGCAAACTCGGATGAATATCATCACTAATTTGAATCATCGGACCAGTAAGAGCAGAAGCGTCAATATTGGCATACTCATTTGCATGGGTAGGATCAAGTATTTCTTCAATCAACACAGAGAACTCAAGAGGGCAGTTTACCTGAATAGGTGTTACTACTTGGTAATTCTTTCCTCCGAGCAAATTTATAGTAATTTTACTTGGATATTTATTGGTTTCCATGGCAGCTATCAATTTTGCCCCAATGTCCTCACCTTCATCAACATACAACTCAATAGGTTCACCCATAGGCACAACCACATCCACCAACCAACGAGGGTCACCAATGCGAGCCTCATTTTGTGGACATTGGTCAAACGTGAAGTCACCCGTGTTGATGTCGTTAGCGAATACTGCTACACCTTCCACATTATTAGTAACTGGCTCTTCTTCGTCACCAGTTTCCTCACTGGCACTCATGTCGGTAATAACTCCGTCAACGGTACGTAAGAAAGAGTTGCCATCAATTATCCAAGTAGGATTCTTTCCAGCTTGTCCTTGGTTCAAACCTTTCACGAATTGACCTTCCTTACCGCAATCGAGAATCACGCTATTCTTCAATTCGTACGCCAAGAATGTCTGGTTAGCTTGACGGTGAGTATTCACGTTCTTCGCGTATGCTATATTATATAAGGTAGAGTTGGTAATCGAAATCGTCTGTTTCTCCAATCCAGCCTCAGTAGCCTTTTGACCACTCTGTGAACTATAGAATGTTCCTGTATGTTGAGGATTAGCACAGATAGTAGAGTTATTAACAGAAACCATCTCTGCAACACCACCACCATTGAAGTCAATCACGGTCTTGCTGCCACCAGCTACTTCAACAATGCTGTTTTCTATTGCAACCTTGCCATAAAGTGCCTTCACCTTATTTCCATAAATCAGTTGTTGCGCAAGCCCTGTGACTTTCACGTTTGAAATAGAGATGTCCCCTAATTCATAGAAACCTGTAGTTTCATTGGGTTGGAATGCTGCCAAGTCAGACTTCACTTGTATCATCGGAGCTGTCAATCCAGAAGCGTCAATGGTAGCAGGAGCAGCTGCATCTCCTTGAATTGTCAAATTACCAACCGTCTCAATTGCTTGACTAACGGTATAAGCACCATTAGCTGCCAGATTGATAGTAATGCTGGCTGGATAAGGATTGTTCTCCATAGCAGCAGCCAACTCAGCAGAGATATCTCCTGATGCAAGATTCAATTCAATAGCTTCGCCCACAACAGGTGCTGGAGGCTCTTTTCCCTCGTAGGTCATACCATAATAATTTATGGTCGTACCTCTTCCGAAAATGGTATAGGTATTTCCTTCAGCCAGTTCGTACTCTTTCGTCACCCAAGCATACTTGAAGTCTTCCGTCTCTTCCACGATGGTAAGTGTTCCATCAAGTTGCGAGAGGTCAGCTTGGTTAACAATCTTCAAGTCTTTACCGTCATTGGAAGCATAAACACCACTATCTTCATTTTGCGAAGTAGATTGACGACGATAGTAAATCTTCAGTGTAAGGTCCTTCTTGGCAGTCAGAATGATAGGCGTACTGCCTTCCTTGTTTGTGCCATTGGGTTCATCTGCCGTAGGAGCAGCATCAACGCGAACTTGGATATAGTGAGTAAATTCCTCACCAGCAATCTCTTTTGCCGCAGTTTTCAGCGTAGTTTCATACACCGTCTTAGCCGTTACCAACTCATCGTCAATGAGTGTTGAACCTGCCGCAACAGGCGTTTCCTCAGTAGCCTTCCATGTCGTTGCTGCAAAAGCGCAAATCGACAATAAGGCAACCATCAGTAATGTAAGTTTTGACTTCATAATAATTGGTTTTTAATTAGATTATATGTTTATTTGTAAATTGGTCCAAAGTTCGCACAAGCGCGATAGTCAGCACCTTCCTTATCCATACCGAATGCATTCCATGCAGCTGGTCGGAAGATATCTTGATTGGCAATATTATGCATACAAACAGGGATTCGAAGAATAGAACAAAGTGTAATGATATCTGCACCCACGTGTCCATGACAAATTGCACCATGATTGGCTCCCCAATTGTTCATAACGGAATATACGTCCTTGAAAGCATCTTTTGTTGAGTCAAGACGTGGAGTAAACCAAGTAGTAGGCCATGTTGGGTCAGTACGACGGTCAAGTATCTTGTGTACTTCGGGGTCAAGATCTACCGTCCAACCTTCTGCCAATTGCAAGACAGGACCTAATCCTTTCACGATATTCACGCGAAGCATCGTCATGGGCATTCCACCTTTAGTGAGGAAATTGCTGCTAAATCCACCTCCACGGAAATAATCACGATGAGCAGGTGCCCATGTTGTTGCTTTCATACAAGCCTCCACATCATCCTGCGTCATGTTCCAATGTTCCTTCATCGTAGGTTTACCCTCAGCATCCTTCATGGCTCCCGTTGCATCAAGGGTGGTTGCACCTGAGTTAATAAGGTGAATAAATCCTTGTGCAGACAAGCCTTCGAGTTCTTTGCCTGTCACTCTCTTCACGGCTTCAGGACTCCAATAAGTACGAATGTCAGAGAACATCACGCCCTTGTTAGTCAGCAGATGTCCAAAGAGCATAGACACACCATTCAAAGAGTCGTTTTCCGTTGCCAAAACATCAGCTTCACGAATGCCGTTCCAATCAAACGACGTACACATCATGGCTTCGGGGAAATCGAAGTTAGGTTTATAGTCCGTCCATTGACGTTGTCCTTGTACACCACCGAGAATAGCATTGTGTCCAAGTGCCTCTTCCTTGAATCCCATTTCCAACAAACGAGGATTTCCGTGCATCAAATCGCGAATAATCATCATGTTCTTCACGGTGAATTCCCAATCAGCATCTTTCTCTTCGCGAGTCTTTATCTTCTCAGGACGATTCTGGTCTTGACCTTCTTGTGGTTTAGCATATTTGTTCACCCACTCCATTGCCTTGGCAAATTCGTCCTTATCGTAAATACCAAGATCTACGCGACGAAGGATTTCCACCAAGTCGGCATATTCGGTACGAATACCTAAGTATTCTTGGAAGAAGTCGGCATTGACGATAGAACCAGCAATACCCATACAAGTATTTCCCAATGACAGATACGATTTCCCTCGCATCGTAGCAACGGCTTGTGCAGCACGGGCAAAGCGTAATATCTTTTCAGCCACGTCTTCGGGAATACTATTGTCATCAAGATCCTGAACGTCGTGGCCATAAATACCGAATGCAGGTAATCCCTTTTGTGCATGAGCCGCAAGAACGGCAGCCAAATACACGGCTCCTGGGCGTTCCGTACCATTGAATCCCCAAACTGCCTTGGGATAATACGGATTCATGTCCATCGTCTCTGAGCCATAGCACCAACAAGAAGTAACGGTGATGGTGGCTCCAACGCCTTCGCGTTCAAACTTCTCTGCACAAGCAGCACTCTCGGCAACACGTCCGATAGTCGTATCGCTAATGACACACTCTACAGGACTGCCGTCTCCGTTGTGCAAGTTACTTTCAATCAAGTTCTTTACAGCCTTGGCAAGATTCATGGTCTTGTCTTCCAAGCTTTCTCTAATGCCCCCTTGACGACCGTCAATGGTGGGGCGGATTCCAATTTTAGGATAGTTATTGTTCATGATTTGTATTTATTATTATGGGGGTTATGGGCATTTTGGGGGTTATGGGGGGTTATGGGCATTTTGGAGTTGATTCTTTCAACAATAAAGTGAGGAGGAATCCTACAATAAAGATGGTACATGTGCCAAGCACAATAGCAAGATATTCGTGCAAGTGAATGCCTGGGAGATTCCAAAGACCAGCCAAAGAAATCCAAGCAATTACGAGTACGCCACAGATACACCCTATGAGTGCTCCTACACGATTGATTCTTCGAGAAACGCAACCCAAAAGGAATAATCCCAACATTCCTCCTGAAAAGATGCTCGATAATTTCCACCAAGCATCGATAATGCTTTCAACGCTCAACATGGCGATTGCCACGATGATTCCAAGCACACCGACAATCACGCTCGATATTCTAAGTACGGCTACATGGTGTTTATCGGTCTTGCCTTTCGTAAAAGGCTTATAGTAATCGGTCAATATGATAGTAGCAGCCGATGTTACGCTGGTTGAAACAGTACTCATTCCTGCCGCGAAGATGGAAGCAATCAATAAGCCTCGTAATCCCACGGGTAATCCATTGACGATGAAATACGGAAATACGTAATCGGGTTTCTGTGCTATTTCTGTTGGCAACAAATCGGGATTGGCGGTATAATAAGAATACAATGCCGTTCCTATCAAGAAGAACAATGCCGAAACGGGAATAAAAAGATACCCTCCAAACAAAGCAGAGAATCGTGCGTCTTTATCCGTCTTTGCAGCATGGTAACGCTGAACGTAATTCTGGTCAATTCCGTAATTCTGCAAGTTGATAAACACACCATATATCAAACACACCCAAAACGTACTGGTGGTTAAATCTGAGGTGAATGCTCCCAATGAGAACTTATTTCCCATCGGAGAATGAACAGCCAAGTCTATCATCTGCGATGGTCCTTCGGGCATACTAAAGAGTAAGATACACAAACAAAGAATCGCACCACCAATGAGAATGATTCCTTGAATAGCATCAGCCCAAATCACGGCTTTCAAACCACCCAACATAGAGTAGATGATAATGGCAACCGACGTGGCAATAATCACGAAATGAATATTCCAACCCATGAGAATGTACATGGGAACCGCCAATAAATAAAGGATGGAACCCATTCGGGCAATTTGTGTCAACAAGTAGCAAGCCGATGCATACAATCGTGCCCAAGCGCCAAACTTCTCTTCCAGAAACGTATAAGCCGACACACTACCACTATGTCGATAGAACGGCACAAAGTATTTAGCGGCAAAATAACTCGCTATCGGAATAGACAACGAAAAGACAAACGCATTCCAATTAGAAGCAAATGCCTTGCCTGGATAACCGATATAACTGATGCTCGATACGTAGGTGGCAAAGATGCTCATACCTACCACCCAACCAGGAATAGAATGACCAGCAGAAGTGAAATCATCAGATGATGAACCTTTTCGGAAGAAAGAACAACCGAAAACGACAACACCTAACGTGAAAGCAATAAATATGATGAAATCAACTACATGCATATCTTACCATCTTTTATCGGCAAATTCGCCAATGCTTGACGAATTTTCTCTCTTTCGGGTGTTTCAAACTTATAGAACGGAGAAGCCACGAAATCATCGTTGATAATACCCAACAACGACAAAGCACATTTCAATCCCTTTAAGTAACTCGACCCATGCTTACCCACGGTATAAATGGTCGTGGAAATCTGCATGATAAACTGCTGTAATTCCAATACGCGATTGATATCGTGCGCCTTTGCTGCATCGTACATCGCTACGTATAGTTCAGGAAACATGTTTGCTCCACCATTGATTCCGCCATCTGCGCCGAGCAATACGCATTCACCCGTTATCTCTTCTGGACCTACCAACATGGCAAAATCAGGACGATGTTGCATCTTATACATCACAGATTGGAAATAAACGGCATTGGCACTGGAGTCCTTAAAGCCAACAACTTGTTCGTTTTGCGCTATACGAGCGACAGTATCGGGAGCAAAACTAACCTTCACATGAGAGGGCATATTGTAGAGAAAGACGGGTAATGGCAGTTGTGGAACCAATTCCTCATAGAATTGTGCCAACTCTGGTTGTCCTGTAGCGAAATAATATGGAGGTGCAGACACCACTCCATCTGCTCCGCAATCGGCGGCAACATTCGCCAAATGAATACTCTCTACGATTGACGTATCCGTCACACAAGCCAATAAAGGTAAACGTTCTCGATTGATGCGACATGATTCACGAATCATCTGCTTACGCATCTCATAGCTCAAACTTTGTTCCTCACCCGTCGTACCAAGTACAAACAAGCCGTGAACTCCACCTGCTATCAGGTGTTCTATCAATCGTTCAAGACTCTCTACGTCTAATGTCTCGTTGTCTCTCAACGGTGTTACAAGCGGTGGGATGATTCCACTTAATGGCTTTTTAAAACGGATTTCCATAAATAATTTTTATTTGATGACGCGCGCATATATAAAATGTAACCATCAAAATGGCAGAAGTTGTAACTAAAATGATAGCTTTCATTTCGTACAATGGCCAATGTACGAATCGTACATGGCTGATGTACGAATGGTACATGGCAAATGTACGAAACGTACATGGCTAATATACGAAATTGAAAAAGCGCATTTGAGAAATCTCTTTTCCTTTACTATTTTTTTGTGAATATGAATAAAAACGGTAAATTTGCAATAGAATGATTACAAAACCTATTATTCTGCGTCGAATACATAAAAGGTTTATTCTATGAATAAAAGACTGACTCTCATCATCATCTTGACATGGTGTTTGCTTACCATACAAGCTAAGGATATATACGTTTCTACTTCCTTCCACGAACCAGCCACGGAAGGACTGAGATTCATCTATAGCTACGACGGCATTAAATGGGATTCCATTCAAGGCGTATTCCTACAACCGAAAGTGGGAGTTCAGAAAGTAATGCGCGACCCATCAATCGTGAAAGGTCCCGATGGTACTTTTCATTTAGTATGGACAAGTTCGTGGAGAGGTGATAGAGGGTTTGGATATGCATCATCTAAGGACTTGATACATTGGACAGAGCAGCGCTTCATTGAAGTAATGAAAGATACGTCAACCGTAAACGTATGGGCTCCCGAATTGTTTTACGACGATGTGAAAAGGCAATTCATGATTATCTGGGCTTCTTGCATACCTGGTAAGTTTCCCGATTACCAAGAAGACCACAAGAATAATCATCGTCTATATTACACTACGACGAAAGATTTCAAGAAATTTAGCGAAACGAAATTGTTCTATGACCCCGATTTTAGCGACATAGACGCAACGTTGGTGAAGCGTGGAAAGAATGATTATGTCATGGTAGTGAAAGACAATTCCCGTCCGATGCGTAACATCAAGGTGGCATTCGCCACATCGCCATACGGTCCTTGGAGCAAAGCATCAGAACCGTTTACAGAGTCGTTTACCGAAGGACCAAGTACTGCAAAGGTAGGCGATTGGTGGTATATTTATTATGATTCATATAGACATAAGATTTACGGGGCACATCGTACCAAGGACTTTATTCATTTCCAAGACCAAACGGGAGCGGTTGACTTTCCCGTAGGTCATAAACACGGAACGGTGTTCATGGCTGACGAAAAATTGGTGGAACAATTGATACGATACAATCGTGATGTAGTGCATTATACGGGTAAGACTATAGCTCGTCCAGAACGTCATGATGGTGGTCTGAAACCAGTAGTTGGCGTTCATAACATTCAAACCATGCGAGGCGAAAAGCCGTGGACATACAATCATCAACCGATGTTGACCTATTGGAACGGGAAGTTTTATATGCATTACCTGACTGACCCGCGACACGAACACGAACCGCCAGGAAAGACGATGCTGCAAACATCCGATGACGGATATTCGTGGAGCACTCCCGTAGAACTATTTCCTGAATACCAAGTTCCAGATGGTTTCAAAAAGCAATCTCTTCCTGACATAGAAGCTAAAAATCTCAAAGCTATCATGCACCAACGAGTGGGATTCTATATTGCTCCCAATAACAAACTCATTGCCATTGGCAATTACGGAATCGCATTAACGCCCAAAGATGACCCTAACGACGGAAACGGCATTGGAAGAGTGGTAAGGGAAATCAAGAATGATGGTTCATTTGGTCCTATTTACTTCATCTATTACAACCACGATTTCAATGAACGAAACACCGATTTCCCTTATTATAAAAGAAGCAAGGACAAAGCTTTTATAAAGGCGGTTGATGCATTGATTGCCGATCCGATGCAACGAATGCAATGGGTAGAAGAAGCCGACCGCAACGACCCACTCATTCCATTGCAACGCCCATACAAAGCATTTAGCGGATACACTCTTCCCGATGGTAGGAAAGTAGCATTATGGAAACACGCCGTAACAAGTATTTCCATAGACGGAGGAAACACATGGCGTGAACCTTGCAATCGTGCACCAGGATTCGTAAACTCCAATGCAAAGATATGGGGACAACGTCTTTCAGATGGAACATACGCCACCGTGTATAACCCCGCTGAATATCGTTGGCCTTTAGCTTTATCTCTGAGCAAAGACGGTTTGGAATACACTACTCTATCATTAATCAACGGAGAAGTAACACCATTAAGACATGGTGGCAACTATAAAAGCTATGGCCCTCAATATGTGAGGGGAATTCTGGAAAATGAAGAATGTAGAATGAAGAATGAAGAATTAGCTGGCGCATCAATGTCTCAGTTAGCAGATTCTTCATTCTTCATTCTTCATTCTTCATTTCCAAAAGATCTTTGGGTTACCTATTCCAACAACAAGGAAGATATGTGGGTGTCTCGCATTCCTGTTCCTATTCGTTTGAATGCAACTGCTCACTCCAGCAAGTCTTTCGATGAGTATCATTCATTGGCTGAGATGAATGATTGGAATATCTATTCGCCACAATGGGCTCCCGTAGCATTAAAAGGGAAATGGCTTTCACTATCCGATAGCGACCCATACGATTATGCGAAGGTGGAAAGAGTGATTCCTAACACCAAGGAATTGGAAGTAGAGTTTGACCTTAATATCCAACAAGATAATCACGGAGAACTCGACATTGAGTTTGTTGATGATCAAGGAACGGTTTGTTCTCGTATCGTAGTGGATTCTACAAGTACCATTCGCGTTAAGGGAGGAGCAAGATACGGAACTTTGCTCAAGCATTACGACAAAGCGACGGATTATCATATCAAAGCAAGATTGTCGGTTGACTTGCATCGTGCAACGTATTATCTCAATGGTAAGAAAGCGTGCGAACGACAATTCGACACACCTGTGGAAAGTATATCGCGTATCGTATTCCGAACGGGTGCTCTTTTCGACGAACCAGACATCAACACTCCTGCCGACCAAGATTTCGATATGGAACGTGCGGATGAAAGAGACAACACCGCAACCTATCTTCTCGCAAACGTCATTACTCGTTCACTCGATGCAGATAGTACTTCTGCCATCTTGAAATACGATGACTACGCCCATTATGCGGAAAAGTTCAACACGATGGAAGACGAAAACATCGTGACAACGATACCGAATGCACAATCTTCAGAATGGTTAAGCAAGAACATCCCACTCTTCGATTGTCCGCAAAAGGATTTTGAGGAAATGTATTACTATCGTTGGTGGACACTCAGGAAGCACATCAAGCGCACACCAGTAGGATATGGAATGACGGAATTCCTCGTTCAACGCTCGTATGCCGACCGTTATAATCTCATTGCTTGCGCAATTGGGCATCATGTAATGGAAAGTCGTTGGTTGCGAGATACCACATACCTTCACCAAATCCTTCGTACTTGGTATTATGGAAACGACGGACAAGCCATGTCGAAGATGAACAAATTCAGTTCTTGGAACCCTTCCGCCATCTTGGAAGCATGGAAAGTATTAAGGAATACCGACTTCCTATTGGGAATTAAACCTCGTTTGGAAGAGGAATATGCACGTTGGGAAACTACCAACCGTCTTCCAAATGGTTTGTATTGGCAAGGCGACGTACAAGACGGAATGGAAGAGAGCATTAGTGGCGGTAGGAAAAAGCAATATGCTCGTCCTACTATCAACAGTTATATGTATGGTAATGCTCAAGCACTTTCATTCATGAACCACCTAACTGGTGAGACCGAAAAGGAGAACACTTATCGCTTGAAAGCTGATACCTTGCGAAATCTCGTTGAAAACAAATTATGGAACGAGGAACATCAGTTCTTTGAAACCATGCGTGGCGACTCTTCCGCATTTGTCAGGGAAGCCATTGGTTATATTCCTTGGTATTTCAACATTCCAAGCGACAAGAAGTATGATGTTGCATGGCAACAACTTAACGATGAAAAGGGATTCTCTGCACCTTACGGATTAACGACCGCCGAACGCAGACATCCCGAATTCCGTTCACATGGCGTTGGTAAATGCGAATGGGATGGTGCTATCTGGCCTTTCGCCACCTCACAAACACTTACGGCATTGAGCAATTATTTAAATGAAGAATGTAGAATGAAGAATGAAGAATCATTCAGCACAAAACCATCTTCATCAAGGGATTCTTCATTCTTCATTATACATTCTTCATTTTACAAGCAAATGGAACTCTACGTGCAATCCCAACATCATCGTGGAAAGCCGTATATTGGAGAATACTTAGATGAAACCAATGGAGCATGGTTGATGGGCGACAGTGAACGAAGTAGGTATTATAATCATAGTACATTCAACGACCTTATCATCACGGGAATCGTGGGATTGCGCCCACAAGCAGATGACAAGATTGTCATTAATCCCTTATTGCCCGAAGGAAAATGGAAGTATTTCTGCTTAGATGGCGTGAACTACCATGGTCATGTATTGACCATTATTTGGGATGAAGATGGACAACGCTATCATCAAGGAACAGGATTGTTGTTGTTTGTTGACGGCAAGTTGGTTGCCAGTAGAAAAAATCTCGGAACATTGACATGGAATATAATATGAGAAAAAAGATTCTATTCGCTTTATCGTTTCTTGCAATAGGTGCTTCAGCACAAACGTTTGAAACACAATTCACTCGCTCATTGAGCAATGTGCTTCAAGACATTGAGAAACGATTTAGCATTCGACTGAAATACAACGTGGACACCACGGGGTTGACAATCAAGTATGCAGACTTTCGCATACGTCCTTATTCCGTAGAAGAATCGTTGACCAACGTTCTCTCTCCGTTTGATTTCAAACCCGTTTACCAAGAAAAGAACATTTGGAAAATCAAGCCATACGAATATCCTCGTAGGCAAGCAGAAGACGGAAAGAAATTGATTGCATATCTCTCCTCGCTTTATGACAACCAACAAGCATGGGAGAAACGTAAGGTAATCTTGAAGAAGGAAGTGAAAGAACGTTTGGGTATTACGCCATTATTGGCACAATGTTCCAAAGAAACACCGCAAGTAACGAAACTACGTAAACACGATGGTTATACGGTACAAAACTTCTGCATGAAAACCGTGGATGGTCATACGGTAAAGGGAAGTATTTACGCTCCAAACAACAATAAGATTAAGAAAACGTTCAAGGGGAAATATCCCTTGATTATCTGTCCTAACGGACATTTTACTGACGGTCGTTATGGAAAGGTTCAACAACTCCGATTAGGCACGTTGGCACGAATGGGAGCTATCTGCGTAGATTACGACTTATGGGGATGGGGAGAATCAGAAGACGAAGTGGGTAAGGAAGCCCATCAAACCAGCGAGGCTCATGTCATGCAAATCCTCAACGGGATTCGCATTCTCGATTGGATGTATAATCGAAAGGATGTTGACAAGACGCGAATTGGCGTGAATGGCGGTTCGGGAGGAGGTACGCAAACGGTATTACTCTCCGTGATAGACGACCGATTTACGGTAAGTTGTCCTGTTGTCAGTATGTCATCATGGTTTGACGGTGGTTGTCCGTGCGAAAGCGGGAAGCCTATTCAATTGGCTGGAGGTGGCACATGTAATGCCGAACTTGCTGCTCTGTTTGCTCCCAAGCCCATGATGATAGTTAGTGACGGCGGCGATTGGACAAGTACGACGCCCGAATTGGAATATCCCTATTTACAACGTATCTATGGTTTTTACGGGAAAGTTGATGAAGTATCCAATATTCATTTGCTCAATGAACGTCATGATTTTGGCATTAACAAAAGAAATGCCGTTTATGAATGTTTCATCAAAAACTTTTCACTTGATCAAACGCAACTCGATGAAACCAAGATTACTATTGAAGACGAAAACACATTACGATTCAATCCCAAACAACCATGAAAATATCATATAGAAAAATAGCGATTATCATAGCTTTATTCGTACTACCATCTCTATCGGTTCTATCAGCTCCACACATATTATGGTATGACCGACCTGCACAATACTGGAATGAAGCATTGCCTATTGGAAACGGAAGACTTGGTGCTATGGTATATGGCAATGTTTTCTCTGATAGATTACAACTGAACGAAGAAACTATTTGGGCAGGACAACCCAACAGCAATGCCAATCCAGAAGCATTGGAGTATCTACCTAAAGTACGTCAGTTGGTTTGGGAAGGGAAATACAAGGAAGCACAAGACATGGCTACCGCTCACGTACAAAGCAAGACCAATCATGGAATGCCTTTTCAACCGTTTGGGGATTTGTATATCAATTTCCCTGGGTTAGGTAATTACACCAATTATTACCGTGAATTGTCAATCGACTCAGCAAGGGCGATTACCAGATACACGATTAATGGTGTACAATACCAACGCGAATACATTTCTTCTTTCAGTAGCAATGTTATTACCGTCAGGTTGACCGCCAGCAAGAAAGGTATGATTACCTTTAATGCACAACTCACATCTCCTCACCAAGATGTTAACATCAAAAGTGAAGGAGATGAAATCTTGTTAAGTGGAACATCATCAAACCACGAAGGTCTTAAAGGAAAAGTGAATTTCACGGGTAGGGTAACAGCAAAATTGATTGGAGGACAGATGGAAAACCGTGAAGGTGTCTTATCCATTGCTCATGCGGATGAAGCTATCCTCTATATTTCTATAGCCACGAATTTCGTTCATTATAATGACATCAGTGGAAACGATACCGTGAAATCAGAAAGCATTCTACGAGAGGCATTGAACAATGAATATGCGACGATGAAGAAAGAACACACGGATTACTATCTTTCTTTCTTTGACCGAGTGACGCTCGATTTAGGACCAGACAAATATGAAAGACTAACCACAGACAAACGAGTGGAACACTTCAAAGAAAACGAAGATATTCATTTGATAGAGACATATTTCCAATTCGGAAGATACTTACTTATTTGTTCTTCACAAAAAGGAAATCAACCTCCCACTCTACAAGGTATATGGAACGACAAGATGTTTCCCAATTGGGATTCCAAATATACGACGAACATCAATTTGGAAATGAATTATTGGCCATCTGAAATAACCAATCTTTCAGACTTGAATGAACCATTGTTTTCTCTTATCAAGGACATTAGCGAAACAGGACATGAAACGGCACGTATCATGTATGGAGCTGATGGTTGGGTGCTCCATCATAACACCGATATTTGGCGCGTAACGGGAGCCATAGACAAAGCACCTTCGGGGTTATGGCCAACGGGTGCAGCATGGATGTGTCAACATCTTTGGGAACATTGGTTATATACAAAAGACATTTCTTTCTTGCGTAATGTCTATCCTATCATGATAGGAGCCGCTCGTTTCTTGAACCAAATCATGGTGAAACATCCTGAAAAGAATTATTGGTTGATTTGTCCAAGTCTTTCGCCAGAAAACCAACATCCATACCAATCTACTACCGCGGCAGGAGTGACGATGGATAATGAATTGATTCGAGACCTTTTCACGCACGTCATAGAAGCAGGAAACATTCTTCAAGAGACAACCACACTCGCGGATAGTTTGAAAGAGAAGTTAGCAGGACTTCCCCCTTTGCAGATTGGAAGATGGGGACAATTACAAGAATGGCATGACGATTGGGACAATCCCGATGATAAACACCGTCATGTCTCACATCTCTACGCCCTTTACCCAAGCAATCAGATTTCGCCATTAACTACTCCAAAATTTGCTGAAGCCGCCAAGACTTCTCTTATACATCGTGGCGATCCTTCCACGGGATGGAGCATGGGATGGAAAGTGTGTCTATGGGCTCGTTTGTTAGATGGAAACCACGCTTTGAAACTCATTGGCGATCAATTATCATTAGTAAGAAACGAAAAGAAAAAGGGAGGAACATATCCCAATCTCTTTGATGCCCATCCTCCATTCCAAATAGACGGAAACTTCGGGTGTACGGCTGGTATTGCGGAAATGCTGATGCAAAGTCACGATGGAGCCATTCATCTTCTTCCCGCTTTACCTGACGCATGGAAAAGTGGAAGTATAAAAGGAATGAGAGCTCGTGGAGGATTTGAAGTGAATCTTTCATGGGAAAACGGAAAAGTCAAAAGTGCCACATTTAATTCGTTATGTGGTGAAACATTACGAGTTCGTTCTTCCGTCGCACTCAAAGGAAAAGGCATGAAAGCCTCTAAGAAGAATGGATATTACGAATATGAGATGAATACCCACAAAGGGCAAACCATCACTTTACAAGCAAAATAACAAATCAGATAAATATGAAAAGAACATTATTCATCGTCGCACTTACGATATTTACGGTAACCCTTCAAGCCGCTAAAGTTTATAAACCTTGGGACAACGGGAAACTTAAGGTTTCCGACAATCATCGTTATCTCATTCACGAGAACGGAACACCTTTCTTTTGGATGGGAAACACTTCATGGCTTCTTCCTGAACGTCTTAACCGAGACGAAGTGGAATTTTATCTGACTCGCGAGCGTGAGGAAGGTTATAACGTAGAACAAATACAAGTGCTCAATGCCATTCCCACCTATAATATATATGGTCAACAAGCCAACGATGATAGTTTTGATTTCACCAAATTTACCAAAGCAGGTACTTACGGTTATTGGGAACACTTAGATTATATCGTGGATATGGCTGCTTCCAACGGTATTTACATCGCCATGGATTGTATCTGGGGTTCGCAAATCAATAAGATGGATGAAAAGAAAGCGACGATGTATGGCAAGTTCTTAGGAGAACGATATAAAAACAAGCCCAACATCATTTGGATGATTGGCGGAGATATCATGGGAGATAAAGGTACGGCTTCATGGGATGCGTTGGCAAGAGCCATCAAGAAGGCTGATCCTAATCATATCATGACCTTCCATCCACGAGGCAGAACTACCAGCGCATGGTGGTATAATGACCGTGAGTGGTTGGATTTCAACATGTTCCAAAGTGGTCATCGTCGATATGGTCAACGTAATGGAGATGGTGATTATACCATTAAGGACAATACAGAAGAAGATAACTGGCGTTATGTGGATATGAGTTTTGAGAAATCACCCATCAAACCCGTTATTGATGGCGAACCGTCTTACGAGGACATTCCACAAGGTTTGCATGATTTCTCTGCTCCCCGATGGCAAGATTATGACGTGCGCCGCTATGCTTATTGGGCGGTGTTTGCTGGTTGCTTCGGTCATACGTATGGTCATAATAGCATCATGCAATTCATGCGTCCTGGTGTATTGGCTTCATTTGGTGCGGAAAAACCTTGGTGGGATGCGATGAAAGACCCAGGGTATCAACAAATGAAATACCTGAAATGGTTAATGCTCGCGTTTCCGTTTACTGAACGAATAGGAGACCAAAGCATCATTGTAGGTCAGAATGGCGAACGTTATGATCGCATCATTGCCACTCGTGGAAGCGATTATTTGTTGGTTTACAACTATAGCGGAAAACCCATGCAAATAGACCTCACAAAGATATCCGGTACAAAAAAGAATATATGGTTTATGAACCCTAAAGATGGTGTTTTGAATTACGTGGGTGAATACGACAATAAGGTATGTGAATTCACGTTTGATGGAGCATATCTTCGCGAAAGCGACCGTGTTCTGATAGCCGTAGATAGCGATAAAAACTACTTAGATAAACAAGCAACACAATTAGAAGAAAAATGGTAAAGACTCGTATATTCATCATATTGCTGAGTTTGGTTTCACTCACCATCACCTCAGCGAATAAGAAAAAAACATTGCAAATCAACGTTACTGACCTCAGAACAGAGAGGTTGGTAAATCCGATGAGCATAGACACACCAACTCCAAGATTGGGTTGGCGAATCGAGACGAACACTAATGATGTCAAGCAAACCTGTTATCATCTCATCGTTTCTTCAACTCCTGAAAAAGCACAAGCTCTTGATGGCGATTTGTGGGAAAGTATTGTTGACACCGACCAGTCGCAATGGATTTCGTATCAAGGCAAACCATTACGAAGCAATACTCGTTGTTATTGGCGCGTGAAGGTTTCTACCAACAAAGGTGATAGTGATTGGAGCGACGTGGCGATGTGGAACGTCGGTTTGTTGTATGAAGCTGATTGGCAAGGCAGATGGATTGGCTTAGACCGTAAGATGTCTTGGGATGAGGAAACAGAACATAGCAGACTATCCGCTCGTTATCTCCGCAAGGAATTTGGTTTGGACAAGCAAGTTGCCAAGGCTACATTATACATCTGTGGTTTGGGTATGTACGAAGCGTTCATCAACGGAAAACGTATTGGCGACCAAGTTTTGGCTCCCGCTCCTACCGATTACCGTCGTACGGTGTTATACAATGCCTTCGACGTAACCCAGTTGCTTGACAAGAATAATGCCATTGGTGTCATCTTGGGAAATGGTAGATATTATACCATGCAACAAGACAAGAAACCTTATAAGATTACGCGTTTCGGTTATCCTACCTTACGTTTGAACCTTATCGTGGAATTTACGGACGGTTCCAAGAAAACCATTTCCTCCGATGAGAAATGGAAACTTTCTCCTGATGGAGCCATTCGTTCCAACAATGAATATGATGGTGAGACGTATGATGCCAACAAGGAATTCTCCAACTGGACAAACATCGGATTTGACGATTCACAATGGATGAATGCAGAGCGTACGGCTATCCCATTAGGAACACTACGTGGCGCCATGGCTCCCAACATGAAAGTGATTTGTCAATTAGAACCGAAGAACCTTACACGCAAAGACGGAAAGTTGGTACTCGACATGGGACAAAACATGGCTGGTTGGTTGAATGTTCGTATTGCCAATCTCCAACAAGGCGATTCCATCGTCATTCGTTATGCAGAACGTTTAGATAGTATTGGCAATATATGGGTGGAGAATTTCAGACATGCACAAAGTACTGACCGTTATTTTGCCAATGGCAAAGAACAAGATTTGTGGTGGCACCCGACATTTGTTTATCATGGTTTCCGTTATGCGGAGATTTCGGGATTGGCCAATGCAAAGATAGAGGACTTTATCGGCGAAGTGGTGAGTGATGAGATGGCGGAAACGGGACATTTCGTTTCTACCGACACGATTTTAAATAAGGTGTATCGTAACGCCGTTTGGGGAGTGTTGAGCAATTACAAGGGAATGCCCGTTGATTGTCCTCAACGAGACGAACGCCAACCGTGGTTGGGCGACCGCACAAGAGGTTGTTACGGAGAGGCTTTCATCTACGACAACAATGCCCTCTATACAAAATGGGTTCGCGATATTACGGAAGCACAACGCGAAGACGGATGTATTCCCGACGTAGCTCCAGCATTCTGGAATTACTATTCAGATAATGTCACATGGCCAGCCGCCTTGCCTTTCTCGCTCGACATGCTGATGAGGCAATATGGCGACGATACTCCCATGCGAAAGTATTATCCCAACGTCAAGCGATGGTTGGAGCATCTGAAATACCAATACCAGAAAGACGGATTGATTGAGAAAGACAGATATGGTGATTGGTGTGTGCCACCTGAAAGGGAAGAACTGATTCATAGTGAGGATCCCGCCCGAATTACGGATGGAACTCTCATCTCTACGGCTTATTATTTCTATATTTGCCAAATGATGAGCACTTATGCGAAAGCACAAAATCTCTATGAAGATGCGAAATGGTTTGAGCATGAAGCACAAATCAGCAAAGATGCTTTCAACAAGAAATTCCTTACCGTCCAAAAAGGAACAACAACGGTTCCAGGGCACATACTTTATCCCGATAGTACATTCTACGGAAACAATACCGTTACAGCCAATCTTTTGCCATATTATTTCGGCATGATTGATGACGAATATGTGAAGCATGAAGTGGAAAAACAAATCGTAAAAGCCATTATCTCACAAAACCTCGGTACTGTAACTTGTGGCGTGATTGGCATTGGTTGGCTGATGCACGCTCTTACTGACATGGGACGTTCAGACGTTGCTTGGTTGTTAGCAACCAACAAGAAATATCCAAGTTGGGGATATATGGCGGAACATGGTGCTACGACTATTTGGGAATTGTGGAATGGCGATACGGCAAGTCCGAAGATGAATAGCGGCAACCATGTCATGTTGTTAGGCGATTTGCTTTCATGGATTTACGAAGTTGTTGTGGGTATTCAATCATCCGAAAATGGTTTCAAGCATATTACGATGAAGCCCGACTTCACCGTTGACGAGATAGACGACATTGATGCGTCTTATCAATCTATCTATGGTCAAATCGTAAGTCGTTGGAAGAAGGCGAAAGGAAAACTTCATTGGCACGTGGAATTTCCCGCAAACACCTCTGCTACGATTCACCTTCCCAATAATATCATCAAGGAAATCGGTTCTGGAATATATGATTTCGAGGAAACACTTCCACAACGTGGTCCTCAAGTGGTAGTAGATGAATTCCTCTACAAGCGAGCATCATTCCCTGAATGTCATTCTGCCAGCATCGTGGAAACGAAGAAAGGCGACTTGGTTGCTACTTACTTCGGTGGAACGAAAGAGCGCAATCCCGACGTTTGTATTTGGGTAAGCAGGAAGTTGAAAGGAAAGACCGATTGGACTCCCCCACAAATGGTAGCAGATGGCGTATTCTCGCCTGACTATCGAGAAGCGTGTTGGAATCCCGTGATTTATGAAATGCCTGACGGCGAACTTCGTATCTATTTCAAGATTGGCGTCAATGTAGCCAAATGGAAAGGTTGGTTGGTTCGTTCGAAAGATGGCGGAAAGACTTGGGGAAAGCGTGAACAATTGCCCGATACGATTTATGGTCCCATCAAGAACAAGCCTATTCTCAACAAGGGTCGTCTGATTTCGCCTACCAGCGATGAGCGCGATGGGTGGAAACTCTATTTCGAATATAGTGACGATTTGGGAAAGACATGGAAGCGCACGGCTTATGTTGATGCAGAACAAGGTATCAAGGCCATTCAACCCAGTATCATCGTCTTGCCTGATGGCAGGTTAGAGGCTCTATGTCGCACGCGTAGTCGTCATATTGGCGTTACGTATAGCAACGATAATGGAGAAACGTGGAGCAAACTAACGTTTATCGATACGCCCAACAACAATAGCGGTATTGATGCGGTCAACTTGCAAGATGGCTCGTATGCATTGATTTGCAACGACTGGCCTATCGAGCCCGATAAAGAGAAAGGTGCGAGAACGCCACTTTCCATCATGCGAAGTCAGGACGGCATTCATTGGAATCATTGGATTACCTTGGAAGACAGTCCTATCCTTCAGTATTCTTATCCTTCCATCATCCAAAGTCGCGACGGACATATTCACGTAGTATACACATGGCGCAGACAAAGGGTAAAGCATGTTGAGTTAATCCCGTAAATTCATTGTTTCGTATGAGAATGTACAAAAAAATTTTCCTCGTCATTGGTCTTTATTGCCTTACGACGATGTCAGCATTGGCACAACCAACGTCTGTTGCAGGCTTTTATCCCCTACCCGATTGCGGTCGTGTCATTTACAATTTCAATGAAGGATGGCGTTTCCATTTGGGAGACGTTGCCAATGGTGCATCTACTCATCTCGACGACTCCCATTGGCAAGTGGTGTGTGCACCCCATTCAGTTCAATTGGAACCAGCCGCAGCAAGTGGGTGTCGCAATTACCAAGGTATTTGCTGGTATCGTAAGCATTTCACCATTCCTTCCAATATGGTAGGTAAGTGGGTGTCTGTTCATTTTGAGGCAATCATGGGCAAGCAGAAAGTGTTTGTCAACGGTCAACTTGTCAAGGAACATTTAGGCGGGTATCTTCCCATTACCATCAACCTCTCTGAATTGGGTTTGAAGGCTGGCGATGATTGCTTGATAGCGGTCATGGCAGACAATAGCGACGACAAGAATTATCCTCCTGGAAAGAAGCAAACGGCACTCGATTTCGCTTATCATGGTGGTATGTATCGTGACGTTTGGCTCATAGGAAAATCGCCTGTTCATATCTCTGATGCGATAGAGAAAAATCAAGTGGCTGGCGGAGGTGTCTTTCTCCATTACGACCATATATCAGAAAAATCGGTTGACGTTTTCGTAGACGTGGATATTGAAAGGCTTTCTCTCCATCAAAACGAACGAGTGAAAGCAACGCCAACAACCGTGATGGTACGTATCAAGGATGCGGATGGAAAGGTTATCAAAACGATGAAACAAACGAAGTCTACGACTTCTTCATCTGTTTTCAAACTCCAGTCATCCATCAAGTCTCCTCGTCTTTGGTCGCCAGAAGAACCATATCTCTATCGAGTGGAAATACAGGTGTTGCAAGCTAAGCAAGTAGTAGACGGTGGTTATTTGCACATGGGCATTCGACAAGCGGAGTTTCGCGGTAAAGATGGTTTCTGGTTGAACGGCAAACCTTATCATCAGTTGATTGGTGGCAATCGTCATCAAGACTTTGCTTACGTGGGAAATGCCCTTCCTAATAGTCAACAATGGCGCGACGCCAAGCGATTGAAAGATGCGGGTATGACGATTATTCGTGCTGCTCATTATCCACAAGACCCGTCGTTTATGGATGCTTGCGACGAATTAGGACTTTTCATCATCGTTCCCACTCCAGGTTGGCAATATTGGAATAAAGACCCGCAATGGGGCGAGATGGTTCATCAAAACACCCGTGAGATTATCCGTAGAGACCGCAATCATCCTTGTGTATTGATGTGGGAACCCATTCTCAACGAGACACGATACCCGAAAGATTTCGCCTTGCAAGCCCTACAAATCACGAAAGAAGAGTTTCCCTTCCCTGGTCGTCCCGTAGCGGCGGCAGACATGAATTCCGAGGGTGTGAAAGACAATTACGATGTGCTTTATGATTGGGCAGACAATATCGGTAAGAACACACTTGACACCGACAAATGTATCTTCACTCGCGAATGGGGAGAATATGTTGACGATTGGTATGCGCACAATGCCATTAATCGTGCTCATCGTGCTTGGGGAGAAAAAGCGATGCTAACGGCTGCCTTGTCGTTGGCTGACACATACGGCATGATGTACCGTGGTCAACGACAATTCATTGGCGGTTGTCAATGGCATCCGTTCGACCATCAACGTGGCTATCATCCAGATGCGTATTTGGGTGGTATCTATGATGCTTTCCGTCAAAAGAAATATGCATTTGAGATGTTTCGTTCGCAAACCTCCCAACCTTATATGGTATTCATAGCCAATGAGATGACACAATATTCTGAGTCGGACGTCACTATCTTCAGCAATTGCGATAGTGTGCGTCTCACGGCTTTCGATGGTGAGAAAGTGGCTACCTTACCAGTGAAGCACGAAACGGGAGGAACGCCTAACGTACCCGTTGTCTTCAAGGGATTTTGGGACTTTTGGCAAGCCCGTTCGTGGAGTTACACAAAAAGAAATTGGGAGAAAGTTTCGCTTCTCGCCGAGGGAATTGTCGACGGAAAAGTAGTATGTTCTGAGAAGAAAATGCCTTCACGGAGGAGCACTCACATCCGACTTTATGCCGATGAAATGGGCAAAAATCTCGTAGCTGACGGTAGCGATTTCATTGTGGTGGTTGCCGAAATCACCGACGACAATGGCAATGTGCGTCGCAATGCGACGGAGAACGTTTCGTTCACCGTCGAGGGTGAAGGAGCCATCATTGACGACGGCAACATCATGGCTAATCCTCGCATCGTGGAATGGGGAAGCGCACCTATATTGGTTCGTTCCACCCACAAGGCAGGTACCATTCGCATCATCGCCCGTCCTACGTTTGAAGGCACATACGCTCCTGCGGCCGATACATTGGAAATCCAATCTATCCCATACGATATGAAGTTGTGCTACAAGGACGTTTCCTCTCCGCTTCCAACGAAACCCATTTCGTCTTCCACACCCCAGAAATCCAACTCTCCTGCCTCTGCCTCTTCACTCAAGGAAACATTGGAAGAAGTGCAGCGACAACAACAAGATTTTGGGATTCAGTAAGTTAATAAATTTTAAACATATATAATAAGTTAACATTTTTTCTTTGGGAATTACTAACTTTGAGAAATTTTTCAAAAAAAACATAATAAACCATTTACTAACAACAAATTTTATCAGTATGAGAAAAATTTTTACCCTAATTGCCGTTGCACTTGCATCCATGAATGTTACCGCACAAACAGAGAGCTACAAGCCCATCAACGTTTCTGCTGATGGGACAATTACATTAGCTCCAGAATTTGCAAACATCGTTGACGAGAGTGGCAATGCCACGAACGTTGCCGATGGTAAGTCTATCGTTACCGTCAACACCGCCAACATGACTTTGGAGGCTGTAGGTGGCGCTACGATTGCCAACAAAGTGGACCCTGAGGATCCAACTGCCAACATTGGTCAAGATCTCGTTCCTGGCACGTTAATCAGCGAAGCAGACCACACCTACGAAATCGCTTCCGTGGGTTCATGGAATTCCATTGCTTGGAAGAACGGAAACAACAAGCTCGACATCAACGACCCCGAGGGTACGAAACTCTATTTCGTGATGGGTACGGGTAATCCTTACGTGAAGATGTTTTGTGAGGAAGTTTATCGCGATGATGCTCCTACAGGCACTTACAGGGCACAGTATGAACTCTACAAGCCAGGTATGCAGACCATGCCTCTCGTAGGTTTGTACTACAAGTTTACTCCGAAAGTAGACGGAACGCTGAAGGTGCTGGTTTGGGCTAACAAGGGTAACCGTAATACTTACGTGATTGACGACGTAACCAAGCAAGCCGTTTCTCTCACCGCTGAAGGATATGTGAACGGTAAGCGTGCCAACTACACCACTCCAGCCATTGATCCTGAAACAGGTGAGCAGAAATTGGACAACCAAGGTAATCCCATCTATGAGCAATATCAGATTTTCTTCACCCCTGAGCAGATTGACTCTATCCACACGGATTACATCTACAGCAGTTATTTCAGAATGCTCCAAGCTAACGCCGATGCAACTGCTGCTGGAACCGAACCAGCCTATTCGGAAGAGAAATTGGCTGAGGAGAAAGCAAAATGCGATGAAAACGCAGAACTCCGCAAGTATGTCCTCTCTACTGGTAACCAGGCTTTCTGGGGTTGGATTACATTCAAGGTGGAAGGCGGAAAGAGCTACTGGCTCTTCCAAGATAGTTCACAAGTGGGATTCGGTGGATTTGAGTTCAAGACGGGTGATGACCAACCTGCAGGCAACGACTTAAACGCTCTCGTGGAGGCTACCACTCCCGTGGATGGTGCAACTATCGTTAACTTGAACGCTGGCGAGGAATACACCATGAGTGCTCCTATCACCAAGGCTAACTTGACGATTGCCGCTCCCGACGGTGGAACAGCTAAGATTAAGATGGAGGCAGGCGCTGCTTTCGCTCCTAACACCGACATCACGTTGAAGAACCTCAACATTGACGCAAGTGCTGCTACTAATGCAGTGATTACGCTCAGCGAGTCACCCATCGCTGGTAGCATCAATGCTGAAGGTGGTTACTATATCATCAACAACGTGAACATCATCAACTGTACCATCAACAATGCTCAACAAATCATCAACGATAACAACGTGAAGTATTGCGTGGCTAACATGCTTATCGACAATAGCATTATCTCGCTCAACGCAAGCAGCAAGAAGACCGCTATCTTCTTCTCACAAGGTTTTGCTAACAACTTGAGCATCAAGAATTCTACAGTATATAGCAAGGGTGCTGACCAAGACTACTTCGTTCGTTACAACAACTCTGGACGTTGCGACCGCGCTGGCTTCGAGAGCAATAGCATCAATTACGAGAATTGTACGTTCTATAACATTGCCAAGGAAGGTCAATGGGGTAACTATAGTGGATTTGCTGGACGTAACACTTCTTACTGGAAGATGACCAACAACATCTTCGTTGATTGTGGTAATGCACAAATCGCCCGTCGTTATCTCGGTGGTCGTGCTAACCAAGCTACCGCTACCTTCGCTAACAATACCTATTGGTTCAACGGTGCTCCTGAAGATACTGGAGAGTACGACGGAACAGGCACCGCTCTCACCACCGACCCAGCATTCAAGGATGCTGCCAATGGTGACTTCACTCCAACTGGTGAGGCTCAAGTAGCTGCCAAGACTGGCGACCCACGTTGGTTCAGCGACGATACTTCTGTACGCAACTTCACCAGTGAGACCGAGGACATCAATGCTCCTGTTTACAACCTCGCAGGTCAACGCGTAGCTCCTACAACAAAGGGACTTCTCATCAAGAACGGCAAGAAATTCATCAATCGCTAAACGGCGATTTCCATCATTCACAAGCGGCATTGGTCTCATCGGAGCGCCAATGCCGCTTTTTTTATCACACAAAAAACACCATATTTGCGCCCTCTAAACACCATATTTACGAGACATAAACACCATATTTACAAGGCGTAAACATCATATTTACAAGGTGCAAATGACATGCGATATAAAGACAAAATTGTTGCAAGTGTTACTTGTTTCATTGTTTCAATAAGCATCTTCAACTAATCTAAAAAGAGTGTATATATATAATTATATTAATATATTATTATAATATATTATAATAATATATTAATATAAAATATAATTCCTTATAATTCATCATTATTTCCATCTTTACAATAACGATTTTCAATGCTATATAATGGGAACCTCCTTATTGAAACAATGAAACATGCAACAAATAACACAAAACGAAAAAGTACATGGTTTCTATGATGAACAAAGTTCACAAGAAGATAACTATCCACAAATTTGGAAAATTCGTAAGAATATCAGTCAAACACGCACGACTTTCATATTTTTTTTATATCTTTGCAAATGATAACCAAACCGAAAATATCATGAAAAAAATGATTCTATTGACCCTGCTATTTGCCATGCTCACGATAACGGGAGCACAAGCGCAAGAGATATACGACAACATCACACTTGACGAGAACGTCGATAACAGCGCAACCATTGCCGAATACGATGGCAAGACATGCGATGTCAACATGAAACGTACCATCATCAAGGGGATGTACAACACGCTTTCGCTGCCATTTGACGTAGACCGCCAAACTTTCGAGGAGACGTTTGGGGAAGACGCAGAATTGGCTACGTTGAACGGTTCACATTTAGAAGGAGAGGATGTCATCTTTGAGTTTGAGAAAGTAAACGAATACGGAATCTTCGCTGGTTGGCCCTACCTGATTTACGTGAAGAATGACGTGAAGGATCCATCATTCACAGGCGTTACCATTTCGTCGCAAGAAATGACCATCAAGACCGCCCAAGCGGAATTTATCCCAGCAATCAATCCTACGCCATTAGACAACGGAAACAAAAACGTGCTGTTCCTTGGAACCAACAACGCTCTTTACTATCCAGAAATCAGTGGCGGAAACATCAGGGGAATGCGTGCCTATTTCAACCTCAAGGAATATGGTATGAGAGCAAAAGCTATCATTCGGATGATTGAGACACCTACGGGCGTGAGAACCATTGATGAACAACCGAAAGACAATACCTTCTACGACCTACAGGGAAGAAAAGTGAGCCATCCCACAAAGGGTATCTATATCGTCAACGGCAAAAAGGTGTTTATTCGATAACGAAAGTCCTTGGTAACTTAGTTTTTTCCGTCTCCCATTATCGCCAAAACTAATTGAAAAAATGTTCAAACGCAAAAAAACCTTCGCCAAACGACTGACACGTTGGATTATCCTGATGTTACTTATCTTGATGTCGGCGACCATGTTTTTCATTTACTACGTTGCCAAAGATGTCATGACAGACGAGAATGAGCATCATTATAAAACTGTCTTGGAAAACACCAACAATATGGTGAGCCACATACTCTCAGAAGTGAGCGTGGCTGTCAATAATAACGAGCATGAAATCAAGACGGCACTCGGAAAACCCAATGAAATGTTCAACATTGCCCAACGTATCGTGGAGAAGAACGAGCGTATCAGAAGTTGCGGAATCAGCTTCATTGCCAACTACTATCCCAGAAAAGGCAGATGGTTTATTCCATTCGCCTTCAAGAACGAAGACGGGATAGTGGAGAAGAAAGTGATGGGCGGAAAAGACTACGATTATCTGAATGCCGCATGGTTTAAGGAAGCCCTGGAAGCCAAGGAAGGGTTTTGGTCGAGGCCATTCTTCGAGCACTCAGGTGACAAGGCACCATTAGTATCCTATCTATTTCCCGTGCGCGACAGCAAAGGCCGTGTCGTGGCGGTGGTTGGCGCAGACCTGTCGCTCGACTGGCTTACAGAAACGCTCAAGGAACAAGACAAGAAAGACAACGCCACATCGTGGGCACTTGAACAAACCAAGGAGTACTCCTCCTATAGTTTCATCCTAGACCAAGATGGCACCTATATCGTTCACCCCGATTCCAAGCGTATATTGAATGAGAACATAGACAATTATCTCGCCACTACCGAAGACACGCTTGTCCATAAGGTTATCGCGAAGATGAAAAGGGGCGAGAAGAGTTTCAAGGAAGAAGATGTTAACATCGACAACATTCCATCTTTCATATTCTATGCTCCCATGAAAGGTGCCCGCTGGTCAATGGGAATCATTGTACCAAGCATCACCGTACGCACGGGAGGTATCATGCTGGGCATCATGTTGCTCATCGTCATGGGTATTATGTTGTTAATCATCTTTGTCTTCTGTAGGATAACCATTCGAAGAGCTACCAAGCCATTGGTAAGACTTGCCTCATCTGCTGACGAAATGGCAAGCGGAAACTTCAACGCCGAGTTGCCTACCATCAAGTACAAAGACGAAATATGGCAATTGCGCAACTCCTTTGCAGGCATGCAACAATCCCTGTCGCAATACATGGAAAAACTCAAGGAGACCACAGCTGCCAAGGCAACCATCGAAAACGAATTGAAGATTGCCCACAACCTCCAAATGGCAATGTTGCCAAAGACATTCCCTCCCTTCCCCCATCGCAAGGACATCGACATCTATGGCTCCCTTTCACCAGCCAAGGAGGTAGGTGGGGACCTATTCGACTACTTCATCAAGGATGAGAAATTGTATTTCTGCGTGGGAGACGTATCTGGAAAGGGCATCCCCGCTGCATTGGTGATGACGGTAACACTCGCCTTGTTTCACACTATTGCTTCACATGCCCCCAATCCGAGTATCATTGTTCAAGAACTGAGCAAGATGTTGACTAAGGGCAACGACATCATGATGTTCGTAACGTTCTTCATGGGCGAACTCGACTTGAAGACGGGAAGGTTGCGCTATTGCAATGCAGGACACGATGCTCCCTACCTCATCGGAAAGGAAGTCACCACCCTGCCATGCGATTCAAATATCCCGTTAGGCGTGATGGACAACTGGGAATACACCATACAGGAAACAACCATCGAGAAAAACACGATTATCTTCCTATATACCGACGGACTCAACGAGGCGGAAGCCGTCAATCAAGAGTTGTTTGGTAAGGAAAACATCATGCAGGCATTAAACCAATACTTGCAATTGGAAGAGAAAAACCCTCGTTCATTAATAGAGAGCACAAGAGCCGCCGTACGAGAGTTTGTAGGCGAAGCAGAGCAAAGCGACGACATGACCATGCTTGCCATCCAATACAAATGCGACTAAAACTTGTGAATAATGACGGAATTTTGATGAAAACAAGGAAATCTTTCCATTGTGATTGATTACATATTACACCTTTGTACGTCATTATCATAGAATTCGAATATTATACATGTATAACTTAAACACTTATGAACAAATCTAAATTGGTATTCAGCAAGAAGCTATATACCCTTGCGGCTATTGCCGTAGGCGGATGGCTTTTTACATCTTGCGCCGACACTTACAACGGGAACGAAACGTTTGATGGTGGGGTGAGAAATGCCCAACTCGTATCTCCCGCTGAAAGTGACATCACCATTACGCCCAATACGGATGGTGACAAAATGACTATTGCCTGGCCTGTAGTGTACGGTGCTGGCGGTTATGAGGTTTTCCTCTACGATCTCAGTAACGACAAGGTTGAGAAAGACACCATCGATGGATGCTCTTTCACCGTAAACCGTGAGGAAGACGTGAACTACAAGCTTGCCATTCGCACATTGGGCAACAAGAAACTAAACAATAGCGATGCGGCACAAGCCACGGAGAAATTGTTTAACTCATTCGAGGCTTCGTATGCAACCGTTCCTGAAGGTGACCTTTATGCCTATTTCACCGCCAATCCCATTCCAGAGGATTCGGTAGGAAAGAACTTAAACTACGACCTTGCTCCTGGAGGTCATTACACGGTTTCCAAGGTGCTCGACTTCGGTAAGTTTACCGTGACACTTCGTTCGACCGACAAGACCAAGAATGCCATTATCACCTACCATAGTGAAGGTGGATTGGCAACATGCAGCGGATTTAAGGCAAAATACCTCACCTTTGAATGCGAGGAATCCACTCAACCCGTATTGGCATTGAGCGAGAATCCTAATCCCGACATCCTGGATGAAAGCCACAACAATCACTATCAAATCGTTGATCCCATCAGTTTCCAAAACTGCCAAATCAACAACGTCAAGCGTACGTTTATGTACGACAACAAAGTGAAATATTGCGTGAAGACATTCTCTATCACCAATTCAGTAGTGAAATTCACCCCCGATGACAAGATGAGCAGCTCAGCCTATTTCCAAATCTACGATGGTGGCGGATTCATCAATGATTTCACGGCAACCAATTGCACGTTCTGGGGAGCGACAGACAATAAGGTTAATTATTTCATTCGCTACAACAACTCTGGTCGATGTGACCGTGCTGGTTACTTAACCAACTCCATCAACTTTAAGTCATGTACGTTCTATAACATCGCTAAGGAAGGTCAGATGGCCAACCACGGTGGTTTTGACGGAAGAAACACCTCTAACTACGACATCACGAACAACATCTTCGTAGATTGCGGAAGTGGTCAGGTACCACGTCGTATCACAGGACGTATCAGCGATGCCGCAACCAACAACTTTGCGTATAACACGTATTGGTTTAACGGTGCACCCGAAACCGAAGGATTCTCAACAAGTTCATACGATAAGTCGGGCAATGCCTTGCAAAGCGACCCAGCATTCGTAGACGCAGAGGATGGAAACTTCACGCCAACGGGTGCCGAACAAGTAGCTCGTAAGACAGGTGACCCCAGATGGTGGAATAATTAACGAAAAAAAGGAAAATAAGATATGAAAAGAAAACTCATCATCAGTTTATGCACGACAGCAGTATTGGCATTAATGCCATCGATGTCGTTTGCACAAAACCAGACCGTGAAGGGCACCGTGCTTGATGACAAGGGAGAACCTATTATCGGTGCTACCATTCAAGTGGCTGGACAAAAGACAGGAGGAACCGTGACAGACCTCGACGGAAACTATGAGTTGTCGGTTCCTGCCAATTCAAAGATTACGGTGACTTACATCGGATTCGTTCCACAAACCGTAACGCCAGGTGGGGTTATCCGCATGGCTGAAGACCGCCAAAGTTTGGACGAGGTAGTTGTTGTGGGTTACGGTACGCAAAAGATGAAGAATGTCACAGGTGCCGTGGAAACCATCACGCCCAAAGACATTCAAGACCTTTCGGTAGGTAGTCTTGGAGATGCGCTCGTAGGTATGTTCAATGGCGTTAGCGTGAGTGCTAACGGCTATCGTCCAGGCCAGAGTCCTTCGTTGAACATTCGTCAGAGTTATGTGATGGCCAATGCAAACAAAACAGAAGTTTCACGAGGCGGAGAACCTGACCCCACCCCACTCTACGTTATCGATGGTTTCATCTCCAATGAAACTGCTTTCAACAACTTGGATATCAGCGAAGTGGAGAGTATAACCGTATTGAAAGATGCATCTGCTGCCGTTTATGGTGCAAGAGCTGCATACGGTGTTGTTTTGGTAAAGACAAAACAAGGTGAGAACGGTGCGCCAAAGATTAGTTACTCAGGACAATTAGGATGGACAGATGCATTGTATACACCCAAGATGCTTAGTTCGTACGACTACATGAAGGTGTACAACACCATGCGTGCTGCCAATACTTCCACACAAGATGTTCTTGAAATGCGCACTCAACTCTTCCAAGCCGACGAGATGCAGATTGCACGTGGTCTGAACTACAACTTGTTAGACAAGGAATGGAAGGCTGCCTTGACACAACGTCATAACATTAACATCAATGGTGGAACGGAAAAAGCTACCTATTTCGGTGGTGTATCTTATTACACGCAAGATGGTAATATGGGAAGACTGGATTATGAGCGTTGGAACTTCCGTGCTGGCTTGAACGCTAAAATCGGAAAACACGTAAAAACTTCTTTGCAAGTGAGTGGCGACTGGGGCGAGCGTAACAACTCTACCACTCCACAAGGTGGCGGTACTGATTTCGACTATGAATGGTTGATGACACACTTGCCATTCGTGCCTGATTATGTAGGTAAATATCCATTGGTTTATAGCGGTATGGAAAACGGCATTCCTACGAGTGCCACCCAACTCTATAACTTTGCTGCCGTACAAAACCATAGCGATAACACGCAAAACCAAACCAACAACTTGAACATCAACGGTAGCCTTGAATTGGATTTCGACTGGATTAAGCCATTGAAGGGATTGTCTGCCAAATTATCTTATTCGAAGAGTATCACCAATTCAAAGAACAATACCGTACAAACAATACAGGATGTCTATCGCATGACAAATCGTACTGGGTCTGGCAATCACCTTTACACGGGTACCAATGTCGTTTATAGCGACGATAACATGAGCGTACTTCGCTTAGTAAGCAATGGCGGTTTGATTAGACGCAACATGAGTCGTGCAGATAGCTATCAGTTCAACTTCACCTTACAATATGCACGTCAGTTTGGCTTGCACGATGTTAGCGGACTGTTCTCTTTGGAGAAGACAGAGGCTTGGGGAGAAGACTTAATGGGTAGTATCACCGACCTTATCGCTTACCAAGACGGTCAATTTAGTTCTGGTACAGGCGACAAAGACGTGTCTGGCAATCGTACAGAAAGTGGTATGCTTTCATACGTAGGACGTTTCAATTATGCATACGCCAGCAAGTATCTTTTCGAGTTCTTGTTCCGCGCAGATGCTTCAACGAAGTTTGCACCGAAGAACTATTGGGGAAAATTCCCGTCAGTAAGTGCTGGTTGGGTAATCTCAGAAGAAAATTGGTTCCAGAACAGCAAGATTAGCAAATGGGTAGACTTCTTAAAGATTCGTGCTTCATGGGGTCTCATGGGACGTGACAATATTCGCGCTTGGCTTTGGACCCAGCTTTATGAGCGTAATGCAGCTAAGGGCGCTATCTTTGGAAGCAACGGAATCAATTCTGACGTAGGTTATGCACTCGTGATGCCTAAGGCTGGTGTGAATAGCGACGTTCATTGGGACAAGAACTATAAGACCAATATCGGTCTTGACGCACACTTCCTTCGTGATAGATTGACCGTAGACTTCAACTACTACTTCGACCGTGGTCGTGAGATGTTTGCTACTCGCACAGGTACATCTATGTTCCCCACAACCGTTGGAACTCAAGCCACACCAGAAAACTATGGTGAGTTGAATGCATGGGGATGGGAATTGAACTTAGGATGGCGCGACAAGATTGGAAAGGACATCAATTATTGGTTGAAACTCTCTACTGGTTTCAGCGATAACAAGATACTCAAGACCAATTTCCAAGCCATTCCCGAATATGATGATCCTGTATACGGAGAACGTAGCGACCGTGGAATATGGGGATTCAAGTGTTTGGGTATGTTTCGAAGTTATCAAGAAATTGAGGAGTATTTTAACAAGTATGGTATTACCGAATACTTAGGAATGGCCAAGAGCGAAGTTCGTCCTGGTATGCTTATCTATGAAGACATTCAAGGAGACAACAACGGCGATGGAACATACGGACCTAAGGATGGAAAGGTTACGGCAGGAAACGACTTCATTCGTTTGTCAGAATACTCCAGTAACCCATACGGATGCACCCTCAATTTTGGAATCAGCTATAAGAGTTTCTCCTTGCAAGCACAATTAGGTGCAAGTTGGGGAGCCAAAATGATGGTAGGAAGCGACTATCGTAAAGCAGCCAAAAACTATGAATATCAGAACATGCCATCTTCTTTTAGCGACATGTTCAATTACGCTGCTATTTATGATGCGGCAGGAAACATCACCGTTCCCGCAAACATTGAAGCTTCTATGCCAAACATGCGTTATACAGACGCGAATGCAGTAGAGTCTACTTTCTGGCTCATTGACGCTACACAAGTAACATTGCGCAATATCACATTAGCATACGCACTTCCTAAGACTTGGGTGAGGTATATTGGTTTAAGTAATGTACGTCTGAACCTCACCGTTCAGAATGCCATCAATTTCATCAACAACTATCCTGACAAGAGTTGGGCATCATGGGCTGGTAATTATGGCCGCTATCCTAACTTGCGTAAGATTACGATGGGTATCAATGTTTCGTTCTAATTTTATGAGGAGGAATAACAAGATGAACAACAAGAATATTTTCAGTAAGGCTCTTGCGTTGACAACCATAGCCATGAGTCTGACAGCATGTAGCGATAGTTTTCTGGAAGAGAAGAAGAACTATGGAAACTTCAACCAGACAACCGCATATAGCGATTACAATGGTGCACAAGAGCGCGTGAACAATCT
The DNA here is from genome assembly GCA_900314715.1 of uncultured Prevotellaceae bacterium. GTDB lineage: Bacteria > Bacteroidota > Bacteroidia > Bacteroidales > Bacteroidaceae > Prevotella. The sequence goes on along the minus strand of OMWI01000003.1, from coordinate 57,958 downwards.
TTATTATTGGTTGTTGCCAACATCAAGAAGCGGAGATGGAAACGGCACCAATAGTCCTAACGACTGGACACCCGTAGGAAATGCAGACAAATGGTCAAAGAGTACAGAAGAATATGGTGGATTCTCCCTCTTTGTTAACCCTGAGGAAGAGGTCACATATAATTATAATAATCCAAATGCAAACTTCGACTTCTTCTATGTGGCCAACGACGTTTATAGTCCATGGGGACATATTCGCAATTGCAATGACGTAATAGAAAACGTTGAAAAATCGACATTGACGGAAGAGCAAAAGAATGAATTGCTTGGACAAGCCTATTTCTTCCGCGGATACATGTATTATCATTTGGTAACCATTTATGGTGGTGTACCTATTGTAGATTATGTTCAAGACCCCATCTTAGGTAAAGATGGCGATGGCTCTGATTTGATTAAGCCACGTCGCACTACCAAGGAATGTGTGGATTTCATTTGCAAAGACTTCGAACGTGCCGCTTCTATGTTGCCAGCACGTTGGACGAATGAAGCACAAGACTTTGGTCGTATTACTTCAGGATTGGCGCAAGCCATGTTGGGTAAGATGTTATTGTACTATGCAAGTCCTGTGTTCAACCGTGCCGATGATCCAGCACGTTGGGAGGCGGCTTACACGGCCAACAAACTTGCTCTTGAGAAATTGAAAGCAGGAAACTTCGGATTGGCATATTCCAATGATGGAGGAGTAGACAATGGTGCTAACTGGGCAAAGATATGGATGAACTATACTGGTTCAGATGGTAACATCTCTGAAGCAGTATTCGTCACCTTACACAACACCAAAGCAAACGTATCTGGTCAACCTGACTACGGAAAATACAACAACTGGGAACATACCATTCGTCCAAAGAACACTAATGGTAATGGAGGTCTAACGCCAACATCTGAGATGATTGACTTATTCCCAATGGCAGACGGTTTAAAACCAGGCGAGAGTTCAATACCATACAACAAATTGAATTTCTGGTTGAATCGAGACCCACGTTTCTATCGTACATTTGCCTTCCCTGGCGTTCAATGGCAATGGAGTGAAGGTGGAGTAAGTCTCACCGATCCTTCTTTGAAAGGTATTATTCCAACAGATGCATACACCACAGGTAGCCACTATGCTTTGTGGAGCTATATGTGGAACGACAAAGAAGAGGATTTGGAAAAGGTAACCACATCAAGCGGTTACTGGCCGGAACTTCTTACACAAGGAACTGATAAGGCAAGTAGCCATTCTATCTATGTACGTAAACGTACGGATGACTATTATTTGCATACCACTCCATTCTATGAGTATATCAACAGCCAAAGCAATCCTAAGGGCTTCATGAAGAATGCTGCCCCATTGATTTCCATGCGTTATGCAGAAGTGTTGTTGAACTTTGCCGAAGCTGCTTGTGGAGCAGGACACTACGATGAGGCCGTTCAAGCATTACAACAAATCCGCGCTCGCGTAGGATACAAGGCAGAAAACAATTATGGCTTACCTACTTACATCAATAGCGACCGTGCCAAGTTGTTTGCAGCCATTCTCTACGAACGTCAGATAGAGTTGGCTTACGAAGGTAATCGCTATGGAGACATGCATCGTTGGATGCTCTTCGACGGTGGTGAAGGACAAGCTGCCATCAAACCATCATGGGCATTGACAGGCTTTAGCGGAAACACATGTAATTATTTAGGTGTAAAACCATTGAACGGTACAAAGCGTCATCAGATTATTCTTTATTGTCTGGATGCAATGGAAACCGATCCTACGGAAGGAAACCGTCCAAATGCCATTACGCTCGACGAAGAAATTACGTACTTAAATGGTTCATACGGTGATGCAAAGGTAAAGGAATTGGCTGAGTTCTATGAGATATTCCTCGGTCGTAAGGACGTGAACCTCGATGGTAACGATGATGCATTGACCATCAAGTATCGTCCAACGTATTACTTCCTCGGTCTTCGCCAAAACGCGATGCAAACCAATCCTACCCTACATCAAACAGTAGGATGGCACGATCTCGGACGAAATGCCGATGGTTTGTTCGACCCACTATCAGATACATTACCTGAATAAACGATAAGTAAACAACATTAAGCAATGGGATGTGCCAAATAAGAAGCGCATCCCATTTTTTATGGAAAACAAATAGTACAACCACGAGACTAATCCGTCTTTAAGGAAACTATCATTATGAAAATGAATATGAAACCATTTCTCATGTCGTTGGCTTTCCTTTGCTTATGCGTAATGGCAGAAGCGCAAAAGAAGCCTAAGAAAGAACTATATATCCCGATGGATTATTCCACTTGCGGTTATCATGCATCTGAGACATTGATTCCCAACGTACCCGTTACGACATTCGTCGACTGGCAAGAAGGAGATTGTTCGGAAATCATCCAACAAGCCATAGATGAAGTTGCAAAACTCAAACCTAACGTTCAAGGAATCAGGGGATGTATCTTGTTGGGGAAGGGAAAGTTTCAACTTAATCGTCCATTGCGAATATCCACATCGGGAATCGTGTTAAGAGGAATGGACAAGAATCAAACCGTTCTTGTCAAACACGGAGTGGAGCGTGGAGCTATCATTTACGTGGAACCAAGTATTCAGCAAACGATAGTCAACAACATCATTGACACACTCAAGGTTTCAAACGAAAAAATCATGGCGGGTAGCACCACGCTGACGATAGATATTTCCAACAACTCCCCTATCAATTCTTTCCACGTAGGAGATAGAATCAACATCATCCGACCTTGCACTAAAGAATGGATAGAACGTCTCAAGATGGAAGACTTCGGTGGTGGACTTGATTATACAGGATGGAAACCAACTGATATAGACATTACTTGGAAACGTACTATTACGCAAATCAACGACCATTCCATCACGATAGATGCGCCCATTACCACAACCATCACTCCCGAAGATGGTGGAGCTTATATCGTAAAGGCAACGACAAACGGAGAAATCACGGAATGCGGAATAGAAAACATGACGTTGGAATCAACCATCAACGATTGGAATTCGAAAGATGAAGACCATTGTTGGGATGGAATATTCATGAATCATATAAGAGACGCATGGGTAAGACACGTCAACTTCCGTCATTTGGCAGGTTCAGCCGTTAACTTACAGAAGAATACCAGTCGAATTACGGTAGAAGATTGCATTGCTTCAGAACCTATATCAGAAGTGGGCGGTTGGCGAAGATGTGTTTTTCTCACCCGAGGTCAACAAACATTATTCCAACGATGCATCTCTCGACAAGGCATTCATGATTTTGCCGCTGGATATTGTGCTGCTGGTCCAAACGCTTTCGTACAATGCGAAGGAGAAGAATCCTTGGGATTTAGCGGAAGTATTGGTTCGTGGGCGGCAGGATTATTGTTTGACATCGTCAACATTGATGGAAACGACTTGCGATTTGCCAATCTCGAACAATTCCAATTTGGAACTGGATGGAACACCGCAAATTCTATGTTTTGGCAATGTACAGCCTCCACGATAGAATGCTATTCACCCGACGAGGATAATCGTTGTAGTGCGCATGGATGTTGGGGAACACTTACTGGCAACGGTAATTGGACAAGTAGCAACGACCATGTTTCTCCTCGTTCGTTGTTCTACGACCAATTGGAAAAACGTTTGTCTGCTTCATCGACAATCCCCGACCTCAAGAAACATATTCATAATCTATCGCACATTCTCCCCCGTTCCACCAACGCCACCAGTTCTCCTACCGTGGAACAAGCGATGGAATTGGCAAAGGAATCTCTCACTACTCCACGTTTAACGTTAGAAGCATGGATAGATAGTATTCCTTTTATGGGAGATATTAATTATGGTAAATCCTATTCGTTGAAGATTTCCAAGAAAACCAATCCTACAAACATCAGCAACCATTATCAATCCGCCTCTCACATCACGGCAAACGATTTACTCCTAACGGGAAACCAATACGACATTCCTTGGTGGAGCGGACGGGTAAAGGATAATTTCGTAGAGCGTGATGCAAGACCAGCTATTACCAGATTTGTACCAGGAAGAGAAGCAACGGGATGGACAGACCGTATAGATAGCGTTGTCAACTACCTCAGCGACCATCATTATAGTTCGCTTGAACATCATTATGGATTATGGTACGATCTTCGACGCACCGACCATGAACGCGTGAGAAGAGCAGATGGCGACGTTTGGGCGCCTTTCTATGAACAACCCTTCGCTCGTAGCGGTCAAGGAACAGCTTGGGACGGACTCTCTCGTTATGATTTGACGAAGCCAAACGAATGGTATTGGATGCGTCTGAAAGAGTTTGCGCAAAAGTCAGCAAGTAAAGGAATCCTATTGTTCAATCAACATTATTTCCAACACAACATCTTGGAAGCGGGAGCACATTGGGTGGATTGTCCGTGGAGACCCGTGAACAACATCAACGGAACACGCTTTCCCGAACCCGTACCTTTCGCTGGCGATAAGCGCATATTCATCGCCGAACAATTCTACAACGAAAACGATGAAGTGCTTCGCCCGTTGCACAAACAATATATTCGCATGTGTCTCGAACAATTGAAAGACCATCCCAATGTCGTTCATCTCATTAGCGCCGAATATACGGGACCTTTACACTTCACTCGTTTTTGGCTGGAAACAATCGCAGAGTGGGAAGCAGAAACGGGATTACATCCGCTCATAGCATTGAGTTGTACGAAAGATGCTCAAGACGCCATCTTGTCCGATGCACAATTAAATAAGGTGGTTGATATTATCGACATTCGTTATTGGCATTACAACACCCAAGAACTATGGGCTCCCGAAGAAGGAAAGAATATGGCTCCACGTCAATGGATGAGAAAGATGAAAGTGGGAAAGACGGGTTTCGACGAGGTTTACAAAGCCGTGAGGGAATATCGTGAACAATATCCCGATAAGGCGGTAACCTATTTCTCTCAACAATTCCCGCAAATGGGATGGGCCGTCTTGATGGGAGGTGGTTCTTTGCCTAACATTCCCATCAACACACTTAGCGCAACGCCATTGCAAAAGACATTCCTACATGATGTTTGCGAGATGGTTCCCATCAACGGAGAAGGTTGTGTTGCCTTAGGTGGAACTACTGGCTATTTGGTTTACACTCAATCGAATGCTTTACAAATCAACGTAAACGCAGGCAATTATCAAGTTTACCAAATCAACGCCAAGACGGGCGAAATCAAACAAGAAAGCAAGAAGGTAAGTCTGACTTCCACATACGAGAAATCAGAAACCTCTCCCAATAAGATTTATTGGATTCAGAGGAAATAAAAACATTTCCTAAATCATCATTTCCCATAGGTCGTATACTGGCAATGTACGACCTATTTTATATGTACACGAAAGCTAAACAACGATTAAGATGTGTAATTATCATTCAAATAGGGGTAAAATTGTGTGATTGGAGAAAAATTTAAATGTATTTTCAAGGCATTATCAAAAAATTATGTTATTTTTGCAATCGATAAAAATACAAACGAATCTACTTAACATACAACCTAAAATGATAGATTTTACACGTCTATACGACAAGAACATCGACAATCTCTTTGCATTCGGTTCCCGATTTACCACCGATCGCGAATTGCTAAAAGATTGCATTCATGACGTATTCGTTAAATTTTACACCAAACGAGAAGAACTCAAATACGTTGACAACATAGAGAGTTACTTATTTATCTCTTTGCGCAATCGCATCAACGACGAGTATCGTCGAAACGCCCATCTTTGCGACAACGAGATTTTCGAGAATACTATCTGCCTCAACGACGATATTGAAGACACTCCTGATTCATCATACGACCTTACCGATGGCGACATTGAAAAGCTATTTGACAAGCTCTCTCCACGACAAAGGCAAATCATCAACCTATACTACATCGAACAAAAAAAGTATAACGACATCTGCCAAATCATGGGAATCAACTACCAAAGCGTGCGCAATTTGATGCATAGAAGCATTACTCGCCTACGCGAACAAGTGGCAAAGATGCAGTAATTTTCTATATTTATAGCAAATTCATTCCTTCTCATTGGGTACAATATACGATTTTTGTTGTCTTTATGATAAAATATAAAGATGGCAAAGACAAGCAACGACTCTAAATTCTTACACGTTGCAACGATGGATTACGTTTGCAAGATACAACAACTTTCCTTTCAAGAAAAAGAAGAGTTGAAGTTGCGTATTATGCGTAGCATCCAACAAGCCTTGCCAAATAAGTCATAAAGGAAAATCTTCCAACACGAAATAACTAAGAATTTCCACGACAAAAAACTGTCCACAAAAATCTTCGTTCCAGCGTTTACACACGCTCAACAATGCGTTATTTATCGCTAAAAATGCTGATGAATCTCACCGAAAGGCTTCTTTAACTTCATAAATGATATGTTTATGCTCTACAAATGATATGTTTACGCTTCATAAACGATGCATTTAGAGGTTACAAACGACTCGTTTATAAGCAAGAAACCATTGATTTGTGAAGTCTAAACGATGCGTTCTTTCATAACAAACTGAATATCAATACTTTTCAAAAAGCACGAAAAATGAGTTTTTTTCGACCAAAGTAAAGGTTGGTTGAGAATATCGCCGTGTAGAGAGCCACTTTTTATACTTTTTCTTGACATATTTTAATTCGTCAAATACATAATCCTAACTTCCTTGAAGAATAAGAAAAACTTGCTAAAATTAAATAAGTACAAAAGGCAACTTCATACGTCTTTATGACGTATGGAAAAGATTCGCTTATTTATAATTTCGTTGTTTGCATTTTGCATGTTTATGCCAGATGCAATGATAGCGCAAGAGCGTTATCAAGTAGGTGTATGCGATTGGATGGTGCTTAAACGCCAGAAGTTGGGTGAATTTGAATTGGCTAAACAATTGGGATGTGACGGCATTGAGATGGATATGGGTTCATTGGGAACTCGAGAAATGTTCGACAACAAGATTCGCGACCCGAAGGAAGCAGCCATTTTCAAGCGCACGGCAGATAGTTTAGGCATCAAGGTGGGTGCTGTTGCCATGAGTGGATTTTATGCACAAGACCTGAGTAAGAAAGATACCTACATGGCATTGGCTGAAGATTGTTTCGACACGATGGACAAGATGGGACAGACGACGGTTGCTTTCTTGCCTCTTGGCGGTAGTGGAAACGATTGGAGCACCGATAAGGCAAAGCGAACCATCATCGCAAAGCGCTTGCACGATATTGGCGAAATGGCGAAAGCGAGAGGAAAGAAGGTAGGTATAGACACCCCATTTGATGCGAAAGGCAACCTCAAACTTCTCAAGGAAATCAAGAGTGAAGGCATCGGTATTTTCTATAAATTCCAAACCATCGTGGAGAATGGTTGGGACATCTGTAAGGACTTGAAACGGTTAGGAGCCAAGAACATCTGCGCCATTCATGCTTCCAATACCGATAAGGTTTGGTTGCGCAACGATTCTACCATCAACATGCCTGCTATCAAACAAACGTTAGACGAGATGGGTTGGAGCGGTTGGTTGTTTGTAGAACGAAGTCGCGACGTGAGTATGGTCAGAAACGTGAAGATGAACTATGGTAACAACGTGCGTTATTTGAAGGAAATATTCAACTCCTATCCCACTCCAGACGTTGCTCTCGATAGCTTAGGAAGGGAAAAGGATTACGTGAACACCATCATTGGTCGTGCTCAGAAAGCCACAGATGAATTAGGAATCACGTGGACACCGATGGGACAAAACGTAGTGAATATCATAGCCAATAGGTATTTTAAGTTGAACGACATCTATGCCGAGCGCGATTCCATCAAGAAAAGCGACAAGAAATTAGCAGAAGCAACATGCGATTCCAAACTCTATCGCTCTCACTTCGGTTTCGACGCTGATTTATCAAAGTACTTGAAGCCTAACGAGATAGAAACCGTGAAAGATGTAATGACGTATAATGTGGTGAAAGTGACCTACGACGCGCAATGCGACATGATTCCTACGTTGAAAAACGAGGAGAAAGCACAAATCCTGACATGGTTGAAGGAAGCCCGAGAACTCGCCATAGACGCAGAAAGCTCGAAGAAAAAGCACGAGGTATTCGGCAAATACAAGGGACGAATCAACAATTATCTCTCCAAGCAAGGGTACGACTTGAACAAGGAACGTGAAGATTGGTATGAGAGAGTGAAAGCCAGAGGTGGTAAATTATAAACAACCTAATGCAACGACTATATGACTGGAACAATAAGACTTAAGACTCTATTGATATGCTCCATGCTATTGATATGGTGGAGTTACACACCCGTTAGGGCGCAACAAGTAAGCGGAATCACCGATACCCATCAAAGCAAATATGCCATCATGACCAGTACTCCCATCAATGCGGTGAATTGGAATGGTGGTTTTTGGGGTGAAAGATTCTCCGTGTTTAGTAACACATCCCTTCAAAGTATGTGGGAGACGTGGCAAACAAAGGAAGGAAAGGGTTTCAACAACTTTCTCATTGCCTCTGGCGAGATAGAAGGTGAACATCATGGTCCTCCCTTCCATGATGGCGATATGTATAAATGGTTGGAAGCCGTAGCTGCCGTTTATGCCATCAATAAAAATCCTGAGTTGGATAAAATCATGGATAGGTTTATTGGTTGTGTGGTGAAAGCACAACGGGAAGATGGTTATATTCACACGCCCGTTATCATTGCGGAAATCAATAAACGGAAACAAGCATCGGCAAAAGATGCCGACAATACGGTAATAGGAACCGCTGTTGGCACGAAGAATGATTCTGCCTTTGGCAATCGACTGAATTTTGAAACCTATAATTTAGGTCATTTGATTACGGCAGGTATCATTCACAAACGAGCAACGGGAAAGACAACGCTCTTTAATGCCGCTATCAAGGCAGGTGATTTCCTCTATAACTTCTGCAAGAATGCTCCCGAAGAATTGGCTGGCAATGCTATCTGTCCTTCTCATTACATGGCGGTTGCCGAGTTGTATCGTGAGACGAATGACCCGAAATATTTAGAGTTGGCTAAGCAATTCATCGACATTCGTGGAATGGTAGAGAATGGAACTGACGACAATCAAGACCGTATTCCTTTCCGTGAGCAATACAACGCCATGGGACACTCCGTGAGAGCCAACTACCTTTATGCAGGAGTGGCAGATTTGTTCTTGGAAGATGGAGAACAACAATTGATGAAAAACTTAACCTCTATTTGGGAGGATATTGTTACAAGAAAGATGTACATCAATGGTGCTTGTGGCGCTTTATATGATGGTACTTCTCCCGATGGAACTGACTATAAACCCGATAACATTCAAAAGGTTCATCAGAGTTATGGTCGTCCTTATCAACTTCCGCATTCCACCGCACATAATGAGACTTGTGCGAATATCGGAAACATGTTGTTTAATTGGCGCATGTTGCAAGCTACGGGCGATGGGAAGTATGGAGACATTATCGAAAACTGTTTTTACAATAGTATTTTGAGTGGTATTTCGCTCGACGGAGAAAAGTATTTTTATACCAATCCATTGCGAATGAGCGACGAACTGCCCTATACGCTTCGTTGGCCGAAGGAACGCACAAAGCTTATTAGTTGTTTCTGTTGTCCTCCCAATACCCTTCGTACTTTATGCGAAACGCAAAACTATGCTTATTCTTTGGGAAACCAAGAAATATACGTGAACCTTTACGGAAGCAACACCATGAATGCGAAGATTGACGGAATTGGTGAGATTTCCATTAACCAACAAACCGACTATCCTTGGGATGGACAAGTGAGATTGGAAATCAACAAACTGAAAGGAAAGAAATCATTTAAGTTGAAATTGCGCAAACCATCGTGGTGTGATAATTACCAATTGAAGAAGAACGACCAAGTCATCAACGTGAACGAAGAGCATGGCTACATTATCATCGATGATATTTGGAAACGTGGCGACATTATCTCGTTCAACATGGAGATGAAGACGCGCATCATGGAAGCTAATCCATTGGTGGAAGAATCGCGCGGACAAGTGGCTATTCAACGTGGTCCTATCGTTTATTGCATGGAGAGTCAAGACCTGAACGGAATAGATATCGACAATGTCATCATTCCATTAAACACCCAATTCAAGCCCGTGGAAACCACCATTGCCAATAGTAGAATCATGGCACTTGAATGTGAGGTCGCCGTAAGAACGGAAGCATCATGGAAAAACACTCTTTATCGTGATGCTTCAACCGAAAAGCAACGTAAAACCATCCGACTGATACCCTATTACGCTTGGGGAAATCGCGGAAAAAGTGAAATGACCGTATGGATTCCTGCTGGTTATTAAAGATAGTTGAAATAACAAGATGGCGCATCTTATTGTCCATCACTTGCCTTTTGTCTTTTTGCTTGTCGATACAAGCTACGGAAGACGTGATTATTGACGTTGAGCCAGGCGAGTTCTCTATCGAACAAGCCTTGCAAAAGGCACGTTTGATGAGATTGCAAGGTCAAGATATTCGTCCTATCATCAAACTTCACGCTGGCATTTATCGCATTTCACAACCCATTATCATTCGTCTAGAAGATAATAACACTAAAATCGTGGGGGAAGGAAATGTCATCGTGAATGGTGGCGTAGAGATTAAAGGTTGGAAAAAACAAGGTAAATGGTGGGTGGCAGATGTTCCTAAATGGAATGGAAGACCTTTGGAATTTCGCCAACTATGGGTGAATGGCAAGAAAGCCATTCGTGCGAGAGACGTGGAAGACTTTGAACAGATGACTCGTATATTATCTGTAGATAAATCAAAGGAAACGATTTACGTTCCATCTTCATCCGTGAAAAAAATTATCCATGCTCATCATGCGGAAATGGTGTTGCATGAAATGTGGTGTATAGCCAATCTACGCATCAAGGAAGTGAAGATGATGGGCGATAGTGCGGCTTTGACCTTCCACAATCCTGAAAGTCACATTCATTTTATGCACCCGTGGCCTTCGCCAATGGTAACGACAGACGGTCATAATTCAGCATTTTATTTAACCAACGCTAAGGAATTGCTCGACAAGCCAGGTGAATGGTTTCTTGATACCAAGGAACAAAAACTCTACTACATGCCTCGCCAAGACGAAGACATGAGAAATGCAGACGTTGAAGCACCTGCTTTGGAAACTTTATTAAAGGTAGAAGGAACTGCAGACCAACCTGTAGAAAACGTAAGTATAGAAGGTGTTTCATTTCAATATGCCACTTGGATGCGCCCGAGTTTACAAGGACACGCACCATTGCAAGCCGGAATGTATATGATTGAGGCATATAAAATCAAGCCACAAATTAGTCGTCCCAATGGCGACCATAAATTAGACAATCAAGGATGGGTGGGAAGACCTGCATCGGCAGTATCTGTCAATGCCGCAACGGATGTTTCTTTCACGAATTGCACATTTAAACATTGTGCTTCCACAGCCCTTGATTATCATCAATTTATCAAAAGAGGAAGAATTGAACATTGTACATTCAATGATATTGGTGGAACAGGAATACTTGCTGGTTCATTTGGAACAGAAAACCATGAAGCCCACTTACCCTATTCTCCATCAGACGTGCGCGAAATCTGTACGGGATTAACCATCTCCAACAATCGTATTGACGACGTAGCTAATGAAGATTGGGGATGTATTGGTATTGGCGCTGGTTTTGTCAGAGACATCAAGATTATTCATAACGAAATCTCCAATGTCTCTTATACAGGCATCAGTTTGGGATGGGGATGGAATAGACAAATGTGTTCCATGTCAAACAACTTAATCAAAAACAATTTGATTCACCATTATGCTCGTCACATGTATGATACGGCGGGCATCTATACACTCGGTTCTCAACCACATACTTTCATCGAAGGAAATGTGGTTAGAGACATCTACACCCCAAGTTACGTACATGATCCCAATCATTGGTTCTATCTATACACCGATGAAGGTTCTTCGCACATTACCGTTCGTAATAATTGGACACCCTCAGAGAAGTTTCTCCAAAATGCCAATGGTCCTGGCAACACATGGGAAAACAATGGTCCCATGGTTTCAGATAGCATTAAAAACAATGCTGGCATTCTACCATAAAGTATAAACACTCCAAACCTATATAACATGAAAAAACAAAGAAGCAGTCTTAAAAGCACGATAGCAGTATCTTTAACCAATTATCTTGACGCGGGAGCCATTGTTGCTGGAGCAAGTGGTCTTACGCTTTGGAAAGATTACTTGGGATTAACGGAAGGACATCTTGGATGGTTGAATGCCATTAGTGCCAATTGTCTTGGAGCCGCCATTGGTGCCATTATCGGTGGATTCTTGGCTGACAAATATGGACGAAAGGCGATTTATACCTACAACATGCTTATCTATATGTTTGGAGTAGCCTTAATCATGTGTTCCTTCAACTTCCCGATGTTGCTCATGGGATTCCTCGTTACTGGTATATCCGTAGGTGTTGGCGTTCCTGCATCATGGACGTATATCTCGGAAAGTTCTGAAGTAAGCAACCGTGGTCGTAATATCGGTATCTCACAGATGGCTTGGGGAATCGGACCAACGATTATTCTTATCTTAGGAACTTTGCTGGCTCCACCAACGGGCGGTATAGGAACAGAAGGATTATTGTTTGGTTGGGTTCAAGGAATTGCGAACCTTTTCCACACGGGTATTAGTGGTTCTGCCCTCAACGTATTTAGCAGTCGTATCGTATTCGCATCGTTATTTATCGTTGCTTTCATCGCATGGTTATTGCAACGACGATTGGATGAATCGAAGGAATGGGAAACGATGAAGGAGAAATCCACGCAAACGACACAATCCTCTTCCCTCTCCTCGTTCTTCTCCAATAAAATCAACATTCGCACGATGCTGTTTCTTGCAGGTATGTATCTCACATGGAATTTGGTAAGTTCCGTGATGGGATTCTTCCAACAACATATCTACGAAACGGCAGGTGGACTTTCCAACGAATATGCCAACATGCTCAGCGTAGGACAATGGATTATCATCATCGCCACTACCTTTGTCTATTCCATGATTATCGATAAGGTCAATCAACGATGGCTTTATTTCCTTGGTGTTAGTTTTGCCGTTACCGCTTGGTTGCTGATTATCACCATCGGAATTAATAGCATAGCGGGATTACTTATCTTTACTTTGCTTTGGGGATTGCAAGGCGGTATTTCCGTACAATCCTTTTACGCGCTATGGGCTTCCGAACTCTTTCCTGCCAAATATAGAGCCGCCGCTCAAGGAATTATGTTCTTTATCGTTCGCGGATTGTCAGCAGCATGGGGATTAGGTTTCGTTTATATCTATGGTGAAAATGGAGAAGGATTTACTATTGCCGCATACATCATGATTGCCTTGTTGGTTACCTCATTACTTATTGGAACGTTAGGTGCACCCAATACACGAGGAAAATCATTGGAAGAAATCACAAGAGAACGATATGGAGATGATGTCTGAATCACGACAATCCACATGGATATGGTATCCAGGCGACTTTGAAATATGGTTGGGTAATCGTTTCAATAATCGTCGTACGGAAAGAGGTGCTATGTTTCCGCCTTTCTGGAAACAAGACAGCCATTGGGCAACGGTAGTATTTAGCAAAGTCGTGCAATTAGAGAAAGAAGAAACCATTACAATCGCAACAGAAGGCGATTATAATTTCATGCTTGATGGGAAATTGCAATTCGGAATGCCATCCGCTTTTACCATTCCATCAGGCGAACATCAAATAAACATCAAAGTACATCATCTATCTTCACCACCTTCTCTATATATTCAAGGCGAAACCATTACAACTGATAACACGTGGTTGACCACATACGAAGACAAGATTTGGATTGACGAAAACGGTATAGCGCATGGTAGCGGAATATATGTACCCGCCGCATGTTGGCATTTTAATGACATAGATTCGCCTCCTTCTCATTACCAATTACCACGTAAAGAACAATTACCCGTTTCATCTAAGCAAAAAAAGGATGGTATTCTTTATGATTTTGGACGTGAGACATTTGGGTATTTAAAGTTCAAAGGTATAAAGGGAGAGGGAATCATCAATATCTATTATGGTGAAAGCGCCGAGGAAGCATTAGACAAAGACCATTGCGAAACGTTAGACCGTTTAGTATGTTGTGGCAATGCCACAACTAACGAGACAAAAGGGAGCAAAGCCTTCCGCTATGTGTACATAGAGACCAATATTGCCTACGACCATCTATGCATGGATTTCGAATATGCTCCTTTCGACATCAACCATAGCAGCACATTCCGTTGTAATGACGATGAATTAAATCGAATATGGGACGTAAGTGCTTACACGATGGATTTAACCACTCGCGAATTCTTTACGGATGGAATCAAACGAGATAGATGGATATGGAGCGGAGATGCTATTCAAAGCTACTTGATGAATTATTACTTGCGATTTGACATTGAATGTGTGAAACGTACGATAAGGCAATTGAGAGGTAAAGATCCCGTTACATCCCACGTAAATACCATCATGGATTACACCTTCTATTGGTTTAAGTCTATCGAGGATTACTATTTATATACAGGAGATGTGGAATTCGTCAGGGAGATTTATCCCAAAATGAAAACCTTGATGGATTATTGCCTTTCCAGAACGAATTCAGAAGGATTGATGGAAGGCCAACCTGACGATTGGATTTTCGTGGATTGGGTGGATTTTCCGATGCACAAACGAGGGGCGTTATGCTTTGAACAAATCTTGTTTTGCAAGTCTTTGGAAGTCATGAACACATGTGCTACCATCTTGCGCGACAATCCTCTGCAAAATCCACCACAAGGAAGTTTCACCTCAGCCATATACGAGCAAGATGCAAACCTATTCTTTAGCTTGTCTAAACATATCATTTCCAAGTTGAAAACGATATATTTAGACAAGGAAAACAATATGTTTATACACGCCATTGAAAACGGTGAGAGAAACGAGATGATTACCAAGTTCCCCAATATGTTTGCCATTCTCTATGATTATGTTTCCGACAAGGAGAAACAAGACATCATGGAGCATGTCATGTTGAACGATAAGATTGAGAAAATCACCACACCCTATATGCGTTTCTATGAGTTGGAAACATTGTGTATGATGGGTTACCAATCAAAAGTATTGGATGAAATGAAAGATTATTGGGGAGGGATGTTGAAAGAAGGTGCAACGACATTTTGGGAGAAATACAATCCAACCGAAAAAGGCACTCAACACCTCGCCATGTATGGTCGTCCTTACGGAAAGAGTTTATGTCATGCTTGGGGAGCCAGTCCTATTTATCTCATCGGAAAATACTTCTTAGGTGTTCAACCCACAAAACCAGGATATGAAAGATATACTATCAAACCATCACTTGGTGGACTTGAATGGATGAAAGGTGATGTTCCAACGCCCTTCGGAAAAATCCACGTTCAGATGAATCAACAAGAAATAAGTGTCTATAGCGATGGAGGACAAGGAACGCTCTTCATCAACGGAAAAGAAATAGCCATTCCCCCACACAAGGAAATAACTATCAATTATGAATAACGCTTTCAAGAAAATATTATGGGCTTTGTGCCTACTCGTTTCTTTGCCAACATTCGGCAAGGTGAAGATTAAGTTGAAGAGTCATATTCCACAAGCGGAATATGCGGCTTCACGCCTACAATCCATGAACGATAAATCCACTATCGTCATCAGTATTTCCAATCAAGGTGAAGCAGAAGGATTTACCATTTCACGTCGTGGAAGAAGAATCAATATCGTTGGCAACGATGCAAGCGGAATCATTTATGGAGCTAATAGATTATTGGAATTTTATGAAACACATCATTCTTTCCGCAAATTAACGACCATCACCGAAGTACCTGAAATGAAACTTCGTGGTGCATGTGTGGGATTGCAAAAGACGGTTTATCTTCCTGGTCATAATGTGTATGAATATCCTTATACGCCCGAAAACTTCCCGTGGTTTTACGATAAAGACTTATGGGTGAAATATCTTGACCTTCTTGCTTCCAACAACATGAACACCGTGTATTTATGGAATGGTCACCCGTTTGCTTCTTTGGTGAAATTAGACGATTATCCTTTTGCGGTAGAGGTTGACGATGAAACGATGGAGAAAAACCAAGAGATGTTTTCGTTTCTTACCACGGAAGCAGAACGCAGGGGCATTCGGGTCATACAGATGTTCTACAATATTATCTTGTCAAAACCATTTGCCGATCATTATGGATTGAAAACACAAGACCGTAATCGTCCCATCACACCATTAATCGCCGATTACACACGAAAGAGCATTGCCGCTTTCGTACAAAAATATCCCAATGTAGGATTTCTTGTTTGTCTCGGTGAAGCAATGTCTGGCATTGATACCGATATTCAATGGATGAACGAAACCATTATTCCTGGTATCAAAGATGGTTTGAAAGCATCTGGTCGTACTGATACACCTCCCATTATATTACGTTCTCATGATACAGACGGACCAGCCGTATTGAAAGCCGCTTTACCTCATTATCCCAATATCTATACGATGAGCAAATATACAGGCGAGAGTTTGACAACATACGAACCTAGTGGACCTTGGGGAGAGACGCATCGGCAACTGGCGGAAGCGGCTCCCATTCATATAGATAACGTTCATATCTTGGCAAACTTGGAGCCTTGGCGCTGGTCATCGCCTATCTTTACGCAAAAGGCTGTACAAGCCATGCGTAACGTTCATTATTCCAATGGATTGCATCTCTATCCACAATCTTCTTATTGGGATTGGCCATATACGGCAGATAAATTGCCCAACCAACAAAGACTCATGCAAATCGACCGCGATTGGATGTGGTATAAGGCATGGGGACGATATGCTTGGAATTGTCATCGAGAGAATGACCAATCGTATTGGAAACAACAACTTGCTAATTATTATGGTATTGATACGATAGCTGCCAACTTGATTCTTCGCGCATACGAGGAAACGGGAGAGATTGCCCCTAAGCTCATTCGTCGGTTTGGCATTACGGAAGGTAATCGACAGACATTATTGTTGGGTATGAAAATGGCACAATTAGTCAATCCATATAAATTCAACATCTATCCTGGTTTCTACGAAAGTTGTGGACCTAAAGGCGAGAAACTCATCGAGTTCGTCGAGAAAGAATGGAAAGGATTACCACATGAAGGGGAATTGCCTATCGACATCGTTACGGAGTGCGTGAATCATGGTAGAGTGGCAAACGAACAAGTTCAATTGTTCAAGTCATTATTTCAACCCACTAAGCATCAAGATGAGTTGAAACGTGTGTTTGAGGACTTTAATTTCTACCATGATTTTGCCGAGTCTTTTTATTATAAAGTAAAGGCTGCCCAAGAGGTATTGAATTACAAATGGAGCAAAGACATCAAGTATTTGGATATGGCGGTTCCTTTGCTTGAACAAAGTTTTGACACATGGAAGCAATTGGCAAAGGAAACCGAAGACAACTATCTCTATGCCAATTCCATGCAAACGGCTCAACGTCGCATTCCTGTAGGTGGTAATGACGGACATTTCAAGACGTGGACAGACATGTGTCCTGTCTATGAAGAGGAATTAATGGCTCTCAAGGAGCATATCAAGAAACTTCATCTGCAGAAGTCGAAAGGCAAGAACATAACTGAGGAAGAAGAATATCTGCCACTTACTCCTACGGAAGTGATTCTTCCACCGACAATCAAGACAACTCCATTGAAAAAGAATGCCATTCTCTTTGAGAATAGAAAAGATACGAGAGTAATAGCCGTAGCACCAGAATTGCGAGGATTACAAGCTATCGTATTGAATCGTGATTCCACTCGCATCAATGGTACTACCATCGAATTCTCATGCGATAAACCCACCCAGATGTTGGTTGGTTTCTTCCAAGACGATGATCCCAAATGGGCAAAGGCACCGAAATTGGAAACCGACGCAACGGGAAATGAATACGGTCAAGCCGAACCCGTACTCTATTATGCCATCAACATGAAGGAGATGCCACCTATACACATACATGCCTATCATTTCGAAGCAGGAAACCATAGCATAAACCTTCCCAAAGGTATTATTTGCGTCGTGGGATTCACCGATTCCGAAATCCGCCAACGAGACGTAGGTCTCCAAAGTGCTGGTGATGAAGTGGATTGGCTATTTATGAAATAACAAAAGATGAGAAAACGATTATTATATTTACTGCTTACCGTTAGCATCGTATCTATTGCGCAAACCGTATCGCAAGAACGAATGCAACAGATATATGAAGCATCACGCACGCCGTATAAATATGGTATGGTGGTGGCTCCACAATCGAACTATAACAAATATGATTGCCCAACCATCTTCCGTCAAGGCGATACCTGGTACATGACATTCGTTTACTATGATGGAAAAGACGGCACCGATGGTCGTGGCTATGAAACCTGGCTTGCCAAAAGCGAAGACCTCCTACATTGGGAAACATTAGGAAAAATCCTCCAACTCCCTACCAAACCTACTTTCCCTGCCAAACCTACAAACCCTCCCCCTACCCTCTGGGACCAAAACCAGCGCGGCGGCTTCCCCGCCCTTATCGATTACAATTGGAATGGCACCTACGAGATGCAAGCATACAAGAATCGTCATTGGCTTACCTACATCGGAGGCCCGGGTACAGGCTATGAAGCCGTCAATGCCCCTCTAAGCATCGGTATCGCATCTACGAAAAACGACATATCCATTCCTCATCAATGGGAAACGAAAAACAAGCCTTTGATGAGTTACAACGATAAGGACGCTCAATGGTGGGAATATCTCACGCAATACAAAAGCACCATTTATTGGATGAAGGACAAGAAGGACAGAATCAAAGGACAAGAGAAATATCCTTTCATTATGTTCTATAATGCTGGTGGAAAAGACGAAACGCATCCCAAAGGCGAAAGGATTGGCATTGCTCTCTCCAAGAATCTCAAGAAATGGAAACGCTTTGAAGGTAATCCAGTTTTTGCGCATGATTCTGACGGAACCATTACGGGTGATGCGCAAATCGTACGAATGAATGACGTATGGGTGATGTATTACTTCTCGGCTTACAATCCCACACGTACATATAATGCCTATAATACGTTTGCGGCAAGTTATGATTTGGTAAACTGGACGGATTGGAATGGCGAAGACCTCATTATTCCCTCCAAGTCGTATGATGAGATGTTTGCACATAAATCTTATGTGGTTAATCACAACGGCATCGTCTATCATTTCTATTGTGCCGTGAACAATGCAGGACAACGTGGGATTGCGTTGGCAACGAGTACCCCTATGGGACGTTCTGATGTTTCATTCCCCAAACCCGAACCAACGGGAAAACGTTTGATATCTTCTCTCAACGATGAATGGAAATGCCAAATCTTGGGAGATAGTATCGTCAATCAAGTAAACATCCCTCACAACTTGGACGATTATTATGGATACCGCCAACTTCGACATGGTAATCTTCATGGTTCTGCGAAATATGAGAAATCGTTTACTACGGAGAAGAAAGATGGAAAACGTTATTTCCTCATGCTCGAAGGTGTTGGTACATACGCTACGATTATCCTTAACAATCATACCTATCCCAAAGAACTCATCGGCAGGACATCTTTCACTTTAGACATTACCGATGACCTACAAAACGGACAAAACAAGTTGAATATCCTCGTAGATCATTCCGCATTTCAAACGGAATCTCCATGGGTGTGTGGTGGTTGTTCTTCTGAATGGGGATTTAGCGAAGGTTCCCAACCATTTGGTATCTTCCGTCCCGTTTCCTTGATTGAAACGGATGAAATTCGCATCGAACCGTTTGGCGTTCATATATGGAATAATGCAACTTGTGATTCCGTTTTCATTGAGACGGAAATCAAGAATTACACGTCATCAAAACAGGAAATAGAATTGGTCAATAAGTTTACGTTATCGAGTGGCAAACAAGTATTTAGACATGCCGAAACGTTGACCTTACAAGCTGGAGAGACAAAGACTATCCGTCATGCGGAACACATCGACAATCCTATTCGGTGGAGCATCGAGAATCCTTATCTATATAATCTCTCCACGATGATTAAACGTAATGGAAAGACCACTGATGATTGTCGCACTCCTTTCGGTATTCGTAGCATTTCGTGGCCTATTCATCATCCCGATGACCATCGTTTCTTCCTCAACGAGAAGCCGACGTTTATCAACGGAACGTGTGAATACGAACATCTGCTCGGTAACAGTCATGCTTTCTCTCACGAACAGATTGCTTCTCGCATCAAGCAAATACGAAATGCGGGATTCAACGCTTTCCGTGAAGCGCATCAACCTCACAACCTTTATTACCAAGAATTACTCGACCAACAGGGCATCTTGTTCTGGAGTCAGTTCTCCGCGCATATTTGGTACGACACGCCATCATTCCGCGACAATTTCAAACGGATGTTGGTGCGTTGGATAAAGGAACGACGCAATTCTCCCAGTATCGTAATGTGGGGTTTGCAAAACGAGAGTGTCTTGCCGAAAGATTTTGCGGAGGAATGTAGTAACATCATACGCCAACTCGACCCTACGGCAACCACCATGCGTCCCATTACTACTTGTAATGGCGGTGAGGGAACGGATTGGAATGTCATCCAAAACTGGAGTGGCACGTATGGAGGTTCTGCCGAAAACTATGACAAGGAATTGAAACAACCCGACCAATTGCTGAATGGTGAATATGGCGCATGGCGCACAATAGACATGCATGGTACCGATAAATATAGTGAGGAATCGTTTACCCAACTCTTGGAGACGAAAGCACGATTGGCTGAAAGCGCAAAAGATTCCGTTTGCGGGCATTTCCAATGGTTATTTGCCTCTCACGACAACCCTGGCCGCGTGCAACCCGATGGTGCTTACCGACGGATTGACAAGATTGGTCCTATCAATTACAAAGGTCTTACTACCATTTGGGAAGAACCCACTCCTGCATATTACATGTATCGACATCGTTACGTGGGACCAGATACTATCATTCCTACGGCTGCTGACCGCAACAAAGACTTAATCAAAGGCGAAGAGGGATGGAATTACATTGCCCGAATCAATTGCGGTGGCGATACATATACCGATAGCTACGGACAAACATGGTATCAAGACAACAACAAGATAAGTCATTCATGGGGTGATGATTTCGGCATCAATAGTTATCAAGCTTCCCAAAGATACATAACATCACACATCCACGGCACCAATGATGATGCACTTTTCCAGCAATTCCGTTTCGGTCGCCATCGTTTATGGTACGACATTCCTGTTCCCGATGGTGACTATCGTGTAGAGATGTATTTCATAGAACCGTGGCACGGCAAAGGTGGTGGAATCAACGACGACTATGAAGGTATGCGCATCTTCGATGTGGCAATTAATAATGAGACCGTCATCAACGACCTTGACCCGTGGGCAGAGGCAGGATATTGCGGAGCTTTGAAACGTGTCGTTAATGCAAAGGCGAAAAACGGCAATTTGCATATTTCTTTCCCCGAGGTAAAAGCAGGGCAAGCGATTATATGTGGTATAGCCATAGCTGAGGAAGAAAGTAAGAAGCAAGAAGCAAGAAGCAAGAGAATAGTTTCGCAAATAGAAAACAATTCTCTCACCCCTTTAGAATCCCCATGGTCTCCCACCGACACCATTGCCAAACTTCCGAAGGAAATGTTACCACAAGACACGGAGGCTCGACCAGCTACGGTATATGAACCCATCAAGAAAGGAACATGGGAGATTAAGCCTGGACTTGGACAAGAATACGCCATTCGTTTCCGATACAAGAATACGACGGGTGAAGCGATTACTGCCCGTTTGAGAATCGTGGATTCGAAGAATACGACGCTCGTTGACCGTGACTTGACCTTCCCGCCAACCCCAAATAAGTTTAAGATGCTTTCCACGACAACGGGAACGCAAATCAACGCTGGCACTTATCGCTTGATCGTTGAAGGCAAACAACTTGAATTCCAAAACTTAGAGATACAATAATCTATGGAAAATGAAAATTCGGCTCATGCCATCGTAAAAAAACGAACGATAACAACCATTATCTTCCTCTGCCTAATGCTCCATGCATCTTGCATAGGAATCCAGTCTAACGATTCTTCATTCTTCATTCTTCAATCTTCATTCAATCACCACGATTGGGAAGACCAAACCATCTTGCAAATTCATCGTGAACCAGCACGGGCGGCTTTCTTTGCTTACAAGGATAAACCTGGCGACAGACAAATGTCGTTGGATGGTATGTGGAAGTTTCATTGGACGAAGACTCCCGATGAACAACCGAATGATTTTTTCCTCAAGGATTTCGATGATGGTTCATGGACATCTTTCCCCGTTCCTGCCAATTGGGAAATGAATGGTTTTGGCACACCTATTTATAGCAGTAGTGGTTATACGTTCAAGATAGGCCCTCCGCGTGTCATGGGAACTCCCAAGGAATCTTATACGGCATTCGTCGAGCGCAATCCCACGGGGGTGTATCGTCGCACTTTTTCCATTCCTGAGGCATGGAAAGGTCAAGAGGTGTTCATCCGTTTTGGTGGTGTGAGTAGTGCCTTTTATCTATGGATAAACGGAAAGAAGGTGGGATATTCACAGGGAAGTATGGAACCAGCGGAATTTCGCATCACGGATTATCTGACATCTGCAACCAACCAAATCACCTTACAGGTATACAAGTATTCTGATGGCAGTTATTTAGAAGACCAAGATATGTGGCGAATGGCGGGCATTCATCGTAGTATCACCTTGTTTTGCAAACCTCGCATTCGCATTCGTGACTTAGGTGTGCGAACCCTACTCGATGCGTCGTATAAAGATGCACAACTGGTGATTCATCCTGAGTTGGAGGTTTCCGCCAACCAACGGGGTGAGGGCTTCCACGTAAAAGCACGGTTGTTTGATGAAAACGGAACAATGGTGCTGGATAGTGTTCTGCGTCAAGATGCTGTTCCTATGCTCAATCTTGACCACAAGGCAGCTATCATGAACGACCGTAATCCACAACGGGGTTATCCTAAATGGGGATGGTTATCTGCTAACGTGAAGAATCCGCACAAATGGAGTGCGGAAAATCCATACCTTTACACCTTACATCTCGTCCTCGTTGATTCTCTCGGACAAACTATCGAACAAATCAAGACGAAAGTAGGATTCCGAAAACTGGAAATCAAAAATGGCGTATTCCTCGTCAATGGTATTCCAACTAGATTTCGTGGTGTGAATCGTCATGAGATGGATCCTATCACAGGTCACGTGATGAGCGAGGAACGGATGTTGCAAGACATTCTCTTGATGAAGCAAGCGAACATCAATGCCGTTCGCACTTGTCATTACCCCAATACCGAACGATGGTACGAACTTTGTGATAGCATCGGTCTTTACGTGATGGATGAAGCCGATATTGAGGAACATGGATTGCGCGGACAATTAGCAAGTGACCCGTCATGGTCAGCGGCATGGATTGACCGCACCCAACGCCTTGTGATTCGCGATAGGAATCATCCTTGCGTGGTATTCTGGAGTTTGGGTAACGAAGCGGGATGGGGTACGAATTTCGCTCTTACCGCCGCATGGATTCACGAATACGACCCTACCCGATTCGTTCATTATGAAGGGGCGCAAGGAGAAAGTATGAAGCAAGAAACAGGAAGCAAGAGATTAGACCCACTATACGTTGACGTTATTTCGCGTTTCTATCCTCGCACACAAGACGAGTATCTCAATCCTGGCATGAAAGACAACAATATGGAACGACCAGAAAATGCACGATGGGAACGGCTACTCTCTATCGCACAAGATACTTCTGACAATCGTCCTGTTCTCACGAGTGAATACGCTCACGCCATGGGTAATGCGCTTGGCAACTTCCAAGAATACTGGAACGAGATTTACAGTCATCCTCGCATGTTGGGTGGTTTCATTTGGGAATGGGCTGACGAGGGAATCTTTACGACGCGCAACGGCAAGCAAATGGTGGCGTATGGTGGAGACTTCAATGATGTTCCCAACCTCAAGGCATTCTGCGTGAAAGGTATCGTAAGTAGCGACCGCCAAAAGACACCTAAATACGAAGAGGTAAAAGCGGTGTATTCTCCCATCCAATTCACTTATGAGAATGGTGAAGTCAAACCTCATTTAAAGGACCAACATGTCAACCTTGATGATTATAACATCCGTCAGACAGAAGCCAATGGTTTGTTAGATGTCTATGTCACGTTAAAAAACAAAACGAAATGGGCGAACGCTGGCCACCTCATCTGCCATCAGCAGTTTGTTGTAAATGACCAATATAAAACGAACCTTAAGACAGCGGCAAAAACAAAAAAGACTCGTCGCACCGATTCTTCATTCTTCATTCTTCATTCTTCATTTATAAAACCATGCTTCTTCCGCGCCCCTACCGACAACGACAAAGGCTTCGGCAACTGGATTGCAAAAGACTGGAAGAACCAACAACTCGACAATTTGCGCGACTCCATCATCTCGCCCTGGACTACCGAAACGCTACCCAATGGCAACACCAAGGCTCATGCTATCATCGCTTATTGTACCACAGAAGGCAATATCACCACGGAATACGATTATACCGTCCTCACGGATGGGAGTATCGATTTCCATGCCACTTACCAACCACAAGGAAACCTCCCTCCTCTCCCCTGCATAGGTACAACGTTTGTCTTGCCTAAAGAGCTCCGACAACTCACCTATTTCGGAAGAGGACCGTGGGACAACTATCCTGACCGCCATGCATCTACAACCATCAACCTTTGGAAGAGTACGGTAGATGAACAATACGTGCATTATCCCCGTCCACAAGATAGTGGCAACCATGATGATGTCGTTTACGTAGAACTCACCAACAACAAGCACCAAGGATGGAGAATAGAATGTATAGATAAACCTTTCTCTTTCTCTGCCCTCCCCTATAGCACCAAACACATCTATGAAACCACACACGATTGCGATTTAATTACAGACTCCGAACACGTCTATCTCAACATCAACACAGCCGTCATGGGTCTCGGCAACAGTTCTTGTGGTCCAGGTGTATTGACAAAATACGCCATCCCCACCGACAAGCCCCAATCCTTGCATATTAGATTAATTCCGATTAGATAATGCAAAACACGTTTATTGCTAAATCAAAATTATGAGTATAAGCAGAAAAGCAGGTCTTAACTTTATTTATCCCCAAAGATTCGCTTGATTTGTGTCTTATTTCTACTTTTGCAAACATAAATAGACAGATAAATTGGAATTTACATGAAGACTATTGAATATACTTTTAGCAGATTGTGCTTCAAGGCAGATGTGATTGAATCCTTGGATGATAACGATGCTTTTATTATACATACTCCGGATGGTAGTTTTCGCATGACAAAAGCTGACTTCTATAGAGTATTTCCAAACGTACCTAAAACAAAAAGTTATCAAGAGGGAAGAATTTATCATTGCAAATATCCGCCACAGCGAGCAATGCAGTTTTTAACTGAATCGATTTCTACTCATCAAAGAGAGGATAAAAGACTATATATGGATTTGATTGGTGACGAAATTCGAGAAAAGATAAAAGAGATTGGTTTACTGTGGCATAAATCAGAACATAATCCTCATATTGATGAAGAAATAATGAATCATTGGGAAGGAATAATTGAAACATGGATTAAAGATGAAAGAATGCCTTTAATAGTTCGAAAGGATACGAGTAAGAAAGGCCAGGCTTTTCGCCATCCCAGTGGTCGAGAAATAATAATTTCAGATAACACATTCGCTATTTGGATTTTTGGTAGAGTTTTAAGAAGAGAAATTTATTCTCTGTCCCAATTGAGGGATATGCTCATTCAGAATAAAATACCAATGGTTTTTATGCAAACAGCGCAAGTAAGAGAAAAAGGAAAATATACAAAACCATTGGGGAATTTCTCTTTACCAGAATGGAAGTTATGCCATATTGAGCCGATTGGATTCAATACTAATATGAGGTTGGAAGAAATAGGTATTAATGATATCAAAGAACATTTCAGGAAGTACGCAAGTCCTAGAAATATGTTTGTTCTTCCGAAAGAGATTGGTGATTTAGGAGAAATACCTATCTTCATTGAAGAACAGAAATACCAATAAATTCCAATTTATCTTTATCAATAAGCCCTCCTTCGGGAAAACATTTCATCACTGTTTACCATCTTTTTGCGAGAAAATGGTGGTCAAAAACAAACTTCAGTCGCATCAGAAATCCCAAGCGCTATGAATAAGAAAGCACATACCCCATTCGTTGCCACACATCCAGGCGAAATGATTAAGGATGAACTGAAAGAACGCGGAATGACGCAGAAACAACTTGCCATAGAGACAGGCATCAAGCCCTCCGTGCTCAGCGAAACCATCAACAGGAAACGTTCCGTGTCGCTCAGTGTTGCTATTGCTCTGGAAAAGGCTCGACCCAAGCGAAATTACATGGGGATTTGTAATCTTTCTATCTTCAAATTTGCCTTTTTCTTGTTTTTCGCCAAGACCTCCCGTCGTTTTCCATAAATTACTAAGTATTAAGGAGTTGTAAAATGGAAAAGTTTAAAAGACCTCCCGTAAGACCTCCCGTAAGACCTCCCATAGACCTCACCTAACACCTCCCGTTTTGCAGACCTGATTCTCGATTGATTATCTTTCCGATCGATCATTTCAAGTGCATCTGAGTATTGCTTCATCGAACATCTTTTTGCGAACTTACACAAGCACCAGCATGAGGTCTTACGGGAGGTCTATGGGAGGTCTTACGGGAGGTCTTAGGTGAGGTCTTGAAATATACAACATATTGACAATGAGATGTTTAACTATAAACACGGGAGGTCTTCGAGAAAACAACAAATTTCATGATTTACAGAAAACTGTCAACTGAATGCATAAACCATAGCTTTGTTATCCATAAACCATTCGTCTGTAGCGCATAAATCAATGGATTGTAGCATATAAAGCAATGATTTCCAACCTGATTGACGGCTATAATCATTATGTAAACAGCCATTTTGTAGTTCCTCATGGGGAGAATTGCATGGTTGGCTACTATCATCTGCTGTCTACGACTTCTATCTAATGCAAATAAAGAGTTTGTATATTCTTCCTTTTGAATAATCTATTGAGCCATTAGGAATCAGAGGTAGAAGGTAGAAGGTAGAAGCAAGAAGCATTAGATTTGCCTTGAAACTGGAGGACACATCTCTCACCTCTCACTTCTCACCACTAAAAAACCTCACCACTAAAAACTAATCTCTTGCTTCTAACTCTCTAACTTTCGTTCACCACTCTTTCATCACGGGGCGAACGGGAATTCCCACGTAACTGTAGTTTGGCTCGCAGGTGACAATCTTTGGGTTTGCTGAGGTCGAGCCGAAGTAGAGGCTGTAGGCGTAACCGTCACGATTATTTGCCGTTGACGTCCAAATGTAACCATCGACCCCTTTGGCGCTGTTGTAAATATTCATGATTTCGCCCGAACATGGAAGAAAGATGCTGTTTCCGTTATGTTTACTGGTGAACTTCATACCTTTTACACCATTGAGCGTCGTCCATTCAGTGATGCATTCGCTAATCAACTCCCATACATCATACATGGTGGGCATACGCCATTTGCCGCCCCACTTCACGTGAGCCATGTCGTAATCCGTGTTGCAGATGTCAGAGCCGATGTTCACATACGAACCATTTTGGTAATACTTGTAGGTACTTTGGTTATACTCATCTTTCACCTCCATTTCACCCCAAGCGTAAAAATCGCCATATTCTTCAGGCTTGCTGGCACCCACGTTGAATGAAGCCCACTTCGTCATAGAAGGCAAACCGAGATCAACCGCCTGAGGCTCATGATTTCCAAGAACATGATCCACCACGTAAATTACATCCAAGATATTCACTACGCCATCACCATTCACGTCACAATTGTCTTTTGGTTGTGCACTTGCGCCCATGATTCCCAACCACAGGAACGCAACTAACAAACTGATTTTCTTCATGATTTTTGCAAATATAATTAGTTAAACAATTATGCCACAAAAATACAAAAAAATATATAAAGCAGGAAAGCAAATGTGAATATTTTTCATATAGACTCACCGTCTTTGTAATAATGAACCTACAAACCATTCGTTTCCATCCTACATCTCAATGGTTTATAACATACAGACCTATTGTTTATAACATACAGAGCTATGGTTTATAGTATCTAAAGCTATTGTTTACATTGTCTAAAGCTATCATTTGTTTAGAAGAGAAGTATGAAAGTGAAAACTTTCTTCTCATGAAGGGGACAGGGGGACAAGGGGACAAGCTTTTTTTGTCTCCCCTCCCCCTTTTTATTGTATAAGGAGTATATATTAACACATCATTACTCTTTGAAATAAAGAATATAAGAAGAGATAAAAACTGTTTCTCATATATGAATGAATAACACAAAGTGAGACTGTAGAAGGGTGGGTATAGCAAAAAAAATGCTGTCCCCTTGTCCCCCTGTCCCCTTCATGTATCTTTTCGGTCTTTATATGAGCTATTTCATGATTTGCGTCGTTGCTTTTTGGGAAGATTACAAAAATAATCAGACAGCTTGATAGAGGAAACGGGAGAAACTGAAAAAAGTGACATTATTTTTGCACAAAACGAATAAAACATGTATCTTTGCATTCGTTATGGAAACATAATGTTCATTAATAGATTTTTTGTTCTAACAAATCAACAACAATTCGAAGCAATTATCAATCAATCATTTAAACAAATAAGAAGATGAAGAAACTTTTATTACTCACCATCGTGACAATCTTGTCAACAGCCAATGTTGCTGCACAAGAAGACAGTAAATGGACATTGAACACACGAGCTTGGACAACCAACTATTTTACCAGTAGTTTGGAAAGTGTAGCAAAGGAATTGCTCATGTCTTTTGCCTTTGATGACGATGATTCTGAGGGCAAGAAATGGGTAGACCGCATCATCCCAAGTACAGACCTCGTTTTCCCCGTCGGTTTGCAGAAGAAGGGATTTGACGGCGTAGTCATGCCCAACATCTATGGTCCTTACCATCATGCTTTCAGCAATCCTTTCAAGCACATTGGCGACTATGCCATTGGTCTTGACGCATCGTACAAACCTGCTGCAATAGGTTGCTATGCCGGTGCATTCTTCAAGAGCCAAGAAATCGTATTCAAGGAAATTGACCAGAATTTACGCGGATTCTATTTCCAACCACGTGCAGGAATCGTATTCGGTTCTGAGAAAAACCGTGTGGAAATTGGAGCATTTTACGATGTAGTAACTGGTTCTGGCGGATCTTTTGCAGACACGAACAAGAAGAGGTTGAAGGGCGGTTTTGGCTTTGATATCGCTGCAACGCTTTTCAAGGACAAGGACAATCACCTTATGACTCTTCAATTCTCCATGCCATTGCACAACTTCCTCGATGAGGATTATGTAGGACAGAAAGGTGTGAAACGTCGCGTTGGCTACATTATGATGACTGAAAGAATTTGCTTCTAATCATCGATGGTTTTCCCTCGCCGTAGGGAAATGGGAAATGAAGAATGAAGAATTATGAATTGCCAATTCTTCATTCTTCTTTTTTTAGCCCTAAGCAGGTATGAACATATTATCTAAAAAGATAACTACTTCATTCACTTTTCATGAAATGAATGATTACAATAAAAGAAAAAACGAGTCTATATCATAAAGAACTAATAAAAAGCGGTGAGAGGTGAAAACAGCTCGCCCCTATTTACATATCAAAACGTATATCATGAAAAAGGAAGTATTATCTATCGCCCTTACCCTCGTCTGTTGGCTTGGATTACATGCACAGGTTATTGATACGCAAACGCATAGGCAATATTTGAGTGGAACGGGATGCGACGACATGGTGGAATGGGACTTCTTTTGCACCGATGGGCGCAATTCTGGGAAATGGACAAAGATAGGCGTACCCTCTTGTTGGGAGTTGCAAGGCTTCGGCACGTACCAATATGGTATGCGTTTCTATGGCAAGGCAAATCCCGAGGGAATCGCCGACGAGAAGGGATTATACAAATACGAGTTTACATTACCCAAGGAATGGGCAGGAAGGCAAATCTTCCTCGTTTTTGAAGCCGCCTTTACTGACCTCAAGGCTACTATAAACGGCAGAAAAGCAGGTAATGGATTGCATCAGGGAGGATATACGAGATACACCATCGACGTTTCTGACCGTATCTTTACGGGCACGAAGAAGAATAGACTGGAGGTGGAAGTGGCAAAAGAAAGTGCCAACTCACAAGTGAACATGGCAGAACGCCGTGCCGACTATTGGAATTTCGGTGGTATCTGGCGCCCCGTTTACATCATCTCCAAACCCATTGAGAATATCCAACGAGTAGCCATTGATGCCCAAATGAACGGGCGATTCATAGCAGACGTATTCCTCAATCGCGCCAAGGCAGGATGTTCAGTTTGTGTCGATATCATCGACACGCAAGGAAAGAAAGTAGCTACGAGCCAACCTTTCCCTATCTCCAGCGACCATGCTAAGGTGGATTTCAACGTGAAGAACCCCAAGCTATGGAACGCAGAACAACCCAACCTCTATACAGCCACATTCACCTTAAAAGACCCACAAGGAAAAACGTTGCATGTAGAGCGACAGAAGTTCGGTTTTCGCACCATCGAATACCGACACAGTTATGAAGGAGGGAATGGTGATGGCGTATTCATCAACGGACAAAAAGTGATATTCAAAGGCGTAAACCGTCATTCTTTCCGTCCTGAAAGCGGTCGTACGTTATCGAAAGCCAAGAACATCGAAGACGTAAAGCTTATCAAGAGCATGAACATGAATGCCGTGCGATTGAGTCATTATCCAGCAGACCCAGAGTTTTTGGATGCTTGCGACTCCTTGGGATTATACGTGGAATGTGAATTACCTGGTTGGCATTGGGCACATGAGACCATCGTGGGTAGTCAGTTGGTGGAGGAAATGGTGACGCGCGACGTGAACCATCCATCCATCATCTTCTGGAGCAACGGCAACGAAGGAGGATTCAATTATGAATTAGAACCATTCTTTACGAAATTCGACCCACAAAAACGCGTGGTACTCTATCCATGGGCAAATAGAAACGGCTTTGAGACAAAGCACTATCGTTCATGGGGAGAGACGGCAGAATATATGCGACAGAAGGAAATCTTCATGCCTACGGAATTCTTACATGGTCTTTACGACGGAGGTCATGGGGCAGGATTGAAAGACTATTGGGAATTGATGATGTCGAATCCCCGTTGTGCAGGAGGATTCCTTTGGGACTTGATGGATCAAGCGGTTGTGCGTACCGACCAAAACGGGATACTTGATTGCGTAGGCAACTTTGGTGCAGATGGTATTATTGGACCTCATGGGGAGAAAGAAGGAAGTTACTATACGATTAAGGAAGTATGGAGTCCTATTCAAATAGGTTTGGGAGACAATGTGATTGAAGTCAAGAATTGCTATGATTTTACCAATCTCAAAGACTGCCATTTCACCTATCAATATCTCAACATGCCCTCTATGGGTGAATCGAAGGAAAGCATCGTTAGCCAAGGGACTATACCTTCACCCGACATCAAGCCAAGAGAAAGCAATTGGATTAACAAACCTAAAGGCGAAGGAGATGTATTGCGAATAACAGCAACAGACCCACACGGAGAAGAAATCTTCACTTGGAGTAAAAGAGTGAAAAACGCCCAACCTCTATATCACCAAGCTTCTACTCCCTCCGCAACTGAAACGGATAACCTATTCATCGTCACGAACGGACAACATGTCTATTCATTCTCTAAGAAAGACGGACAATTAGAAAGTGTGAAAGTAAACGGTAGAACCCTATCTTTCGGTAATGGTCCTCGTTTCATTGCCGCCAAAAGGAGTGACCGTTCTCAAGACGGATTTTATAATCACGATGATAAAGAGGCTTTCCAAAAGAAGACACAATACACCGAATATGCTGACCAAGGACGTTTTAAAGAGTTCATATTTGAAAACGGAAAATTGACGGCAAGATATCAGCACGGTAGTTTGTTTTCCACTTCATGGACATTCCAAGAAGATGGTTCCGTTTTAATGACTACATATAGCCAATTCAATGGTGTGGTTGACTTGATGGGCATTGCTTTCGATTATCCAGAGGACAAGGTAAAGTCGAAGCAATGGGTAGGAAGAGGTCCCTATCGCGTGTGGCAAAACCGCATGGAAGGTCCGCAATATGGTTTTTGGCAAACCGACTATAACGACCCCGTTCCTGGTGAAACGTTTGAATATCCTGAATTTAAAGGTTACTTTGCCAATGTGAAATGGATGCAGATTGAAACCACAGAGGGAAAGATTGGCATTAAACCTACGTTACCTAGAACAAGCAGCTCCATATTCGTTGGCGTTTATCAACCACGAGATGGACGTGACCATATACTCTACGAACTGCCTCAGACGGGTATCTCTCTGTTGGATGTAATACCTGCCGTACGTAACAAGGTAAATACCACCGACCTTAATGGTCCCTCTGCACAACCCTATTGGGCAAAAGGTTTAAGAACTATCTCAGCTTTACTTTGGTTTGAATGATTTTTGATGAGTGTTGAATGTTTAGTGTTTAGTGAATAATTGCTATGATTAGTGTTGAGAGTTTAGCGTTTAGTGTTCAGCGTTTAGTGAGCATTTGCTTATTGTTTAGCGTTGGTTGTCTTCATGCACAAACGCCAAACACTCAACATTCAACACTAAACACTAAACAAGAATCACTCAACAAACCTTGGACTTTCTGGTATTGGATGTATGGTGCCGTCTCAAAGGAAGGCATCAAAGCTGATTTGCAAGCTATGAAAGACGTGGGATTAGGCGGATGCTATCTCATGCCTATTCGCGGCATAACCGAGAAACCAGAGTATCATGGAGAAGCCCAACAACTAACCCCCAAATTTTGGGAGATGGTTGACTATGCCATGCAACAAGCCGACTCGTTGCAATTGGATTTAGGCATTCACATTTGCGATGGTTTCGCTTTGGCTGGCGGTCCATGGATTTCACCAGAAGAGTCCATGCAAAAAGTGGTGTGGAGCGATACGATTATCCATGTCACGAAAAAGAACCAAGCCATTCCTCTCCCACAACCTGCACAAGGTTATGAGGGATATTATGAGGATATAGCCGTCTTTGCTATTCGAGCAGAGAATCCTTTGCCCCAACCTCATGAAACGGGAACCATTATCAGAGACGAAAAAGGCATATTCCGTTCGAAGGAAGCAAGGTATATCCAATTCGATTTCGACAAGCCACAAACCGTTCGGAGTTTAGAGATTATCCCAAGTGGCAACAA
Organism: uncultured Prevotellaceae bacterium; assembly: GCA_900314715.1. Classification (GTDB taxonomy): domain Bacteria; phylum Bacteroidota; class Bacteroidia; order Bacteroidales; family Bacteroidaceae; genus Prevotella. The sequence goes on along the minus strand of OMWI01000003.1, from coordinate 24,485 downwards.
CGTACAAGCACAAAGATTATTAGTGCAAGCAAGTGAGAATGGAGAAACGTTTTATGATGTACGACAACTCACCCCACCACGTCAAGGTTGGCAAAATACGGATGAGAATTATACCTACTCTATCCCTAAAACCACATCAAAGCATTTCCGTTTCTTTTGGACACCAGAAGGAACAGAACCAGGTAGCGAAGATTTAGATGCCGCCAAATGGAGTCCCGTATTAAAAGTCAAAGACATCATCCTCTCTTCCGAGCCTCGCATCGACCAATATGAAGCAAAGAATGGGAGCGTGTGGAGAATAGTTGATGTAGGAAGTAGGAATTATGAAGGAGGAAGTGATTTAAGTAAGGAAGTAAGAAGTTTGAAGGAAGATGAACATCATACTTCAATACCTCAAAACTACGCTTTGCGCACCACTTCATCCATCATCCTTCCACCTTCATCCTTCGATTTCCATTCTTCATTTACTCCAGGCCCTTGGCGTATTATTCGCTTTGGCCATACCTCTACAGGACATACAAATGCTACTGGTGGAGGTGGGAAAGGATTGGAATGCGATAAGTTCTCAACTGAGGCAGTTAATAAGCAAATCGATCATTGGTTTGGAGAATTCATGAAACGTCCTCATGCCAATGTGATTAAATACATGCATGTGGATTCATGGGAATGTGGAAGTCAAAACTGGTCGAAGAACTTCTTGGAGGAATTCAAGAATCGACGAGGTTATGATTTATTGCCATTTATGCCCGTCTATGCTGGTGTGCCGATGGAAAACGACGAACAAGTATTGTATGACATCAGACTTACCGTTAACGAATTGATTCATGACGTGTTCTTTGCCACCGTCAAGAAAAAAGCAGATAGTTATGGCGTGCTACTCAGTTCGGAAAGCGTAGCGCCTACAATGGTTTCTGATGGTATGGAACATTACAAATACGCTGATGTTCCCATGGGTGAATATTGGTTGAACTCACCCACACACGACAAGCCCAATGACATGTTGGATGCTATCAGCGGAGCTCATATCTATGGCAAGAACATTGTTCAAGCGGAAGGTTTTACGGAGGTGCGTGGAGTATGGGATGAGACACCTGCCATGATTAAGCCATTACTCGACCGCAATTTCGCCCTTGGTATGAATCGTTTGTTTTTCCATGTCTTTACGCATAATCCCTGGATGGACAGAAAACCAGGAATGACACTTGATGGTATAGGATTATTCTTCCAACGCGACCAAACATGGTTTCCAGAGGCAAAGGCATTCGTGGATTACATCACTCGTTGTCAACGACTATTGCAAGAAGGGAAACCCGTTGTAGATATTGCCGTGTTTACGGGTGAGGAAATGCCCAATCGTTCTATTCGTCCAGAACAACTCATTGACATCTTGCCTGGACTCATCGGTACTGAACGAGTGGAGAAAGAACGGAAACGCATGGAGAATATCGGTCAACCCATGGCAGAAAGTCCTGTTGGAGTAAATCACTCTGCCAATATCGTGGACCCCAAAGACTGGGTGAATGCCTTGAATGGTTATCAGTATGATTCCATGAACAAAGATGTCCTACTCCATTCCAACAAGGGTTTTACGTATTCCGTCTTTGTCATTCCCCAAAACGTCATCGTTTCTCCTGAAACGCAAGAACGTATCAAAGCCTTACGCCAACAAGGAGTTATCATCATAAACAAACCATTTGATGACGATAGCATTCAAGGATTGGCACGAGACATCAACCTTCCGAAAGATATTGCTTATTGTCATCGTGTGAATGGAAATAGACACATCTACTTCATTTCCAATCAAACCGACGATATTAATTCATTCCCCGTTACATTCAGGAATGGTGGGGATAATCCTATCATTTATTATCCCATGAATGATAGGTATAGTCCTGTTAAACACTATACTACAAACGAAGGAAACACGAGTACGAAAATGAATCTCTGTCTCAATCCATACGAATCCGTCTTTGTCATCTTCGATAAGGAAATGCCTCCCTATCCCATTCCCGTCACATCGTGTCTTCACCAAAAGAAGCATAAGGGAAATCTATCTTGGAAGCAAGTGAAAGATTGGACGTTGACATGGAAAGAGAATGGTATCTCCATTCATACAGACACACTCTTTGATTGGTCTAAACATACTAATGACAGCATTCGATATTTTAGTGGACATGCTCGTTATTCCACCGTCATTACTTGCAAGAAATCAGATCTCAATAACGCTCCCATTATCCTTTCGTTAGGAGAAGTTCATGACATCGCCCATGTTTGGGTGAATGGCATGGATTGTGGTATTGCATGGATGGCTCCATACGAAATAGACATCACCCAAGCTCTCAAAAAAGGAAAGAACAACATTGAAATCGAAATAACAAACACATGGCACAACGCCCTTCGAGGAGCAGACGAGGGGAAAGCTCCCTACGATGGTATTTGGACAAACGCCAAGTATCGCACCAAGGGTAATAATTTATTGCCTTCGGGGTTATTAGGACCGATTACGTTGAAAATTAAAGATGAAAGATGAAAAATTAAAGATTATGAGACGAATCATTTTAATTCTTATTGTTTATCAATTAGCGATTATTACTTCCATAGCAAAAGTACGCCTCCCTGCTTTCTTCTGTGATAATATGGTGTTGCAACAACAGACGGAGTGTTTTTTATGGGGATGGGCGGAACCAGGTAAGAAAATTCAGGTAATTACCCCGTGGGATAAAAAGAGTTACATGGTGACTGCCCGTAATGACGGACAGTTTGGCGTGATGGTGAAAACTCCCAAGGCTGGTGGTCCATACTCTATTATATTCAGGGATGGTGAACCCGTGATACTGAACAACGTGATGATTGGCGAGGTGTGGATTTGTTCAGGTCAGTCGAATATGGAGATGCCGATGAAAGGATATAAAGGACAACCTGTAGAGGGAGCCACAGAAGAACTTCTCTCTTGTAAAGATGAAGGATTGCGATTGTTCTATGCCAAGCGATTGGCATCGTTGGAACCACAACAAGACCTCGGTGGATCATGGCAAGAAGCGAATACCGAAAATGTTAGAGAGTTCTCTGCCACAGCCTATTATTTTGGAAAGGCTCTGCGTAAGGCACTTGGCGTTCCTGTAGGTTTGATATGTACAGCCTTTGGTGGTTCGGCTTGCGAAGCATGGATGAAACCCGATTGGTTGAAAGCCTTTCCTAAGGTGCAACAGACCATCACGGAAGAAGATGTAAAGAAACTCCAACAACGTTGTCCTACAGCCCTTTTTAACGGACAACTCCACCCTCTTATCGGTTATGGTATTCGTGGTGCTATCTGGTATCAAGGCGAGGATAATATCCCACGATACGATTATTATGCCCCGCTTTTGACACGTATGATTCAAGGATGGCGCGAAGAATGGAAGCAAGGCGATTTCCCTTTTTATTATTGTCAGATTGCTCCCTACGATTACAACCTCATTGGATGGGGAGAACACAATAGTGCCTTGTTGCGTGAACAACAAGCAAAGGTGGAGAAGATGGTTGAGAATTGTCGTATGGCAGTATTGATGGATGCAGGATTGGAATACGGTATTCATCCTCGAAAGAAGAAAGTGGCTGGTGAACGATTGGCTCTCTTGGCACTTGCCAATACCTATCAAGTCAAGGGTTTGCCCGACTTTGCCACATATCAACAAGTGGAGTTTCAAAACGATACTGCCGTGATTTCCTTCGACCGTTCTAAGGAATGGGTATATTTCGAGAACGGACCTCATAGCGACAATTTTGAAATAGCAGGTGAAGACCGTGTGTTCCATCCCGCTCAAGCATGGATTTCTCGCAATCGTGTTTATGTGAAAAGCGAACAAGTAAGCAAGCCCGTAGCCGTTAGGTATGCCTTCAAGGATTGGGTTGTGGGCGACTTGATGCACGACGGACTCCCCGTTAGTTCGTTTAGGACAGATAATTGGTAGGAGTGTTGAATGTTGAGTGTTGAGTGATTATGGTTAAGAGTTCGTTATTATCCATCCTATTGTTTGTTGCAACCATCTTGCAAGCAAGCGATTATATTCCGAAGGATTATGTATGGACTACACAAAGCAAGAACTCCAGCGAGTCGATGCCTTGTGGTGGTCACGATATTGGCATGAATGTATGGGTGGAGAATGGCGACATTCTTTTCTATATCGCACAAAGTGGTTGGTTTGATGAGAACAACACCTTATTAAAAGCAGGTCGCTGGCGTTTGCATTTCGAGAACAATCCGTTTGACGGACATGATTTCCAACAACGACTTTGTCTTGACGAGGGTGCTATCTATATCCATGGAGGCAATACGGATGTACGTATTTGGGTGGATATTTTCAATCCCATCGTGTTTGTCGAGATAAAATCCCGACATGCCGTACCTACCACTTTAAGTTATGAAAGTTGGAGATATAAGGACAGACCTGTCACCAAAGCGGAATGCCAACAATGTTCATATAAATGGATTCTCCCTTCTGATTGTACCACCTACGCAGATAGTATTGAAATTCGTGATAACCAATTACACTTCTCACACAAGAACAGGGCGCAAACGGTTTTCGATTTTACCGTCAACAGAGAACATCTTGATGACATCAAAGACCAACTCTACAATCCTATCGGTGGAAGGGAAATGAGTGGCAAGATGCTTGCATCTGGTTTTCAATTTATAGGAACAAGCAAGGGCGTTTATGCCTCAACAGATTACAAGGCTTGGAACTTCCGTCATCAACGCATGAAGAAATCCACTATCCAAATATCTTTATCTAATGAAGAATTAAGAATGAAGAATGAAGAATCAGCTCGCGCCATCGGTTCTCAATCTAAAGATTCTTCATTCTTCATTCTTCATTCTTCATTGACAAAACGATGGTGGCACAAATATTGGCAACGTAGTTGGATTCAGACAGACAGCTCCAATGCGGATGTTTCTCGTATGGTTCGCAACTATGAATTGTTCCGTTATATGTTGGGATGTAACGCCTACGGACAATGGCCAACTAAATTTAATGGTGGATTGTTTACCTTTGATCCCGTGTATGTTGATTCTACCGCTACTTTCACCCCTGATTATCGTAAATGGGGAGGCGGTACGATGACGGCACAAAACCAACGGTTGGTGTATTGGCCGATGTTGAAGAGTGGCGACACATACATGATGGAATCGCAATTCGATACCTATCTTCGTTTGTTGCCTAATGCTATTGCTCGTACCAAATACTATTGGGGACATGATGGTGCTTCCTTCACCGAACAAATAGAGAATTTCGGTTTGCCTAATCCTGCTGAATACGGGAAACATCCCGAAGGTAGTGATTATGGCGTAGAGAGAAATGCGTGGTTGGAATATGAATGGGACACGGTACTTGAGTTTTGCATGATGATTCTGCAAGCACAGAAACAAGATTATCAAAAAGGTTATCAAAATTATCAAAAATATATGCCACTCATCGAACAGAGTTTGAAATTCTTCGATGAACATTATCAATACCAAGCCAAGAAATTAGGAACAAAAGCATTAACGGATAGTGGCAAACTCATCATCTATCCTGGTTCGGGTTGCGAGACATACAAGATGGCATACAATCCATCGAGTACCATTGCCGCCCTACTCTCGGTAAGTGAAGCCATGAAAAACGAAGAGTTAAGAAAGAAAATCCCAGAGATTCCTTTACGCACCATTGAGGGTGATACGTGCATTGCTCCTGCTATTGCATGGGCTCGCATTCAAAACGTGGAAACACCGCAATTATATCCCGTCTTCCCTTGGCGCATCTACGGGATAGGAAGACCTCATTTGGAGATTGGCAGGAATACGTATTTCAAGGATTCACATGCCCTTGCCATGCGTAGCAGCAAGGGATGGAAACAAGATAACATCTGGGCTGCTTGTTTGGGATTAACGGAAGAGGCAAGGCGACTGAACATAGAGAAATTCGCGGATGGTCCCTATCGTTTTCCTGCATTTTGGGAATCGGGATTCGATTGGGCACCCGACCATAATCGGGGTGGTTCTGCTATGATTGGTTTACAAGAAATGTTGTTGCAAGAAACTCCCGATGGCACTCCCATTCTCTTCCCTGCTTGGCCAAAGGAATGGAATGTTAGTTTCCGACTTCATACCAGTAATGGAGAAGTCGTTGAAGCAAGTATTGTGAACGGGAAAGTGATTAAACATTAAAGATTGAAGATATGATTATTATTTCAAGAATATACGCATGTGTCTTTTTCGTCGTTTTCTGTTTGACTTCCGTTAGTGCCAAACTCGTCATCACGAAAACTCTTTGCAATTACCAAAGTGGTGAAATGGCGATAGTGGAAGGGAAAATACGTGTGGGATGGCAATACGTGGATGAACAAGGTGCATCTTCTATGCAGAAATCATATCAAATTCTTGTTTACGAACGTCTTACTCATCGTTTGATTTACGATAGTGGAAATGTCATTTCTGATGAGAGTCAGTTGATTGAAATCCCTTCATTATCTCCCAATCAATATGGTTATACTTGGAAAGTGAGGATTGCTTCATATTCAGATAATCATCATCATAAAAAAGGGAGAGCTCGCTTTTCTTCATGGAGCAAGGAACAAGTCATTCGTGTCGCTCCTTCCAATCTTCAATCTCCCAAGTGGATAGGTGCCATCACAAAGAAGGATGCTAACATTCCAGAAGGTAGATGGAGCAATGCGGTATTCAAACAAGATTCATTCAAGAACAAATGGAAAGACGTTGATACGCTTTCAAGCAAGAGCATCATTCTTCGCAAGGAATTCAAGGCAAGGAAAAAGGTTGTTGATGCAATCGTATATGTTTGTGGACTTGGTCATTATGAACTACGCATCAATGGCGATAAAATCGGAGATAGTGAGTTTGCACCTTTATGGAGTGAGTATAGCAAGACTACTTATTACAATGTTTTCGATGTAACGCGCCAATTACAATCGGGCAACAATGCCATCTCTGTCTTGTTGGGCAATGGCTTTTTCAATGTTCAACGGGGTTCTCGTTACAGTAAGTTACAAACGAGTTTCGGTCCTCCACAACTCTTCTACCGTATGGATATTACTTACAACGACCATTCCACCGAACAAATCGTAAGCGATGGGAGTTGGAAATGGGATTTCAGTCCGATAACCTTCAATAGCATTTATGGGGGTGAGTCGTATGATGCACGATTGGAACAACCAGCTTGTCATCATCCCAATTTCGATGATAGTCGTTGGCATCAAGTTGTTTGTGTGGAAGGACCAGAAGGAAAACTTTGCCCTGAAATCACTTCACCCGTTAAGATGATGGAACGTTTCGATATTCAATCGTGGAAACCCATTCCTACGGATTCATTGAAAGCTGCATCTGAAAAGACACGTCGCACCATAGACCCGTCTGCCTTTGTCTGTGATATGGGACAAAATTTAGCAGGATTTCCCTCCATCACGGTATCGGGAAAGAGAGGACAAAAGATTACCCTCATCGTCTCTGAACGCCTCACTCCACAAGGTGCTTGCGACCAATCGCAAACTGGTCGACAACACTATTATGAGTACACGCTAAAGGGAAAGGATTCTAAAGACCTTAAGGACCCTAAGGACTTTAAAGGCCTTAAAGACTTTAAAGTCACAGAATCCTGGCACCCTCGCTTCTCCTACTACGGCTACCAATACATCCAAGTAGAAGGAGCCGTATTAGAAGGGCAGCCGAATCCTCATGATTTGCCTGTTATCCACCAACTTCAAAGTTGTTTCATCTACAATTCCACACCCGAGACTTCCACATTCTGGTGCAATAATGAGTTGTTCACCAAGACACATCGACTTATCGAACGAGCAGAGCGCAGCAACATGCAAGCGGTACTCTCCGATTGTCCTCATCGTGAGAAATTGGGATGGCTCGAACAAGACCATCTTTGTGGACCGTCATTATTATTCAATTACGACATGACCACATTGGTTCCAAAGATTATTCGCGACATTGTGGACACGCAAAAAGCTGACGGGATGGTTCCAACTACAGCTCCGCAATACGTGTCGTTTGGCAATCTCTTCGATGATTCCCCCGAATGGGGTTCCACGCTCATCATCTTGCCTTTCATGTATTACGACATGTATGGAGATAGTACACTCATTACAGACCATTATGAAGCCATGCGGAGATATGTCGATTATCTCACCACCCGTTCCGAAGATGGTATCGTGAGTCATGGCTTGGGCGATTGGTATGATTATGGACCTTGGAAAGCAGGTTTCTCCAGAAACACGCCGATTCCATTGGTGGCGACAGCGCATTACATCTACGACCTTCAACTCATCACAGAGGCGGCAAGGATGGTTGGACGGAATGCCGACGAACAAAAATACCAAGCTTTATACAATCAGGTGGTAGATGCTTTCAACCGTCATTTCTACAAATCCGATTCTTGCTATTACGGTACAGGTAGTCAGACGAGCAACGCCCTACCCCTTTTCTTGGGTATCTGTGGAAAGAACAAAGATGCTGTCATGCAGAGCCTTATCAATGACATTCATGCACATGGCGACCGATTGACGACGGGTGATGTGGGCAATCGCTATCTCTTCCGTGTATTGGCCGACAACGGACAAAACGAGTTGCTCTTCAAGATGCTCAATCATTACGAGACACCTGGCTATGGATTCCAATTGAAACAAGGGGCAACCACGCTCACCGAACAATGGGACCCACGACAAGGTTCTTCATGGAATCATTTCATGATGGGACAAATCGACGAATGGTTTTTCTGTTCTCTCGCAGGCATCAAACAAAAGCCTGGAACTCATGGAATGCGCCATCTTGTTATAGAACCGCAATCAGTTGGCAACATCCATCACATCCGTGCTTCCATCGAAACGCTATATGGAAAGATAACCATTGACTATGATAAGGAAAATGGCACTCGCCAAATCAGCGTTCCTAATGGTTGCACCGTAGATGCATATTAGAACAAGTTAAACTTGAAACCATTGATTTGTATGATACAGACGAATGGTTTAGAGCAAACAAACATATCGTTTGCATCATCTAAACATATCGTTTACAACCTCTAAACATATCGTTTACGACCTCTAAATCTATCGTTTGTAAAATTTACAAAATTGAATTGCGTTAATTATCTCAATTTTGATGATTTTATCAGCAATATTTTGTAACTTTGTGGGCAAATCTGCGAAATCAAATCAATTACTTATATGAAGAAACTACTTATAACAAATGTACTTGCCATGCTGAGCATAACAGCAATGGCGCAAAACATTGACTTCAACATGACTAATCGTTCGTTGGAAGAAGTGAATGAACCCAACTACATTGCATGGCCTGTGAACACGGTACAGAGTGAATCGAAGACACTCGACAATGGTATGAAACTGACGGTGACTGCGTGCGACGGTGCCGACGTATTGCGTGCGCAATGGAACAAGAATACCGTTACTTCGGGAAAGAATGGAGCTACTGGTCTTCGTTTGTTGGGTGATGGCGTTCAAGCATTCGTGCTTGATGACGATAACAATACTCCCAACATCACGGAAGGAAGTACAGCCATCATGCTAACCATCGAAGGAATGGAACCAGGTCAGCATTCCGTGATTGCTTATCACAACTACAAAGACGGCAATATGAAATTGCCTGATATACAAGTGGAAGTGGATGGTCAAGTGGCAGCTACAGGCATCAAGTATTCTTCCAACGTACAGAAGCCATCCGAGGCAGGTTCATCATACGTGGAGTTTACCGTGAAAGAGGGACAACCTGTAGTCATCAAGTATTCCACAACTCCCGTATCTGGTCAAACATACGGTTCTACTTGTATGACATTAAACGGACTGGAGTTCGACGTGAATCCTTATTCCGCTATGGATCCCATACCCGACAATTATGATTTCCATGCAGATGGCAAAAATGAAACAGGACAGAAGAATATCACCTTGCAATGGACACCTGCAAGCGTAGCCGTCTCCCATCGTTTGGTATTTGGTACAGACTCTACGGAAGTAGCCAATTCAACGACTTATCAATACGAAGGAAAAAACACGCAACATGAGGCTACAGGACTTTCACCACTTCAAGTTTATTGGTGGCGTGTAGATGAGGTAGATGCATCAAACAATGTGCATAAAGGAAAGGTCTGGTGCTTCCAACCCCGTCGATTGGCATTCCCAGGAGCAGAGGGATATGGTCGTTTTGCCATTGGTGGACGAGGTGGAATCGTTTATCACGTCACATCTCTTGACGATGATGCTACCAATCCACAACCAGGCACATTCCGTTATGGTATCAGCAATATTCACGGTCCTCGTACTATCGTCTTCGACGTGGCAGGAACCATCCATTTGAAAGCACGTTTAACCTGTTCGGATAAATACGTAACTATCGCAGGACAGACAGCACCAGGAAGAGGAATCATGTTCCGTGGTGCTCCTTTTGGAATGCAATCCGATGGAATTACCCGATTTATCCGTGCTCGTCGTGGTCATATCAGCGATGAAGATGGTGACGGAAAGGGACTCGACGGATTGGGAATGGCTGGCAACGACCATTCTATCATGGACCATTGTTCTATTTCTTGGACTATCGACGAAGCATTCTCTTCACGCAACGCCAAGCACATCACCTTGCAAAATACCCTTATCTCTGAGGCATTGAATATCGCTGGCCATCCCAACTATAGCGCAGGTACTGGTCATGGATATGCCGCAACGATTGGCGGTGGCGAATTTGGAGCAGTAGGTAGTTCTTTCCATCACAATCTCTTGGCTCATAATGAAGGACGAAACTGGAGTATCTCTGGTGGGTTGGACGGTAAAGGATATTATGACGGACACCATGACATATTCAACAATGTTGTTTATAACTGGGGTGGACGTGCCAGCGATGGTGGAACACACGAATTGAATTTCGTGAACAACTTCTACAAGAAAGGACCTGCTACGACACAAAACTACTTGTTGCGTCATCAATTCGAAGGAACAGGACAAGGAACGCAACGTGCATACGTGAGTGGGAATATCCGTCAGGAAACAAATGGGAGATTGACACAAGACAAAGAAGGAACAACTTATCGTTATGATTTGTCGGGAGACCAAGTACTTAATTGGGAACCTTGGGCAAGCGAACCATTCTTCCCATCGTATGCAACTATAGAAACCGCAGAAGCAGCATTCAATAACGTGCTTTGTGATGTTGGTTGCAATCAACCCGAATTAGACAATCATGACACCCGTATCATTCAAGAGACTTTGCTTGGTACTACTTCATACGTTGGTTCTAAGGGAAAGAAAAAAGGCATTATCGACCATGAAGATGACTCAGAGGGATTTGCTGGGTTGAACATCATTGAAGCCCAACGTGAAGCTAATTGGGACACCGACCAAGACGGTATTCCCGATTGGTATGAGAAAGTAACGGGAACAGACGTTAACAATCCTAACAACAACGATTGTCACGACGATAATGAATATTATACTGATTTGGAACAATACCTCAATTGGATAGCAGAACCCAATTTCATCTTGAATGGTACCGAAGAGAAAGTCATTGATTTAAAACCTTATTTTGCGGGATATAAAAACTTTGAAGTAGTTGATGACTTCGAGCGTCATAGGAATGGTTTTGTATGGAGTTTTGAAGGTACCACTCTCAAAGTACAAGACCTTTTCGGAACAGATAATTCAAGAAGAGAATTTATCTTAGTAACCGTGAAGGATCCAAATACCAACATCACACTTACTCGTCCATTCAATTTTGCAACCATTGGTGGTAATCTTTCGGGGATTGTCGAAGTAAGAGATAACGAACAGATAAAACCATCTCCTATATACAATTTGGCTGGTCAACGAATAGAGCAACCTCAGAAGGGAATCAATATTCAAAACGGAAAGAAATATATCAAGAAATAAAATATGAAAGAAAAAGCAATGAACGTTAAGCTGGTAGTTCGTCCCATCGTGGGTTGTCTTACCCATTCTCATTTTTGGGAAGGACCATGTCGAGCAGGCTATGCGAAAGACATGACACCCGAAGCAGAGGACGCCGCAGCTAATAAAGCTTTCGAAGCAGCAAAGGAAGAACTGAAGAAAGCAACACCAGAAATAGAGATGTTGCCCGCCATCGATGCTCGTTATGATGAGAAATTTGTGGTAAGTCGTGAAGTCTATGCACAAATAGAGGAAGACATCGACCGCGTAGATTTCTTCCTTTGCATGAATTGGCGTATTCCTAAATTGGAACGTTACCACAAGACGGTAGTCATCATGCAAAACGGCAATGAAGGTATTGACTTCGCCGCTTATTGCCGTTCTATCGGTGTAGAAGCATACGTTTGCATGGACATTCAAGACCTCAACGAGATTGCTCATGCACTTTGGGTAAGGAAAGTGGTTGCCAATACACGAGCACTTGTTCTCACACATGGTTCTATGCCTACTTTCGGATTGCAAAGTGTGATTCGCGACCCCGAACTCATTCGCCAACGCTATGGTATGGAAATCGTCAAACTTCCATTCCGTGATATTTTCAAGTATATGGATGAAGTGACGGATGAAGAAGCGCGTCCCATTGCAGAGAGAATCATTGGCGGTTCGTTGGAAACAAAAGTCAACAAAGATTGGTTTATCAACGACATCAAGTATTATCTGGCTGCTAAAAAGATGATGGACGTTTACGATTGCAACGCATTCTCTACCGCATGTCATGAATTATGCACCTCCGAGATTCCACAAAACAGGAAATTCACGCCATGTACCTGTCATTCACTCTTAAAAGACGAGGGTTATCCCAGCGGTTGTGAGGAAGACTTGAATGCGCTTTTGGCAATGACCATCATGCAAGCAGCCGCCATGCGTCCTGCTTTCATGGGAAATCCCAACATGGAAACCGATGAGTTATTACGTATTCACCATGCCGTACCAGCATTATGTATGAACGGTTATGGGAAAAAACCTCTGAAATACAAGCTTTGGGCATTTACAGGACAAGGTTTTGGAGGGAAATTGCAAGTTGACTTCACGGAAAACGAAGACCAATATATCACACTTGGACGTTTCAATCCATTGGCAGATACTATCAGCATCAAACGTGGAGAGGTGATTAAATCTGAGTTTGATGCCGTCTATTGTTCTCCCTATTATTACATCAAGATGAATGATGCTCGTGGATTCATGCATCAATTAGCAGGATTCGGTCATCATCAGGTATTGATATTTGGCGACTATACCAAGATGTTGCATCTAATTGGTCACGTCATGGGATTTAAAGTGATGGAACACAAATGATCTATTTGAACAACGCCGCCACGAGTTTTCCCAAACCGCCATCAGTTATCGAAGCCATGATGACGGCTATGAAGAATCCGCCAGTAAGTCCTTTTCGTAGCAATGCACAAGGGAGCGACTTACTGACAGATACGAGAAAACTCCTTGGCAAGTTGTTCAACATAGGCGACTATGAACGTATATTTTTCTGTAGTAGTGCTACCGATGCCATCAATCGCGTATTAGGAGGAGAGAACAAGACGATTGTGGCTACTTCCGACAACCACAATAGTGTGCTTCGACCTTTGATGAATAGACATTATCAAGGGACAATCATCCCTCCCATCACCCCATCTGATACGCTTCCTAAAGCCTCGTTACTCATCATCAATCATTGTTCTAACGTTACTGGTCGTATCGTTGACGTGGCTGAAATCACTCAACGCGCCCACCAACAAGGAATGCTCGTCATGCTGGATGTTGCGCAAAGTGCTGGATGTATTCCCATTGATGTTGATAGATGGGGTGTTGATATTTTGGTGTTTACTGGCCATAAGTCTTTATTTGGTCCTACGGGAACAGGAGGATATTACGTACATCGTAACATCAATCTTCGCCCAACACAATTTGGAGGAACGGGTCGCGATAGTAGTATCATTCTATATAAAGATGGTGAATGGGAATACGAAGTAGGTACGCAAAATGTCGTGGGCATTGCAGGATTGAAAGCTGGTATAGAATACGTTTTGAAAAACAATGTTGGTATCATCTTCCACAAATTGCAATCAGAAACAAATTGGCTTCTTCATGAATTACGCGGAATTGAGAAAGTGACATTATATAGTAAAGGAGGAGACTATCAAGGTCCTGTTATCAGTTTTAACATAAATGGACTTCTTCCTTCCGATGTGGGTTACATTCTTCAAAACAGCTATGGAATCACCGTGCGAACGGGTTTGCATTGTGCTCCGCTCATTCATCAACAATTAGGAATATCGGAATATGGTTCCGTGCGAGTAAGTCTCTCCGATTTCACCACGCATGAGGAACTGGAGATATTTATCAAAGCCATTCGTGAAATAACGGGAAGTCTATGAAAATTACGAATATCCATCGTTCGCCAGAGCCTTGCACAGAAGCAGGATGGTTGGCTTTCCAATATGAATTAGAACATCACGTCGATCGTGATTTCATCATGGCTCTCCGTCCTCTTGGTTCATTCATTTTCTTGGACACCCTTGCACAACCATTCTTCAAGATTCAAAACCATCATTATATGATTAAGGGTTTATTGAACGACACATCCATTCGTGTTGCCGTTCATCGTGACCACCAAGACGAACAAGAACCCATCAAACAATTGATTGAATCATTATGAGACAACTTCTAACTATCTTTCTATTAACTATTTCCACTTGCTTGTTTGCTGGAGAAATCATCGTACATGAAGGAGAGAGCATTCATAACGCTCTACGACAAGCTCGCGAATGGAGACGATTGAACGACCCTCGTTGTGAAGGTGGCATTACGATAACCATTCAAGCTGGACGCTATTACATGAACGAACCGCTATTGATTCGTCCTGAGGATAGTGGAACGGAATTATCGCCTACCATCATCCGTGGTGAAGAAGGAACCATTATCCATGGTGACTCCAAGCAACTACATACACAGATTTGGCCAATGGAAGGGATGGAACGAATGATTGATTTCAACAAAGAACAACGTACCATCACCATTCCAACTCCTCCCAAAACCGTTCTCAAGATGAAAGACTTGGAAATGGTGGTTCACCAACGATGGGCTATTGCTATTCTCCGCGTGAAAGACATGAAAGTGGAAGGCAAAAAGACTATCGTTTCTTTCATGGAACCAGAGAGTAGATTAGAGTTTGAACATCCTTGGCCTCAACCGGTCATTAATGGAGAGAAAGGAAGTTCATCGTTCTTATTAAGAAAAACCGAACAACACGACGGAATAGAGCAGTTGGTGATGGTCGAGGGTACCGAACAAACGCCTGTTCAATGCATGACATTCGAGAACATTACGTTTGAAAACACTTGTTGGAACCGACCATTGCACAAGGGACACGTCACGTTACAAGGTGGTTTTCCTATCATCGATGCATACAAGCTACAAAAGGAAGGACTTCCGTGGGCTACCACATTGGAAAACCAAGCTTGGATAGAACGCCCCGTAGCTGCCATTTGCATCAACCATGCCGAACAAGTTCACTTCCACCATTGCAAATTCCAACATCTTGCCTCTACCGCTCTTGATTACAAGACAGATGTAAGCGATTGTTCCATCAACGACAATCAATTTACGGACATTGGCGGAACGGCCATTATGGTTGGTTCGTTTGCCGAATGTCCACGCGAGGTGCATCGTCCATATACCGATTTGGCAAGACGTTGTCAAGGAATCAGCATCACCAACAATACCATTCACGACGCGACAAATGAAGATTGGGGAGCAGTGGCGATTAGTTGTGGATATGTGCGCAATGTCACTATCGCACAAAACCATATCAGTCATGTAAATTACTCTGGTATTTGTGTGGGATGGGGATGGACTTCCGCTTTGACAGGAATGGAGAATAATCACATCATCAACAACATAGTGGAAGATTATGCCCGACAACTCTACGACGCTGGAGGCATCTATACGTTGAGTAATCAACCGCGTTCATCCATCAAGGACAATACTATCTCACAACCATTTCCCGCACCCTACGCAACCAACAATCGTGGTTTTTGCATTTACTTAGATGCGGAAACAGATGGTTACACCATAGAAAACAACAAAACCCAAGGACGCTTGATTCGTCGTGATGAAATCGGCGACAATCATCCTGGTCCAACTATCGTATTCAAGCAACAATGAAACAAACCAACTACTACCTATTCGATTTCATGGATTTCGACTCATCTTTGCAAAAAGATGAAGTTCTTTGGAAAGCGTATGCGCCTACTTGCATCAAGGAAAAAGATGGCGACATCGTCATCACCATTCCCTATCAGCAACAAAAACGACAAGAAGACATGGCTCCCAATATGGAAGTGCCACAAAGGAGTTACGACCTTATCATTCGTGCATACGACTCAACCATCCTTCGTATCTTCACGACCATGCTTCATGATGACATGTTGGAAGAAGATGACATGTTTCAAATGCAAGTAAATCGCATGGCTCTTCATTTGGAAGGTACGAATATCATAGATGTTCATGGAAAGAAGAGGGGAACGATTAATCTCAATGCGCCCATTCTCGATTATTGGAGCGACTTACTTCCGCCTCCTCAACCAGCCCCATTCATCACTTTCTATCCTGATGGCGATGAAAACAAACCCATCGAATTAAGCGACGACCATTTCTCTCCCCCTCGTTATGATGCATTGCCCCTCGGTTTCGTAAGTTGTGGCATTGCCACAACAAAGGAAGAAACCAACGAACGCGCCACCATTAGCTTCAAATGCCAAGCAGATGAATGCTTCGTAGGCACTGGCGAACGGTTCAGGAAGATGGATTTGAGCGGTCAAACTTTCCAATTGAAAAACCAAGATGGTCAAGGCGTGAACAATCGCCGTTGCTATAAGAACATCCCATTCTACATGTCAAGTCGCATGTATGGCGTATTCTATCACACAAGCGATTATTGCAAGTTGTCTTTAGCCGACCATTCCTCACGCTCCGTTCAGTTTATGTGCGATAGAGCAACAATAGACGCCTTTCTCATCGGTGGAAAGACACCCGAAGAGATTCTTCACAACTATCGGAAACTAACGGGATTCCCATCCATGCCCCCCTTGTGGTCGTATGGCATTTGGATGAGTAGAATGACATATTTCTCTGCCGAAGAGGTAAACGATATTTGCGACCATCTAAGGAAAGAGCATTATCCTTGCGACGTTATTCACCTTGATACAGGATGGTTTCGTACCGATTGGTTGTGTGAATGGAAATTCAATCCCGAAAGATTTCCCGACCCGAAAGGCTTTATCCAAGATCTGAAGAAGAAAGGATTTCGTGTCTCTTTATGGCAACTGCCATACGTGGCAAAGGGAGCAGAACAACTTGAAGAGGCTAAAGCAAATCAATATATCGCTCCTTTGTTGAAAGAACAAGCATCTGAGGGTTCCAATTTCTCTGCCCTCGACTATGCGGGAACCATTGATTTCACCTACGATAAAGCCGTGGAATGGTACAAGAAAAAACTCTTGAAACCATTGCTTGACATGGGAGTTACTTGCATCAAGACCGACTTTGGCGAGAACATTCACCTTGATGCCGTCTATCACGGTATGACTCCCGAACGACTCAACAATCTCTACGCCCTACTCTATCAAAAGGCAGCTTTTGAAATCACAAAGGAAGTGACAGGAGATGGTATTATCTGGGCGCGTGCTGCATGGGCGGGTTGTCAACGTTTCCCTCTTCATTGGGGAGGCGATAGTGCCAGTTCGTGGGATGGAATGGCTGGTTCGTTGAAAGGTGGTTTGCATTTCGGATTGAGCGGTTTCGCGTTCTGGAGTCACGATGTACCAGGTTTCCACTCCATTCCTGATTTTATGAATTCGCCTATCAATCCGCAGGTGTACGTTAGATGGACGCAATTCGGTGTGTTCACTTCTCATATTCGTTATCATGGTACGTGTAAGCGCGAGCCGTGGCATTATCCCGAAATTGCACCTATTATCAAACGATGGTGGAAACTACGTTATCGTCTCATTCCTTATATCATCCAACAAAGTGAGATGGCTTGTCAAAGTGGATTGCCTATCGTTCAAGCGTTGTTATTCCATCATCCCAACGACCGACAATGTTGGCACATCGACGATGAGTATTATTTCGGCAATGAATTCCTTGTTTGTCCCGTGATGAACGACAAAGGCATTCGTGACATCTATTTGCCTGATGATGAATGGATAAACTTCTTCACGGGAGAACGAATGGAAGGTGGAAAATGGTATGATGCCGTGAAGACACCACTCGACTTAATGCCCGTATTCGTGCATCCCAATGCGACAATTCCGATTTATCCTTACGACGTAGATTGTACCGATGACATGGATCTCTCAAAAGCTATCAACCTCGAAATTACTGACAATTATATAGGCTACAAACTATGAACACCCATTACATGCAAGGCCTTGATTGGCTCATCTTGATAACCTATTTCATTATCCTTTTGTCCATCGGCATTTGGGCAAGTATGAAACGAAAGAAAGAGAGTAGTCTTTTTCTTGCCGAACATGCGTTAAGATGGCACCATATCGGATTCTCGATGTGGGGAACCAATGTCGGTCCTTCTATGCTCATCGCAAGTGCAAGTGCGGGATTCACCACGGGTATCGTTTCTGGCAATTATGCTTGGTACGCCTTCGTGTTCATCGCCTTACTTGCCTTCGTGTTTGCGCCTCGGTATTTAGGTGCTAACATACAAACCCTACCTGAATTCATGGGATTGCGATTCGGACAATCCACGCGCAATATCCTTGCCTGGTACACCATCGTAACCATCATTATCTCATGGTTGGCATTGACGTTGTTTGCTGGTGGCATTCTCATCCGACAAGTATTCGATTTCCCCATGTGGATGTCGGCACTCATCTTGTTGGTTATCTCCGCTTTCTTCACCATGATGGGGGGATTGAAAGCCGTGGCTTATACCAATGTGTACCAAATGATATTGCTCATCGTTGTTTCGGCAACGTTGACCATCGTCGGAATCCATCATGTCGGGGGAATCTCCGCATTGGTAGAGAAAGTACCTAATGATTATTGGATTCTCTTCAAACCCAATACCGACGAGGCTTTCCCTTGGTTGCCTATCATCTTGGGCTATCCCATCATGGGCGTATGGTTTTGGTGTACCGACCAAAGTATGGTGCAACCCGTATTGGCGGCTCGTAGTTTGAAGGAAGGACAACTTGGTACGAATTTCACGGGATGGTTGAAGATTCTCGACGTGCCTCTCTACATCCTCCCTGGCGTGATTTGCTTTGCTCTTTTCCCCACGTTGGAGAATCCCGACGAGGCTTATCTGACGATGGTTGAGAATCTTTTTCCCGTGGGAATGGTAGGACTTGTCTTTGCCGTTCTTACCGCTTGCCTCGTCTCTACTATCGGTTCTGCCTTAAATGCGCTCAGTACGGTATTCACAATGGATATTTACGTAAAGAAATTCAATCCTTCGGCTTCTCAAAGACGCATCAATTATGTGGGGCGAATCGTGACGGTTGTGGGTGCCATCATTGCCATCGTTCTGACCATTGCCATCGATAGCATCAAGGGACTCAATCTCTTCAACGTGTTCCAATCGGTATTGGGATTCATCGCACCGCCCATGACAGCCGTATTCTTGCTTGGCGTGTTCTGGAAACGTACTACCACGCAAGCAGCCAACTTAGCTCTCACCGCAGGAACAGTATTCTGCTTGCTCGTTGGCATCTTGTATCTATGGGGACCAGAGAGCGATTTGTGGCCACACTTCATGTTGTTGTCATTCTATCTCTTCTTGATATTGGTGGCCATGATGGTTGTCGTTTCGCTCATGGATAAACATGGAGAATGCCACGACATTCCTTCGCCTATTCACGAGCGCCATTCCAAGACCGTTATTTGTCTTTGGTCAGCCTTGGTCATCGTGATGATTGGCTTGTATATCTATTTCAATTGATAGTTGACTTTTAAATGGCGTGGAAGAAAACATATCGTTGTCAATCTTGCGGATACCAAGCGGAGGACTATGAAGGAAAGGGATTGTTTCGCCAAAGCATCACTTCCGTGAGTTGTCCTGATTGCCACACCATCCAAAATATCGTTGTCGGTGGCATCATCGCTGATGTTGCGCCTTCGTATAGAAGTGAAGTGGGAAGACTTTGCTTGAATTGCGGAAGCGACAACATCAGGATATGGGACAAAAAGACTTGCCCTAAATGCCAAGGAAAAATGATATTTACGGGCGAAAAATCGTTTTGGACGTAGTGTCTAAAGGGGTGAGAGGTGAGAGGTGAGAAGGGAGAGATATGTCCTCCATTTGAAAGACTATTCTCTCACCTCTCACCTCTCACCCCTCACCTCTATTATTGCTCCACCACCTGTATCTTCGCATCGCCAGGACGGTAAAGCAATCCCTTGCATTTCTTCGCATCCACCAGATAGGCTTTCCATTCGATTTGATCCCAATTAATCTTGTCTGTTCGTTGTGCCAAAGGTGCATGGGGAATCAGCGAACCATCACGAACAAGGATGATGGCGGGTATCTTTCCTGCCTCTATGTCTTGATAACCACCTTCATATACCTTTCCGTTCTGATAGTCAATCCATTTTCCTTTAGGCAAGTAACAGGTGCGTGATGTTCCACTTTCCATCAAGGGAGCCACCAATATCTGTTCGCCAAACATATACTCATCTTCTACGAGCCATGCTCCTGGATCATTGGGGAACTCGACGAACAATGCTCTCACCATCGGCAAACCTTTCTCCGTACAGTCTTTGGCTTGCGCATAGACGTAAGGCATCAATCTATACTTCAATTCAGCACTCTCGCGGAATGCCTTCGTAAACGATTCGCTAATCAACCACGGTTCGGTTGGTGGGGCACCATGCGCACGGGTATGACTACTGAGGAATCCGAAGGGCAACCATCGACGGTAGATGTCTTCAGGACTTGCCGTTACGAATCCACCCATATCATGACTCCAGAAAGAGAAACCGCTCAAGCCAAACGACAAGCCTCCTCGTAAGTCGCCTAACAATCCCGTGTTGGTGGTGGCAGCATCGCCTCCCCAATGCAAGGGATAGCGTTGACTTCCAGCCCAAGCAGAACGCGCCCAAATCACTCCCTCGTTAGGTTTCTCTCGTTCTATCACTTCCCACAAGGCTTTGTTGTAACGCAAGGGGTAAAGATTGTGCTCGTATAATCCTCCCTTACCGCTATAATAGAATCCGTTGTATGGGGCAGCCTCACCGAAGTCGCACTTAATCACGTCCACACCTTGACGAATCAATCCCGCAATCTTTCCCTGATACCACTCTACGGTCTTGGGATTGGAGAGGTCGAGCACGGCATCTTCGTAAGGCATTCCACCCGTAGCATTCTTCACGTGCATTCCTCCATCAACCAACTCTTGGAAATATCTGTTCTTGGGCGTAAAGTATGGCAATTGCCACAGACAGGTATGGAAGCCCATCTCATCCATCTGCTTGAGCATCTTCACGGGATTCTTGAAACGATTCTTCGAGAACTCATAGTCGCATTGCCAATCCACGTCAAACCATCCCGTATCAAAGTGTATCACGTCAGAAGGGATATTGTTCTTGCGCAATTGATTAGCGATTTCCATTCCTTCCTCTTGCGAGAAATACGTGATACGACTCATCCATGTGCCGAATGTCCAGAGGGGCAACATGGGCGATTTTCCCGTTACTTCGGTATATTCATTCAGGATGTCCTTTGGTTCACCGAAGAAGATGAAATAATCCATCGTCTCATCACCCATGAATAGGCGGTCGGCTCCGATATACGAAGCACCGAAATCGCACGTAACGGGCGCGGATGTGTGCATGAATATACCATAACCTCTATTCGAGAAGAAGAAAGGTACTGGCTTGTACTGTCCGTCCGTCTCGGGTCCTTGTGGGTCAGTAACAAACAAATGTACCTTCTGCCCTACTTTATTGAGTTTCGTAAACGATTCGCCACAACCGTAAATGCGTTCGCTCGGTGCAAGCGTAAAGACGGGATTGATGCTACGAGAGTTGTCGCTTCCGCGCTTGACGAACGAGAATGGCAACAATTTCACTTGCGAAGAGTCATTGTCGATGATGTGGCGCGTTTGCGTGAGAATCTTTCCTTTCGCGTCTTTCACCACCAATCGCCAAGGGTGCTTCCGTATTTCCAACGAACCATACGCGCTTTGATAGACCACGGCTTCTGGTGTTTCGGAAACCTTCCAATCTTGTTGTGCCGATGCAATGCCACCATTCACTAATTTAGAGATAAAGGCAGGCGAAAACATCACGTCATCTTTGTCCTCATCAGTAGGTTCTATGGGCGTGGTAAGCATGGTAATGCGCAACGTTCTCGGACTTACCAAACGCACTTGCATTTTCAAGTCGGGATCGTTCTCGTAGGCTGCATCGGGGAAATCGAGCATTTGCATACGCACAGGCCAATAGCCGTTGGTGTTGAACGCCTGTCGTGGCGACAACCGATACCGCTTCCAATTCACCTTACCGATACCTTTGGAAACATCAAACGACGAAAGGCTATCCGCTAAGAAATACGTATTCGACAAATCGTAGAAATCGGTAGACATGTCCTTTTGCGCATTCATCAAATACTGAACACCTGCATTGGTTTGGATTTGCGCACTTACGGCTGCTAACCAACCAAAAAACAAACTAATTATACAAAGAATCTTTTTCATGTTTCTAAGTCTATTTTGATGTGCAAAGATACAAAAAAAATTTGAATTTAACGAGCTTTTCCGCTACATTATTCCATAGTTTTTTAGCAAAAAATTTATCGAACTATAGTTGGCATCATAGTTTGGCTTGATTTCGAATTGTAGGGTAACTTTGTCAATTTTGAGAGCCATATCTTTGTTTTTTCTACAAAGATATTTTGAAACATTAGAAGGTAAAAGGACAAAAAAAGAATCCCATTTTATAGAGATTCTTTATATAATTAATAGGCACAGCCGACAAACCCTGTGGACGGCTGCGCCCGGTTATCGCTTGAGAAACGTTACACTTTCTGAAAGGTTGACCAATATTAGCAGTTATGCTTTCTTTAATTGTAATGCATTTACTTCGATAATCATTCCTGCATCTGTAACCAACATTGGGAATTCGGCTTTTGCAGCGTGCTCGAATGTAACATCAATCATTGTTGCGGAAGGTAATACTATTTATGATACTCGCAACAACTGCAACGCTATCATCGAAACTGCAACGAACAAGTTGATTTCCGGATGTCGAAATACTGTAATCCCAGAAGGTGTGACGGTTATCGGAGAGCATGCATTCTACTATTGCACGAAACTCGCTACTATCACCATCCCCGAACAAGTTACAACGATAGAGGCATCAGCCTTCCGCAGTTGTACGGCACTGACCGCAATCAACATTCCCGCTGGTGTGACTTCCATAGGGGCTTATGCCTTTGAGGAATGCACCAGCCTGACATCTGTAACGGTGAATGCGGAAACACCTATCACCATTACATCAGATGTGTTCAGCAATCGTGCCAATGCTACGCTGTATGTGCCTTACGGCACGAAGAGCCAATATCGAACAACAGCCGATTGGAGTAGTTTCAGCAATATAGTGGAAATGTCCAATCCGTACGATGTGAATAACGATGGTTCAACTGATATATCTGATGTGGTTTCTCTTGTCAATTTTATCTTAGACTCTTCAACAACGGATGATTCCTATGACGTGAATGGCGACGGCAAAGTGGATATCAGCGACGTTGTGAAACTCGTGAATATGATTCTTGGTCAATAAGATAGCTATAAAACAACTGATAATCCCAAGTGGCTTAGTTTCACTTGGGATTTTTCTTATAAACACCAGCCCACCAATCAAAAAACCAATCCCTGATTCTTGTTCACGGCTGGAATAATAGGCGGGAAATAGGGAGGGCAGATTTATCACATGTTCAGGATGATGAAAATTCACTTCTTCTCATTCTAATTCGTGGATTCTTTTCGACTTTGGAGCAAAAAAAAATGAAAGACACGTCTCATAAACAAAATAAAACCATTATATTTGCAGTATCCATTTGAATGAAGATATCATTTGTGATATTTGGGATTATTGATTCTCATACAAAAATACATTCTCTCATCTAATATTTTTCTTTTCGCCTAACTCATGTAAATATAACAATAAAGTAGATTGCCTATGAAATAGAACAGACGAAAGACATATAAATAAAGAAGCGTTAGCTTTAATTCTTGTTTTCGGAATAATCAGCAAAAATGTAAATGATTGCAAAGTCTTTTTCCTGTATTTCCGAGACATAGACGAAGTTATCAGTCCACGTTTCTTTATTGTCTCAACCTTGAAAATGGACTTATTATAAATATCACAAGTATAACATTAGCAGGATTCAAATTAATAACGCAACGAATGTGTTAAAGGAGTAAGTGAGCAAGGAGCATGAAAAAGGGACGAAAATCCCGCTGGCTCTTTCGTCCCCA
>OMWI01000071.1 GCA_900314715.1 uncultured Prevotellaceae bacterium | reverse complement strand
AAGACTGGATTTCATGACACCAGTCGAGTTTATCAAACAAAAATATGGAGAGAATAAAACAATTATTAAGTTGTTGCGTTATTAATTTGAATCCTGCAAATGAAAACAACGATAAAAATAATGATGCTGATGGTAGCCCTCACCTTGGTGTGGGGCTGCAAATCAGACAAAGACAACAAAGCCTATAGCACGTTTGTCGCTTCAGAAGCACCCGATTGGAAGGTAGATTGGACAAGCAATGATGCTCGTCCTTCGTGGACAGACCCCAACCCGTCGCTCTTTGAAACTTCCATGATTATCATGGTGAAGTTGCAAGACGAATTGGTGCCCTACTCTACCGATGAAGACATCATGTCTGTCTTCATCAACAATGAGTGTCGAGCCATCTCAAGACCAGACGGAGAAGGTAAGGACATCTATTTCATCCTAAACATACACGGCAACGATATCGACCGTGAGGTGCTATTCACTTTGAACTATTATTGTGCCAGTCTCAAACAACTCTTCACTGTTTCGGAAGAAGGAAGGTACAAAGCCGAGAAAAACTATGGTACAGATAAAGACTACATCGTACCCATTCTCAAAGGTAGCACCAAGTATCCCGTACAGACACAACTTCAAGTGGGTTTACCAGAGCTAAAACCTTTTGAGACAAGTCCTAACGACTTGATAGCGGCATTTGTAGGCAATGAGTGTAGAGGTGTTTGTAAGCCTGGAGAAACACTAACGGTGTATTCTCCGCAAGCAGGTGAGTCCGTACAACTACGGTATTATAGCGAACAAATGAAAGGCATTTACACCTCTCCCCATAATATCCAAGTTGCGGGAGGAATTCAAAATGTCATGATGGAATTCTAACAATCACACCATAAAGAACACCCATGAAAAAGATACAAATTCTTCTGGTGCTTCTCATGGTGGGGATTCCCACCATGGAAGCACAGAACTATAAGATGGTTTTGAAGAAAACCGATGGAACAACGCATGAGTTTCCCGTGGAAGATATCATGGAAATCTCTATGGAAGAAATTGTTTCAGACCTTCCGCTCCGCGTCATCGTGTCGGAAAACGAAATGATAACCCCATCTGCCTCGGCTAAGTCTAAACGCATGAAGGCTCGCGCTCCTATTACCAGCACTTCTACATTGACATCTTTCACGATGCACGGGAATAGTTACACCTACCAGTTGACAAGAGAATCTTCTCAATGGAAAGCATCTCCTGACTATTGGCCAAGGGGTGTAAATCCTGATGCAGACGTAACGTTTTACGCCCATAGTGCGGGGGATTATTATTCTGATGGTAAATATATCCAATTTAGCGTTGTCGATAATCCAGCGAACCAACACGACTTGCTCGTGGCTTCCAAAACCACATCATACAACGCTTCAAATGGTGCCGTCAACCTCACCTTCGACCATGCTTGTGCAGCCTTGGAATTCAACGTCTGCATGACGAGTAAATTGAAGATAAAATTGGGCAGCCATAGTCTCAACGTCAAGAGAATTGAGTTGAAAGATGTTTATAATTCTGGGGAATACCATTATGCTGATGGTTGGAAAAACCTAACCATCAAAACCGATGAAAATCATAATGCCATCTACACACTTACCAATAGTGACATCATCGTTTCTACGGAGTTAACACCTCTGCCCTGCGAATATCTATTCATGATTCCACAGACTACGGGTAGTTCTGCCAGATTGGAGGTTTATTATACAATCGATTCTTCTACAGAGTCGAAAACGGCTATTATTCCTCTTTCTAACATGAGTTGGGATGCTGGGCACAAATATACCATAAACATCAAGCTTAACACGTCAATGATTGAGTTATGAAGACAAGATACATCCCTCCCACTACGAAGATTATTTATTTTTCATCTTCTCGCCATCTACTCATCGTTGGTAATAGTTATAATGTCAATGAATACGAAGATGGCGGCACCATCGACATTGGCGGTGAAGAAGACGAAGACAATTCTTATCTTCCCCAAAACTCACAAAGATTAAAATGGTAAAATGACACTTGCTTGATGGAAAAATAAAAGAGGATTGGCAAACAATACCAATCCTCTTTTAAGTTGGGTGACTCGGATTCGAACCGGGAATGACAGAACCAAAACCTGTAGTGTTACCATTACACCATCACCCAATTGCGGATGCAAAGGTAATAATTTTAATTCATTTCAACGAAAGATATGCCATTTTTTTTCATTTTTGATTGAAGATTCTCAAAAAACAGCACTCTTTCCCATGAATTTTATTCCTTTTTTATCTCACATTTATCAAATAATAGTTCTTTTTACCACGTTGAACGAGCAAATACTTTCCGTCAATGAGGTCATCTGAAGTGATAGGACGATCGAATGCCGTAAGCTTTTCCTTGTTGAGTGACACACCACCACCTTGAACCAACTTACGCATTTCGCCCTTGCTGGCAAAAACTTTTACATCGTCGCGAGTGAACAATTCAACAGCGGGTTGTCCCAATTGGTCTTTGGCAAGTTCGAATTGAGGAACGCCATCAAATACGTCAAGGAAAGTTTGTTCATCGAGTTTCTCCAATGCATCTTTAGTAGCCTTACCGAAAAGAATGCCAGATGCTTCCTGTGCCATTTCAAGAGCTTCCTTGGAATGTACGAGTAAGGTTACCTCTTCTGCCAAACGTTTCTGCAACACACGACGACCTGGGTCTTGGCGATGCTCTTCTACCAATGCGTCGATAACGTCTTTTTCCAACGACGTGAAAATCTTAATGTATTTCTCTGCGTCATCATCGCTCACGTTCAACCAGAACTGATAGAACTTATAAGGAGTGGTACGTTGTGGATCAAGCCAAATGTTTCCACTCTCGGTCTTACCGAACTTCTTACCATCGCTCTTAGTAATCAGTGGACAAGTCAACGCAAATGTCTCAACTTCATTACCCAATGTACGGCGAATCAATTCAGTTCCCGTGGTCATATTACCCCATTGGTCGTTGCCACCTAACTGGAGTTTTACGCCTTTATGCTGATACAAATATAAGAAGTCATAGCCTTGCAACAACTGATAAGTAAACTCCGTGAAAGAAAGACCGTCGCGAGCCGTACCATTAAGACGTTGTTGTACGCTCTCCTTAGCCATCATATAATTAACGGTAATATGCTTACCCACTTCACGAGCGAAGTCAAGGAACGTGAAGTCTTTCATCCAATCATAGTTGTTAACCATCTCTGCCTTATTGGGCGCATCTGACTCAAAATCCAAGAATTTAGCTACTTGTTTCTTGATGCACTCTTGGTTGTGGTATAGTGTCTCATTATTGAGAAGATTACGCTCCTGACTTTTACCCGATGGGTCGCCAATCATACCCGTAGCACCACCAACGAGAATAATGGGCTTATGTCCACAACGTTGCAAGTGACGAAGCATCATAATACCGCACAAGTGTCCGATATGCAAGGAGTCAGCCGTAGGATCAGTACCCAAATAAGCAGTCACCATTTCCTTTTGCAAGAGTTCTTCTGTTCCTGGCATGATTTGTGCCAGCATTCCGCGCCAGCGGAGTTCTTCAACAAAGTTCTTTTTCATTGTATCTATTATTTTTAATTATTCTATTTAATGACTTGAAGGACCTTAAGGACCTTAAAGACTTTAGAGACCTTAAAGCCTTTCACGGCACAGGATCATATCCTGAGCCTCCCCATGGATTACATCTCAGCAATCGCCAAATAGCCAATCCCAATCCCTTAATAGGTCCATGCTTGGTGATGGCTTGTCGGGCATATTCCGAACAAGTTGGCGTAAATCGGCACGATGGAGGAGTGAAAGGAGAAATGCACACTTGATAAAAGCGAATGGGCAAAATCAACACCCAACCAATAGCGCGAGAAATGCCGTGTAATACCTGATGGAATAGATTCATATCTTGCCCTTTATCCTATTCAACAAATCACACATCTGTTTTTCCACGCACATACTATCGCGCAAGTGTCCGTCCATCCAAAGAAAAGCCATTGACACCCCTTTTGTAGGCAACGTTGACAATTCTGAGAGCAATATCCATTTGTTTTTTCGATAAGCCTCACGCAATTGCCGTTTCACACGATTGCGCTGAACGGCATGTTTGAAGTATCTCTTAGATACGCTCACCATTATCTGTGCTTGCGGTTCGCTTTCCACACACGTACGCAAGGCATAAACCACCCTTATGGGATATGCCGTCATGGTTTTGGAACATTTCCCATTAAAGAGCTCGTCTATCTGCTTCTTACTACAAATACGCTCTTCTTTGCCCAGCGTCGATGTGCAAGATGCAAGCATGTAGGGATATTATTTTTGGTTCTCGCGGAGATATGCCTTCAAGGCACTTGTCATGGAAGGATATTTAGCTGAGGGAGCTTGCAAGTCCAATCGCAAACCCTCTTCTTCCACGGTTTTGGCTGTTGCAGGTCCGAATGTGGCAATACGCGTCTTTCCCTGGTTGAAATCGGGGAAATTCTTTGCCAACGCATGAATACCCGTAGGACTGAAGAAAATCAGCATGTCATAGTCGAATGCCTTGATTTCCTCCTCAGTAAAATCGTTGCTCACCGTACGATACATCACGCATTCGGTGTGATTCAATTTCTTGGAATCGAGCAAAGTCTTCACGTCGTTATTATGTACGTCACTTTGTGGAACGAGGTATTTTTCGTCCTTGTGCTTAACCATGGAAGGAATCAAGTCATCGATTTTTCCTGTCATTCCAAACACTACCTTGCGCTTGCGATATTGCACATACTTCTGTATATACAATGCCACGGCTTCGGTAACGCAAAAATAACGCATGCTTTCGGGAATCGTCAAGCGCATTTCTTTGGCTAAAGTAAAGAAATGGTCAACAGCATGGCGAGAAGTAAATACAATAGCAGTATAATCTAAAATGTTAATCTTCTGCTGACGGAATTCTTTGGCGGTCATACCCTCAACTTTTATGAATGGACGAAACACAAGTTGAACTCCAAATTCCTTTTCAATATCATAGTAAGGAGACTTCTCGTTAGAAGGCTTTGGTTGTGAAACCAAGATTTTATTGATCATCTTTGTACTAAAAATTTACTTTCAAATAATTGTTAACAACTAACAATATACCCCAAAGAACGCACAAGGGTACGATTTCGAGCGCACAAAAGTACAAAATAATTTGCAAAAAAATGCCGTTCCGTCGAAAAAAGATTACATATAGCCTATAAAAGGATAGAAATTTAACAAAAAAGATAACGAATAATGCATAAACAAACACACTACTCATGGATAAATTGAAATAAGTAAGGAGCATAACGACGGGAAACATCAACGTGCCCTCAGCCGATGAAAGGAATAGAAACGTCTTCTGCCATTGTAAGTTTTTTTTCTTATCGTAAAAGACCCATCCCGTCAACCAATACAAGTATGCCTTGCACAAGAAATAACAAATGAACAACCCCGTAAAGACGAATACGATTTGATATTGGCTGATGATAAACGAATCGCCTATCTTCTCGCGAATATAGAAAAAGTAGACGATGGCAAACAACAAACAAGTTTGCAAGCCCATGAACAACTGAAACCAAACTTCTCCCGATGTCTCCGTCTGTGTTTTTGTATTCGTATTCGACAGATAATAAAATCCCTTAATTTGTCGAATGATAAATGCCCTGGTTCGTGCCATCGTAAACATCGCCACAACAAAACAACCCAACAACAAAGATGAAATGAAGCTGTCGCCAGCAATGGTATATGGAACGGGGTCTCCAGCCACACCTTGCCTACCTCCTTTCAATTCGGGATGAAACAAGGAGTCATTAGAGAAATACGATTCCCGATAATAGTGTTGCGGAATATCCGAGTCGTTGACCGTCTTTCCCTTCCCATGTCCAGGCATGTGGAGCGTATCGGGCATTTCGCTCCAATGAATCTCCGAAATCTTGGCATGAGCTTGCACGGCAGAATCCTGTTGGGCTGGAGTAGCATCCTTCGGCAATCTACTGATAGCTTGCGCAGGAGTGAGATAATAGCCATGATGAACAACGGGCTGCTGTGTGCCGCCCGTTGTTTCATGTGTGGAAGATTCTGCCTTTAGTATCATCTAATTTTATCAACTTTATTTCAACCCAAACACTTGGCGAATCTCGTCAACACGGTCGAGTTTCTCCCATGTGAAGAGTTCCACTTCCACTTCCTTGTTTGGATTATAATGACTGGTAAACTTCTTGATGACGGTTTCGTTCTTGCGTCCCATGTGACCGTATGATGCCGTTTCCAAAAACATCGGTTGGCGCAACTTGAGAGTTCGTTCAATTTGTTTCGGACGCAATCCGAAAAGCGACTTAATCTTTTCGGCAATCTCGCCATCGGTGACGTTGACATGCGAACGACCATAAGTATTGACATAAACACTCACGGGTTCTGCTACACCGATAGCATACGCCAATTGAACTAACATTTCATCGGCAACGCCAGCAGCCACCATGTTCTTGGCAATATAGCGTGCCATATAAGCGGCAGAACGGTCTACCTTCGACGAGTCTTTCCCCGAGAAAGCACCACCACCATGGGCGCCCTTGCCACCATACGTGTCTACGATGATTTTCCTACCCGTCAATCCCGTATCTCCATGAGGACCGCCAATCACGAACTTACCCGTTGGATTGACATAATACTTGATATCGTCATTGAACAATGCCAACACCTTTTCGCCACACTTAGCCTTCACACGTGGCATGAGAATGTTGAGCACGTCAGTCTTAATCGTTGCCAACATTCGTTCATCGTCATCATCGAATGGGTCGTGTTGCGTAGAAATAACGATGGTATCAATGCGTTGCGGGATATTATCGTCGCTATATTCTATTGTAACCTGACTCTTAGAGTCAGGACGCAGATAAGTCATCTCCTTACCTTCCTTACGGATTTCTGCCAATGTATACATGATGAGATGAGCCAAGTCGAGCGACACTGGCATGTAGTTCTCCGTCTCGTTGGTAGCATAACCAAACATCATGCCTTGGTCACCTGCACCTTGTTCTTCTTCCTCATCACGGTCAACGCCACGGTTGATATCGTCGCTCTGCTCATGAATAGCGGTCAGGATACCACACGAATTACCGTCAAACTCATAGTCCGACTTGGTATATCCTATCTTGTTGATGGTTCTGCGGGTAATGGTTTGCAAGTCTATATATGCTTCAGAGCGTACCTCACCCATGATAATTACTTGACCCGTTGTACAAAACGACTCTATAGCGCAACGAGCACTTTGGTCGTAAGCCAAAAACTGGTCGAGCAACGCATCACTGATTTGATCCGCCACTTTATCGGGATGTCCTTCCGAAACCGATTCAGATGTAAACAAATACGGCATAATGTTATTTCCTCCTATTGTCTATATATAAATTAAGGTGTATCTTCGCTTTGGAATTGCAAAGGTACACCTTTTTCCGTGATTGGCAAAATAAACGGAATATTTTCATCTACGTTAACAGGCGACCCATGAGTGATGAGCCGCCTGATACGTTTGTTAAGATTTTCTAAAAACCTTTGTATGAGAGGTTGTTACTCTGCAGGCATCATGCTGATTTCAGCGTGGTTGCCAGCCTTCAGCAATTCTTTCACGAAGGCGCTGATGCTCTCTACGGTCTGCGCATTCACAATCTTCTCGTAGTCGGTGTGGAAGTCCACGCCAAACTTACGCCAGTTGTTG
Source organism: uncultured Prevotellaceae bacterium (assembly GCA_900314715.1). Taxonomy (GTDB): domain Bacteria; phylum Bacteroidota; class Bacteroidia; order Bacteroidales; family Bacteroidaceae; genus Prevotella. The sequence goes on along the minus strand of OMWI01000071.1, from coordinate 5,476 downwards.
ATTTGGTTGAGCCAATAGCTGTTTTGTTTCAACTGGTCGCCATGGTTCTTCAACAAATATTCCTTCACCTTCTGCAACTTGTCTTTGTCACAAGTATTAGCCATAGCACTCACCTCTTCACGCATAATCTTCAAGGCAATGTCTGCCTTCTCGGGTTTCATGGGACAATAAGCGAGAACCTGTGCGGTAGTCTCGAAATCATTACGGCTGAGACTGGATTGTGATGCTACGGTGTAAGCAGCACTTGCGTCCTCACGAATCTTCTTCAAGTATTCCATACTCAAAATCTGTCCGACGATGGTAGCCTTGATGCCGTTCTCCAATGTGTAAGGAATTTGCTTCGAATACCAATGCATCACGGCGATAGCCTTCGGAGTCTCTGCCTTGTGCTTGAAATTGTTGACAACTTGTCCTTCATAGTCGGTATCCACCTTCTTAGTCTTCACCACTTTCTTCTGTGAGGGCAGCGAAGCGATATATTGTTCGATGAGCGGACGGATGGTAGCCTCATCGTAATTACCGATGATGGTGAAAGTAAATGCGGCAGCATTAGCCGTTTGCTCCTTGGCCATTTGCAGGATGCGGTCGTAGTTCACCTTGTCGAGGTCAGCCACTTCCATAGGCTTATTACGCTTGTTGTGGCAGGTGATGACTGCTGTCAAAGAATCGCTGAACACGTTCTCGGGTTGCAACAAACGGTTCTTCAAACCAACGGCAGTAGTCTGCATCAAGTTATCGTATGACTTCTGGTCTTTGGCGATATTGGTGAAATAGAGATAAACCAATTGCAACATGGTCTCTACGTCCTTCGGAGTAGAACTACCACTAATATGCTGACGGTTGTCACTCATGCTGAGCGATGCGCTGGCAATCTTACCTGCAAGAGCCTTGTCAAGTTCGGTGTGTGAGAAGTTGCCCAATCCACTGGCCTCAATCACTTCGTCGTACATCTTGATATTACAGAAATCCTTCTCACCATAGAGAGCAGAACCTCCGAATCCCTCACCACTCAGGATGACTTGGTCTTTCTTCAAGTCGGTCTGTTTCAACACTACCTTTGCACCATTCGAAAGGGTAAGTTCGGTATAACCGAAGAGATCATTCTTCACTTCTTTCTTGATGGTTCCCTTCTTGGGTAGAACGGTCATCAAAGGTTCGTTCTTCACGTTGTCCACGTAGGCTTCAATCTGTGCAGAGCGAGCAGCCGAAATGGCATTCTTCAAACCACCTTCCGTAGGATAGACAGCCCCTTCCTTCTCGTTGTTGAAGTTCAATACCACGAGGTTGGAGTCTTTCAACGATACGAGTTCCTTAATCAACATGTTAATACCTTCCAATGGCAACATGGGTGCATATTGCTTCATTGTCTCGTATGTGAAGTCGATGCTGGGAATCGGCTCGTTGGAAAGGAAGTTACGTACATATTGGTTTACAAACTGACTGTTGTAACGTTTGTCCTTGTTTGAATACTGCTTGTCAAGCGAACTAATATAGTTAGCTTTGTAGCGACTATATTCAGTGGGGGTAAAACCAAACTCTGCGGCACGACGAGCTTCTGTCAGCACGGTTGTAACGGCAGCTTCTATCTGTCCGTCTTTGGGCAGAACATCCAGTTCGAAAGCATCAACGCTCTTCGAAAGCAGGTATTGTCCGTCACCAGCTGAAGCCTGCAAGAATGGACTTTCTGGTTTCTCGGCATACTCACGCAAACGGTCGTTGAGCATAGAGATGGCTGCGTTCTTCATGTAGTTGCTCAAGAGATAAACCAACGAACCCTTCAACGAGTCGGGGAAAGCTTCGTGCTTCATCATGATGTCAACCATATTGACTTGTTGTTCCTTGTCTTTGTCGATAACGAAGATTGGCTCGGCATTGTCAGGAACTGGTTCTGTGGTCACTAACGCACGGTTCTCGGGCAGTACGATAGGTGAGAAAAGTGTCTTGATTTTCTGTTCTACCTTATCTACATCCACATCACCCACAACGATGATACCTTGGTTGTCTGGACGATACCATTTCTCATAGTATGACTGCAAAAATGGACGTTCGAAGTTGTCGATGATTTCCATCAAGCCGATAGGCATACGATGACCGTATTTAGAACCAGGATAGAGTTTTGGCAGATCGCGCTCCAACATACGCATTTGAGCACTGGTACGCAAACGCCATTCCTCGTGAATCACGCCACGCTCTTTCTCAATCTCCTCTTGCTCCAACAGCAATCCGTCAGCCCAGTCATAGAGGATGAGCAGACACGAGTCGATAATGCTCTCGCGTGTCGTGGGTACATTACTAATATTATAAACAGTCTGGTCGATGCTCGTGTAAGCATTCAAGTCGGTACCAAACTTCACGCCTACGCTCTCGCACCAGCGTAGCAGTTCGTTGCCTTTGAAGTGTTTCGAGCCATTAAACGCCATGTGCTCCAAGAAGTGAGCCAATCCGCGCTGGTCGTCATTCTCCTGAATAGAACCCACCTTTTGGGCAATGTAGAACTCGGCGCGATTCTCGGGCCAATTGTTGTGACGGATGTAATAAGTCAATCCGTTGTCCAGTTTTCCGACACGTACATCGGGATCATTGGGAATAGAAGGCATTCCCATCTGTGCCAACATCGACATCGTGCCGACGATGGTAAGTAACAAAGTAACAAATAATTTTCTCATTTTCATATAAAACATTAATTGTCTTTAATTTGGATGCAAATTTATCTCTTTTTTCTATATTAGACGCAGCGATTCCTCAAAAACTACATCTTTCTTTCATTTTTTTCATAAATTTCGTCTTCATGTCGAAAAAAATGTGGAAAAATGACACTTATCATGTCTTCTTGTTCCTCGGATGATGCTCCAGAATCTCTTTCCTGAGTGTTGTCGTGTCGATATGGGTATATATCTCCGTCGTACCAATGTCTTCATGCCCCAGCATGGCTTGAATGGCTCGCAAATCAGCACCGCCTTTCAATAATGCCGTAGCAAAGGAATGTCTCAAGGTATGTGGTGAAATCGTCTTCTTGATTCCTGCAGCCTCGGCTTGTCGCTTAATCATAATCAGAATCATCGTACGCGTGAGATGGGAACCACGACGATTGAGAAACACGTAATCTTCTTCGCCTCGTTTGATGTTCAGCAGATTGCGGTCTATATACCACAATTTCAGTTCATGAATGGCTCTTGGCGAGATGGGGACAAGCCGTTCCTTGCTTCCCTTACCCAACACGCGGATATATCCTTCTTCTAAATAGAGGTCGGTGAGTTTGAGATTCACCAATTCCGATACGCGCAACCCGCACGAGAAGAGCACTTCGATAATGGCTTTGTTACGTTGTCCTTCGTTGGTACTCAGGTCGATGCTTCCCTCCAACATATCTACTTCTTCCACCGAAAGCACTTCGGGCAAGTGTTCTCCCAAATGAGGCGACTCCAATAATTCCGTCGGGTCGTCTTCCAAATAGCCATCCAACACCAAGAAACGATAAAACGACCTCACGCCACTCAATATCCTTGCTTGCGATGATGCCCCTACTCCATATTCATGAATCGTAGCTGCGAAATGTTGCAAGTCTTCCAACTTCATGTCAAGTGGGTCTTTGTCGTTCTTGCGACAATAACTGAGCAAGTAATCCAAATCATGACGATAAGCCTCCAACGTATTGGGGGAGTAATTTCGTTGCAATTTCAGGTAGCGCATATATTGTCGTTCAACATCCATCGGTGTCTGATTCTCATTTATAAACTGCAAAATTACGAATTTTTATTCCATTTTCCTACGTTCAACGATATTTTTGTTGGCTTTTCTGACAAAGTTGAAAAAATATCCCTAACTTTGCAGGGAATAATCATACTCGTAAAAAGTCATCAAATATGAAGATACAAATCATCAACGGCCCAAACCTCAACTTATTAGGCAAGAGAGAACCTGGCATTTACGGCTCTAACTCCTTCGAAAGTTATCTGCCCACGCTAAAGGCGAAATATCCTGACGTGGAAATCGATTATTACCAAAGCAATATCGAAGGGGAATTGCTCAACAAGATGCAAGAAGTGGGATTCTCCGTAGACGGCATCATCCTCAATGCTGGCGCTTACACACATACCAGCGTGGCTCTGCACGACTGTATCCGCGCCATCACGTCTCCCGTGATTGAGGTGCATATCTCCAACGTACACCAACGTGAGGAGTTTCGTCACCATTCCATGATTTCTGCGGCTTGCAAGGGGGTGATTTGTGGATTCGGACTCGATAGCTACCGACTTGCCTTGGAAGCGTTGCTTGCCATTCGTTGACGAAACTATCATGAACGACCAACTTTCTTCATACATCTTACAACATATCGAACCAGAGCCTGAGTATCTCTACCGACTTTGGCGGGCTACCAACATCCACACCATTCATGGCAGGATGGCAAGCGGACATTTACAGGGGCGACTGCTGAAGATGTTGGTGCAGATGATTCACCCTACCAACATCCTTGAAGTGGGCACATTCAGCGGATATTCAGCCCTTTGTTTAGCGGAGGGATTGGAAGATAACGGAAAGGTATGGACTTTTGAAATCAACGATGAAATGGAGGATTTCACTCGTCCGTGGATAGAGAACTCTCCCGTAGCCCATCGCATCAACTTCATCATTGGCGACGCTATTACCGAGGCGCCAAAATTGGGAGTAACGTTCGACATGGTTTTCATTGACGGCGATAAACGCACATATATTGAGACTTACGAAATGGCTCTTTCCATCACTCGTGGTGGTGGTTTCATTATTGCCGATAACACCCTTTGGGATGGCCACGTTTGCGAAGAGGCTTATCTTCACGACCATCAAACGGAGGGCATTCGCCATTTCAACGACTATCTACGCCAAGACTCACGCGTAGAACAGGTTATCCTCCCCCTAAGAGACGGCCTTACTATCATCAGGAAGAAATAAATGCATATCTTTACCCATACTCTCTCTCAAACCACAATCGATAGATTGGGTCAACGAACACCATTTTCCCGCCCTTTACTTCCACAATATCCTTATTTTGCAAAACTTTCTTGTTTTTGCTGATAGTATTGGGATTTCCTAAATGATATTTCGTTCTGGTCTCTGTCGACGAAAGTTGTAGTACTCCATCCTTGATGGCACGAAGCATCTCTATCTGACTGGCAGCCAAAGTCTCCGTATCATTCAGGAACATCGGGGAATTGGTATTAATCATCTGTTTCAGTCCATAGCTAAAAGACTGTTCTGAAACTTCCGTCACAGTGGCATTCCATACGAAATAGCAGCACTGCTGCAAATAAACAAAAAGTTACCCTTTGGTAACTTACCATTGGGTAACTTTTATTATTCTTGTAACAGCTCAGCACCCCATGGCATGAAGACAAAAATCGGCGCAGATGAAAACTTCCGTGGAAACCTGAGGCATGCCTAACCGAAAAAATGGTGCAGATATGATACATAAAGAAAGTATATTCGTACCTTTGCACCA
>OMWI01000016.1 GCA_900314715.1 uncultured Prevotellaceae bacterium | reverse complement strand
TAAACGAAGAACCGCCGTATGCGGAACCGCACGTACGGTGGTGTGAGAGGTCGGAAATCGAGTAGGAAGAAAACTACTTCGTTTTCCTCCTACTCGATTTCCATCTCCAATAATGTCAAAGTAAGTGATGGTACTTCCATATAGCGCAAAAAAATCAAGAACGTTTCACAACGCTCTTGATACGAATTTTTAACTAACTTATTATCAACTATTCATTACTCATTACTTTCTGAGTGCAAAATTACAAATACTTTTCCGTAATTCATATCATTATGATAGGAAAAGTAACGTAAACGTTTACGACGCATAAATGACAAAATCAAATAATCATAATAGATTTTTATGGTTTATCAATTGATATTTCAATAAAAAAATGTATATTTGCATCATTATACTATGTGATGCATGAAACAACGTCGAATTTCATTAAAAGACTTAGCTAAGGAATTAAACGTAAGTATAGCTACGGTTTCTCGCGCTTTAAGAGGAAGTCATGAAGTGGGAGAGGAGATGACGCGTAAGGTAAAAGAGTTGGCTCAAAAACTCAATTATCGTCCAAATCCTTTTGCACAGAGCCTTCGCAAGGAAGCTCCACGTATCATTGGTGTCATCGTTCCCAATTTAGTCACTCATTATTATGCTTCTGTCTTAGATGGTATAGAAGAATATGCGTCACTCAATGGTTATTCTGTCATTTCTGCGAATAGCCACGAAAATCATGAGATAGAAAAAAAGGCGATAGACAACTTTATTTCCATGCATGTTGAGGGAATCATCGCGTGTTTGGCTCAAGATACTGTGGATTATAGTCATTTTGAAGAAATTCATGAGATGGGACTTCCCTTGGTGTTTTTTGCACGTACATGTTTGGCAGATAAATTCTCTCAAGTGGTTGCCAATGGAGATGAAGCCGCATACGAAGCTACTCAACATCTCATTAAATCGGGTAGTCGGAGAATTGCCTTTATCGGTGGCCCCAATCATCTTGATATGGTTCGACGTAGAAAACATGGTTATTTAGAGGCATTAAAAGAGGCTAAGATACCTATTGACCGTTCTCTCGTAGCATGTGATAAAATTGATTTTAATCTTGCTCGTGAGAAAACTATCAATTTGTTAAATAGTGAGAATCGTCCAGATGCTATTCTTGCATTCAATGACATTATCACTTATGCAGCCTTTGATGCTATCAAGTCGGTTGGTCTTCGTATTCCCGATGATGTTGCCATTATTGGTTTCACGGATGGTGATAGCGCTGCATTTGTCACGCCTCGTCTCTCTGCCATCATGGATCAGGCGCATGTCCAAGGCGTGAAGGCATGTGAACTACTCTTGCGTAACATTAATGGTGATACGAAAATATATCGAGAAGTTGTTCCTATGATTCTGAAAATTAGAGAAAGTAGTGATAAAAGTAAATAAAAATATGAAAAGACTAACCTTATTAATTTGTTTGTTAACCCTTTGTACTATTATTTCGCAAGCCCGAAATCGTCGTTGTTTTGATGATGATTGGTTGTTTATCTTGGGAAATGACAATAAAATGTCGCAGGTAGATTATAATGATTCCCAATGGCGAAGACTTGATTTGCCACATGATTGGGCTATCGAGGGAGATTTCTCTGTTTCTAATCCATCTGGTGCTGGAGGAGGCGCTTTGCCTGGTGGTATTGGATGGTATCGTAAGCATTTTCAATTGACGGATGGCGACAAGTATGAGCGTTTTTTCATCGAGTTTGATGGCGTCTATATGAATTCCACCGTTTATTTGAATGGTCATCAATTAGGTTTCCGTCCTTACGGATATAGTTCTTTTGAATATGATTTAACTCCCTATCTGAATAAGACAGGTGATAATGTCTTGTCTGTAAAGGTTGATAATAGCGACCAACCCAATTCCAGATGGTATAGTGGATGTGGTATTTATCGTCATGTTTGGTTAACCATGACACATTCCTTGCATGTTGCGCATTGGGGTACGCATGTGGAAACTACCGCTAAAGGAAATGTAACGATAACCGTTGACCTAAAAAACGAATCTTCTTTGACAACCAAACCAATGATTCGCCATACGATATTTGATGCTCAGGGTAAGGTTGTCTCTACAAAAGTCGGTCAGGCTACAACACAACAATTGAAAGTGAAAAAGCCTATCCTTTGGTCGATAGATAATCCTTATGTATATCAGGTAAAGACCGAAATCATTCTCAATAAGCAAGTTGTTGATGAATATTATACCACTACGGGATTCCGTTCGTTTAAGTTTGATGTCAACAATGGATTCTCTCTCAATGGTAAATCCATGAAAATCAATGGCGTTTGTAATCATCACGACCTTGGATGTTTAGGTGCGGCTTTAAATGAAGAAGCTCTTCTTCGCCAATTAGCTATGCTTAAGGAAATGGGGTGTAATGCTATCAGGTGTTCTCATAATCCTCCTGCTCCCGAATTGTTGAACATGTGCGATACAATGGGATTCATCGTGATGGACGAAAGTTTCGACATGTGGAGACGCAGGAAGACGAAAAACGACTATGCCCGTTTCTTTGATGAATGGCATGAGCGTGATTTGACCGATTTGATTTTACGCGACCGCAATCATCCCAGTATCTTGATGTGGAGTATCGGTAATGAAGTGTTGGAACAATGGTCATCGGCAGAGGCAGATACATTAACACTTGAACAAGCCAACCTTATTCTTAATGCTGGTCATGATGCCTCTACATTGGCCAAGGAAGGTGAGTTGAGTGTCAATTCTTTGTTAACCAGACATTTGGCAGAGATAGTACGTCGTTATGATACCAGTCGTCCTATTACCGCTGGTTGCAACGAACCCAATCCTAACAACCACTTGTTTAAGAGTGGTGCATTAGATATTATTGGCTTTAATTATCATCGGCAATGGATTAAGGATGTTCCAAACAACTTCCCCAATATGCCCTTTATCATGACCGAAAGTGTGTCTGCATTGCAAACACGTGGATTTTACAAGATGCCAAGTGATTCTATTTATATTGCACCCTCTCGTTGGGATAGGTCATTCACAGATCCCTCCATGATGTGTAGTGCATACGATAATTCTCATGCACCGTGGAGTTCTACACATGAGGAAACATGGGAAATCGTCAAGCATACTCCTTATTGTGGTGGACAATTCATTTGGACTGGATGGGATTATATTGGTGAACCCACTCCTTATGGCTTCCCCGCACGAAGTTCTTATTTCGGAATTATCGATTTAGCAGGTTTCCCGAAGGATGCTTATTATATGTATCAAAGCGAGTGGACTGATAAGGACGTGTTGCATCTTTTCCCGCATTGGAATTGGATTCCTGGACAAACCATAGATATGTGGTGCTATTATAATCATGCTGATGAAGTGGAATTGTTTATCAATGGTCGTTCACAAGGTGTTCGTAGAAAGAAAGACGATCATCAATACCACGTTATGTGGAGAGTTGCTTTCGAACCAGGTGAAGTGAAGGTTGTCGCTCGTAAAGATGGTCTACAAGTGAGGGAACAGGTTATCAAGACCGCAGGTAGTCCATATCAGATTCGTTTGACATCAGATAGAACCCATTTGCGTGCCGATGGCAAGAATTTGGCGTTTGTTACTGTTGAGGTTGTTGATAAAGAAGGCAATTTGTGTCCTAATGCTGAAAACCAGATATTCTTTGACGTTGAAGGTGCAGCTACTATTGCAGGTGTGGATAATGGTTGTCAAACATCTATGGAACGATTTAAGGACAATCATCGCAAGGCTTTCTTCGGTAAGTGTCTTGTGGTGTTGCAATCTGCTAAACATCAGGGTAATATCAAGTTAACGGCTAAAGGTGTTGACTTAAAGGAAGCTACGCTCAACATTCCATGTAAATAATAGATTGAAAATATGAGTGAACCATTGGCAGAACGAATGAGACCACGCACGCTCGACCAATATGTCGGACAAAAGCATTTGGTGGGTCAAGGGGCAGTCTTGCGAAAGATGATAGATGCAGGACGTATTTCTTCCTTTATCCTTTGGGGACCTCCAGGTGTGGGAAAGACTACCTTGGCACAAATCATTGCCAACAAATTGGAAACGCCTTTCTATACGTTAAGTGCGGTTACGAGCGGCGTGAAAGATGTGCGCGAGGTTATCGAACGTGCCAAGAACAATCGTTTCTTCAATTCCAATTCGCCTATTCTTTTCATCGACGAAATTCATCGTTTCAGTAAGTCGCAACAAGATTCCCTTCTTGGTGCCGTGGAGCGTGGCGTTGTCACCTTGATTGGCGCTACTACCGAGAATCCCTCGTTTGAAGTCATTCGTCCCTTGTTGTCTCGTTGCCAACTCTATGTGTTGCAACCGCTTGAAAAAGATGATTTGCTTGAATTGCTTCATCGTGCCATTCAAGAAGATGTAGAACTCAAGAAGAAAAAGATAAAACTCTCTGAGACCAATGCAATGTTTCGCTTTAGCGGTGGTGATGCTCGCAAGTTGTTGAATATACTTGAATTGGTGGTAGAGGCAGAAGATTCCGACGAGATTGAAATTACCGACGAGAAGGTTGTCAACCGCTTGCAACAGAATCCTTTGGCTTACGATAAAGATGGTGAAATGCACTATGATATCATCTCCGCATTTATCAAGAGTATTCGTGGAAGTGATCCCGATGCAGCCTTGTATTGGATGGCTCGGATGATTGAAGGGGGCGAAGACCCACAATTTATAGCCCGTCGATTGGTTATTAGTGCGGCAGAGGATGTTGGTTTGGCTAATCCCAATGCTTTGCTTTTAGCAAATGCTGCCTTTGATGCCGTTATGAAGTTGGGATGGCCTGAAGGAAGAATTCCATTGGCTGAAGCAGCGGTTTATCTGGCTACGAGCCCGAAAAGTAATTCCGCTTATTTAGGGATAGATACGGCATTGGGAATGGTGAGAGAAACTGGCAACCAACCTGTTCCGTTGCACTTACGTAATGCGCCAACGTCGTTGATGAAGCAATTGGGATATAGTGATGGATATAAGTATAGTCATGATTATCCTGGACATTTCGTAGAACAACAATTCTTGCCCGACGCATTGAAAGACTCTCGCATCTGGCACGCTCAACATAGTCCTTCCGAAGAACGATTGTACCAATGGATGTTACATTGTTGGGGAAATCGGTTTAAGGATTAGCAATGGTAAAGCATATATTTAGCCTTGCTAAACATATCGTTTAGCTCGTCTAAATGATATGTTTACGGTTGCTATTTATGCCTTTTAATCATGAAGAACCCTAAACGATGAGTCTTGCCTTTTTTATTTACCGATTTCATAACATAAAATCCCTCTTTCACATCACCAACGTTGGCCGTCTTTCCTTGATAAGGTTTCAGGGTTACCATTTTCCCTTGTAACGTTTCGATAGACACCATGTCTGCGTCAAGTACTGAACCCTTTTCTGGTAATTCCACTTGATAGCCATCGCACGAAAGCAATTGTGCGATAGGAACTTGCGTTATTGTAGGTTGATTGCTTTGCAATGGTGCACTCTCATTGCCGTATCTGTCCATTGCCGTAACGGCAAAGTATTTTCCTTCAATGCTTTTCGAGAAATTCAATTGCGTACTTGTCAACCTTGTCGCTATCAAGTTTTTCCCGTTGTTAATGTCTACTGGACATTGATTGCTACTATATACATTATATAATATATAAGGTGCGTCGCTCTTGTTGATGCTTCCTCCCCAAGTCAGAGAGTTTCCTTGTATTTTCAAAGTTGTCGGTGGAGTAGGAGGTGTGACGTTTTCCCATGTCATAGGAGGGATAAGTGAAGGGGTAGGACAGAATCTTTTCGCAAAACTAAAAATACCCTTAGTGTCGTCAGTCAAGAATTTACCTCTAAAGTATGTATGTCCCAATCCGTATTGACGAAGCACTTCCATTTCTTGCGTAATGGTAGAGAGTTCCCAATTGCCTTCGCGAGGCGATAAGAAATAAATACCCAATCCAGGAGCTACGATTTTCCCATGACTTTGTTCTGCCCAATCAATCGCAAAGGGATAGAATTGCTCGCCCTTAAAGTACATCATAGGAAATAGTTCGTCCATCAATCCGTCTCTCAACCAACCTTGTGCATCTTGACAACCTTTGCTATAAGCATTCCAACCATGCGACCAATAGCGTGAAAGGTCATCGAATTTGCCGATAGGCGAACAACTCATCTTCACCCAAGGCTTCAGTTGTTTCACCTTGTCGTGTATTGCCCTGACGATATTCGTAATGTATTGTCTTCCTTGCGGTTTACTTACTTTCAGTTTCCACGTCTCTGGGTATCTTATATAGTCTAAGTGAATACCGTCAATGTCGTAGTTTTGAGTGATTTCCTCACACATGTCAGCCAGATAACGAGCCGTTTGTTGGTCTTCTGGATTCATGAAACCCTCGTCGCCAATCTTCTTGATAAGTTTCGGAAAGCGCTTTCGCAATTGCGAACAACCTTTTCCGTTCCATTTACCTACAGGCATTGTCACCACCCAAGCATGGATTTCCATCCCTCTCTGATGGCATTCGTCAATGGCAAATTGCAAGGCATCATATCCAGGACTGATTCCAGGTTTTCCGCTCAAGCATCCGTCCCATGGTTCGTACATCGAAGGATAAATCACGGTACCTCTGATACGTGTCTGCAATAATACGGTATTGATTCCGGCTTCCTTGTATTTGTCGAGAATCATACGAAGTTCTTGCTTCTGTGCATCCGTTCCATTTCCGTTATATGAATATCGATGTGGCCAATCAAGTCCGCCAATAGTAGTCAGCCAAACGGCCCTTACTTCGTGTTTGGTTGTCTGAGCATGAACGTAAAGGTTACAAGTCAACAACAAGATGAATATGGTTATTTTTCTCATGCGATTCTTCAATTGAAATGCAAAGATACGGTTTAATTTTCAAATTATTACATAAAAATACCGCATGATTGCCAAAAATTCGGATATTTAATTGTTTTACTCAAAATATTTTCTTATTTTTGGTGAATAATTAACACAAGAAAATGTTTTTATCATGAAAAGAATCATCATAGCATTAGGATTGTTGTGTCTGACATCTATGTCATTTTCACAAGTTCGTACTGAGAAATTCATCAAGAATTGGGAGTTTTCTCGCGATAAACAAGAGTGGAAAAAGGTTACCGTTCCTCACGATTGGGCAATAGATGGACCGTTCGACAAGAAATGGGATCTGCAAGTTGTAGCTATCGAACAAAATGGCGAGAAGGAAAAGAGTGAGAAATCAGGTCGTTCGGGAGCTCTCCCATGGATAGGTGAAGGTCATTATCGTACAACTATACAGATTGGAAAGACCGAAAATGCCGAATTGTTGTTTGATGGTGCCATGAGTGAACCTATCGTTTATGTAAACGGAAAAGAAGCAGGAAGATGGGCATATGGCTATAATGCCTTCCGTATCAATATCACACCTTATTTAAAAGTAGGTGAAAACAAGATAGAAGTGGATTTGAATAACGTGGAGGAGAGTAGTCGTTGGTATCCTGGTGGCGGTATTTACCGTCCCGTGAAACTCATCATAAAATCACATACTTCCATTCGTGATTGGGGAACGTATATGCGTACGATAGAAGCTAATGCGAAAAGGGCAAAGTTGAGCGTAGATACACAGGTAGATGGCGTTGACAATCAAGGTAATCTTGCCGTTGAGGTTTCCATTCTCAATCCTAAAGGCTATGTGGAGATAGCAGGACATGCTGACGTGAATGTTGACGGAAAGGTTCATCTCGATATGGAAATGAAAAATCCACAATTATGGTCGCCCGAATCACCTTTCTTATATAAGATGATTACTCGATTGTATCGCGATAACCAGGTGATAGATGAACAATCGCAAAACGTTGGCATTCGCACTTTGGCTTTTTCCAAGGAACATGGATTTCAGTTGAATGGTGTTTCCCGCAAGTTTAAGGGCGTTTGCTTACATCATGACTTGGGTCCACTTGGTGCCGCCGTTAATAAAGCAGCGTTGATTCGTCAGGCAAAGATATTGAAAGACATGGGGTGCGATGCTATTCGCACGTCTCACAATATGCCTTCTACCATGCAGATGGAGGTTTATGATTCATTGGGTTTGATGGTTATGGCAGAGAGTTTCGATATGTGGATTTATCCTAAATGTAAGAATGGCTACGCTCGTTTCTTCAAGGAATGGAGCGATAAGGATATTGAAAATCTTGTATTGAATCATCGCAACCACCCGTCGCTTGTGATGTGGAGCATAGGAAATGAGATACCCGAGCAATGGAGTGAAGAAGGAGTGAAGATTTCAAGGCATTTGCAAGATATTTGTCACCAATTAGATCCCTCACGACCAGTTACGCAAGGAATGGATAGGGCAGAATCAGCTTTGAAGTCTGGTTTTGCGCAGGTAATGGATATTCCTGGTTTCAACTATCGTGTTCACAAGTATGATAACAACATTAAGCAATTGCCAGTAGGATTCCTCTTGGGTTCAGAGACAGCTTCTACGATTAGTTCACGTGGGGTGTATAAGTTCCCTGTGAAGATTTCCAATAGGGCAACCTATCCGGATGGCCAATGTTCGAGTTATGATACTGAGTATTGTTCGTGGAGTAATTTGCCCGATGCTGATTTCTTCATGCAAGACGAGCGTTCTTGGAGTATTGGACAATTTGTATGGACAGGCTTTGATTATTTAGGAGAACCCACTCCATACGATGGTTATTGGCCTTCAAGAAGTAGTTATTTCGGCATTTGCGACTTAGCAGGATTGCCCAAGGATAGGTATTATCTTTATCGTTCGCAATGGAACACCGAAGAACATACCATTCACCTTTTGCCACATTGGACGTGGAAAGACCGAAAGGGACAAGTAACGCCCGTTTGTTGTTATACTGATTATCCTTCGGCAGAGTTGTTTGTCAACGGAAAGAGCCAAGGACGTTTGACGAAGAAAGCCAACTTGCAACCATCTTCATCCACGAGTGACAAGGCCATGAATGAGGAGTTGCTCGACCGTTATCGCCTCCGTTGGAACGACGTAAAATATGAGGCTGGTGAGTTGCGCGTAGTAGCTTACGACAAAGATGGAAAGCCCGCAGGAATACAGATTGTGAAGACAGCAGGTGCTCCCGTTGCCTTGAGATTAGAAGCTGATAGAACTACTATTCAAGCAGATGGTGAGGATTTGGCATTTATTACCGTGTCGTTGGTAGATGCCAATGGTATAGAAATCCCATTCGCTTCTGATGCCTTGTCGTTTGAAGTGGAAGGTACTGGTTCTTTCAAGGCAGCATGTAATGGCGATGCTACCTCTATCGAACCATTTACCCAACCGCAAATGAAGTTGTTTAGTGGGAAGGTGGTCGTTATTGTTCAGTCTTCTCAACAAAAAGGAACTATCAAATTGACGGTTAAAGATCAAGACAATAAGAAAATTCCAAATGCAACAATTACGTTATCAACTCTATAATATGAAATTCAAATCTCTAAGGAATCTCATTGGACTTGCTCTCCTTTTTTGTGCATTGCCTATTCATGCGCAAAAACGGAGTGGATATGAGTATCTACACGAAATGCCAGTATACGTTGACTCTATACAGGCAAGTTTCACATACCCATTGGCTTGGAGAAATTGTCAGCAATCCATGTCTTTCAAAGAATGGAAAGCGAAAGCACGCCGAAAGGTATTTGATTTGATGGGACCGCAACCACCTAAGGCTGATGATTATGCAATGAAGGTGGTGGCAGAGGAACAACGTGACGGATATAAGGCACAACGCATCGAGTTTAATCTTTCTCGTTGGTACCGAGTGTCTGCCTATTTGTTGATTCCTGATGGCAAAGGTAAACACCCAACGGTGAATCTCTTGCATGATCATGGTGCACATTTATATATTGGTAAGGAAAAGATGATAAAACCATTTGCTACGGATACGGCTGTTATCAATGATGCCGACCGATGGGTAGATAACTTGTATGAAGGTCAGTATATGGGTGATTATCTTGCCAAGAATGGTTATGTGGTCTTTTCTATGGATGCGCCACTTTGGGGAGATAGAGGGCGCAAGGAAGGAGTAGATCGCAATCGTTACGATATCAT
This sequence comes from uncultured Prevotellaceae bacterium, assembly GCA_900314715.1. Lineage (GTDB taxonomy): Bacteria > Bacteroidota > Bacteroidia > Bacteroidales > Bacteroidaceae > Prevotella. Next base: position 53,737 of record OMWI01000016.1, on the reverse strand, counting down.
TGCCGGAAACATGATGATGCTTGGACGCGACCTTTGTGCTTTCATGCATTATGATGACGTGGAATCTACGCGATTCCTCGCTACATTGCCGTGTGTGGATAAACGGCGAATAGGATGTGCGGGTTGTTCTATGGGAGCCTATCGCGCATGGATGCTATCGGCGTTAAGCGATGATATAAGTGTGGGATGTGCTATTTGTTGGATGATAACCACATCCGACCAACTCACTATGAAACATGGACGAAAAGAGAATGGCGGTTTTGCCAATTGCATTCCCATGCTTCGCAATTGGATGGATTATCCTGATATTGCATCGTTAGCATGTCCTAAACCAATGTTGTTTATCTCGGGAAAGAACGATAAGTTGTTCCCCGTACCAGGAGTGGAAAAGGCGTTTGGCGTTATGCATCAAGTATGGGACAGTCAGAAGAAGGGAAATCATCTGGAAACCTATTTGATAGACCAACCACATGAATGCAATCTTGCCAACCAAAAGGCTGCTCTTGATTTCTTTAACAAGTATTTGAAATGATACAAGAATACCAGATTCGCGTATTGCCCGTTCAGGCAGCGTCTACGCAAACGATTATCGAGTATTTGGCTCGCGAAAAGGGACTTGATGCTCGTACCGTGAAATCTTTGAGGGTGTTGAGGCGTAGCATTGATGCGCGCCAGCGCACGATATATGTGAACTTATCCGTTCGAGCATATATTAATGAAATGCCAACTGATGATGAGTATGTTCACACGGAATATCCAGATGTGTCGGGAAAACCTCGTGTCATTGTGGTAGGTGCAGGCCCTGGTGGGTTGTTTGCTGCTTTGCGACTCATAGAACTGGGTTTGTGTCCTATCGTGATTGAACGAGGAAAGAACGTACACGATAGGAAAAAGGACATGGCTGCCATTAGTAAGACGCATAAGGTGGATGCTGATAGCAACTATTGTTTTGGTGAAGGAGGTGCAGGGGCTTTCTCTGACGGGAAGTTATATACGCGAAGCAAGAAAAGGGGAAATATTTCCAAGATACTGAATGTCTTTTGTCAGCATGGCGCCCCAACATCTATCCTCTCAGATAGTCATCCGCATATTGGAACCGATAAGTTGCCGCGCGTCATAGAGAATATGCGCAATACTATATTGAAATCGGGAGGTGAAGTACATTTCCAAATGCGCATGGAACGATTGATGATTCATGAAAACCATGTGGTGGGAATCGAGGCTGTATCGTTGGTAACAGGTGAACAATGTCATTTCAGAGGGCCTGTGATATTGGCTACGGGACATTCTGCGCGTGATGTTTATCGTTATTTGGCAAATGCTAATATTCTCATAGAACCTAAAGGTATTGCCGTTGGTGTGCGTTTGGAGCATCCGTCAATGCTGATAGACCAAATACAATATCACAACAAACAGGGTAGGGGAAAGTATCTCCCTGCGGCAGAATACAGTTTTACCACACAAGTTGAAGGACGTGGGGTATATAGTTTCTGCATGTGCCCAGGTGGTTTTGTCATTCCTGCAGCTACAGGACCTCAGCAAATAGTTGTGAATGGTATGAGTCCCAGTAACCGTGGCACGCAATGGAGCAATTCGGGAATGGTGGTGGAGATAAGACCAGAGGATATTGATGAGGTGACATTGAAAATGGACAATGACGTAGATGCAGGTTCTGATTGTCAATCTCTACGCATGATGCGATTCCAAGAACAATTAGAAAAGAATTGTTGGCAACAAGGTAATATGCGGCAAACGGCTCCAGCGCAAAGAATGGCGGATTTCGTTAACAAGCGATTGAGTTATGACTTGCCTGCAAGTAGTTATGCGCCAGGTCTCATCAGTAGTCCATTGCATTTTTGGTTGCCTCCGTTTATTGCTTCTCGCTTACTACAAGGATTCAAGCAATTTGGTAAAACAAGTCATGGATTCTTAACCAATGATGCCGTTCTGATTGCCGTAGAAACCCGTACGTCAAGTCCTGTTCGTATCCTGAGAAATCCTGATAACCTTGAACACGTTCAAATCCAAGGACTCTATCCTTGTGGTGAAGGAGCCGGTTATGCTGGTGGTATCGTTTCAGCAGGAGTTGATGGAGAACGTTGTGCTGAATGTTGTGCCCAATTAATGCAAGAAGGATGAAGAATTGTCAATGGCGATTCTTCATCCTTCTTGGTATATTATAGATTTCTATAATTAGAGTTCACTTTCGCTCACATTGAATGTTGTGGTATTCATATTACCTGTATCAATGCCACGTTTCAACCATCTCATGCGCTGGGCACTCGTTCCGTGGGTGAACGATTCGGGTTGCACATATCCTTGTGCTTTCTTCTGCAAGTAATTGTCACCAATCTTTTGTGCGCAATCAATGGCTTTCTCAACGTCACCTTCCTCCAAAGAACTATATTCTTGGTTGTCGTAATGAGCCCAAACTCCTGCATAGTAGTCAGCCAATAATTCCAGTCTCACGCTAATCTTATTGGCAGAAACCTTATCTACTTGGTTCATCTTTGCGTGTGCTTGTCCTAAGGTACCTAATAGGTTCTCCACGTGATGTCCCACTTCATGCGCAATCACGTATGCGTATGAGAAGTCGCCATCTGCACCGATTTGTCTTTTCATCGTGGTAAAGAAACTCAAGTCGATGTACAACTTTTGGTCACCAGAACAATAGAAAGGACCTACGGCTGCTGAAGCAGTACCGCAAGCACTGTTCACACGATTGGTGAATAACACCAATGTTGGAGGCGTATACCTACGACCCATTTGTTGGAAGATTGCACTCCATACGTCTTCCGTTCCTGCCAATACTTGGCGAGACAACTTGGCAAGGCGTTGCTCTTCTTCCGTAAACTCTGGTTGACCGTCCAGTTGTTCTTCCTGTACCTGTCCGAAACCACCATTTTGCACTACGTTGGTCACCACGTCTCCCAAGTTTCCACCCGATAAGAATGTAAACAAGGCAATCATGATAATACCACCGATACCACCAATACCTGCTTTGGCAGTGGAACTCAATCCTCTGCGGTCTTCTACGTTTTCGCTTTCTCTGCGTCCGTCTAATCTCATGTTTATTTCATTTTTAGTTATTGAATCATGATAATGTTTAAGGACTTTAAAGTCTTTTGCAAAAATAATAATAATTTTACAATCCGTCAACAAATAGCATAAAATATTTTTAAAAATATGATTACTATGCCTTTGGCATTCACTAAAAAACGTAGAGTAATACTTTGGGAGTGCTAAAGTATTACTCTACGATGTTAACATGATGTTCTACGAAATGTCAAGAATTTCTTGATGAATCGTATCGTATTCTTAAATAGTTTTATTTCTTTATCGTTACAAATAGCTTCTTTAAATCAGCATCCTTGCTGGACGTTCCTACCATCAATTCGTGCTTACCTCTTACCACGCGCATGGTATTGGTTTGCTCATCCCATGTCTCAAACGACTTGCGAGGTATAGGAATCTTTACTATTTTTGTTTCTCCTGCCTTCAGTGCCACTTGCTTGAATGCGCGTAGCGACTTCAATGGACCATTCACATCGTTCACACGACGCATGTATACTTGTACGGTCTCCTCACCATCTTTCTTGCCTGTGTTGGTAACACTTACAGTGATGGCTCCCTTATTGTACTTAGGTTTACCGATGCTAAATTGTGTATAGCTCAAACCATAGCCGAACGGGAAGAGAACTTCATCCTTGAAGTAACGATATGTGCGATTCTTCATCGTATAATCTTCATAGTCTGGCAATTGGTTTACGTTCTTATAGAAAGTGATGGGCAATTTACCTTGTGGATTGAAATCACCGAAGATAACATCAGCAACGGCATTTCCACCTTGCTCTCCACCATACCATGCTTGAAGGATAGCATCGGCGTTCTTTGTTTCGGGAACAAGAGCAACGGCACTACCTGAGCAATTGATGAAGACAACTTTCTTTCCAGCTTGATGAAGGGCTGCAACCAAGTCACGTTGTACTAGGGGCAATTCAATGTCGGTGCGGTCGCCACCACGGAATCCTGGTTCGCTTACTTTCATTTCTTCACCTTCCAGTTTGGGAGAGATACCACCAACAAATATTACGGTGTTGGCATCTGCTACCTCACGTAAGATTTCTTGGTGAGAAGGAGATAGACTCTTACTGATGTCAAACTGCATGACAGCCATGTCGAATTCTTGCACGTAATCGATTTGGAATACATAACTTTCGCCTGCTTTTACATTGATTTCCTTTCGAGTCTCATTGATTCTATTGCGCCCTTTCCAATTATTGATAAGTGTATCACCATTAATGATAAGACGTGCTTTGTCGTCACTGCCCATGGTAATGGTGAGTGTTTCATCTGCGGTCGGGATAAATGTACCTTCGTATTTAGCTGAAAACTTCTCTAAGTTAACACCAGGCGCAAAGACGGTTGCGCCACCATTGCTGAGATTAATTGATTGGTTGATAACCACCGTATTTGCGGGTTCTCCTTTCATGTCGGTATTATTCCAATAAGTGGCTTTCATACCCTTTTCCCCTGTGGGAGTGGTGAAGAGATTAAACCTACTTTCGAATGATTCATTGCGAGTCAATCCGCAACCTGGAATGTATTTCACATTGTATCCCAACTTTTCGCGAATGCCTTTCAGAATGGTTGTTGTTTGTGTAGGATAACCGCTATAATTACCCCACATCATAACAGAGTCATTGGCATTAGGTCCCATTACGACTATCTTCTCGTTTTTATTCAGAGGTAGGATGTTATTACGGTTTTGCAACAATACGATACTCTTGCGAGCCATGTCAAGTGCCAATTGCTTGTGCTCTTTACAAGCGATAACACTTGCAGGAATCTTTGTCCAACTGACCATTTCATCTGAATCGAAATCACCTAATTCGAAACGGGCAATTATCAATCGTTTCAAACTCTTGTCGATTTCTGCCTCAGTAACTTCACCTGCCTTTACTGCTTCTGGCAATGAGCGATAGTCAGAACCACATTCCACATCGGTTCCTGCACGTACGGCGGAAGCCGAAGCTGCATGTCGATTAGGGGAATATCCATGTCTACCTGCTACCCAGAAATCACTGATGGCTCCACAATCGCTGGTTATCAATCCCTTGAAACCCCATTCGTCGCGTAGAATTTGTTGTTCATATCTTGAATTACCACAACAAGGCTCTCCGTCAATCCGTTGATAGGCACACATCACTTCTGCCACATTTCCCTCTTGCACCAATGTCTTGAAAGCTGGTAGATATGTTTCCCATAAATCACGACTTGGCAAGTTTTCGATATTGAATTGGTGACGGTTCCATTCAGGACCGCTATGTACGGCAAAGTGCTTGGCACAAGCCAATAACTTACGGTATTTGCCTCCTTGGGAAAGAGGTTGTGAATCATAGGATTGCCCTTGTAAGCCATTTACGACGGCAAGTCCCATCCTTGATGTGAGATAGGGGTCTTCGCCGTATGTTTCTTGTCCGCGTCCCCATCGAGGGTCACGAAAGATATTGATGTTAGGAGTCCAAAAAGACAATCCTTGATAGCGTTTCACATTTCCTTTCTTCTTGGCAACTTGATTTTTGGCGCGAGCTTCATCGCTTACTGCTGTAAACACCTTATATAATAATGCATCGTCCCATGATGCTGCCATTCCCATCGTGATAGGGAAGACGGTGGCAAAACCATTCCTTCCTACTCCGTGTAAAGCTTCATTCCACCATTCAAAATGGGGAATCCCCAGTCTTTCAATGGCAGGGGACACATCCATCATCAATGATGCTTTCTCTTCCAACGTTAGTCTTTCGATGAGATCTTCCGCTCTTTGTTCGGGAGTGAGATTAGGATTTTGGAAAGGGTATTTGAAAGATTGTGCGTTTACCGTTATGGCACACACGATCATGAATGTTGCTAATAAATTCTTCATCTTATTCTTATTTGTGTGAATTACTAATCTCAATGACAGTCTGTAAGTTTCCGTAGGAGAAACCTCTGGATAATATACTTTTCATCTGAATTGTTTGAGTTGAGTAAATAAGGTTATAAGATATTTTTAAATAATTACAAGTTGATTTTTTGTATAACTTTCTTGTTATTTGGCAAGGCTTCTTTCTTGATGAATATGCCATGATGAGGATTCAATATTCGCATACCTTGTAAATTGTAGTATTCCGTTGAAATGGCTTCAGCATGTTCTAATTCTTCTATTCCAGAAACGAGTGATGTGATGACACCAGAAATAACCACGTTTCCGATAGCCGTTTCCTTGCCTGCATTGACATTATAAATGTTGATAATCATCTTTTGCTCTCCAGTAGCGGCGGCGATGGTACTTACTTCCTCATTGTATTCCGTATACCAACCTTTGTCGCTGCTATTGCGATTGAGTTCCATACCTCTTGCCAATGATATTGTTCCATTCTCATTTTGCCAACTCACATCAGCTACGCCAGAGTCTGTTCCTATACGTGAAATGAGAAACTGGATTTTATTTGGCATGAACTTGAAGTTTTCTTTCACGTTGATGGTGAACGTAACTGCATTTGTTTCCGCAGAACTTTCCTTTGCCGTAGATTTAAGAGAGACCAATGTCTTTCCGTTAATGTTTCTTGTGCTATTAGGAACGAGATTATTTCCCAAAGTCATAAGAGCTTGGGAAATATAGCTATTAGCGTTCCCTTCAACAATACCAGCAACCATCTTTGTATCTGGAATGGCAGTAGTCAACTCCCACATGATGTCGCCATTTGCCGTAATGTCTTTTTCATCAGGTTGGTCAATAATGGCAACATCGGGATTGATGGCTTCCACGGTATTTCCCTTTTCGTTTTTATACTCAGGATAATATTCCTTGACAGCATCTTCTGCGTCAGCATTACCGTTTACCATAATTTCTTGAACCAGGCTATTGCAATAGACTTCGATATTGGTATAATATTTAGCAGGGTCAAGAGAATAGAGTAGTGCATCGGATGGATCACTGGGATTCAAACCATTTGCCGTTTCCCATGCATCGGGTATACCATCTTTATCAGTATCGAATGAAGCAGAACGGGAACCTGTTCCGAAGTTGGCTTCTGTGTAGCCTTTTACGTCAGAAACGAGGTCGATACGACCAGGCTTGTTGGTCTTTGAACCATAATAAAGGGCTGTGGCATTCTCTGTTTCATACACATAGCGCGTGTCAACTTCGTCTGGAATGAGCGATGCACCTGCATAATGAAGCACTTTTTCGTATGCAGTCATAGTGGCGTGTGTCGTAACCTCTCCAGTTGGTGCTGGTTCGTCCAATTTAATGGGCACACAATCTTTTCCTGCGGAATTTTTGTAATAAGTAACGTTGCTTCCATAGTAATGGTTGGGATCAGGACTGCATCTTACACCATTAATTAAATAGGTGCCGTCATCGTATGACATATATGACCAACCTGCGTTTGTGTTCTCGTTGATTTGGTTGCCACTTAGGTAATATCTACTGGTCATTGTCCAGTATTTTGGATAACCTTCGGAATTACCACTTGCACCAACGGTAACGGTAGTAAGTCTACTTGTACTTGCTGCTGGACCTGATTTGAAATAGTTGTTAACCATGTTGATTTGTCCACCGCCAGGACCGCCATAACAACCATTACCACAATTGTAAACCACACAATTGCGGAAGTCTACGTTTTCAGCTTGAACGGTGTTCTCCCATTTGTAATCATTGTATTTGACATTGCTGGTATAGCCTTCCCAATCATATCGTGCACCATTGAAACGTGGAGAGCGATTATTGACGTGAAGTATCAGATTGTGGTGGAAAGAAGCTAATTTACCACCCCATATTCCTCCGTAACCATGTGCGCCTTTTCCGTGTCCTGCATTGTTCAGACTCTCACCAATAGTACACCATTGCATGGTGAAGTTGTTGTTGTCATAAAACGATGCTACTTCGTCGATAGACCACGATAGAGAACAGTGGTCTAACAAAATGTTGGTAAAATGACGAGCAGTACTTGCGTCTGCACCATCGTTAACGTCTTTCTCTTGACCGCGGCGGATTCGGATAAAGCGCATGATGATGTTATTGCCGTTGGGGTTTACCGTGTAATATCTTAATGTGATACCTGGTGAAGGAGCGGTTTGGCCTTCGATAGTAGTATTGGCACCGATGTTGAGATTGCTACGCAAAGCAATAACACCGCCCACGTCGAATACGACAATCTTCTTCGCAGAACCACTAACAGCTGCACGTAAAGAACCCGTACCTGAATCATTGAGGTTGGTTACGTGAATGACTTTACCACCACGTCCACCTGTTGCATAACGTCCGTGTCCTTCTGCTCCAGGAAATGCAGGTGCTTGAGCTTGCATTAATAGACAGGTAAACAATGAAAATAAAACGAGAGATAGTTTTTTCATTTGTTGTGAATTTAAGAGTTTGTTTTTGAGATAAATTTATTTCTTTTGTTTGTTGTAATATTCCAATCCCGTCTTGACATTCTTCATTAATGCCTCTGATGACATTGTTGCGCCTGTAACACCATCTACTTTCATCTTAGCAGCCTTACTAACGGTTTTTCCCTCGTATTTGCTCAATATCTTCTTGGCTTGTTGGAAATACTTGGGAGTTTCCTTGTTGCGTAAGGGTGAAATCTTCGTAATCTTATTTCCCTCAATATAAATTTTAACGGGTGTAGGACTTTGATAACCTATCACGTCTTGAGTAAGCGACGTTGTGTTAATTACGGTGGCACTTCCTTCTGTCGTAATGACTTCGTCACTGGTTATGGCACTTGTCATCAAGGCAAAGAAGGCTATTGCTGCCAAGGATTTTAGAATGGAATTCTTCTTTTTCATTTATTTCTTGTATGTTTTATTAAAAGTCTTTACTCGTTTATAGATAAAAAAAGGAAGATAGAAGAAGTTAGATGTTTCTTCTATCTTCTATAGTTAAATGCTTCTCGGTATTATACCAAGTGACCGATGATATCTTCTCTGTCACCTGCAAGCATGTCGATAACAGGAATTTCAATCATGGTGTAGCATCCTGGTTGTTGTCTCAACGATGCACGAGCCACGTTCACCAATACCTGTGCGGTAAGTGCAGGGTTGTTGATGCTCATGTTGAACTCGAAATGTTGGTTTTGTGTCTTTCCACTAACGCCTTTGCGTACGAGATGAACACCATGTCCCATGTCGCGAACGTCATCTACCGATGCTACGGCAAATACATGTGTCTCGTCGTTTGCGAAATATGGGTCAGCCTTGATAGCTGCGGTTACGTCTTCGAGTTTGGCACCCTCTTCCAATTCAACGTATACCATACGACGATGGATTCCCTCACCCAAAGGAATGGTCATGGACAATGCGTTCTTCACGCCTTTCTTTCCACGAACACAAACGGAATGTCCCATAGACATACCTGGTCCAAAGTTTGTATAACTCAGTCCCTTTGGCGCAAGACTTTGCATCAATGTACGAACGATAGAGTCTGATCCTGGATCCCATCCAGCTGAGATGATGCTTACGGTTTTTGTTTCCTTGCAAATGGGGTCGAGCGTCCTACGATAGTCAAGGATACTGGTATGAATGTCGAATGAATCTACTGTATTAATTCCCAATGGCAGAATCTTCTTGGCGAATTCCTCGCACGAACGTGTAGGAGTGGCAAGAATGGCTACGTCTACGTCTTTCAGTTCCGTAATGTCTTTTACCACTTCGTAAGATGCAAGTTCCGCAGGTTTGTTTTCTGCACCATTGCGCCTAACGATACCTGCAATCTCGAAATCCTTTGCGGCTTCGAGTGCTTCAACTGTGTAACGACCGATGTTTCCATAACCAACAACGGCAGCTCTAATTTTTTTCATGTGTTTGTTTGTTTTAATTTGTTATACCAAATTTCCGTGCAAATTTACACAATTATGGCGAATAAACATCCTTTTGTTACGTTTTTTTATATTTATCTAATGTGTATGTTCGTTTTCTGCCTTATTTTTTTTGAATTGTCTTCGAGAAAGATTATCTTTGCATGTTATTCAAATCCCAAACGACGGGAAATAATTGAATACGCCTAAATGATAATTGGCCAGTAAATTTTGGATATATATGTCAGACTACATAGAGGTAAAAGGAGCAAGAGTTAACAATCTGAAGAATATCGACTTGAAGATACCGCGCAATAAGTTCATCGTGATTGCTGGGGTCTCTGGGTCAGGAAAGTCATCGTTGGCATTTGATACGTTGTATGCAGAGGGACAAAGACGATATGTGGAGTCGTTGTCTGCCTTTGCGCGCCAGTTCTTGGGTAGGATGAGCAAGCCCGAATGCGACTTCATCAAAGGATTGCCGCCCGCCATTGCCATCGAACAGAAAACGATTGCTCGTAATCCGCGTTCTACCGTGGGAACATCTACTGAAATATATGAATACTTACGTCTTTTGTACGCTCGCGTAGGTAAGACTTATTCTCCAGTGAGCGGTCAGGAAGTGAAGAAAAACTCCATAGAAGACATCGTCAATTGCGTATTGGGTTTTTCGGAAGGTACTAAGTTTGTGGTTCTTGCACCCTTGCATGTTGTGGAAGGACGTACACTTCGCAAACAATTGGAAATGGAAATTCAACAGGGTTTCGTTAGGTTGTGGTATAAGAATGCCTTCATTCGCATTGATGAATTCCTCGAACAACAACCAGCCGTGTTGCTTGATTCCACGTCGCCTTCTATGAATTCCGACTTATGGCTATTGATTGACAGAATGTCGGTGAGTCATTCTAAGGACGTGATTTCTCGCTTGACGGATTCTGCAGAAACCGCCATGTATGAGGGCGATGGCGCGTGTAGGTTGGTCTTCCTCCCGTCAAATATTTGTTACGATTTCTCTTCACGATATGAAGAAGACGGCATAACGTTTGAAGAACCCAACGATAATATGTTCTCCTTCAATTCTCCTGTTGGCGCCTGTCCAACGTGTGAAGGTTTTGGAAGCATCATCGGAATTGATGAGAAACTGGTCATCCCCAATAGTTCGCTGAGCGTGTATGATGGTTGCGTTCAGTGTTGGCATGGTGACAAGATGGGCATTTGGCGCGAGGTGTTTTGCAGAAAAGCCGTTGTTGATGGTTTTCCCATTTTCAAACCTTATTTCGAGTTGTCGCGCAAGGAGAAGGATATGCTATGGCACGGTCTTCCATCGGAAAAACATTTGGACATTCACGACCAAGTTAACATTGATGCCTTTTTCCAGATGGTCAAGGAGAATCAATACAAGATACAATATCGTGTGATGATGAGTAGGTATCGTGGCAAGACTATTTGTCCTGATTGTCATGGTACCAGATTGAAGAAAGAGGCTACGTGGGTACAAATCGGAGGCAAGAGCATTTGCGACTTGGTGGAAATGCCCGTTATCAACTTGAAAGAGTGGTTTGATACGCTCCAATTAGATGAGCATGATGAGCAAGTGGCGAAACGTTTGCTTACCGAAATCAAGATGCGCCTGAAATTCCTCGTGGATGTTGGATTGGGGTATCTCACCTTAAACCGACCTTCCAATACGTTGAGTGGTGGTGAAAGTCAACGCATTAATCTCACCACGTCGCTTGGTAGTTCTTTAGTAGGTTCGCTTTACATTCTCGATGAACCCAGTATCGGCTTGCATAGTCGTGATACGCAACGATTGATTCACGTTCTCAAGGATTTGCAATCGCTTGGCAATACCGTTATCGTGGTGGAACACGATGAGGAAATCATGCGCGCGGCAGATTACTTGATTGACGTGGGACCTGATGCTGGTAGATTGGGAGGTGAAATCGTATTCGAAGGCGAAATCCCAACTCAAGAGAAGTTGGTTGGTATGGAAGAGAAGTATCCTCGTTCCTATACCATCCAATATCTGTTGGGTATAGATAAGATTGATGTTCCTACGTCGAGAAGACCGTGGAATATGTATATAGAACTCAAGGGTTGTCGCATGAACAACCTACGAGGCATCGACGTGAAGTTTCCGTTGAACGTGATGACCGTCGTTACGGGTGTGAGTGGTTCTGGAAAGTCGTCGTTGGTGAAAGGAACGTTGTTCCCCGCCTTGAAAAGACATCTTGACGAGGTGGCTGATATTCCTGGTGAGTATGCCGCCATTGAAGGAGATTGGAAGCAAGTGGCTCATGTGGAATTGGTTGACCAAAATCCCATTGGCAAGAGTACTCGTTCCAATCCTGCCACATACGTCAAGGCATACGATGTGATTCGTCAACTCTTCGCCGAACAACCTCTGTCTAAGCAGATGGGATTCTCTCCCCAATATTTCTCGTTCAATGCCGAAGGTGGCAGATGTGAGAGTTGCAAGGGTGTAGGCGTTATTACGATTGAAATGCAATTCATGGCAGACCTTGAATTGGAGTGTGAGGAGTGTCATGGTAAGCGTTTCAAGCGTGACATTCTCGACGTGAAATTTGAGGGAAAGGATATTAGTGAAGTGCTCGACATGACGGTTTCTGAAGCTATCGAGTTCTTTTCTGATGCTTCCCGTCGCATTCCACAAAAGTCAATGTCGCAATTGTCGGCTTTGGTGGCCGAGAGATTGCAACCGTTGGAAGACGTAGGACTGGGCTACATCAAGTTGGGACAGAATTCGTCTACGCTTTCGGGAGGCGAAAACCAACGTGTTAAGTTGGCTTACTTCATCGGACAGGAACGGCAAGACCCCACATTGTTTATCTTCGACGAGCCTACAACGGGTCTTCACTTTCACGATATTCAACGATTGTTACATGCTTTTGATGCGCTTATTGAACGAGGGCACACCATTTTAGTGGTAGAGCACAACTTGGATGTGGTGAAGTGTGCCGATTACATCATCGACTTAGGTCCAGACGGTGGCGATCATGGCGGTAGCATCGTGTGTTGCGGTACTCCCGAAGAGGTGGTGCAATGCCCGAAAAGCATAACGGGATTATTCCTAAAATCTAAGATATGAAAAAAGAACTATCCATTTTAATTCCAACATTCAATGACATTTGCGTAGACTTAGTTCAGGCTCTTGCTCGCCAATGTGACTCTATTCAGAGGTTGAAGTATGAGATTGTTGTGGCTGATGATGGCTCTACGAACGAAGAAGTGAAGCAACGCAATTCCTATATTAATAATATAAATAGGTGTAGGTATGAGTTACGCGAACTGAATACGGGACGCGCATGCATCAGGAATTGGTTGGCTCAACAAGCTCATTACGAGTGGTTACTGTTTGTAGATAGTCACATGGCGGTATGTAAGGATGATTACATCGCCGAATACTTGGATACCGTGGATGATGTGGTTTATGGTGGATATGTGGTGAAGGGCGATGCGGAGGAACTCAAGGGCAACCTGCGTTATCTTTATGAGAAAAAAGCAGAACCGATGCATACGGCAGAGATGAGAATACGTTCGCCTTACCAGGATTTTCACACTTCCAACTTTTTGGTTTCCCGACAGGTATTTATCAACCATCCGTTGGATGTGAGGTTTAGGCACTATGGCTATGAAGACGTGTTGTTTGGCAAGCAACTACAGATGGCTGGCATTTCCATCGACCATATCTCCAACCCGTTGGCATTCGACAGGTTTGAGGACAATGCTCGTTTCATGGAGAAGACAGAAGAGAGTCTTAGGACGATTTACATGTTCCGTGACGAGTTAAGAGGCTATGCGCGATTGCTCGATGCTTCCGACAAACTCAGGCAATCCCGTCTTCATACTCCGTTTTTGTGGATCTATCGGAAGATGAAGAATCGTTGGCGCAGAAACTTGTGTGGTGATAAGCCCTCGTTGTTGGTGTTCAAGTTGTATAAGTTGGGCTATTACACAGAGTTAGGTTAACTCGAATACGTTCGATGGGGTGGTGCGTTTCAATACGTCTACTTGGAAGTCTTTGCCTGGGATGATGCCGTATGAGCGCAATATCTGTTCCACCGTCTTACGAGCCAACTCTGGATGGTTGTTCTCTTCGCTCAAGTGGCACAGCCAAACGTGCTTGAGGCTTTCGGTGGCGTTCTCTGCAAGAGCCATACCGCAATCCTCATTCGACATGTGTCCCTTCTCACTCAGTATTCGCGCCTTCAAATGTGCCGGATAGGTACCTGCCTTTAGCATTTCCACGTCGTAATTGGCTTCGATGATGAGGTAGTTAGACTCGCCAATGAACTTTTTCATTTCATCGGTGAGATGCCCTACGTCGGTCATGATGCAAAACACCACGTCGCCTACCTGTATGCGATAGCCTACGCTATCGAGGCTGTCGTGGGGAACGTCAAACGAGGTAATGGTGAAACTACCCAAGGTAATGGTTTCACCTTTTTCAATCAATTTCACGCGCGACGGGTCAATCTTGCAACGCACACAATAGTTATTGTTGATGCCAACGTGAACGGTAAGGGTGGAATAGACGGGTATGTTGAAGTCACGGCTCACGCTTCCCACGGCTTTCACGTGGTCTGCATGGTCGTGCGTGATAATCATGTTGTTGACGCGATTCAGGGGAATGCCATAGTTTTTCAAGCATTTCTTCACAGATCTAACCCCAACGCCAGCGTCAATCAGGAGTCCGTCAGTTTCCGTGTACAAAAAATAACAATTGCCACTACTTCCGCTCCCTAATGAGATGAATTTTAGCATGAGTGTTTTATTTTCCACAAAATTAATAAAAATATTCCATCTTCCCACTTATCATATCCCATCTTTTTACTATCTTTGTCGAAATTTAATAATTTTAAGATGAAAAAAGCATTTCAGTATATATTGAGTTTACACATTCGTTGCGTCATAATGGTATTGGGTGCGCTCTTTTTACTAGTTGCATGTGATTTTCATGCAGGTAGTTCGAGACAGTTGAAAAAAGAGGTGGATTCCTTTGCCGTGTATTATTTCAATTGGCAGTTTCATCATGCCGTTCGCTTCGTAACGCCCGAATCGGAAAAGTGGATGCATTATGCCGCGTCGCAAGTACACCAAGCCGATATCGATTTGTTGCAATCGAAGGAGTTGCCTGCATCGTGTGAAATCAACGAGGTTGTTTATTCCGAAGACGACAAGACTGCCATTGCGCACGTCACCATACAGAATTACCTGCGAATGGACACCATCGGCAAGGCTGCCACCATCGTAAATACCGCCCAGTTCGACATTCCCCTCATATACCAACCCGAAACGGACAAGTGGATAGTGGAAGTGAATGAGTTATTGAGACCAATAAAGTAATCTCCTAATTCTTCTATAAACAACCAGAATTTAAGCCCAAAAATGACAACTCTTAGTAACACTTAACTAAAGCTATCAAAACAGTTAAGTATTACTTTTGCAACACTTAACTAAAACTTTCAAAACAGTTAAGTGTTTTTTTTTAGCTCCTTTTTTTTGCCTATACGATGGGTTATAGATTAGGTTAAAAACCATAACTTTATATGCTATAAACAATTGATTTGTACGTTATAGATGAATGGTTTATAGCAAACAAACCTATCGTTTACATCGTCTAAAGCTATGGTTTATGCATTCAAAATGACTTGTGAGTAAATAAGCCTAATTGTGAATTGTGATTTGCTAATTTTTTATCTTCAATCATCAATTTTCAATCTTTTTGCCAAGACCTCCCGTCGTTTTTTATAAGCATCTAATTATTAACGAGTTGCTAAATCGAAAAGCTTAAAAGACCTCCCGTAAGACCTCCCGTAAGACCTCCCATAGACCTCCCGTAAGACCTCCCGTCGGAGCTTATGAAAGTTCACAAAAACAAGATTGATGAAGTAATATTATGATACACTTGAAATGAGTGAGCAGAAAGATAATCAATCGAAAATCAGGTCGGCAAAACGGGAGGTTTAACGGGAGGTCTATGGGAGGTCTAACGGGAGGTCTTAGGTGAGGTCTTGAAAAATACAACTCTTTGATAATAAGATATTTATCCAAAAATAGGGGGGGTCTTCGAGAAAACCACAGATTTCATGTTTTTCAGAAAATATGCAAACACTAATAAGAGCAACATTTCAGCTTTCGCAAGCTCAAGTTTCATCAGGATATATTTACATGATGCATATAATATGTATAGAAATGTCATAAATATCCTTTGCCGATTGCAAACATAGTGTTTGAGATATCCGAGATTCAAACCGTTGAAACTTATGAAATACATCGTTTTTTGATGAGGTTTGTAGACGATAAAGCTAAGGCGTAATATAAACGTTGACACTTGCTGTATTTTCATTAAAAAAGATTAATTAATGAAGTTTTCTCTGTCTTAATAAGATAATAATGTGTATCTTTGTTTGATTTTATGTAATGGGGGCTTGTAATGGGCATTAAACCATCATACTCCAACATTTTTTATTAAACGTGATATTATTAATTAATTAAAAACATAAAAGCTTATGAAAAAGAAATTACGATTAATGATGACCATGCTATTCCTTACCTTATTAGGAGGAATGAACACAGCTTGGGCGGAGACCTCTACCATTGATATGAGTACAGGCTCTAATGGTACCTCTCTTGATGGAGTTGTAATTAATACTAGTTTTGGAACCCTAACTTATGGAAAGGGTAATGGGACTACTGCCCCCGCTTTTTATGATAAAGGTTCTGCTGTTAGATTTTATAATGGTAATACTATTACTCTTGATGCTGGTTCAAATACTATTACAAAAGTGGAATTGTACAATACAGAAAGTCAAGTCTTTGGAGAACAAGCATTTAGCGTGAATGGAACATATTCTTTGTCTAATAAGGTAGAAACGTGGCTAGGTTCAACGAGTGAATTGATTATTACTTCATCTTCCAAACCTCGTTTGACTAAAATAGTAGTTACGTATACTACTAGTGGTCCCATTGACCCAACGGTGCAACTCTTGCAGGAGAGGGTTAATGTTGGCGAGACTATGCAGATAGATTATCCAAACGACCTTGGTGTTAGCTTTAGCAGTACAAACAATGGTGTTGCCTCCGTCAGTCCTACAGGATTGGTTACAGGTGTAAGTTCTGGTTCTGCAACAATCTCTGCCGTTTGGGGAGGAAATAACAAATACAACAGTGGTCGTAAGGATTTCGATATCACCGTGGTTGAAAATGTTGTTTTTGTAGAAGTAACCAACAGCAATCAGCTTGTTGCTGGAAATGAGTATATTCTTGTTGCAACAGAATATGAAGTTGCTATGGGTAAACCCGATGCAAATAACTCATATCGCCAAAAAGTGAATGTTACCATAAGTAATAACGAGGTGATTACGAGTGACGAAAACATATCTATTCTTACATTAGGCGGTAATGCTGGAACTTGGACATTTAAAAATGGGGCGGTGTATCTTGCATATAGCGGTAACGATAATAAACTTTTTACAGGCACAGACCCAACTCAAGTAGCATGTCAATGGATTATCACAGATGATTTTCAACTCCAATCAAAAAACGTTTCAGAAAGATATCTACAGTATAATTCTACTAGTGGTCAAGAACGTTTTGCCTGTTATAAAGGAACTCAAAAAAAAGCCATTCTTTATGTGAAGAAAAACAGTCCCATTGATGATAAGATTGATCCTGAGCTTGCTTTCACCCCAACCACAGTAACAGCAGAAGTTGGTGGAGCATTCACAGCTCCCACATTGAGCTTTGCTGTAGAATTTGATGGAACAATAACATATGCAAGTTCCAATCCTGAAGTTGCCACTGTTGATGCCAGCACAGGTGAAGTAACCATCGTTGCTGCTGGAGAAACAATCATCAGCGCAACATCTGAAGCTACAGGCAACTTCAAGGCTGGCAGTGCTTCATATACTCTGACAGTCGAAGCTGCTTCTCATAATGTGATGTTCTCTGCTAATGGTGCAACTTTCAGTACGACCACAGCAAAAGAAGGAGCGAATATCGAGTTCCCAACTGAAAATCCAACTGATGAAGGTGACTTTAAGTTTATTGGTTGGTCAACGGAAGATTGGACTGGAGAAGTAGATGATCGCCCAACTACACTTGTAACATCTGCAACGATGGGAACAGAAGATATGACCATTTATGCAGTATATGCAATTGTTACCGAAGGCACAGGTGTAAGATGGAAGAAGATGGCTGCTTCTGAGGTGACAGAAGAAGGTACATATGCTATTATTACGTCAACTGAAGGTTCCAATGCTTATTATGCTTTTAATGGTACTATTACTAGTGGTCATGGGCAAACGACACCTAATTATTTCACATTTGATACAGATGGCTATGCTGATAGTGCACCAGAAGGTACCTGTGAATTGATATTTGAAGCAAGTGGAGAAGGATTCACAATGCGTACCGAAGACCTTACTGCTAATGGAAATAAACCTTATTTGTGTGCATCAGATGCTTCTTCGGGAAGTTTATCATGGTTAAGTTCTGGAGAATATTGGTCATATATCAATGAGAATTGGACCTATAACAAAAATTTTGGTGGAAAATATGCATATCTAAGACAATTTAATAATACACTTCGTACTTATGGTTCTAATAATGGTAGACCAATTGAATTTGCCAAAAAAGTTGGTGGTATTACCTATTCAAACTATTGCACAAAAATTAATGGTTTCGAGAAAGTAACATTGTCAACTGATGGTTATATTACTTACGTTACAAAGAATGCAATTGATTGGGTACAGACTTTGGCAAGAAACAGCCAGGATGGAGTGGATGTTCATGGATATAAGGTTGTAGATTTTAGCTTGGATAATGGTGTTAGTATGGTTGAGTATGGCGTTGAAAACTTATCAACTGTCGCTTCAACAGACAAAATGTATCAAGAGCCCATTATTCCTGCCGGAACTCCTATCATCATACAAGGAAAACAAGGTGATAACTATATGGTTGTAGCTGACGAAGAGAATGTAACTGCTCCTGCTGGCAATTTGCTCCGTGCCTCTGACGGTATTGCAACAACAACTGATGAGGTTAAGCTATTCGTATTGCAAAAGATAGACCAGAGCGGAAGTGGTATTAATAATTATACATTCTACAGGTTAACTAAAGGTCGTCAAATCCCAGTAGGAAAAGCTTACCTTAGCAGTGAAGACATGACACTTCCTAATCCAGGTACACCAGGGGTTGACCCAAATAACATGCCTGCTGCCAACTTTATAAGAATACTTGTACAAACAGATAATGATTCATTGGTAAGTGATGATGCCGGAATCATAGATGGAATAGGTACTGTTGCTCAAGATAGTGAGGACGGTCAAGTAATCTACAACTTGAATGGTGTGAAGGTAAACAACCCATCAAAGGGCATCTATGTGAAGAATGGAAAGAAAGTAATAATAAAATAATGATAAGGAGACATTTAGTATGCAAAAGACATTGTATAAAAAACCCAATACTAAAGTTCATGTACCAAGGTTTGAGCTGCTTCAAATACCGCTGGTTGATACTTCTAAGCCAGAAGCACCCATTGAGAGCAAGGGCAACAATGCCTTTGAAGATGACGAGCAGAACAATGCGTGGGGACGTGTTTGGGAGCGCTAAGACGAATAGTAATCGTATTATAATATAATTAATGTGTACGGGGCAGCATTCCTATGTTGCCCCGTATATAGTCTTAATATGGCGATATTTACAATAAAAAAAACTTAATTAGTTACTTTCTTTGAAAAATATTTTGATTATTCAAGAAAAAAATGTAATTTTGCACCCTGTTTGGAACAAGTATATAAATTCGAAAACAAAAAATTAGATACAAATGTCGAAAGTTTGTCAAATCACTGGCAAGAAGGCACAGATAGGTTGTAATGTGTCTCACTCAAAGCACCGCACGAAGAGAAGCTTTGACGTTAACCTGTTTAGTAAGAAGTTCTACTATGTTGAAGAAGGTTGTTGGATTAGTCTTAAGATTAGTGCCGCAGGTCTTCGCCTGATCAACAAGATAGGTCTCGACGCTGCTTTGAAGCAGGCCGTAGACAAGGGTTATGTAGATTGGAAAGACATTAAAGTGATAGGAGAATAATAGCCATGGCATCAAAGAAAGCTAAAGGTAACAGAATCCAAGTGGTTCTTGAATGTACAGAGATGAAGAATAGCGGTCTGCCCGGTACAAGCCGTTACGTAACGACAAAGAACCGCAAGAACACTCCCGAGCGTATGGAGTTGAAGAAGTACAACCCCATCTTGAAGAAAATGACCGTACATAAGGAAATCAAGTAATCAATTAAAAAGACTACAGAACTATGGCAAAGAAAACCGTTGCAACCCTCCACGAAGGTTCGAAGGATGGTCGTGCTTATACAAAGGTGATTAAAATGGTAAAGAATCCTGCTAACGGTGCATACGTTTTTGATGAGCGTATGGTTCCCAACGAGGCTGTTCAGGATTTCTTCAAGAAATAACAGGCTTTGATTTTAAGTTGGGATGGGGTCGTATGATAAGTTTCTACGACTCCATTCTTTTTTCGCTTATTAGCGATTTTACTACATTTCTATCTTGTCTGATTGTCGTATGTCAAGAAAAGCAAGTTAGGATAATTATTATATAAGGTGTAAAATTGCAATTTTATAAGATTTTTAGTAATTTTGCACTCACATATTAGTTTTTTATGGTAAAAGAAAAATTGTTTCCCGATTATATATTTGAATCAAGTTGGGAAGTGTGCAATAAAGTTGGAGGTATTTACACCGTTCTATCTACTAGGGCAAAAACGTTGCAAGATGCATTGAAGGATCGCATCATCTTTATCGGGCCCGATTGTTGGAGAGAGAAAGAGTGCCCGTACTTCCGCGAAGATAGCAAGCTGTTTAAAGACTGGAAGAAAGAAGCCCTGAAAGAAGGCATCAACATAAAGGTGGGTAGATGGACTATCCCAGGTGAACCTATTGCCATCATGGTTGATTTTATTCCATATTTCTCCAAGAAAGACCAAATTTACGGTCAACTATGGGAGAACTATCAAGTGGATAGCCTTCATGCATACGGAGACTATGACGAAGCTTCCATGTTTTCATACGCTGCCGCCCTCGTAGTGGAGAGTTTCTATAAATTCTACCTTGACGATACTAAAAAGGTGGTTTATCATGGCAATGAATGGATGACAGGCTTGGGATTGCTTTACGTGAACAAATTCTTACCACAAATTGCAACGATATTCACGACACATGCAACGAGTATCGGAAGAAGTATTGCTGGCAACAACAAACCCTTGTATGACTATCTTTTTGCCTATAACGGCGACCAGATGTCGGGAGAGTTGAACGTGCAGAGCAAACATTCTATCGAGAAACAAACGGCTAAGTATGTGGATTGCTTTACCACGGTGAGTGAGATTACGGCAAAAGAATGCGTGGAATTATTAGATAAACCAGTTGACGTGGTGCTTCCCAATGGTTTTGAAAACAATTTCGTCCCCAAAGGTGCCGCGTTTACCCGTAAGCGCAAGGAGGCACGTAAGCGATTGTTGGATGTTGCCAATGCTTTGATGGGAACCGACTTGGACGATGATACGTTGATTGTGTCAACCAGTGGACGCTATGAATTCCGCAATAAGGGCATTGACGTATTCATCGAAGCCATGAACCGATTGCTAAGAGATAAGGATTTGACCAAGAACGTGGTAGCTTTCATCGAAGTACCTGGTTGGGTAGGAGAGCCCAGAAAGGATTTGCAGGAACGCCTTGAAAGTGGCAAGAAATACGATACACCATTGGAAGTGTGCGAAATCACTCATTGGTTGAACAATATGAGTCATGATAACGTGCTTGAGATGTTGAAGTATTTCGATATGCACAACTATAAGGAAGACAGGGTGAAATTGATATTCCTGCCTTGTTACTTAACAGGAGATGACGGCATTATCAATATGACCTATTACGATGTGATTTTGGGTAATGACCTTTGTATTTATCCTTCGTATTATGAGCCATGGGGATATACGCCATTGGAGTCCATTGCATTCAAGGTTCCTTGTATTACCACCGACTTATCAGGATTCGGCCTTTGGGCTAATAGTATCAAAGGCGACTATAGCGAGATTGAAGATGGTGCAAAGGTAATCCATCGTACCGATTACAACTATTCTGAGGTGGCGGACATCATCAAGGATACAGTGGCCAAATACTCTAATATGAGTGATGACGAAGTAAAGAAGGCTCGCCAGAATGCAGACAAATTGTCGAAGAAAGCATTGTGGAGTCAATTCATTAAATACTATTATGACGCATACGACTTTGCGCTTCGCAAAGCTGAAGAGAGAAAACAAGAAATAAACAATACAAGTATACATTAATTTTATATTTTTATGAAGATTAGAGCGAATTACGCAAGTGACCCTCAATGGAAACCGCTGATTATCAAATCAAGTCTTCCCGAGGAGTTGAAATGTTTGGACGAGATTGCCCATAACTTGTGGTGGGTATGGAATTATGAGGCAAGGGATCTTTTCCGTGATCTTGACCCAGAGATATATCATGACGTTCGCCACAATCCCGTGCTGTTGCTGGAGAGATTGAGTTTTGAACGCAAGGAGAAAATCGTGAAGGATGAGGCGTTGATGAAGCGCATCAAGAACGTTTATAAGCAATTCCGTACATATATGGACGTGAAGCCAGATAGCAATCGCCCATCAGTAGCTTATTTCTGTATGGAATATGGTATGCACTCTGCATTGAAGATTTATTCTGGTGGTCTTGGTATGTTGGCTGGTGACTATGTGAAAGAGGCATCAGACAGCAACGTGGATTTGTGTGCAGTAGGTTTCTTGTATCGTTGTGGTTATTTCACACAGAGCCTGAGCATGGATGGACAACAGATTGCCAACTATGACACACAGAATTTCGGCTTCCTTCCTATTGAACGCCAAATGGACGAGAATGGTAATCCATTGGTAATTGACGTTCCTTACAATAACTATCAAGTACACGCATACGTTTGGCGTGTAAATGTTGGTCGCGTGAAACTCTATCTTCTCGATACAGATAACGAGATGAATTCAGAATACGACCGTCCTATCACTCACTCTTTGTATGGCGGTGACTGGGAGAATCGTCTGAAGCAAGAAATCTTGTTGGGTATCGGTGGTATGCTGACTCTTAAGAAATTGGGTATCAAGAAAGATGTTTATCATTGTAATGAAGGACATGCAGCATTGTGTAACTTGCAACGTCTGTGCGATTACATCGAGGAAGGTTTGACATTCAACCAGGCATTGGAACTCGTTCGTGCTTCTGGTTTGTATACAGTTCATACTCCAGTTCCTGCTGGACACGACTACTTTGATGAAGGACTCTTTGGCAAGTATATGGGTGGTTATCCTGCAAAACTTGGCATTAGTTGGGATGAATTCATCGGTATGGGCCGTATTAATCCCGATGACCATAACGAGAAATTCTGTATGTCTACCTTTGCTTGCAACACCTGCCAAGAGGTTAACGGTGTAAGTAAGCTTCACGGATGGGTGAGCCAAAAGATGTTTGCACCTATTTGGAAAGGCTATTATCCAGAAGAAAACCACGTTGGTTACGTTACTAACGGTGTACACTTCCCCACATGGGCAGCTACAGAGTGGCGTAAACTCTATGCAAAGTATTTCGATAAGAAATTCTTGGGTGACCAAAGCAACCAAAAGATTTGGGAAGCTATCTACAATGTTCCCGATGAAGAGATTTGGGCAACCCGTATGGCATTGAAGAATAAGTTGGTAGATTATATCCGTACACAGTTCCGTGATACATGGTTGAAGAACCAAGGTGATCCCTCACGTGTCGTTTCTTTGTTGGAGCGAATCAATCCTAATGCTCTTATTATCGGATTCTGCCGTCGTTTCGCTACATACAAACGTGCACATCTGTTGTTTACTGATTTGGAGCGTCTGAGAAAGATTGTTAACAATCCCGATCGTCCCGTACAGTTCCTCTTTGCTGGTAAGGCACATCCTGCTGATGGCGCAGGACAAGGATTGATTAAGAAAATCTATGAGATTAGCCAACGTCCAGAATTCCTTGGTAAGATTATTTTCTTGGAAGACTACGACTTCTTGCTCGCTCGTCGTTTAGTATCAGGCGTTGATATTTGGATGAACACTCCAACTCGTCCTTTGGAAGCATCAGGTACATCTGGTGAGAAGGCGGAGATGAATGGTGTTGTCAACCTCTCCGTACTTGATGGTTGGTGGCTTGAAGGTTATCGTAAGGGTGCTGGATGGGCATTGACTGAAAAGCGTACCTATCAGAACCAAGGTTATCAAGACCAATTGGATGCTGCTACTATCTATAGCTTGTTAGAGAACGAGATTATTCCTCTATACTATAACATCAATGAGAAAGGCTATAGCGAGAATTGGATTAAGGTAATCAAGAACTCTATTGCACAGATCGCTCCTCACTACACGATGAAACGTCAGCTTGATGATTATTATGAGAAGTTCTATAACAAACAAGCAAAGCGTTTCAAAGAGATTTCCGCAAACGGTTATCGTCTTGCCAAAGATATCGCTGCATGGAAAGAGGCTGTTGCTGAGCGTTGGGATTCTATTACTGTTGTTTCAAAGGAAGACCAATTGTCTGAAGATGGTGCTGAAACAGGTAAGAAGTATAAGATTAGATATGTCATTGACGAGAAAGGTCTGGATGATGCCATCGGTTTGGAAATGGTTTCCATCTTTGATGATGGTCGTACATCAGATAGAGAACTCAATAAGATTGACACGTTTAAGATGGTGGGACATACTGGTAATCTCTATACCTTTGAGGCTGAGGTTGAACCAGACAAGGCTGGTATGTACAAGACTTGTGTGAGAATGTTCCCGAAGAACGAGAATCTCCCACATCGTCAAGACTTCTGCTATGTGAAGTGGCTTGACTAATGTGATAAGTATAAAAAAGCCGAGAACGAATGGTCTCGGCTTTTTCTTACTCATAAAAAGCGACGATGTGATGAGCACCGTCGCTTTTATTATGCTATTTATTCATGTTCGACGAGTATTATATTGACAAGCGAAACGACGTCTGTTATGTTTATAATACCATCTCCATTGATGTCTGATATTTCTAAGTTGATATTAGAGGCGTCAGAATCTAATACATAATTAACAAGACATACTACGTCGGTGATATTAACAAGTCCGTCACCATTCACGTCTCCCATGATAGGATTGATTTTTTCGGTTAATTCACCAGTAATCACGATGTTTCCCAACCCCATTTTTTTATCGTTAAGAGCATAAATGTTGTAAACGAAATCATGACTTGTTGCAGAGGTGGAAGATAGGGACTTATCGTAACTTGAGTAAAAGCCCTCTGTGTCGATGTTTCTATTTGGGACTTCACCTGAATAAAGTGGAGAACCATCGAGATTCAAGTCGAATTTACCACCATCAGTAGCAATTTTACAAGCATTAAAGGCAATATTTGTGGGTTTAAAAGTAATGTCTTTATTTGCGGTGGTTATATTAATGGTCAACGCATTTGCACTATTTGCACTTTGTACATTTACTTCCGTAGTACTGATTTCATTAAAGTTAGCGCCATTTACAGTGCGTTTTGCCGAACAACCTAATGCACTTCCCAAAGAAACGGTTGCTGTTACTTTTCCTTCAATTGACACATCGTAGTTTACTGCGAAGTTTTCATTTCCATCATAGAACGGTAATGTAATCTTGCCCGTAACTGTCTTGACAACCGTTGGCTCTTCTTTCGAAACGGGATAGAGTTTCAATTCCCATCCAGCTTGTCCATCTCCACCAGGCGTAAATGTAAGAGTATTTGTTGCGGGATTCGATAGAATAATGGTATATGACCTATCGTCATTAGCCATTCTATTGGGAAATACGTAATCATTTGCTGAATAAGTCTTTCCATTCAATTCTGCGAGGTAGCCCGTTCCTGTGTCTTGGTTCAGGTTTCCTGTAATGGTTACCTTCTCTATGCTGATACCATCAGGAATGTTGATGGTATACTTTACACCTCTTGAATATTTGATGTAATTGCTATTTGATACAGACGAATAACTTTTTGACGTTGTAATGCTGAAACCATTATTGAATGTCCAATCACCATTGCTTGTTGCTACTGAGATTTCATATTCACTCGGTTGATTGTTGTCGATTTCTTCCGTATTTCCAGCTGCTGTTCCACCTTCATTCTGTGCTTCCGTAATGGAAGCAACGATAGAGTTGAGATAGTTTTCCAAGTTGGTATAACCATTCTCACCTGTCGAAGCACCGTCAGAAGCATCATTCTTGTTCAATCCATGTGCGTCTTCCCATGAGTCGGGCATTCCGTCACCATCAGTATCCGTTGGGACCGTGGTACTTTCCAATGTTGGCCATGCGCTCCACGATGAAGAAGCGCCAGATGGTTTGTTATCATCTTGTGAGTTGATGAATCCCTGACTCAATCCATTTCCCGTATACGATGCCGTTCCGTTGCGCGTATCACTTACCATCAGTTGGTCAAATGAATCACGACTCAACGAAGCGCCTGCATAATCCAACACTCGCTGATACGCATCTTCTGCGGTGTGTGTAGTTGTGGTAACAAATGGAATAGGTTGGTTGATGCGAATGGTATCTTTTGTCCTTTGTGTATAAGTTCCGTCACAGTCGTTAGCATTAATCTGGTTGTACATGCCGTATGTCCAGTTGTCATTCGTAACGTCAGAATATTTGGAGTTGACGTTTCCTTCTACGAAGTATTTTCCCCAAATGTGTAAGGCTGGTTCGTAGTCAGGATATGTTTTTACATATTCATTAGTACGAACGCCAATTCCCGCTATACGTTTACCTTTATAGCTCGTTGGAGTTCCAGGACCTGGCTTGTAGTAGTTGTTGACGATGTTCACCTTCATGCCTTCACCACCGTAACAGCCGTTTCCTCCAAAGTTGTAAATCACGTTGTTACGCATATCCATGCGCTCGTCCAATTGTGTTGTAGGACGCGGACCAAGTCGTGGAGTACGGCTCGTATGGTGAGCCAACAAATTATGATGGAACGAGGCGCCACTACCTCCCCAGTTTCCTCCGTATCCGTGTGCACCCTTTGAATGTCCACTATTTACCAAACTTTGTGCAACTAAACACCATTGTACCGTAGTGTTCTTGTTGCCAAGAACGGAGAGACACTCATCTATTGACCAACTTATCGAACAGTGATCAATGATAAGGTCTTCTTGGTCGAATCCACCGAATCCATCCCAGCCATCTGCACCATCTAATAGCACGTTCTTGTTGCCAAGACGGAATCGCATGTAGCGTACAATGACATTGCTTCCCTTGATGGAACAAGGATAATCGGCAACACAGATACCGTCTCCTGGAGCCGTTTGACCAGCTATCGTTACATTTCCTCCAATGTTTAATGCAGATGAAAGGTGTATCGTTCCTGATACGTCGAAGACGATAGTCTTGATTCCTGGTTGGCTTAATGCCCAACGCAAAGAACCTGTACCAGAATCGTTGAGATTAGTTACGTGGTATACTCGACCGCCACGACCACCCGTTACATATCTTCCGAATCCCTCAGCACCAGGGAATGCGGGTTGTTTTTCCATTGATACACCACCAGATAGTACTTTATTATTGCTGGGTACATCGTCTGGAATGTTTATGGCCGCTCTCAAAATCGTGCTTGTTCCCAAGAATAAGAGCATAAACATCCATGTAACAAGACATTTCTTCGAATGATTTGTCATAATAGTATTTATTTTAATCGTTTTATTATAAATAGTTTGTTGTTGAATCGAAAAGTGAAAGGTATTGAAGCATCGCCTCAATACCTTATTATATATATGCATCATTTACTAAGGAGTTGCCCAACAGCATGAGCCAATTGCTGACCTCTAAGTCCTTTTTGCAAGATCTTTCCTTCATTGTCGACAATCATCGTAAAGGGAATTGACCTAATACCGTATGCACTTACCATGGAATTATTCCATCCGTTTAATTCAGATATATGAGTCCACGGTAGACTTAAAGATGTTATCGCGTTTTTCCATGCTTTCTCGTTGGAGTCGAGCGATACGCCGATGATACCCAATCCCTGCGACTTATATTGATTGTACATTTTGATGACTTCAGGCATTTCGTGAATGCAAGGACCACACCAACTTGCCCAGAAGTCGATAACGGTAATCTTGTTTTTCTTCACCTCCTTCAATACGGAAAGCATATTGCCATCTACGTCGCGCATGGAGAAGTCTGAGAGTTGCATGTTGGTTCTCGACGTAAGTACCTTCTTCATCTCTTGAATCTTCGGACGTTGGCTCATCTTCACAGGCATCTTCTCAATCAACTTCAGGCGATTACCGTCTGAAATGTATTCTTCATCATATAGGTTGACGAGGAAGTAGCCTAATTCATTTGAGATGTTCCTTTCCGCAAAACTCATGATGCATTGACTCATTCGTGCTTGGGTCTTAATCACCTCTTCTTGCAATTTGGCTTGTGCCTCTTCGGTAAATGCCTGACTAAAGAGTTGTGCAGACAAATCATTGAGACTCTTGCTGAATAGGTTGATGGAGTCAACCAACAACTGCCATTGGTCGTTGACCGTCGTTCCAGAAACCTTTTGCTTTTCTGGTAAGTTGGAAAGATGGATGTTTATCTCGCCTGGTTCAAGGAAGAATGCCGAGTTGATGTCTACTTGTTTCTTACTATAAATCATGCTGAGACGGGTAGTGTCCGTCTTTCCCTCGTATGAGAATTGTCCATCCTTCACGAAGAAAGAGTCGGCTGGCGTACCTTGTGCCATATCGTAAGATATATACAAGGTGTCGCCATCCTTGGCTCCGTCTATCGTTCCGTTTATCTTGAAGGAATTGGAATGACAAGCTACGAGCATAGTAGCTGCCAATATCCATCCCGCTATCAAGTGAATGTTTCTCATGGGATAGGTGTGTGTTATACCAAGTATTGCGAGCTGATGCTCTCGTTGCAAACCACCCTACGGATAGTCTCAGCAAACATGTCTGCCACAGAGAGGAATCTCACCTTAGAGCATTTCATCGAGTAGGGGATGGAATCAGTAAATACGATTTCCTCCAATGCCGATTCTTGTACTCTCTCTGATGCGGGGTCACTCATCACGCAATGCGAAGCACAGGCACGAATACTCTTTGCACCAGCGGCTTTCATGATGTCGGCAGCCTTGGTAATGGTACCTGCCGTGTCTACCATGTCGTCGATGATGATGACATTCTTTCCCTCTACGTCACCAATGATTTGCATGCTTTCCACTACGTTGGCACGAGCGCGAGTCTTGTTGCACAACACGAGCGGACAATGCAAGTACTTGGCGTATGCGTTGGCGCGCTTGCTACCACCCACGTCAGGAGAGGCAATCACCATGTCTTCAAGGTTCAACTCTTGCAAATAGGGTAGGATAACGCCTGATGCGTAGAGATGGTCTACTGGTACATCAAAGAATCCTTGAATCTGGTCGGCGTGCAAGTCCATCGTGATAACCCTGTCGATTCCTGCCACGCTCAGCAAGTCGGCTACCAATTTGGCTCCGATGCTTACTCTTGGCTTGTCCTTTCGGTCTTGTCTTGCCCAACCGAAATAGGGAATGACGGCAATGATGTTACGGGCGGAAGCTCTCTTAGCTGCGTCGATCATCAGAAGCAACTCCATCAAATTGTCAGAGTTGGGGAAGGTACTCTGAACGAGGAACACGTCGCGTCCACGAATGGATTCTTCGTAGGAAACGGCAAATTCTCCGTCAGAGAATCTCGTAATCACCAATTTACCGAGTGGACAGCCCAAACTGGAGCAAATCTTCTCGGCTAAATACTTTGTCTTTGTTCCAGAGAACACAAGAAAAGAATTGTTTTCTAACATTGTTTCTTATATTGATGTTATTTGTTTATCAGCCTATTGCCTTGCGCAACTTGTCGAAATGCGCTATCAGCTTCTTGTAGTCGAGCTCGTTATGGATGTTGAAACGATTCCATAAATCGCCGCAGATAACTACGCCTCCGAACCCTAATTCCTTGGCGACTTTCACGTTTTCTAAACTCATGCCACCCAATGCATATACTTTCTTGTCGATTAATCCCTGTGCGGAAGCCTCTTCCAACTCTGCCATCGTGAACGTTGACTTCTCTTCCTTGAACTCAATGCAATCGAAGATGTTCTTCAAGAATACGTATTGCGAATTGCGTTTCAGATCCTTGAGGGTTTCGATATTGTCGCATGTACGACTGATTTGTCCCTTGTATCCAGCGGGAACCTCGTCGCATGAAGGATTGTCGATGTGAATACCAGCGAGATTAAATTCGCCCTTGAGGTAGAAATGCCCGTGTACGGTAATCTTCTTGTGGAATTCTTCGGGAAGTAATGTGAGAAGACGCTCGCTATACATGGGAGAAGAACCTGGCTTGAACAAGTGCAAATTCTCCATTCCCTCATCAAAGAGTGAGGATAGAATCTTGTCTTCTTCCACGAAGAACGTGGATTTAGTGAGTATTACGAGTTTCATCTGCTATAATTTCTTTGCAAAAGTAATCATTTTCTATTAAAATACCAATTTACGTATCATAAAATTCTAAACTATTATACATTCAATGCGCATTTTCGCGTTTTTTTCTTAAATTTGCAGAAACAATTGTCAAATGAAGGTAGACTTACATAATTTCAAGGAAATTTCCTCACCTTATTATATATTAGAGGAAGAAAGACTCAGGGCCAATCTCTCACTCATTCAAAGGGTGGCTTCGGAAGCGGGAATAGAGATTATCTTGGCTTTTAAGGCGTACGCATTGTGGAAAACGTTTCCCATCTTTCGCGAATACATTCAGGCAACAACGGCGAGTTCGTTGTATGAGGCTCGTTTGGCATTTGAGGAGTTTGGCAATATGGCTCATACGTATTCTCCTGCCTACACCGACGGGGAGATTCGGGAGATTGCGAGCATGTCGAGTCATCTCACGTTCAATTCTCTTACGCAATACCAACGTTATCAAGAGATTGCAAGAGAAGTGAATCCAAAGATTAGTTTAGCACTACGCATCAATTCCGAATATTCGGAAGTAGGAACGGATTTGTACAATCCCTGTGCGCCAGGCACTCGCTTTGGCGTTACCCATGATAAGTTGGCTGATACTTTACCGCCTTTTATAGAAGGCTTCCATTGTCATTGTCATTGTGAGAGTGGGTCTGACGTATTTGAGAGAACGTTGGTTCATATCGAGGAGAAGTTTTCCAAGTGGTTCCCACAATTGAAGTGGATTAACTTTGGTGGCGGTCATTTGATGACGAGAAAGGATTATGACGTTCCTCGTTTGATACGATTGATGAAGGATTTCCGTTCGCACTATCCGTGGTTGCACGTGATACTCGAACCAGGAAGTGCTTTTGGTTGGCAAACGGGTCCGTTGGTGGCTCAGGTAGTAGATGTTGTGGAAGATAGGGGCATTCAAACCGCTATTGTCAACGTTAGTTTTACTTGTCACATGCCTGATTGTTTGGAAATGCCGTATATGCCTGCAATCCGAGGAGCTGAAATCATTGAACATTTACCGTTGACCGTTGACCATTCCGAGGAATCTCAATCTTCAATAGACAATGTTCAATGTTCAATGAAAAACGTCTACCGCATTGGCGGAAATAGTTGTCTTTCTGGAGACTTTATGGGTTTTTGGCGGTTTGACCATGAGTTGAAAGTGGGAGAGAACATCATTTTCGAGGATATGTTGCATTATACCACGGTCAAGACTTGTATGTTCAACGGTATCGGTCATCCTTCCATCGCTATCGTCCATCCAGACGGCGAGATGGAAACATTGCGCCAATATACCTACGAGGATTATCGAGACAGAATGGATTAGCGTTATTTCAAAATAGCATCTTATCTTAATAGTAATAAATACTATGTTTATGCGACTCAAACGATATGTTTAGAAGGCCTAAACGATATGTTTATTCCATGAAAACAATATGTTTTCGTAACTACAATATACTATAGCACTCTGATGTGTTTGGAGAAAAAAGAGCGTAAGATGAAAATCTTGAAAAAAACTACGAAAAAAATTTGTTGTCTCAAAAAAAAATGTTACCTTTGCAACCGCGTTTAGAGAAATGCACCTATATAGATAGGAAATTGCGGAAATAGCTCAGTTGGTAGAGCACAACCTTGCCAAGGTTGGGGTCGCGGGTCCGAGTCCCGTTTTCCGCTCATTCATTCTGAATAAAATGCCAAGCCCAGGTGGCGGAATTGGTAGACGCGCACGTTTCAGGTGCGTGTGCCGAGAGGTGTGCAGGTTCGAGTCCTGTTCTGGGCACAGTTTATTCGGAATCATTTTTAGTTGGAGAGGTGGCGGAATTGGTAGACGCGCTACTTTGAGGGGGTAGTGTCAATTGTGACGTGGGAGTTCGAGTCTCCTCCTCTTCACATTTTTTGTTGATTGCGGAAATAGCTCAGTTGGTAGAGCACAACCTTGCCAAGGTTGGGGTCGCGGGTCCGAGTCCCGTTTTCCGCTCTTATTTTTTTGTCTGAAAAACAACCCATTCCATGAATTTATATCTTCGATATTTTAACAAGGAAATACTTGTCAAGAGTGTTGATGAGGCATTGGATTTCTTGCGTAGTATACCTGAGATAGGATTAAATCAAGACTTGGAAAATGATATACGTGATTACGTGGCAAGTGATGTGGCTTATCCAAAACGCTACAAGATTCGCCAACGCGTATATTTCATCGTGATAAAAACTACCGCAGAATCAATGATAGACTTTAAGCAGAAAAAGGCAGTACATGCACCCGTACAAGATGGATTTACTAACGAACGCCGTGACTTGACGGCAAATGTGACAACACGTTTGTCAGAGTTCCGCCCTGGATGGTATGAGGGTGAATTGGACTTCAAGCGTGTGGTCATGATTCCCGCTACGGGCAAGCATGAATATCGTGATACGCACTTTGTTGTGCAATGCAAGGCTAATTCGGGCTTAGATTGCTACAATCGTATCGTGGAGCATTTGCGCGGTAGGGTAGACCATCGCTCGCAATTCCCTTCTGCAAAGGGAAAAAACTTCCATTTCAAGTACCTTGGAATGTGGAAATAACGTAGACATAACGCAAACGTTTATACGTCTGATATATGAACAAGGTAATGCTAATTGGTAATGTGGGACAAGAGCCAGAGGTTAGGTACTTTGATGCTGACCAAGCGTACGCACGTTTAAGGCTCGCTACTACCGAGAGGGGATATACGCTTCCAAACGGTACGCAGGTGCCCGACAGAACCGATTGGCACAACTTGTTGTTTAACAAGAAATTGGCTAAACATGTGGAACGATATGTTCACAAGGGCGACAAACTCTACGTGGAAGGTAGAATTAGGTATCGCTCTTACGATGACAAGAAAGGCCAAAAGCATTATTACACGGAAATAGACGTAGAAAACATGGAAATGCTTACACCAAAACCATCAACCACTAACCCTGGGAATATAGCATCGGAGCCATTGGGTACGATTCAGTCTGCATCGGGAACGACCGATCAAGATAAATTGCCGTTTTAACCATGAATATCGCAGCATCTATTTGGGATTTTTCAAGCATTGCTGGAGCTTTCTCTGACGTTTACGTACAAGCACCAACAATGGGGGTGTACTTTGCCGCTATCTTGGCTTGTTTCTTGTTGGTGTTGTCGGGGTTCGCGAGCGGTTCTGAAATCGCTTTTTTCAGTCTTTCTCCCAATGATTTGGCTGAACTGGATTCAGAAAAGAGTGATGTAGACCGTAATATTCAGATGCTTCGCGACGATAGTGAGCGCACGTTGGCAACTATCTTGATAACCAATAATTTCATCAATGTCACTATCATCATGTTGTGTAACTACGTGTTTGGAGTGATTCTGCATTTCGGTCCGATGGCATATTGGCTTGAATTCCTTTGCATTACGGTGTTGCTTACATTCTTGCTTTTGCTATATGGTGAAATTATCCCCAAGGTATATTGTAGACAGAATCCGTTGAAGTTTTGTAGGAGAGCAGTGGGAGGTATTTTGTTTGCGCGTAAGTTGTTTTGGCCTTTGGAAAACTTACTATTGCGAAGCGAATTCTTAGCAGAAAAGGTGGTTCAGAAAGAAAACCACCACTTGAGTGTTGATGATTTGGAACAGGCATTGGAACTGACTGACAAGGACGAAATCAAGGATGAGCAGAGTATCTTGCAAGGTATTATCCGCTTTGGTGATGAAACAGCCAAGGAAGTAATGACCAGTAGGCAAGATATAGTGGACTTGGATATTCGCAGTTCGTTTACGGATGTCTTGAAGTGCATCGTGGAGAACAATTACAGTCGTATTCCCGTCTATCAAGATAATGTTGACCATATTCGTGGAATATTGTATATCAAGGATTTGCTACCTCACTTGAACAAGTCGGCTTCGTTTAGGTGGCAGAGTTTGATTCGTCCACCATATTTTGTTCCAGAAACAAAGAAAATAGATGATTTGTTGCGCGAATTCCAGGAAAACAAGGTACACATAGCAATCGTTGTTGATGAATTCGGAGGTACGAGTGGCTTGATTACGTTGGAAGATATTTTGGAAGAAATAGTCGGTGAAATCAATGACGAATTTGACGAGGAGGAGAAAACATATTCCAAATTGAACTATAACACCTATATTTTTGAAGGGAAGACATTATTGAGTGATTTCTGCAAGATTCTGCAAATCGATGATGATGAATTCTCAGAAGTGGAAGGTGACGCAGATTCACTGGCAGGACTTTTGCTTGAATTGAAAGGTGACTTCCCCAGTATGCATGAAAAGATTGACTATAAAAACTATACTTTTGAGGTGTTCGGGATAGAAGAAAGACGAATCAGTAGAATCAAAGTGATTATTCATAACACCAAATAAAACGAGGATGCATCCAATTGGATAGCATCCTCGTTTGCTTATGAAAACTACTATAAGAATTATTCACCTTTGATGGCTGCAACACCTGGGAGAACTTTTCCTTCTATAGCTTCGAGCAAAGCGCCACCACCTGTAGAGATGTAAGATACTTGGTCAGCCATACCGAACTTATTGATACAAGCTACAGAATCACCACCTCCGATGAGTGAGAAGGCACCATTTGCGGTAGCTTTGGCTATAGCGTCTGCAATAGCTTTAGAACCACCGATGAAGTTGTCGAATTCAAATACGCCTGCAGGACCGTTCCAGAGAATAGTCTTTGCATCTTCGATAGCAGCTGCGAATGCCTTACGTGTCTCAGGACCAGCGTCAAGACCTTCCCAACCTTCAGGAATGTCGTTAGAAGGACAAACTTGAGTATTAGCATCATTAGAGAATGCGTCAGCAGCGATACAGTCAGAACCCAAAACGAGGTTAACGCCATTCTCCTTTGCCTTCTTAATCACGTCAAGAGCAACATCTAACTTGTCTAACTCAACGATTGAGTTACCGATATTGCCACCTTGAGCCTTGGCAAACGTATAAGTCATACCACCGCAAAGAATCAAGTTGTCTACCTTACCTAATAAGTTCTCGATGATACCAATCTTGGTACTTACCTTAGAACCACCCATGATAGCGGTGAAAGGACGTTTGATATTGCTTAAGATATTGTCTACGGCTTGTACTTCCTTTTCCATCAAGTAGCCAAGCATACGATGGTCAGCATCGAAATACTCATCGATAACAGCAGTAGAAGCGTGTTTGCGGTGAGCAGTACCGAAAGCGTCCATAACGTAAGCGTCTGCGTAAGAAGCCAATTTCTTGGCAAACTCTTTCTGGCTCTTCTTCATCTCCTTCTTAGCCTCATCGTACTCAGGAGTTCCCTTTTCAACACCTACAGGTTTGCCTTCTTCCTCTGCATAGAAGCGAAGATTCTCAAGAAGCAATGCCTCTCCAGGTTTCAAAGCTTCAGCTTCAGCCGTTGCGTTTGCGCAATCTGGTGCGAATTTCACTTCAACACTGAGAGCAGCGGAAACTGGTTTTACAATTTGAGAAAGGGAGAACTTAGGATTAACCTTTCCTTTGGGTTTACCCATGTGGCTCATCATGATAACAGCACCACCATCAGCGAGGATTTTCTTCAATGTAGGAAGGGCTCCACGGATACGAGTGTCGTCAGTTACATTACCATTCTCATCGAGTGGCACATTGAAGTCCACGCGAACAATAGCCTTTTTGCCGGCAAAATTAAATTGATCGATAGTCATAATATAAGTAAATTAAAAATGAATCCTATATTTCTGCTGCAAAGTTAATCAAAATATCTGAGAAAAGGAAAAACGTGGAAAGATATTTGTATCATGTGAGTTATGATATTTTCAAAAAATAACATAGTTCTTCTCTATCTCAATTTAATTGCTTAACTTTGCACGGAAAAAAAACAATGATGAAAGACGGAGTGATCATCGTGAGTGGTGGAATGGACTCCATTACTCTTCTTTATGAGAGGAAAGACGAGATAGCATTGGGTATCTCGTTTGATTATGGAAGTAATCATAATGCCCGTGAAATTCCTTTTGCCCGTATGCATTGTGAGCGATTGGGCATACGGCATTTGGTTATAAACCTTAGTTTCATACATCAATACTTTAAGAGTTCGTTGCTTTCTGGTGCTGATAAAATACCAGAAGGTTCGTATGACGATGATAATATGAAATCAACTGTGGTCCCGTTTAGGAATGGCATTATGCTTTCAATTGCCGTGGGTATAGCCGAGAGCGAGGGATTGACAAAAGTATTTATTGCCAATCATGGAGGGGACCATGCGATTTATCCCGATTGTCGTGAGGAGTTTATCGAAGCAATTGACGCTGCTTCGCAAGCGGGAACATACGAGCATGTGCGTATCCTGGCACCATATACTAACATCACTAAGACAGACATCGCTCTTCGTGGAAAGCAATTAGGAATTGATTATTCTGAAACATGGAGTTGCTACAAGGGTGGGGAAGTGCATTGTGGAAAGTGTGGAACCTGCGTGGAAAGGAAACAAGCGTTGCGAGAGGCTGGTCTGGAAGATACGACA
Organism: uncultured Prevotellaceae bacterium; assembly: GCA_900314715.1. GTDB lineage: Bacteria > Bacteroidota > Bacteroidia > Bacteroidales > Bacteroidaceae > Prevotella. Next base: position 16,807 of record OMWI01000016.1, on the reverse strand, counting down.
CAATATGAATCTAATGAATAATCAAGTATGGAAACAATTGCTTTAGGTATTGTTCAAAACATCAAAGATTTGGATACCCAAATGTTGTTGGGTATTAATCACATGCATTCGGCATACTGGGATTCTTTTATGTGGTTGGTAACCGATAAATATGTTTGGATTCCATTGTATATTTCTTTGATATACGTCATATTCAGAAACCATTCGTCAAAGTCGTTTCTTTGGTGTGCCGTGGCGATAGGTTTGATGATATTGATAACAGATAACTTCAATTCACAATGGCTTCGCCCATGGATTGGTAGGTTAAGGCCTTCTAACTTGGACAATCCCATATCTTCTATGGTGCATGTGGTGAATGATTATCGAGGCGGACCTTATGGCTTTCCATCATCTCATTCATCAAATACATGGGGAATTGTGTTTTTTGTGGCATTTCTTTTCAGAAAGTATTGGTTGAATTCTTTCTTGGCAGCTTGGGCGATTCTTGTGTGTTATTCTCGTTCGTATTTGGGAGTCCATTATCCTGGCGACTTGTTCGTAGGAATGTTGTTGGGATTGACAGGAGCTATATTGGCGTATCTTCTTTTTGCATATGTGACAGGTGAAAAACCTAAGAAAGAGATTAAACATGGATATTTACCTGTGATAGTAGTATCAGTTACGTTCGCAGGGATTATTATTACCTCATTCTTTTATCATTTTTAGCGTGCAAATAGAACCTATAGCCACATTCCATTCGCCATTTCAATCGAAGTTTGGCATTCCTAAACAAAGTGGATTGGTGAAAGAACTGCATGGAGAAATCGTGTTTCAACCATCGTTCCGCAATGCGGATTATCTGCGTGGATTACAAGATTTCGATTATATATGGTTGATTTGGGAGTTTTCTGCCAATAAACACCGAGCCAATAGTCCTGTAGTTCGTCCACCGGTATTGGGAGGAAATGAACGTATGGGTGTGTTTGCCACGCGTTCACCTTATCGTCCTAATGCATTGGGATTGTCAGTCGTAAAGATTGACCATATAGAATGGGAAACTGCAAAAGGTCCTATTATCCATGTACTTGGCGGTGATTTGATGGATGGAACGCCCATTTACGATATAAAGCCATACTTGGTGTATGCGGATTGCTATCCTGATGCACGTTGTGGATTTGTGGATCAACGTTCTTGGGAAAAGTTGAAAGTAATAATCCCATCATCTATTGCGTCTCGTTTCTCGCCAGAACAATTACAAGCATTAAAACACTCCTTAGAACTTGATCCACGTCCTCATTATCACCATGATTCCACAAAAGTCTATGGTTTGTTATTCGAAGGACATGATATCCATTTTAAAGTGGAAGAAGGGACGCTAACTGTAGTTTATATGCTTAGTTGATTTTGAATGCTCAAACCATCGCTTTAGACGAAGTAAATCATTGATTTATTTGCTGTAAATCATTCGTATGTAGCGTATAAGTCAATGGTTTACAGCATACAAATGACCTTTCCTTATTTCAAAGTCTTAATCTATATAAAATACAAAAAACGGTATTAATAAAAAAGGTGATAAACGAGTCAATTTGTTTATCACCTATTATTAATAATGAAGGATGGTTATCCTCCAAAGTTATCATACATGATAGATTCTGGCTCTACGCCGAGTGAATCAAGCATGGATACAACGGCATTCGACATAGGACCAGGACCACACATGTAATATTCAACATCTTCAGGTGCCTCGTGGTCTTTCAAGTATGTGTTGAGCATAACTTGATGAACGAATCCAGGAGTGTATTTTACACCTGCAGCATCTGCGGCTGGATCTGGACGGTCGAGTGCGAGATGGAAGTGGAAGTTCGGGAATTCCTTTTCCAATCCTAAGAAATCTTCGAGATAGAACACCTCGTTGAGTGCACGAGCACCGTAGAAATAATGCATTTCGCGGTCGGTTGTATGCAATGTCTTTGTCATGTGCATAATCTGTGCACGCAAAGGAGCCATACCTGCACCACCACCTACCCAAATCATCTCTTTCTTTGAGTCGAAATGAGGATGGAAATCACCAAACGGACCACTCATAACTACCTTATCTCCAGGCTTTAACGAGAAGATATAGGATGATGCAATACCAGGATTAACATCCATAAACCCACTTCTGTCAGGTTTGAATGGAGGAGTTGCGATACGAACGGTAAGCATAAATACGTCGCCTTCTGCTGGATAGTTAGCCATAGAATATGCGCGAATCGTTGGTTCTGGATTCTTACACTTCAATGGGAATAATCCAAATTTCTCCCAAGATGGCAGGTATTCATCACCAATCAACGACTTATCGAAGTCCTTATCATAATCAATGCAATCGAATGCTGGGATCTTAATCTGTGCATAAGAACCAGGTAAGAAATCCATGTGTGCACCCGGAGGTAATTGTACCTTAAATTCCTTGATGAATGTAGCCACGTTCTTGTTGGAAATAACGGTACACTCGTACTCTTTCACACCAAGAATAGACTCATCAACATGAATCTTCAAGTCACCTTTCACCTTGCATTGACAACCCAAACGCCAATGATTCTTAATTTCTTTACGAGTGAAGTGAGGCTTTTCTGAATCGAGAATTTCGCCTCCACCTTCCAATACCTGTACCTTACATTGTCCGCAAGATGCCTTTCCACCACAGGCAGACGGTAAGAATATGCCATTCTCGTTAAGAGTTGTCATCAGACTTGAACCTTGAGGCACGTTGATGGTACGGTCTCCATTGATTTCAATATTCACATTACCGCTTGGCGAGAGATATTTCTTTGCCACGAGCAGAACGATCACCACAAGGATGATCAAGGAAAGGAATACTCCTATACTAATTGCTATAAATTGTGCCATACCTTTATTAAATATTTAATCCTGAGAAACACATCATTGCCATAGCCATAAGACCAACAGTGATGAATACAATGCCAAGACCCTGTAATGGTTTGGGAACGTCAGAGTATTGCATCTTTTCACGTATAGCACCAAGAGCTACAATGGCCAACGTCCAACCAATACCTGAACCAAAACCATAAACTATCGCATCCCAAATGGAATTGATGGCTTGCGAATTGGTAGGTTCCATCAAAATGCGTTGTTGCATGAAGAGCGAAGCTCCCATGATAGCGCAGTTAACGGCAATCAGCGGAAGGAAGATACCTAATGCAGCATAGAGAGAAGGAGAGTATTTCTCAACAGTCATTTCAACCAATTGCACCATACCGGCGATAACTGCAATGAAGAGGATAAAACTAAGATAACTCAAATCAACCCCTTCAGCAATACAATCGGGACCGAGAACTTTTGTTTGCAACAAATAGTTTACGGGAACGGTAACGGTCAACACGAATGTAACTGCCATTCCCAATCCCAAGGATGTTTTCACGGTCTTCGAAACGGCAAGGTAAGAACACATACCGAGGAAGAATGCGAAAATCATATTGTCGACGAAAATCGACCTAAACAAAAGACTTATTGCGTGTTCCATACTTATTTCTCCTTATAAAAATATGCTCTATGAACCCAAATTACACATCCAACGAGGATAAGAGCCATAGCAGGCATCGTCATCATACCGTTGTTAACGTAGCCGAGGTCGTAGCAGGCATCAGGAATAATCTGGAAACCTAACAAAGAACCACGTCCGAAGAATTCACGGAAAGCACCTACAATCACGAGAATCATTGCATAGCCAAGTCCGTTGCCAACTCCGTCAAGGAAAGAAGGCCAAGGCTTGTTCATCATGGCAAACGCTTCCAAGCGTCCCATCAATATACAGTTGGTGATAATCAATCCAACATATACGCTAAGCTGAACACTTACGTCGTAAGCGAAAGCCTTTAATATCTGGGAAACGATTGTTACGAGAGCTGCCACAACCACCAATTGCACCACAATACGAATGCGGTTTGGAATGGTATTGCGAATTAATGAGATGATTACGTTGGCAAAAGCCGTAATCACCGTTACGGCAAGTCCCATTACAATGGCAGGTTTTAATTGCGATGTAACGGCAAGAGCCGAACAAATTCCCAATACCTGACCAAGAATTGGGTGGTCAATATTCAACGGGTTTGTGAAAACCTCCTTATTTTGTTTACTGAATAAAGCCATATCTTATTTCTTTAAGAGGTTCATATATTGTTTCATACAATCACGGAGCATATCGCTAACACCATTAGAGGTAAGGGTGGCACCAGTTACACAATCCACTTGTGTATCGGGATTATCCACCTTCTTCACTACAGAGAGTGCAACTTCACCATTGGCATCAAAGATTTTCTTACCTTGAAATTTCTCTTGCCACGCTTGCGAATCCTTGATTTCGGCTCCAAGACCGGCAGTCTCGCTTTCATGGTTGAAGTATGCTCCATATACCGTATTCAAATCGTCATTGACAGAGAGGAAACCGCTAATGCCGCCCCAAAGACCCATTCCTTTTAATGGAAATACATACTTTGGCTGACCGTCTATTTCACATGCAAAGTATTTCAAACCTTCAGCCTCTATTTCTTCCTTAACGACTTCCTTATACTTGGCTTCGGCTTCTTCGCCATCCAAACCACGTATATTAAGTGAATAGAGAATCTGTTTCTTTACGTCAAGTGCTACGTTTGCATCTTGCATAGGCTTCAATGCTTGGAAGACGAATGCCAACAAGAAGGCAACGATAATGACGAGAACTGCACTATATATAATAATGTATGAGTTCGAATTAGTATTCAGTTTCATTTTGTACCTCCTCTCTTCAAACGTTTAGAAATATTGCGCTCTACGATGAAATGGTCAATCGTAGGAGCGAACATGTTACCAAAGAAGATGGCAAGCATCATACCTTCTGGATAACCAGCGTTCATGACGCGGATAATGATAGCCATTGCACCAATCAGGAAACCGTAGATGTACTGGCCGCAGGTGGTACGGCACGAGGTGACGGGATCGGTAGCCATGAAGACAGCACCGAAGGCGAAGCCGCCCATCACGAAGTGATGCCACCAAGGAACTGTTTCACACCCAATTGTGAAACTGCCGGTCTGCTCGAAGATACATGCAAGCACAGCACCACCAACGAATACACTAAGCATCGTGCGCCAAGAGGCAATGCCAGTCCAAAGCAGAATGGCTGCTCCAATGGCAATGGCAATGATAGATGTCTCGCCAATAGAACCAGGAATGAAACCACAAATCATGTCACAAATGGAAGTGCTTGGTGTAATGCCTTGTCCAATCTCACCAAGTGGCGTAGCTGCGGTAAATGTATCAGGTAAATCATTACCCAGTCCAAAGATACTGTTTTGTGCCACCCAAATAGTATCACCTGTCATCTTGGAAGGATACGAGAAGAACAAGAACATACGTGCTGCAATGGCGGGGTTGAAGATGTTCATACCCGTTCCGCCAAATATCTCCTTACAGAAAATCACGGAGAATGCGCAAGCCAAAGCCAACATCCACAAAGGACAGCCAATAGGAACTATCAACGGAATCAATATTCCGCTTACCAAATAACCTTCCTGAATTTCCTCGCCTTTCCATTGTGCCCAAGCAAACTCAATGCCAAGACCAACGATATAACTAACGAGAATCTTTGGAAGAACGGCCAGGAAACCATAGATGAATATCTCCAGGAAGGAAGCCGAAGCCAATGTTCCTGCTGCCAGATAGTTTTGATAGCCTATATTATACATTCCGAATAGCATGGCAGGCATCAATGCAATGACCACCATACTCATAATGCGCTTCGAGTCAATGGCATCATGGATGTTCGAACCGCTTTTCGCCGTTGTATTTGGCACATAAAGGAAGGTTTCGAATCCATCAAAGATGCTTCTGAAGGCATGTAGCTTTCCGCCTTCCTCGAAGTTCGGTTTGATATGATCGATATATTTTCTTAAACTCATGTCTTTAATATTTGAGAGTTAATGATGATGAATTATGCATTTTCCTTTCTGAGCATATCCAATCCGTTACGAACGATTTGTTGCAATTCCAATTTAGAAGAGTCAACAAACTCTGCAAGGGCGAAGTCTTCTGGAGAAACTTCGTAAATACCCAGTTGCTCCATTCTGTCAATGTCGCCTGCAATGATAGCTTTGATGAGGTATTCACCATAAATGTCCATAGGCAATACCTTATCATATTCGCCACTCATGATAATACGACGTTCGCCACCTTTCACACGTGCATCTAAAGTATATTCCTTGTTGCCAAGCAACCATGAGAAGTAACTCCTGTTTACGGAGAACTGCTTGAAACGAGGCAATATCCATCCAAGCATTTCGTCGGCATGGTCTCCTTCTGGAATGACTGAGATGGTTGACGTGTGTGCTCCAAGGTAAGCATCAATACTTGTCTTTGAACCAGAAAGGGGATTGCCGTTGATGATACGAATGTTGTCTTCTTGGTTAATCTTTCCTTTCAACAAAACAGAGAGAGGAGTACCTATCAATGCATCTGCATAACAGGGATTCTCAACTTCACTTCCTGCTATGGCTACCGTACGTGTTAGGTCAACTTTCCCTTCGTCGAATAGCCTTCCAAAGAAGATAACAGCTGTCGGTTCAACTATCCAAACCACTTCTCCTTTGTTCACGGGAGAAATATGGTTTACCTGAACGCCAACGTTACCAGCAGGACAAGGACCGTCAAAAATGTTGATTTCCACGTCTTTTGCATTCACCAATGCCGATGCTGATTGCTTGGCACCGATTCCCAAATAAGTTTTTGCCATCTTTGACAATGCTGTCAAACCTGTTTGGAAAGCCTTTTCGTTGCCAATTAACTCAAACTCAAAGTCTGATGCCAATGGCTTGTCGCGCAAAGCGGATACGAAAATTGCCTTTGGCGTTTCGGTTGGTGTGGTAGAAACGGCATAAGGCAATTGATTGATGTAGCCGAAAAGACCTGCTTCAAGCAGTGCCTTCTTTACCTCATCGCCATTCATAGATGATACATTGCGTTTGCCAAAGTCGACGAACTCCTGTTTTTCATCGGCTTTGATCTTCACGCAAAGCACTTTTCTGCGTTCACCACGCTCAACTGCCGTTACAGTTCCGCTGACTGGTGAGGCAAAACGTACTTCAGGGAAATTCTTGTTTACGAACAAGGCTTCCCCGGCTTTTACATGATCCTCTTCGTGTATAGTCACTTTAGGAGTTATGCCCGTGAAATCAGAAGGCGAGAGTGCATATTCGCTTACTTTTCCAATGGTCATCTTCTCCTTTATGGCTTTACCTTTAAGGTTTATGTCTAAGCCTTTACGTAACTTGATTACATTTGCCATAAATAAAAATATGATATAAATAATTCTCTCAAACGAAATACTGTGCAAATATAGTGAAAATTTACAATTGGTGGAATTTTTTTTGGGGTTTTCTTTCTAAATCACATGAAATATAGTAATTTTGCAGTGATTTGAATAACCTAAAAAATATTATTCGTGGGGGAATATGGACTATCGTTGGATTGTATGTTTCCCTGATAGTACTGCTACATATACCAGCAGTACAAGATTTGATTGGAAATAAAGTAGGTGAAGTTCTTTCGGAAAAGTTTGGAACAAAGGTCACGGTAGACCGTGTTGACTTGGGTTTCTTGAATCGTCTTGTCATTGATGGTGTCTATATGCAAGACCAAACGGGAAAGACGATGTTGGAAGCTACGAGAATGTCGGTGAACATCGGACTTTTTCATCTCATGAAAGGGAAGATAGTGATTACTTCTGCGCAATTGTTTGGCTTGAATGCAAATCTATATAAACGAGATGCGAATACCAAACCTAATTTCCAATTTGTATTAGATTCGCTTGCGTCAAAGGACACTACATCGCACACACCATTGGATTTGTCGATTGGCTCGTTGATTGTGCGTCATGGAAGGGTGAAGTACGATCAATTAGACGTTGCTCCCAAGCATCAGGAATTTGCTTTGGAGCACATTCTTCTGACTGATATCAGCGCTCACGTGATTCTGAATACTTTGACCGACGATTCATTAAACGTGAATCTAAAGAGGTTATCGTTCAAGGAAAAGGCAGGTTTGGATGTGGGAGCATTGTCTTTTAAGTTGGCTGCCAATAAACAATCAGCTTCCTTGGAGAACTTCCAGTTGAAGTTGCCTAATACGAATCTGACGCTTGAACCTATCAATACCACTTTCCAAATGAAAGACAATCAGTTAGACTTGTCTACTTTAAGTATTAGTGGAGGTATTGAACAATCCAAGATAACACCCTCAGACATCAGTTGTTTTGTACCATTATTGCGTAATTTCAAGAATCCTATTTACTTGAAAACATCGATTTCTGGAACACAAGATTTATTGAATGTCAAGGATATTGAGATTAGTTCTGAAAAGGGAAGCATCAACTTGAATGCGTATGGTTCGTTGGCAGACTTGTCTTCAAAGCCTCGATGGTCGACACATATAACGAAAGTCAAGTTTAGTGAAGGTGGAATCAAGTTCCTTTCGGATAATTTAGGAGCGAAATTCAGCATTCCGAAAGAATTGACAAGGATAGGCGACATTGATTTCACGGGTAATTTAGGTGGTTCAAGTAACGATTTGTCGATGAATGGGTTGTTGAAGACGGGTGCTGGAAATGCCAATCTTTCCTTAGATAAAAAAGGAATGAATTTCTTAGGCAAGGTGGAAACTTCGGGAATCAATTTGCGTCAGATTCTTGATGATACCAAATTCAATGAGATAATAGCGAATATCCAATTCGACGGAAAATTGTTTGCCAATAAGAAACCGCAGGTGAAGGCAAAGGGAAAAGTATTGAAATTTGATTACAACAACTATACTTTCAATAATATAGATTTAGATGGTTCTTACGAAAACGGCACGATGGAGGGTAAATTTGCCATTGATGACCCAAATGCCAAAATCGATTTAGTGGGTAAAGTTGTTGATCAAGGGAGGAAATCTTCTGCGAATGTAGAGGCAGAGGTAAGAAGACTCGACCTCTCCGCATTGAATTTGTCGAACAAATGGCCTGGTACGAAGTTTGATTTCGATTTAGTGGCAAACATACAAGGTAATTCCTTAGAAACATTGGATGGAATGATAGATGTCAATCATTTCGTGATGGATTCAGAAGAGCGACATTATGAGTTGGATAACTTTCATGTAGAGGCGGGAGATGATGAACAAGGACGTTTCCTTGAAATGATGAGTGACTTTGCAAGTATCGAAATTTTGGGTGATTATGACTATAGAACCATCATACAGAGCATTACGAATCTTGTGGGAGAGAAGTTGCCAACGCTACCTGGCTTGCCTAAGTATTCCAACCATCGTGATAATCAATTTAAGATAAACGCCACGTTATTCAAGAGCGATTGGCTGAAAGACGTGTTTGATATTCCTTTGGATTTGGATTCACCCATCCACCTTGAAGGAAACTTGGATGATAGGGCGCATTCATTGGATTTGTTGGCTACATCTCCTTATTTTATTTACGATGGTGATCAATTCGTCAATGCGAAGGTTAAGATTTCCACTCCCAATGATACACTTCGGGCGGTTGCGCAATTGGAAAAAATGGATGAATTGGGTAGGAAATTATCATTAGACGTGAAGGCTGACGCCATTAACAATAAATTGTCAACAAGCGTAGATATTATCAACGAGCACGATTTACGACCTTTGAAAGGTAATCTGAATCTTGATGCTCGTTTCTTTGAATCAGAGGAAGGCACGAATGCCGCACATATTGACATTCATCCCTCGAACTTGCAGATAGGTGATACGATTTGGGAGATTCAACCCAGTAATGTAGTATATAAAAAGGATGAAATCCTCGTTGACCATTTCGCCGTTCGCCATGATAAACAGCATGTTATCGTAGATGGTTTGTTGACAAAAAATATCGGAGATTCTCTTTTCGTTGATTTAAAAGACGTGAATGTGAGTTACATCCTTGACTTGGTGGATTTCGATGCCGTCTCCTTTAGTGGGTATGCTTCCGGAAAGGCTTATGTGGCAGGTGTTTTCGACCATCCCGAGGCTTCCGCACATCTGACCGTGAATGATTTCAGGTTTGAAGATGGTAGGTTGGGAGTATTGACAGCTGATGCCTTCTTGAACAATGAGACAGAACAAATAGACATTAATGCTGTTGCCAAAGATGTGGAAGGTGCCTTTACTACGGTTAACGGTTATGTATCTCCCCAACGGGATAGCCTTGAACTTCTGATTTGTCCACACCATGCTCGTTTGGAATTCTTGGAGAGCTTCTGTGGAAGTTTCATGGAAGACGTGGAAGCACGTGGTTCGGGCGATTTAACGCTATTTGGCGCATTGAGCGACCTTAACTTAAAAGGTCAAGCGGTGGCTGACGGAAATATCACGATTAGTAGTTTGAATACCACGTATACGCTTCATAACGACACGATACGTTTGATTCCCGACCATATAATATTCAGTAATGATACGATATACGACCAATTTGGACATGTCGGAATTGTCACAGGAAGCGTGAATCATGAAAGTCTGACCAACTTATCGTATGACTTGAATGTGAATGCACAGAATTTATTGGCTTATGACTTTAAGGATTTCGGAGACAATACGTTCTGTGGAACGGTATATGGAACGGGAGATTGCCGAATAGTAGGTAAGAGTGGGGAGGTTACTATTGACGTTGACATGACGCCAAATGATGGTTCGCAAATCGTATATAACGTGGCTTCTCCTGGCGCAATCAACAATCAGGAATTCATTCGTTGGGGTGCTCGAATCGATACACTATCTTTAGGCTTCGTAAACGATACACTTAGCACTCGTAAACATATCGTTTATGGCGCTCAAACATATAATATGGATAGTGATATACATATCAACTTCCTTATCAATACCACTCCTTCGGCAACGCTTAAGTTGATTATGGACCCGAAGAGTGGTGATTATATATCACTAAACGGTAATGGTGTGCTTCGTGCAACTTATTATAATAAGGGTAGTTTTGACATGTTTGGCAACTTTGTCGTAGATCATGGTGTCTATAAATTGACAATTCAGAATGTCATCAAGCGTGATTTCCAATTCCAACAAGGTGGTTCTATCAGCTTTGGAGGCGACCCATATCAAGCGGTGCTTAACTTAAAGGCCTTGTATACGTTGAATGGAGTTAGCTTGTCTGACTTGAGCATCGGCAAGAGTTTTTCGAGCAACAATATTCGTGTAGATTGCTTGATGGATATTACGGGAACACCAAACTCGCCAAGCATAGAATTCGACTTCGACATGCCTACCGTGGGAACAGATGCAAAACAGATGATTTACAGCATCGTGAATAGTGGCGAAGAACGCAATCAACAAGTATTGTATTTGTTGGCTATCGGTAGGTTCTATAATCAAGATGCCAACAATGCAACGTCTGAAAGCACAGGGCCTTATAGTCAGACAAGTTTGGCCATGCAAAGTATTCTTAGCGGAACGATTAGCCAACAATTAAATAATGTGTTGGGTTCAGTTATTAAGAATAACAATTGGAACTTCGGTGCTAACATTTCAACGGGAAATGAGGGATTTAACAATGCCGAATATGAAGGATTGTTGAGTGGACGATTATTGAACAATCGCTTGTTGATTAACGGTCAGTTTGGCTATCGTGACAACGTGAATGCTACAAGTAGTTTTATCGGTGATTTCGATATTCGCTATTTGCTCTATCCAAACGGTAATCTCGCCATTAAGGTTTACAATCAGACCAACGATCGCTATTTCACTCGAAATAGTTTGACGACGCAAGGCGTTGGCTTGATTATGAAAAAGGATTTTAATGGATTGAGCGACTTGTTTGGAACTAAGAAGAAAAAGAAGAAGAAGGTTAGAGATAAAGAATAACTAAAAACAAGATACCATGAAACCTAAATTTCTATTATTAATGCTTATTCCATTGTTGCATGGAATGTTTACCACGAAAGAAACACTAAATAACCATGCGACAAACATGATGTATATGTCGATTGAAGACATTGTTTATAACTCTTTTTCTCAACAAGAGGAAACGCCAGGTGAACCGATTGACTTGGGACTAAGTGTTTTATGGGCAAGCCATAACATGGGAGCCTCTTATCCAGAAGGATATGGGGATTATTATGCATGGGGTGAATTGGAAAAAAAAGATTTCTATGATTGGTCTACTTACAAGCATAGTGACGGTACGAGAAAAACTTGTCATAAGTTAGGCAAGGTGATTAGTGGTACGGAATATGATGTGGCACATGTGAAGTGGGGCGGAAAATGGAGAATGCCTACCCAAGAAGAAATCAGGGAATTGTGTACAAGATGCGATTATGTATGGATAAAAGTCAACGGAGTGCAAGGCGTAAAGTTCATCGCTCGTAATGGTAATACTATATTCTTCCCCAATAGTGGTTATAGAAAAGAAAAGGACCTATACGACCGTGGTTTGTATGGTTGTTATTGGTCGGGAACGGCAGAAACACGCAATAAAGCAGGTAATGCTTTTATATTAGCGCTTATCGAAAGATACAAGGGATGGAATCCGAAACCTCGTCCAGATGGCTGCTCTATACGTCCCGTAATGGATAAGTAAATGAGTTTCTATGATGGATTTAGGATTAATTTGGTTAAAAAAATGTAATTCCAGAAGGAAACTTTCAACTATTTTTTCCTATATTATTTAATTGGTGTAATTTTGCACTCGCTTTGGCTCTTTAGCCATTGCCTAAGAGAATTCACATAAAGTCTAACTTTATTAGTTTTAAACAATTTTTAATTAATTAACATGTCAAACTTTAAAAACGTTGAACCATTACAGGACTTCAATTGGGAAGAGTTCGAGAATGGTACAATCGCAAACGTAAGTCAAGAAGATCTTGAAAAGGCTTACGATGAAACACTTAACAAGGTAGCTGATCATCAAGTTGTTGATGGTAAAGTAATCTCTATCGATAAGAAAGAGGTTATCGTTAATATCGGTTACAAGAGCGATGGAGTTATCGCTGCATCAGAATTTCGTTACAACCCTGACCTGAAGGTTGGCGATACCGTTGAGGTATACGTAGAAAATCAGGAAGACAAAAAAGGTCAATTGGTTCTCTCTCACAAGAAAGCTCGTTTGAGCAAGAGTTGGGAACGCGTTAACGCTGCCCTTGACAATGAGGAAATCGTACAAGGTTACATCAAGTGTCGTACGAAGGGTGGTATGATTGTTGACGTATTTGGAATCGAAGCATTCTTACCAGGTAGCCAAATCGATGTTCATCCTATACGTGACTACGATGTATTCGTAGGCAAGACCATGGAATTCAAGATCGTTAAGATTAACCAAGAGTTCCGTAACGTTGTTGTTTCTCACAAGGCTCTTATCGAGGCTGAGTTGGAAGCACAGAAGAAAGACATTATCTCTAAGCTCGAGAAAGGTCAAATCCTCGAAGGTACCGTTAAGAATATCACCAGCTACGGTGTATTCGTGGACCTCGGTGGTGTTGACGGACTCGTACATATCACAGACTTGTCTTGGGGTCGCGTAAGTGATCCACATGAAGTTGTTGCTCTTGACCAGAAGATTAACGTTGTTATTCTCGACTTCGATGACGAGAAGAAGCGCATCGCTCTTGGTTTGAAGCAACTCACTCCACATCCATGGGATGCTTTGGATGCAGATTTGAAGGTTGGTGACCACGTGAAGGGTAAGGTTGTCGTTATCGCTGACTACGGAGCATTTGTAGAAATCGCTCCTGGCGTTGAAGGTCTTATCCACGTTAGTGAAATGTCTTGGAGCCAGCACTTGCGTTCTGCACAAGAGTTCATGCACGTTGGTGATGAGGTAGAGGCTGTTATTTTGACTCTCGACCGCGACGAGCGTAAGATGTCTCTTGGTATTAAGCAACTCAAGGCTGATCCATGGGAGAATATCGAGGAAAGATATCCTGTTGGAAGCAAGCATGTGGCTAAGGTTCGCAACTTCACTAACTTCGGTATCTTCGTAGAACTCGAAGAAGGTGTAGATGGTTTGATTCACATTAGCGACCTCTCTTGGACGAAGAAAGTTAAGCATCCTTCAGAGTTTACACAACAAGGTGCTGAGATTGATGTGTTGGTTCTTGAAATCGACAAGGAAAACCGTCGTCTCTCTCTCGGTCACAAGCAACTCGAGGATAATCCTTGGGATACATACGAGTCTCTTTACACTCCTGGTAGCGTTCATACTGGTAAGATTACCGATATGATGGATAAGGGCGCCGTGATTTCCTTGAATGAAGGTGGTGAAGGTTTCGCTACTCCAAAGCACTTGGTAAAGGAAGATGGTTCACAAGCTCAATTAGGAGAAGAACTCGAATTCAAGGTAATCGAGTTTGTTAAGGATACCAAACGTATCATCCTCTCTCACAGTCGTACTTTCGAAGAGGCTAAGGAAGAGAAGAAAGCCGCTCCACGCAAACATGCAGTTAAGAAGGAAGAGACAGTTGCTGCCAATAACGTAGCTGCTGGAACAACACTTGGTGACATTGATGCACTTGCTGAATTGAAAGCTAAGTTGGAAAAAGGTGAATAATTCGTTTCTTCAACGATAATTTGAAAAGGTTCGCAAAAAAAGCGAACCTTTTTTTGTGTGTATGGAAAAAAAGTAGTACCTTTGCACTTGTTAAAGATTTGAGCGTTACAGTTCTTGAAACGTCTCTTTTAAATAATCATTTTATATATAATGTATAGTAAAGACGAACTTTTATCGAAAGATATCGCCGTGTTGGAAGGTATCGCACGTGAGTTAGGTGCTGAGTACAATGCAGGTGCCACTAAAGATGATATTGTTTATGCAATCTTGGATAGGCAAGCTGTGATTAAAGGTAGTGAAAGTCCTTCCACCACAACTAAACGCCGTCGTTCGAGAATTACGAAAAAAGATCCTGATAAGGTGTATTCCGTAAACGGAAAGGACGGTGAGAATTTAGATGCTAAGAAATCCAAGCAAAGTGTAGAACAACCATCATTGTTTAAGGATGAAGTACCTGCGGAAGATGAGAAGCAAAGCACAAATTCGGAAACTAAGACTCCAACGAAGCGAAAGACTACTCGCAAAAGCAAGAAAACTGAGGTTGTAGAAGAACCCAAGGAAGTTGTTGAGTCTACTACACTTGAAGAGAATGCTGAAGCTCCTATGGAAGTGCCCGATATAGACATGATGGAAGATTCTGAAATGGAGTCTTCGAACAGTTTGCTTGATGTTGTTAACGACCAATCTGATGAGATGGATGATTCAGAAGCTATTCCAGAAGAGAAATATGCGGATGATCAGGCAATGGAAGAGGGTAATGCGGAGTTGTTGGAACAATTGCAAGCAAAGATCAATGCTCACAACGAAAACATGATGGATGAGGCTGGCATTCCTATGGATGAGGTTTGGGAAGGCGATCCGCAAGATGGAACGGATTTCATCACTGTGATAGACTTGCCCATAGAAGACCAAGGAGCAATGCCAAACTACGATATGTTTGACAATCCAACCTCTATGATGCAGCAAGTGCCACCTGCTGTTTATCAACCAGCACCAGTAGAAAATGTACCATTATATGATTTCGAGAATGTCATTGAAGCTAACGGAGTTCTTGAAATCATGCCCGATGGTTATGGATTCCTTCGCTCAAGCGATTACAACTATCTATCTTCTCCAGATGATGTGTATGTGGCAAACAATCTGATTAAGCGTTATGGCTTGAAGACAGGTGACGTGATTCAATGTCATGTTCGTCCTCCACGTGATGGTGAGAAGTATTTCCCGTTGACAAGCATTGAGAAAATCAATGGACGTTTACCGGCCGACGTGAGAGACCGTATTCCATTCGAACATCTCACTCCATTGTTCCCTGACGAGAAGTATAATCTTTGCAATGATCCTCATACGACAAATATGTCAACGCGTGTTGTTGACTTGTTCTCGCCGATAGGAAAAGGACAACGTGCATTGATAGTAGCGCAACCTAAAACGGGTAAGACTATCTTGATGAAAGACATTGCCAATGCCATTGCTGCCAATCACCCAGAGGCTTATCTGATGATGTTGCTGATTGACGAACGACCAGAGGAAGTAACAGATATGGCTCGTACAGTAAATGCGGAAGTGATTGCTTCAACCTTTGACGAACCTGCAGAACGTCATGTTAAGATTGCTGGTATCGTGTTGGAAAAGGCAAAGCGAATGGTGGAATGCGGCCATGATGTAGTGATATTCTTGGATTCAATCACTCGTTTGGCACGTGCTTACAATACCGTTGCCCCAGCATCAGGTAAGGTGCTAACTGGTGGTGTTGATGCAAATGCTCTTCAAAAGCCCAAGCGTTTCTTTGGTGCAGCTAGAAATATAGAAGGTGGTGGTTCGCTAACTATTATTGCTACTGCATTGATAGATACGGGTAGTAAGATGGATGAAGTTATCTTTGAGGAATTCAAGGGAACGGGTAACATGGAATTGCAACTTGATCGCAACTTGTCTAACAAACGTATCTTCCCAGCTGTTAACCTCGTGGTTTCAAGTACGCGTCGTGATGACTTGTTGCAAGACAAGACTACACTCGACCGCATGTGGATTCTTCGTAAGTATATTGCCGACATGAATTCTGTAGAGGCCATGAATACCATCCACGAACGCATGGAGCGTACACAAAACAACGAAGAATTCTTATTGTCTATGAATTCATAGAAATGAAGAATGAAGAATAAAAGGTTCATCCGACATTTCGAGTGATACGGCAGTCGTGTAGAGCGTAGAGCCTCAGGGTAAAATACCTGTCGTCTCTGAATCCGTATGCATTGCGTTTCA
>OMWI01000059.1 GCA_900314715.1 uncultured Prevotellaceae bacterium | reverse complement strand
ACGACATTCAAGAGAGGGTTGGATAACCTGTACTCAAAAAGCGAGTTACTTAAAATCGTCAAAGATGTGTATAAAGGGTAGGGCAACGCCCTGGGAAAGATGTGCAGAGGGATAAACGCGCTGTAAGCGCAAAAGCATAGACAACCAGAATCTATTGCACTTACAGCGCTTAAAACTTCACATACACTCTCTTACCCAAGACGTTGCCCAGCACTATATGCTTGTTGTCCGCCGTTTAGCGCACTACAATTCTTTCCCTCCTGTGTTTCTTCCTTGCGATTCAAGAACTTTTGCAAATCTGACACGATGTGCAAGAAAGGATTTGAGCGCATATATCCCACGTTTCGCTTCAGCACGCCCGTCAAATCCTCTATGCTCTTCGTGTAACACGACATTTCGTTTCGGTATTGCGTACTGTGCATACTCTGTTTCTGTATCTCGCGTTCACGTTCTCTCACGAGCCTGTCGCAAACCTTCTTCATCATCGGAACCACCACCTTGTCGAACAACTGATGACCTTGTATATATAAATAGGTAGTGTCGGGAGTAACGCCTAAATCTTTCAATTCCTGCTTCAATTGCAAATAACTCTCCTTCGCATTGGGATTCTTTTGTTGCAATTGCTTGATTTTCTGTCCTACCTTATGCCTCACGCGCGCCAAGATTTCACCAGCATTCTCCATCACGAAGTTGCCAATCTCTATCACCCTACAAAAATCCGTGATGCTGAAATCCTTATAATCTGGTGTTCGGTAATACCAAATGCTCCAAACGAACAACGGGAAAATGGCGATGGAATACTGGCGCAAAAACTCGTTCATGTCGAAAATCACATGATCGTTGAGCGTTACGGCCACGCAAACATCGTGCAACGAAGGACCGAAACATTGCAGATTCTCGATGGCGTAGGCATACGTGTGAAAGATATAGGGATTGGAAACGATTTCCTTCGACGCCAACGTTCTTCCTTGGATGAGGAAATCATAATCAGCATCCACGCAAGCAATCATGTTCTCGCCCACCTTCTTCGAAAGCAAGTTCATGAGCACCGCCTTCTTTCCGCGCTCCAACTTAAACTCACGCGAAGGCAACATCACCTCAAAATACCGCCTGTTATTCTCAAACCTACTCAACACGGAGCGCCAGAAGAACACGTCATCGTAGCTCTCGACGTAAGCGATAATCCTACGTCGCGAGTCTTTCGAATTGAGTTTGTTCGCCGCCTCGAAATACCTTGATGATAAGTTGTCTTTTAAACTCTTACTCATCCACCTCTCCCCTTTTCCTAATCCATGTTATCCGTGATGTCCGACACCTCCGTCACCTTGTCTATCCATCCGTTCATGATGACGGCAGGACTATGGGTGGTCAAGATAATCTGCACGTTGGGATTGAGTTGCAAAACCAAGTCGATGAGCTGCTGTTGCCAATCCACGTGAAGACTCACCTCTGGCTCGTCCATGAAAAGCACGTAGTTCTGGTTGTCTTCCACCAATACGGTCAGCATGATGACGAGTATCTGCTTTTCGCCGCTCGACAACTGATAAGGCACCAATGTCTCGCCAATCTGCGAAAAACGAATCTCGTTTTCCGTGCGGATAATCTTCTTTCCCGTATCGGCAAACAACTTATCCATAATATCTTGGAAGCGTCTTTTCGGCATACTGATTTCCTTGGCTTTCTCAGAGGCATCGGGGTCGCCACTCTGCAAGACGCTGATGATACGATTGCCCACGTTCACTTGATAGTCAAGATACTGGCGCTGGAGTTTAAACAGTTGCCAATCCAATTCCGTGGTAAGTTGAATGTCTATCTTCGACACGCTTTCCATGTTCATCAACGGACGGTCAAACGAGCGGATGATGTCATACCTAATCCACTTGGCATCCTCGGGAAACACCTTCAACCTCACGCCCTTCAACATGTGACTGGGAAACTCACCGCCTTGCGACAATCCCTTGACCACCTTATTTAATATGGTACTCTTTCCCACTCCATTCACGCCACTCAGGATATTCACCTGACGGTCGAGCGTCCAGAGGATGTGCCTCTTGCCACTCCATAGGGAATCAATCTCTATTTCCTTGATGTAATCAGCGAACTTTTGCATGGTATTAAGTTTTGATGCGACAAAGATAGAAATTTTTATCGGAAAATTAAAGGATGAACGAGGAATATTTCACAAGAACCGAAAATATCGCCACAAAAAAAGTGTGCCCAAGCACAAAGCCCGAGCACACCGACAAATCTGTATTAACCAATAATGATTAGAAATTCCAATAAAGACCGAACGTGATATTGTTTCCGTCAAGGTCAACACCTACGGTATTGCTTGACTTACCATCGCCCTTAGGACTGAAAGTTTCATATCCGATGAATCCGATGTGAGCAACGAAGCTCAACTTATCGTTGAAGTTTACGGCAACACCTGGCTTCAAACCAATTTGGAAATCACTACCGAAATCCTTTATAGTCTGATATGTCAAACCACCGTCAACGAATACGTTTACATACTTTGTACGGAGGAAGGTGTTACGTACGTAAGGATTTACGCCAAACAACTTCATTTCAGTTTCTTGAAGGTAATCTGCCTTACCAAGCTTGCATTCACCCTGCTGATAACCGATAGCCAAACCTACTGCCCATTCGTCGTTGATGTTATAGCCAATTTCAGGAACAATCTTGAAACTTGTCTTTGCGTCGTTAGCACCGAGCTTTACGCTACCGATACCAAGTGAACCACCTACGTAAACCTGTGCGCTTGCTGCAACTGTGATCATGGCAGCAACCAATGTCATCATTACTTTTTTCATCTTTTTACCTTTTTAAATTAAATTATTAATGTTATTTATCCTGATTGCAAATTTTTTGTTTTGCGGTGCAAAGGTAGACATTTTTCAGTTACCCCATCCATTTATTTCCCAACATCTCCGTTTTTCCGCCCAATCTTTAACCTAAGTCAAGAAAATGCCCCTTTTTGTTAAAAAACACCATTTGAGGGAAAAAAGGGAATATAATCCTTGCTTTCACCCAATAAACGTGGTTTTGTTCATGCACATAATTCAAACATCATACTTCTTTACAAAGTTTTATCTGGATTTTCCTGCAATCTAGAGTTGAAGAAGCAAAAAATGATTTAAAACACTTCAAATAACACGTCTTTCTGAACAAAATAATGAGTTTCGACAAAAAATATATAGCTTTACGATGCATAAACGATAGCTTTACGAGTGCTAAAACTATGCTTTACGAGCCTCAAAACAATGCTTTTTTCGATGAATATGATGCTTTTTATCTATCATTTCAAAGACTCATAATCGAAAAGCAATTGATTATCAACCAATTAACAAAACCTCGCAATTTTTCAATATTTCTCACCACATCCAAAATAATTTCAAAAAACGTCTGGAAATTGAACCAAAATTACGAAATTACATGACAATCCAACAATCGCTTTTTCTTCCCCCCGCTTGCATAGCCAACGAGAAAGCAAACAGAAAATGCATAAAGGACAAAAGAAGTCAAAGAAAATTTGATGCAACAACTATATTTTGCCAAACATTTCGTATCTTTGTATCGACATAACGGTAATAATGACAATAAAAGCAAAATAACAAGATGATTCTCGGTTCTCATAATTCATGGTCGTATCTGCCCGTAAAACAATGGTGGCTTCGCCCCTTCTCCTTTATGTCTCGTTGTCAACAAGTAGACATCCGAACGCAATATGAGAAATATGGAGTAAGATGCTTTGACCTTAGACTGTATTGCAACAATGGCAAATCTATCGCTATCGCTCATGGGCTTGCTATATATAAATATGGTGAAAGCCAAATCATGGATGATATTGATTGGTTAAACAACAAGGGGGATTGCTATGTGAGAATCTTACATGAAGTGAGGAACAAGAAACAATACAATGAACAAAACAAAAAAAGGTTTTGCTCTTTTTGCCAACAAATAGAAGACAAATACAGGAACACGAAGTTCTGGTGCGGCCGCAATCTCTACAACTGGGAATTTGACTACCATTTTAAACACTCGCCTTCGTGTGAGGAAAAGTATGCAAGCGTGTGCAGCCCAAAGTTAATCGACGACTGGTATCCTTGGTTGTTTGCCCGAACGAACAACAAAACCATCTTGTCTAAAGGAACGGAATCAGACATATTGCTCATAGATTTTGTAAACATTCAATGAACATAAGTGATATATGTGTTGGAGGCGAAATGTTAAAAATGTTATAATTACCTAATTTTCACGATTTATATATAATGTTATAAATTCTATTTAGTAATTTTGCATAAATTTACAAACTATTTGAAACAAACGTGCTACTACAACAAATTTTGGCACTAACAATTTACAATCATTATATGAGAAGACCAAGACTTTCAAAAAAGACAATGGCCGCGCTATTGGTGTGCTCGTTCGCTTTTTCGTCTTGCTCCGACATGGATAAGTATTTCGAGACCCCTGACTGGATTAAGGGTTCTATCTATGAAGAGCTGACAAACGACGGGAACTATGGCATCTTCCTGAAAGGAGTGGACTTGGCGGGATACCAACCCATCCTGAACGGAAAATCCATCCTCACCGTGATGGCGCCAACCGATGAGGCAATGTCGGCGTACATTAGCCAACATTACGGAAAATCCTCGATTGAGGAACTCTCAACGGAGGAAATCAAGAAACTGATTGGTTTCCACATCCTCTATTACTCGTTCGACAAGAACAAGTTGATTAACTTCCGTCCGCAAGAAGGCGACGGTGCTACCGATGAGGAAAAACTTGTCAACGCAGGACTTTATTACAAGTTCCGCACGAAGAGCCAAGACCCCATCAGCATCGAGCACAACGTGACCGACTCTTCCACGTACGACGTGAGCGTTTATCACTTGGAACGCTACTTGCCTGTTTACTCTTACATGATGTTCCGTACCAAGGGCATCGACGCTAAGGGAAACTATGAGTATTTCTATCCAGAAACGGGATGGAAGGGTGACGGCGGCTTCAACGTGTCGAATGCGTCTGTCACGGAATATGAAACCATTGCCAAGAATGGTTATATCTACAAGATTGACCGCGTACTCAAGCCATTGGAAACTATCTACAAGGAAATGTCGAGCGCAGGGAAGTACGGAAAGTTCTTGTCTTTCTATGATTCTTTCAGGACTTACACAAAAGACGATGACTTAACGCTCAACTACGGAAACGGAACCGACCTCTATCAGGTGGCTTTCAACGATGCTACATCGGGCGTGACGCTTCCGCCGATTGCGAGTGAGTGGCCTGTAAGCAACTACCGAATGGTAACGCAACTGGCTTACAATGCCTATAGCATCTTTGCGCCGACCGACGAGGCCCTGCAAGCCTTCTTCGAAGACTATTGGAAAGTGGGTGGGTACGTAAGCCTTGACTCCGTATCGCCAACATTGGTGTCTACCCTACTCCGCCACTGCATCTATAGTCAGAGTATCGTCTTCCCAGAGGAAATAGAGAAAGGCACCATCCTCGACTCTGAGCAACAACCGATTAAGTTCGATACCAAGGAAGTACCGCAAAGCGACCGCGTGGTTTGCTCAAACGGCGTTCTCTATGGTTGCTCGGTGCTCACCCCTCCAGCCATGTTCAACTCCGTAACGGGTCCTGCTTACCAATACAAGAAATACAGCACGTTCCAAACGATGTTGTCTAATTCGGGTATGCAATCCACCCTTTGCCAAGATGCCGTGAACTATATCATGCTTTATCCCGATAACGACCAATTATTCAACAATGCGGGCATTACGGTGAACGAGAGCGGAAGACTGGTATCTACCGCGCAACCCAACGGCGTATCTGGCAGCAACACGCAGAGTTATATCTATACGCACGTGGTGGCTCCCACCGACGGAAACACGATATTGCCAACGAGCGGAAAGGCTGTCTTGCGCACGTTGTCGCCCGACATGAACATGTATTGGTACGTGAAAGACGGACGCATCACCAACAGCATCAAGCATAATGAATTGCTGAAATACGAAGGAAACACCACGACGGAAGACGACGTGTTTGCCAAGTTTACGCCATTGGATTATCGCGGCGACATCAACGGTTGGGCAAACGGTCATGCGTATAGCTATGAGAAGTTGTTGTTTGAGGGTAATTTCAACAACATCAACGACAACTACCTGATTCGTCAGATGTGGGGATTGCGCAACGATACGTCAACCGATTTCTATGCATGGATTAACCTGCTGAACAAGGCTGGCATGTTCATCACCTCCTCTCAAACCATCAACATCATGGCAGAGAGCAGTTTGATGTTCATCCCCGTCACTCGCGCCATAGAACAAGGCATCATCGACGGTCGCATCCCTGGCATTAAGGCTGATGGAGCCACCGTAGGAAGTGAGAACTTCTTCGATTTCGTTACCGTTACCGACGAAGAGAAACTTCAATATTACCTCTCACAATATTTTGTGCCACTCTCTACCGCCGTCATCACCAACTACCCATACGTGGGATGGGGCGAGGATACTGCTTCGCAAGGCGGCCTACTCACCTACCAGCAATCGCAAGATGAAAGCAACAACATCCTGCAATCGCGCTTGAACGTTTATGATGATGGTACGCGCCTGAGCGTAACGACTACCGACCACAAGACAGGAAAGACCAGCAATCGCGTATACGTAACGCCTGATTACGACTATTTCCCCTTTGTCTATGAAGACGGTGCCGCCCATTTCATAGAGGACATATTCTAAAACCATGACACATTATATATAATAGATAGATATGAAACATAAAATATATCTTAGCCTGATGCTCTGCCTGTTCGCCATGACCGCCATGGCCCAGAGAACAGTGACGGGTACGGTCTACGAATTGTTCGCGGGGTCAGAAGAGCCTTGTATCGGCGTAAACGTGACCTTCCAGAACAGCCAGAACCGTATCGTGACGGGTGTTACGACAGACTTCAACGGTATGTATTCATTGAAGGTGCCCGAAGGTGAAAAGGAACTCACGCTGGTATTCTCATACATCGGCATGAAGACACAACGTTTCAAGTACACGGGACAAACCACGCTCGACGTAACCATGGAAAACGACGCTCACCAAATCACCGAGGTGGAAGTGAAAGCTCGTAGAGGTGGCGATCGTAACGAAATGGGTGTCACCCAACGACAATTGGCTTTCGCTACGCAGAAGATTGACATGAATGCCATTACGGCCAATACGCCTGTCACCTCTATTGAAGAGGCCTTGCAAGGACAATTGGGTGGTGTGGACATCATCGCCGCTGGTGACCCAGGTGCAAAGAGCAGCATCCGTATTCGTGGTACTGCTACGTTGAACTCCAATGCCGACCCGCTCATCGTGATTGACGGTGTTCCTTACAATACCGATATTGACGACTCCTTCGACTTCAATACCGCATCACAAGAGGATTTCGCACAGATGTTGAACTTAAACCCCAACGACATCGAGACGATTGAGGTGTTGAAAGATGCTGCATCTACCGCCGTTTACGGTACGGCTGGTGCGAATGGCGTGTTGTTGATTACCAAGAAGAAGGGAGCGATGGGAAAGACCAACTTCACTTTCTCTACCAAGAATTCCTTGAAGATAGAGCCGAAATCAATGCCAATGTTGAACGGAAACGAATATGTGGCATTCGTACAAGACGCTATCTGGAATGCTGCCAACGCTCGTGGTTTGGCTGGACAAAGTGCCTTGTTGGAGTATTTGTTTGATACGCCTGAAATCAACTACAACCAAGAATGGCGTTATTTCGACGAATACAACCAAAACGTGAATTGGCTCGACTATATCACCAAGAATGCTTTCACCACGGACAATTCATTCGCGATGTCGGGCGGTGGTGAACGAGCAACCTATCGTTTCTCTCTCGCCTACTCCAACGAAGGAGGTACGACGAAAGGAACAGGCTTGGGACGTTTGACCACTTCACTTGATATTGGTTATAAGTTCTCCGAGAAATTGCGCGTCAATGCAGAATACTCCTATACCGACACGAAGAAGAATTCTCCTTGGGTAGACAACGTTCGTTCGGAAGCCATGCGCAAGATGCCTAATAAGAGTCCTTATTACATCAACGACGCAACGGGAGAAATGACAGGTACTTATTTCACCCGTCAGAATTCAGAAGAATTCCAAGGAGCATTCTCTGGTTCGAAAAACTTCCATCCCATCATCATGGCAAACGAGAGTTTCAGCAAACTTCACTCCAAGGAACAGAAGATTACCGTTCGTGCCGCTTACTATGCAACGGAACATCTTACCTATCGCGGATATGTTTCCATGCGATTTACGACGAACAAGACGAATAAGTTCTTGCCTCAATCCGCAACGGGTGTAACGACTGATAACACATACGCCAACCAAGCCAGCGACGCTTACACCAATACCTTCTCTCTCCAAACCGAGAATAAGTTGATGTATACCAACGAATGGCTTGACAAGAAACACCAATTGACGGCTACCGCATTGTGGCGTACGTCGCAGAACCGTAGTTCTAACTATTCAGCCACACGATATAATGTAGCCTCAGCATCTATCTCCGACCCAGGTTCAGGCGGTGGCGCATTGCTCTCTCAAGGTTCGGGAACATCAGAGGGACGTACGTTGTCTGGTATCGCCTCTGTCGTTTATACATTCTTAGACCGATACACCATCAACGGAACGGCCAACTATGAAGGTAAGTCTTCGTTGGGTAAGGACAATCGTTGGGGATTCTTCCCCTCTGTTGGTGCCAGTTGGCAAGTTGCCGACGAACCATTCATGAAATGGAGCAACGATTGGCTCTCTCAATGGAAGATTCGTGCCAGCTACGGTATGAGCGGAAATGCCCCATCGGGTACTTCTCCATACGTAGGAACATACGCTTCCATCGGTTCATACATGGACGCAAGTGCCATTACCGCCAACAAGATGCAGTTGAACAAACTGAAATGGGAAACGTCTACCGAGTTTGACGTAGGTACGGATATTACCTTGTGGGATGGTAAGTTGACCGCCACCTTCGATTACTATCGCAAGAACACGAAGGACTTGTTGCAAAGAAACTACCAAGTGCCTTCGTACATCGGATATGCTCCGTCAAGTGGTGTGGTAAGATTGAACTGGTTTAACTCTGGTCGTCTGAGAAACGAAGGATGGGAGTTCCGCATCGACTACAACGTATTGAAGACCAAGGATTGGAATTTCTCCGTGAACTGGAACGTGAACCGCAATATCAACACCATCGTTGAATTGCCCGAAAACCAATCTACGGAAGAATACACGTTCAACAATGGCGAATATGCCAAGCGTATCATCGCAGGTACTGCCGTCGGTTCTTTCTTCGGATATAAGTATAAAGGCGTTTACCAAAATACGAAAGATACCTACGGAAAGGATGCAGAAGGAAACATCATGTACGACTTGCAAGGCAAGCCTATCGTCATGACCAACGGCACTTACGTTTGTTACCCTGGTGACGCTAAATACGAAGACATCAACCACGACGGAAAGATTGACAAGAACGATATCGTATACTTAGGCAACAGCAATCCTATCATCAGCGGTGGTGGTGGATTCAACTTGAAATACAAGAGTCTTGCCTTGACCGTGTTCATGCACTATCGTTTAGGACAGAAGATTATCAACTCAGCCCGTATGAATGCAGAGTCTATGCGTGGTTCCGACAACCAAAGTACGGCCGTGCTGCGTCGTTGGCGTAATGAAGGCGACGATACCGAAATACCACGCGCATTATGGGGATGGGGATTCAACTACTTAGGAAGTGACCGTTTCGTGGAAGACTGCTCGTTCTTGCGTCTGAAGACCTTATCGCTCAGTTATAGTTTGCCAAAGAAGTTCTGCAAGGACCTTGGCATGAACAGCATCAGTATGTTCGTTACAGGTTACGACCTCTTCACCTTTAGCAGCTATACGGGACAAGACCCAGAAGTTACCCTTCCAAGCGGTATCACCGATTTAGCTATGGACTCCTCTCAGACACCTCGTTCAAGGCGTTTCTCATTTGGTTTGACATTGAACTTCTAACGAGATTAAAGATATTAGGAATATGAAGACAATAAAATATATCATCATGTCGGTAGTAATGTTGTTTGGCTTTGCGTCTTGCAACGATTACTTAGAAGTTTACGAGGAAAACGTTGAACCGACAGACCTTTACTGGTCATCTAAAGCTGACGTGGAAGCTACGCTATCTGCTGGCTATTGGTACTTGCGCAATTCGGTGGAAACCTATCTCATCCCTTGGGGAGAGTTGCGTGCAGGATGCCTCTTCAACAGAAGTGGTTCGCCACTGCAAACATATCAGATAAAGTCTACGACAAATATCACTACGTGGTCGCCTATGTACCAGATTATCAATTCGGCAAACTTGGTGTTGAAGAATTGCGATTTGGCACGTAGCAATGATGCCACATATACGCAAGAGGAAATGAACTCACACAAATGTGAAGCCTATTGGCTCAGGGCACTTGCTTATTTCTACATCGTCAGAAACTGGCGAGACGCTCCCTTGTTCACCGAACCATTCGAGACCGATGAGATTTCCTATAATGTGGCAAAGTCGTCTGAGACAGAAATCATCGCCCAAATCAAGGCCGACTTAGAGGAAGCCATTCGTTTGGGTGCGGCAAAGACGAGTTTCAATACTACTTGGGAAACCAAGGGACGTGCTACCATCTGGGCTATCTATGCACTCATGACCGACGTTTGCATGTGGAACTCTGACTTTGAACAAGCCATCAATTATGCCAACCTCATCTTGAACGCTACGGCCTCTGATGCTCCACGTTTCATGAAGACGGCAACCCATAGCAGTTGGTTTACGATTTTCAATCCTGGCAACAGTAACGAATCTATTTTCGAATTGCAATGGAGCCATGAGAAATACCAAGGTACGGCACAACAAACCAACAACCTGCCCATCTTGTTCGATAACACGAACGATGGTCGTGCATACGAGTTATCCAACCAAATGCTTCAGGATTTCAATGCTGAATATCGTGGTATCGTATTGGAATATGGTGAGGAAGCTGGCGACATGGCCGTAAGAACCATGTATGGAGGATATTTCGTGGGTTCGTCGGCAGCAGCTTACACGGGTGCCCGTGCTGGATATGTATGGAAATATTGCGGTGGTACATCGTTATCAGACAAACGTACTTCCACCTACTATGATCCCAACTTTATCCTCTATCGTGTGGCCGACATCATGCTCCTCAAGGCAGAGGCGTTGCTGATGCGTCACATGGGAACCAACAATAACGACAATAGTGAGGCTATAGATTTGGTGAACGACGTGCGTAAACGTTCTAACCTTGAGCCTCGCACGTTCTTTGAGGACATAGATTTCAAGACCATGATGGATTATGTCATCTATGAGCGATTGATGGAATTGGTTGGAGAAGGCAAGGCATGGTACGACTTACTTCGTGTAGGTCGTTACAAGGATCCTTCAGGAACCATCAATTTCGTCAAGGATTTCCTCATCGAGAACGTGACGAAGTACGACCAGCAAGCAAGAGAAACTTGGATCACCTCTGTATTGAGCGACGAGAATGCTTGGTATCTTCCTGTTTATTATAAGGAGGTAACCGTAAATCCGTTGTTGACACAAAATCCCTATTATGAATAATCACCTAACGAATAACGACATGAAAAAGATATTATATCATATATCATTGGGATTGGCCATGTTGTTGGCCGCCTGCGATGACCCAAACGAAGGCGAATTGTTTGTTACGCCTACTGATTTGGAATCGGAAATGTCAATCATTGACGTATTAGAGAGAGATTCCGAC
This sequence comes from uncultured Prevotellaceae bacterium, assembly GCA_900314715.1. Taxonomy (GTDB): domain Bacteria; phylum Bacteroidota; class Bacteroidia; order Bacteroidales; family Bacteroidaceae; genus Prevotella. The sequence goes on along the minus strand of OMWI01000059.1, from coordinate 9,187 downwards.
TATACCATGTGGATTGACTTCCTGAAGCATGCGAACTATTACAACGCTTTGAAGGATGCTTCTTCTGAGGCTACTATCTTCTGTCCGAACAACATGGCCATTACGGCATTCCTCAAAAACCGTGGTGTGTCGTCAGTCAGGGATTTGCCAAAGAATTATGCTCGTTCGGTAGCTCAGGCTCATATCATTGCCAATACCAGCATTACGGAAACGACATTGAACAACTATGCAGAGAGTGCCACGTATATTCCTACGCAAAATCTCTTCGGAACTTATTTGACCCTTAAATATGGTTATACCATTACGGACGTGGATGATGCAGAGCGTACGGAAACGGTTTATACGCCCGACTCTATTTTCATCAACAACCAAGCTCGTTTGGATAAGTTTACGGCTATCAATTGTGCCAATGGCGTTATCTATAGCATGGGTACGGTGATTACTCCTTTGACCGAAACCATTCTCGAGAAACTGGAATTGGAAAATGAATATACCATCTTCGCCCAGGCTATTCGTGAATGCGGATATGATTCAATTGCCAACAAGGTACGCGACACTACGAACGTGGTGGGTGGTGGATATGTGGTGAACACCTACAACTACACTTGCTTTGCCGTACCCGACCATGTTTACAAAAACGCAGGTATCTCTGACGTAAACAGTTTGAAGACATGGCTCGTCAACAATAGCAATGGCGAAGAGACGAATGGTGATGTGGCTTTGAACAACTACATTCAATACCATTTCCTTTTGAGAGAGTATGACACCAAAGAACTTTATCACTTCCAAATGGAAGGCCAAACGTTGATTTTCGAAACGAAGATGCCAGGACAAGCCATCATTACCAATGACGATACTGGTGTGCGTACCATCAACAAGACCATTCAAATCTTGCGTAGCGACATTAGTGCGCGCAACGGATTGATTCATAAGGTGAACAGCATTATGCCTGTTTACCATCCTACGCCAGTAACGGTGAGATGGGACTTCATGAACTCGGCAGACATCATCTCGTTTGTCAACGCTTACGGTGCAGATAACGGATTCGGTAATCTCTTTACCTCAGACCTAACTACTGCCGAACGTAAGATTGACCTCTCAGAAACCCGTCGTAACGGTGATTATGGCACGCTGACATCATTTACCTACAAGAGTACGGATAGTCGTGCGCCCGTTTCACAATATCCTACCGTTGGATTCGTGAAAGAGCAATGGAGTTCTACGGCTGCAAAGACCACTCCCCGTTATGGTACGTACATGAACAACTACATGATGCTCAACTTAGGCTATGCTGGATGGATTCAATTTACCACCCCGTCAATCATTTCGGGTAAGTATAAGATTGTGCTCCATTATTGCGCCGACATCTCCATGACATCATTCTTCTCATCGGGAAGTCTTACCAAATTTGAATTGGACGACCGTTCTACGAACTTGTATATTTACAAGGGTTTGGCAGATGTTATCTCCGCAAGGGCGAGAGTATTGTATGGTTCTGTCGATATGACCTTGTGGGATAATATTGAGTTCGACACGTCAAGTCCGCACAAATTCAAGGTAACGATGATGGACATTAATGCGAAGACCAATAATCTCTATCATCAGATGTACGATTACATTGAGTTCATTCCTATTGACTAAAAACAAACATGAATATGAAAAGAATCAGTTATTTTATCATGCTGGCGGCACTTGTGGTTTCCATGACCACGGCTTGTTCCGATTGGGGCAACCATTACGACGATAATGGTGTCAGCACTGACATGATTAACATATACAATGGAGACATGGTGAGCTACATGCAAAACACCGCCGATGTCAGCCAATTCTCTGCCTTGTTGCAAGAAGCTGGCATCTACGATAGTGTTTTCAAGGACAAGAATTACACGTTCATCGTATGCGACAACAATGTGTTCTCCACGGCGGCAAGCAACATCAACCGAAAGGCTTTTGCACGTTACTCCGTATCTGACATGGCGGTTGCTCCCAACGCATTGAAAGATGGTTTGGGCATTCTCACCCGTTCGGGTAAAAACGTTTGGATTTACGGACAAGGCAACAATGCACGCTTTGACGAATTTGCCATTAGCAAAGTGGTGAAGACCACCAACGGCTACATCTATTATATCAATGGTGTATTACCTATCAGAAAATCGGTTTATGAATATCTCAACTCCTTAGGTGCCGAGTATTCACGTTTCCGCGAGTTGGTGGGGAAATACGAGATGAATTACTTCGACCGTGAGCATAGTGCTGCCATTGGCGTTAACGAGGCTGGTATGACGGTTTACGACTCTATTTTCATCGTACGCAATACGTTGATGGACCGTTATACGGCTAATGGCATTGACAAATGGAATATGCGTTCAGAGAGTTATCTCACCACGATGTTCATTCCTACCAACGAACAAATTGACAATGCGCTCAAAAACGCATTGGATAGTATTCCTTCTTGGTTGAATAGGGACGCTACGGAAGCCGACCGCGAGAAGTTTGAACAATGGATTGTGAAGGCTTGTTTCGTTGACAGGGAATTACAAGACAAGGACGTGCAAGCCAATGCAGCCGACTTCCAATCGGCAAGTGGTTACAAGATGGTCATCGACCGTCAAGCCGACGTTACCACATACAAAGAGGAAGAGGCCGCTTGGTGGAGACCCAGCGTGCAAACCGTAAACGTTGCCTCTCGCGTGAATCTCAGTAATGGTGCCGCTTATTATTGCACCAACTTGAAGATTCCCAACCACGTCATCATCTATCGCGTGAAGTCTCGCTTCTATGAGTTGTGGAATAGCATGACAAGTCAAGAACAAGAGCAATATTTCCGTTGGCACAATCTCGCAGCTCCGATGATTGTCAACGATGCTCAGGGAGAATTCTTCCTTTCCGCTACCCTACCCACGATTTATTATCACATACTCACCGCCATTCCTACCAGCGATGCAATTGCTGATTCCTTGCATTGCGGAGTGGATTTCGACGGTCTGACATCTATCTATGATAATCGTGGCAACAATATCGGAGTACAGGAATGCAACCTCCCCGCTGGAGAATATTACTTGCGAATGGGATTCGTGCATAGTTTGGCTTATACGTTGAGCATCTCTTTCAACGACTCAGTCATCGTGAAGAACATTGCCATGAACGCTCATGGTGCCAACTATCACTTCGACCGTTCAGGTGCTTCCGACATTCCCAATACGGGCATGTGGAAAGCCGCTTATCCAGAAGGATATGACCCTGCCGATTGGTTGGAGATTAACGAGAATGCCAGTGCTTACGATACCGATGGCTACACGATGGGAATTGTCAACCTCAAGCAAAACGGCAACTTCCACATTACGATTGATTCACCAGACTTAGGTTATCTCTACACCGAAGGTTCTAACAGAACCAAGAATGACAAGAATCAACTCATGATGTACCATTGGTGCTTGCGTCCAACTCACAACAACTACTAATACATGTGCGAACAATGAAAAGACTATATATAATTCTTGCAGCATGCTGCTTTGTCGCATCTGCAACAGCCCAAGTCACTAAGGTAAAGTCACAGATCAAGGGAACGGATGGACTTCCTGTTGGCGGTGCCATCATTTCCGTTGTCGGTGACAGCATATCCGCATTGTCGGACAAGAGTGGCTATTTCGAGTTGAATGCCAACAACCGTGAAGCGCTCGTCACTATCAAGGCAGAAGGTTACTATGAACGTTCCTTCCCGTTGAGATTATTGACGAAGAAGCAAAATTCAACTGGTTTTGTCATTACGCTTACCCCAGAAAAGGAATCTCTGTATAATGGAACCGTAGTTACCGATTACGCCACTTTGTCGAGCGACACGAAATCGAGTATGTCTACGGGTATAGAGAACAAGGATTTTAGCAATAAGTTGTCTATCGGTGCTGCCACACGTGACGGCGTGGCTGGTTTGCAAGTCATCGAGAAGAGCGGAATGCCTGGTGAGGGTACTTACATGAACCTTCGCGGTATTCATTCTTTCGTTGCCGAAAACAATCCGCTCATCGTCATCAATGGTGTTCCCTATCTCGGCAACCAAGGTGGTTCTGATGTCATCAACGGCTATAGTCGCGATTTGCTTTTTGCTTATTCTCCCAAGGATATTCGCAACATCACGGTATTGAAAGGTGCCGATGCTGCCATGTATGGTTCGTTAGGTTCAAACGGAGTTGTCATGATTGAAACCCAACAAGCCACGAGCGATAATCTCGACACGCGTATCTCGTTCAGCGGACAATATGGAATCAATTTCAAGAATTCTTCCATCCCCATGATGAACTCTACCGAATATCGTAGTTATCTCACTAATTTGGGTATGACGGCTTATCCATCTATGACGGCATTGACAGAAGACTATCCTTTCTTGCAAAACGGTACCAACATCTATTCGCATCTCTTCAACGAGAACACCAATTGGATGAAAGAAATCCAACGCAATGGATTTATGACTGAAAACGTGTTCCGCGTAGAAGGTGGTGATGCTATCGCCAAATACAACATTTCTTTCGGATATACGAAGAATGGAGGTACGTTGAAAGGCACTCAAACCAACCGTTATCACACGCTCATCAGTGCCGACGTGATGGTTAGCCGTAAGGTAGACATCACCACGAACGTGGGATTGGCTTACACGAAGAGCGACCTGTTGAATACGGGTATGCAAATGGAAACAAACCCCATTTTGGCGGCTTATCATTCCATGCCTCTCATCAATGCTCATGCCAAGCAAGACGACGGTTCGCTATTGTCTAATTGGGCACGTTACAACGCATGGAACACCAACGACATTCCTACCAAGCCTTACGATAACGTGAGCAATCCGTTGGCTATCGTCAACACCGTAGAGGGTGGCGACAAGATTTATGATGCCAATGCAGGACTTGGCCTTAACTACAAGTGGAATGACTACCTGAAACTCACGGCTCTCGTTAACTTGTATTACAACTACACCGAGGAAACGATGTTCATTCCTGGTGTTACCAATCATGCTATCATGCCGCAGATATATGGCATTGGCCAGAACAAGGTTGCTGAAGGCGTTATCCGCCAACACATGAATACCTATCAGATTAGTGCAAACTACAACCGCACGTTCAACAAGATTCATGAGTTCAACGGTAAGGCGCAGGCTCGTTTCATCACTCGTAGCTTGGAATATGACATGTCTGAAGGATACAACACGCCTAACGATTACTACAAGACATTGGGCAACACCAATAGCGAGAAACTCACCACGGGTGACAATGTTGACTGGAAGCATTTAGGCTTTACTTTCCATGGCGACTATACTTGGAATAGGATTTTCAAGGGTACAGCCAACTTGGTATTGGATGGTAGTAGCGTTACGGGAGCAGATGCCACACGTATGGGATTCTTCCCTTCGGCAGGTGCAACGGTCATGTTAGCCAATACGGGCATTCTCCCCAATGCGTTCGACAAATTGAATGTCAGCATCGAGGGTAGTTTGTCGGGAAACAGTCGTTTCTCAAGCAATTACGGAAAGAGCTACTATGTCAGCAACAACTTCTTCAACATTGGTTCTATCTTGCGTTCCAACGTTCCCAACAGGAAACTGACATGGGAAAAGAAACGCCAATTGGACTTGGGTATTGATGCTTCCTTGTTCCACAACAAACTCGATATTGGCATCAATGCTTACATCAACGAGTCGTACGATTTGTTGTTAAGTCGCGACATATCTTCCGTTTTCGGTTCAAAGGTATTCTATGACAACACGGGTAAGATTTCAGGTAAGGGATTGGAATTTTCATTCCGCGCAAATCCCATCCACACCAAGGATTTCGACTTCGTGCTTGCCGCCAATATCAGTACCTTGAAGAGCACCGTTAAGTCGCTCGGTGGTGACAAACAAAGCATCATCAACTACACGGGATTCAACGACGATGATGCACAAGTGTTGATGGCCGTAGACAAAAAGCCTTACGAATTCTATGGTTTCAAGACAAACGGCATCTATTCTACCACGGCAGAAGCACAAGCAGATGGCTTGGTAAATAGCAACGGTATCGCATTCCAAGCAGGTGACGTTCGCTTCGTTGACCTCAGCGGTCCTAACGGAGTGCCCGATGGTGTCATCAACGAATACGACAAGACGACTCTTGGCAGCACCATGCCTTCGGCATTCGGTGGAATCAACCTCATGTTGAGATACAAGAGCTTCACGCTCGACGCTAACTTTGGTTACACGCTTGGCGCTCACCTCTACAATGCTACTCGTAGACAAGTGGAGTCGATGGAATCTTTCTATAACCAATCTACCGCGGTTATCGACCGTTGGCAAGTGGAAGGCCAGAATGCCATTCTGCCACGCGCAAACTATGGCGACCCCATGCGCAACAACGATTTCAGCGACCGTTGGATTGAGAAGGGCGATTACCTGAAACTTCGTTCCATTCGCTTGACATACAACTTCCAAAAGTTGCTTTCGTTCGTTCGCTCGGGTAACATCTTTGTTGCAGCCGAAAACCTATTCTCTATCACCAGTTACTTAGGTAGTGACCCTGAGTTTGCCTATTCTTACGATGAGAGAATGCGTGGTTTCGACTATGCTAAAGTTGCCCTGCCTATCACCGTCAAACTGGGATTCAACCTGAACTTCTAATCAAAAACGAGGAATTATCAATTATGAAAAGAATATATCAATTCATTTGTGCATTCTGCCTTGTCTGCGGTTTTACAGCATGTAACGACTTGCTTGATACAAACCCAGACAACATCATCAACGACGATGAATACATCGACAAGGAAGATGAGATTTACAAGGGAATGTTGGGAATCTTGAACCGTATGCAAGAGGCAGGCGACCAAGCGATTTGGCTTACCGATACGAGAAGCAACTTCTTGGAGGTAACCGACAAAGCTCCCGATGCGCTGAAGGCCATCTACAATTACGACCCGACGAACGGCAATGAATTTGCAGACCCAACGTGTTATTATGCCATCATCATTGCTTGCAACGACTATTTTGCCAAGATGACCGAATACCATAAGAAGGTGGGTGGAATGAGTGAGACCGTGGAAGCACATTTCTCTCAACTCATCTCTTCTGCCATCCGCATCAAGGTATGGGCTTATTGGATGTTGGGTAAGATATACGGACAAGCATATTGGTTTGACGATCCATTGACTGATATGAAAGACTTGTCTGACACCAATATCTTCACCAAGTGCGACATGCAACAACTCACGGAGAAATGTATTCAATTGCTCGACCAAGGCATGAATATCGACAATATCCACGTGAATGCCAACCTTGACATGAAATGGTATGAATGGTTGGATGCGGAGACTCAAAACCAGAGCGCCAATATCCGTTGGCAATATCTTGCACCTCCTTATATCTTGCTTCGTGCAGAACTCGTTTCGTGGCGTTGCAACTATGAGAGCGAGGAAGCGGCGCAAGCTGACTGGCAATGGATTCGCGATGCGTTGCTCCAATGTATGTACTATTACCATACAGCAGCCAGTGCTTCATCTACGTCTTACCAAGGTCTGCCATTGCCAGGTATCGACTTTGGAACGGATCCCAATGGTTCTACTGCTGACTGGAATTACCAGCAGAGTATTCTCCAATGCTCGCTCGACTTCGGTTCGGGTATTCGCGACCAATACTTCCCCTATTTCTCTATTTTCGCCAACGAGGAGGTAAACAGCAATACCAACAAGTACCATTTCATCAGCGGTATCATGTACGACTATACCAACCGTCAGCGCAACCACTTGGTGCAATATTTATGTCCTGAATATCCTTCTGAAGATTCCTATTACCTGCGTCCCTCAAAATACGGTCAAGGCATCTATGCTACATCCGACATTCGCGGACCAGAACAGGGTTTCGTAACTCATAATCTGGGCGGTAAGGAATGCGTAACGAAATACTATTATTATTACGACCGCACGTCACACAACTTCAGGTATTTGCGCGAGAATATCTTCGAGATTCAACCGATTGTCATTACCTTCCGTGGACATGACCTTCACTTCTTGCTTGCAGAGGCAGAGAACCATCTCGGTAACTGGGATCAAGCAGAAACAATCCTCAACAATGGTATGACGAATCGTTTCCCCAACCACGGCAAAGAAAACTTCTCTCTGCCACAGGGATGGTCGCCTTATTATCTGTCATGGTTGCCTTCCAACGGCTTTAATCCTCTACCCAATAGTGGCGGTAACACCAATGCGGGTATCGTTGGAGCCGCACGTGGAAAAGCATACAATTTGCCAAAGCCAACCGATCCAGGCTACTCTCTCACGGAAGCACAACGTAAGGAAATCTACGACTGGGCGATTGCCGACGAGCACCTGAAGGAATACGTTGCTGAAGGCAAGTCGTATAGTTATCTTTGCAAGATGGCCGAACGCTACAGCAATGCTGGTCGTGGCGAACAATCTGCCGCTCGCGATAGCATTATCAAGCGAATCGCTCCCAAATACCCGTCTTCGGCAGCTCAACAAAGGGTACGCAGTAGCATCAGCGGCAATGGATATTTCATCCAATGGGACTTGAAAGACTAACATTCCCCTTCATGAGATAACCATCTCAACAACCTACTATCAACACGATTGTTTATTGATGTTCGAAAGGCTCAATAAACAATCGTTTGTTTTATAAAGCCCGATCCCTGGCCTATTCCCAACCCTTCCCCAAGGGAAGGGAGCCTTAAATGGTTGCGAGAGCCTAATTGTTAATTGTTAATTGTTAATCGTTAATCGTTAATTTTTAATTTTTAATTTTTAATTTTTAATTTTATAGTGGTGAGAGATATGTCCTCCAGCTGCAAGGCTATTCTCATGCTTCTAACTTTCTAACCCTCTTGTTTCTTTTTCATGTTTCTTTTTCATGGCTAATGTTAATTTAAGTAAGGATTTCCATCCATTTGCAAAGCTATTCTCTCACATCTCACTCCTCACCTCTCACCTCTTTCCACATGCAAAGTTACTGCTAAAAATCCCTATCTCCAAAAAACACCCCTCAAATTGGTGTAAAAATCTGTTAACAAAATAGTGCATTCGGCAGGATTCAAATTAATAACGCAACGAATGTGTTAAAGAAGTAAGTGAGCAAGGAGCATGAAAAAGGGACGAAAATCCCGCTGGATCTTTCGTCCCCAGCATTAAATGCTTACCTTTGCAGACAAACTTCCACATA
>OMWI01000094.1 GCA_900314715.1 uncultured Prevotellaceae bacterium | reverse complement strand
TGGATGGTCTTGTCAATAAAATCAATATTGAAAGTCCTAATAGCTTGGGGAATGTAGGGTAGGAGATTGAATAAACTTTGTATCTGGGCGGTCATCCAGCGAAGACGTTGCTTTTGGAAATTGTCCTTGTTGCTAACTTTTTCGTCAAAGACATGGATGTCGGATTCATAGTGAATATAAATTTTCTGTTTAAGCAGAAGTGCTTCCAATTCACGGTCTTCACCGGCAGTGGTAAGATTATAGACATTTTCTTTAAACCATTTGTAATCAAAGCACATGCCAGAACCAATTAGGGCAGAAGACAAACCGATGCGATTGTGGGCTTTGCGGAAGATAGTGTTGTTAATTTCCTCACTGACACCATCAAGCACGGCAATGTTGTTGTTATTGTTCTTGGCACAACGATGGCACTGAATAGCCTTATATCCTTTGGCACACTCTTCATTCAATTGTTCTAAAAAATGAGGCTCCACCACGTTGTCAGCATCGAGAATAACTACAAAGTCATACTCTTCTTTTATTTGATCCATCGCATATTGCATAGCTTTGGCCTTACTGCTCTTCTCGAAAATAGGCTGAAGCACAGTAATAGGCATCTCGCTTAATTCTTGATTTGTTTCTGGCTGCATGTGATCTGAAATGACGACAACGTGGAAACTTTCATAAGGATAATATTGACCTAAGAATTTGCGGATAGAAGGAATAATGACACGGTCTTCATTATAGGCAGGATATAAAATCAAATAGAAAAAATGTTCTTTTTTGCGCATGGACAATGCTTTGTCTGTCAAAAAGGATGTCAGCTCAGACATGCGTTTTTTCCATAAAGTAGAGATCAAAGCAAAGAATAGAATATAGAAGACGGAAGCCGCCATCACAACCCATAATATGATATCAATGATATGGATGAGGTGCCAGAGCATAGGCTATTAACTTTTGAGACCAATCATCTTGTTGAATCTTTTTCCCCACTCGAATTTGTTCAAGATAGGACTGATAAATACAAAAGGCATTTTGAAGAAAGTACTGTCCCACTTCTCATCAACCAGATAGTTGGGGGTTGCGATAGCAAAAAATAGCATTACAAAAGCAAACAATGCCCACCATTTTAAGGCTGCAGACATATATATAAAGGGCACAAGGATACCCATCATAATAATGACTGCCATCATAATTATCCTAGGTATTAGTAACCACTGCAGAAGTTTGTCAATGAGGTCATAATGGCGTTTTGCAATTGCTGAAGGTAAATAATGGATATTTCGTATGATGGTACGGAATTGAATCCATATCCAACTGAAATGCTGGCGATTGAAATCTTCTGCCTGACGGGCTTTCTCGTTATAAACTTCGATTTTGTCGAAGTAGTCAACGTAGATATGCTGACGGGTCAGCAGGGCTTCTAATTCTTTGTCAGACCAATTGGCTTTGGCTGTTTGGATGTAGTCCTTGAACCAATTGAACTCAAATGCCATACCAGAGCTGGCCAATGCAGCGGATAAACCTACACTGATATGTCCCCGGCGGAAGATGGAGTTGTTAATCTCTTCAAAAATTGCACTAAGGCGTGCTGGAGTAGAATCACGATTTAATGACAACTTATGTGTTTGAATAGCTTTGGTTCCAGCAGCCTCGTAGGCATCATTAACTTGCTCCAAAAACTCTGTTTCTACCACATCGCCAGCCTCTAAAATAACAACAGCATCATATATCTTGAATTGAGGCAAGTTGTTAATAGCCAATTGTAAGGATTTTATTCTGGATTGTCTCTCAAAATTCGGAGTCAGCAAGGTGATGGGTTGTTGTGCCAAGTGGAACATCGTCATCTCATCCTCATGGTCGGCAATGACCGTTACATCAAATTGCCGTTGGGTATAGCTCTGTCCAAGAATAGATTTGACAGTCATCTCTAAATTCTTTCCACCTTTGTAAGATGGAATCAAAACGATAAAGCGGTTTTGCTTCTTGGCTTTTGGTGTTTCACTATGTCGGACAAAGAGAGAGGTAATGGCAAAAACTCCCAGATACAATACTGTCAATGAAATGAGGATAAACATTATCCAGTCTATGATAGTAAAAATATTCCAAAATGTCATGATGCAGATGATTTTATAAAGTGATAGATGCCCTTGATGGTCGCTTGCGCCAAATCGGGACGACGTTGGATGTAATATTTTAGTGTGTCTCTGACTGCAACCATTCCAATGAGGTAGCAATAGGACAAATATCGAGAGAAAGTCGGATTGTTCCGCTTAACGAATAGCAATCGGTTGCGCGTAATATAGTAGGTTCGTAAAGGACTCTTCTGGCCAGTAGACTGACTTTCCTTATGATAAATGGTACTGGTGGGCTCATACCAGATTTCAAATCCCGCTCGGCGAATCACCATTGACCAGTCTAACTCCTCGTAATAGAGAAAATAGCATTCTGGCATCATACCAGCTTTTTCGATGGCTTCCCGTTTGACCATCATGGCTGCCCCATGGGCGTATGGGGTTGGGTGAGCCTTATCGTATTGCCCCAGGTCTTCCTCGCCAAAACCGATGGAACGGTTACGCATAGTAATTGAAGAGAGTGGAGTATAGCCTGCAAATTGGATGGGATGCTTACCCCATGCAAAGCATATCTTCGGACATACTGCACCAATCTTTGGCGAACTTTCCAAGCAGTCAATCAATGGCTGCCACATCTTCCTTCTTACATCTTCTTTCTTACATCGGAAGATTGTGTCATTGTTGATAAAGAACAAATACTTGCCTTGGGCTGTTTGAATGCCTAAATTGTTGCCTCCGGCGAAACCGAGATTTTGTGTACTTCGAATGACTTTGACTTGGGGAAAACGTAGTGCAATAAAGGTTGCCTCGTCCGCCTTAGAAGCATTATCTACCACAATTACCTCTATCGATGCATCGTCTAAAGGTAATGTCTCAATTA
>OMWI01000014.1 GCA_900314715.1 uncultured Prevotellaceae bacterium | reverse complement strand
CGCAGTAGCAACCAATAGAAATAGGCGCGGACAAAACGTGCCTGACCGCGATAGTCCTCAATGGCATTGGCTGAAAGGCGTTTGTTCATGCCAATATGATGAATGAATACCGATGCCTGATAAATGCCTTGGTAACAGCGCACCCATGCATTCTGACCTACAGCCTCGGTGTAGTTGCCTTCATGGAATGAGTTGTATGAGGCATAGTCGGCATCTTTCGAGTCACCGAATGTATTGTCGCGGTCGCCATAGTACATGTCGTCGGCAAAGTTGAACGGATTCCAGTTTCCGCCATCGTTACCTGTAGCACCCTTTGAGCACACCTCAAAGTTGCTGCCGCCAAGGAAAGCGAATGCGTGAGCCAGCCACTGGTTGGCCTGAATCTCGTCGGTGAAGACGCTCTCTAAGGTCTTGCGGTCACCGAAATACTTGTCGGAGTCGAGATCCGTACAAGAAGTGAGGGCTATTGATGCGACGAAAACGCAGCCTACACTAAAAGCGGCAATGATATGTTTTATGCTTATTGTCTTCATAATCTTCATTTTTCAATTTTCAATCTTCAATTACAGGTTCAATTGCATACCCAAGGTTATAGCCTTTGTAATGGGATAGTCTTCGCCACGTGGCTGGTCTGGAAGTGATTCTGGATCCCACGTACTGAAGCTCTTTGAGAGGAATAACAGGTTGGTAGCCTGAACAAAGAAGCGAACATTTTGGAGATGAGCCTTGTTGACAAACTTCTTGGGCAGCGTGTAACCAATATCGAGGTTCTTCAATCGCAGGTAGTGACCGTCACGCAACCAGAAGGTAGAAGCACGGTGATTGTTGTTGTTGCCATTGTAGCTCAAACGCGGATAAGAAGCATTCACGTTCTCGTTGGCCTGTATGCCCAACAGCTGTGCCGTTTCACGATCTACCCAGCGGTCTTCAAGCAGTCCCTTGAAGATGTTTCCCCACTGGCCCTCACTGAAAGCATATACGTTCTTGCCATAAATCAACGAGGTACACTTGCCAGCTCCCTGGAAATGGAGGTTGAAGTCAAAGCCCTTCCATGCTACAGAGAAGCCCAGACCGTAGATGAGGTTAGGACGGCTGGTGGCACCGATGGCGCACTCGTCGCCTCCGTCGATGATGCCGTCGCCATTGACATCCTTATACTTGATGTCGCCAGGCTGAACAGAACCGAAGGTCTGTGTGGGCGAGTTGCGTATGTCGTCGTAGTCCTTGAATAGTCCCAGAGCGATGAGGCCGCGTACTTGGTTGATACGGTAGCCGTGCTGGTTCTGGTAGGGATATACGTTGTTCTCCTCGTCGTAGTCACCAATCTTGTTCTTCGAGTAGGTCAAATTGCCTCGCACGGTGATGTTCACGTCGCCTAAACGCTGTTCGTAACGGAAATTACCGTCGATACCTCGTGAGGTAACCGAACCCACATTAGCTTTCGGATAGTTCCAACCATTGCTGTCCCAATATTCCAATCCAACTGTGGTGGGCAGGAAACGGCGTTCCTGATAAATGCCGGTACGCTTCTCGTCGAAATAGTCAACGGTGAGTGAGAACTTGTTATTGAAGAGAACGAGGTCTATACCAATGTCATTCTTGGTAGCAACCTCCCAGGTAACGCTCTCAGATGCTACCTGACGGTACATTGCCGTGTTGTAGGTGTTGGTATGGTCTTGTCCCCAACTATAGTTCGTATTGTGGTCGCCAAGTACGTCTCTTCCAGCCTGTGTCTCACCACTTACGATAGTATAAAGATAGGGGAAGCGTGAGTTGCCAGTGGCATCACTACCTACCTTACCGTGTGAGAAACGAATCTTGAACATATCAATCCAAGGTGCTTTCGCCTTCACCCATGGTTCCTCACCCACGTTCCAAGCTACCGACCATGCAGGGAAGAAACCCCAGCGATGACCATCGGCAAAGTTCTCTGAACCGTTGTAGCCGAAATTGTAGTCCAGGAAGTAGCGGTATTTATAATTGTAGGTGAACTGCGCTGCCAAGCCTTTGTTCTTACGCGAAACGGAGTTCTTGATGTCGTTACCCAGGTTCTGGGTGGTGATGTGTTGATTCTCGGTGAACTTCACGTTGGCACCAAAGTTATGGGCTGCTGCAAACGATCGGTCCCAGTGCAGTAACAGGTCGAGGAATTCTCGACGCCAACCGCTATTGCTGGTACTCTGAGTCATATCCTGCGCACTCTGCACCATCTGGAAATCCAGCAAGCCTGTCTCCGTGTTACGTGAGCGGGCACTGTAGAGGGCTGGCAGACGATGATGTTGGATTGCGTTTTCATTGTGGGTATCGAAGCCGAATCGACCAGTAAACGTCAAGCCCTTCGTGATGAAGCCCAAGTCTTGCTCCAATGTCACATTGGTCTGTATCTCGTTCTGCCACTCATTGTTGTAGCCTGTCTGCGTACTCGATACCCAAGGGTTGATGTAGTTCTCGTTGAGTGTGTAATAGGTGATGCCGTCTCGCTCCTCGGTGTTGTATTCACCTTTGGCGGGAAAGAATCCGTTGCTATATACTACGGGGGTGAACAATGGGTTGTAGCCGAATAGTTGGCCCCATACCTTGTCATCGCCGATACCCGGTGAGTTGCGCTTGTTCAGATTGCCGCCGATACCGAGTTTCAGTATTGTCGTCTTCGTCACGTCGATATCGACGTTCATACGGTAGTTCCACCGTTTGTAGTTGGCATTGGTGTCGTATTTATCGCGCAGCGTCTTGTCGGTCTTGTACATACCCTCGTCCTCAGTATAAGCCATGGAGACATAGTAACGTGCAGTCTCACCACCACCGCTCAAGTTCACATTAGCACGATAGCTCATGGCACCGTCCTTCAGTAACAGGTCTCGCCAGTCCACGTTAGGATAAAGGTCAGGGTCAAGACCTTCACGTATAATCTCCAGTTCTACTGGCTGATAAAGTACGCCGAGGTTACGGGTGACGCGGGCTTCGTTGAGGTAGTTGGCATATTGGAATCCGTCAACGAACTCAGGAGTGATGGTTCGCGTATTGTAGGAAGTCTCAACCTTACCGTTTATCTGCACCTTGCCTGCCTTGCCGTGCTTGGTGGTAATCAGAATAACACCATTAGCACCCTTCGAACCGTAGATGGCCGTGGCTGATGCATCCTTCAAGACAGAGAAGTTCTCAATGTCCTCAATGTTCAGGTCGTCGATATTGTCGCGTTCGAAGCCATCTACCAAGATGTAAGCCTTACTGCTGGCACCAAAGGTAGAGATACCGCGAATCCAGAACTCACTGGTATTCTTGCCTGGTTGTCCTGAACGTTGGAAAGCCATGATTCCAGGCACGTTACCAGCCAAAGTATTGGTTAGGTTCGAGGTGCTATAATGTTTCAAGTCATCCATTTTTACATTCGACACGGCACCCGTCACTGTGAGCTTCTTCTGTGTACCCATACCAGTGACCACAACCTCATCGATGGCATTTTGCTCATCTTCTTTCAGGACGATATCGATAGTGGTCTTGTCGCCTTTGACAAGAACTTCCTGTGAAACACAACCAATGTAGGAAAATACCAACGTACGGTATTCCTGCACCTTGATGCTGTAATTGCCATTGAAGTCAGTAATGGTTCCAAGGCCTTTAGCATCCTTCACAATGACACTGGCACCGATAATGTCTTCGCCATTGGTATCGGTCACATGACCGGTGACTGTTAGTTCACTCTGTGCCATCACCTGCAACGATGAGCAAAGTGCCAACACTATTATTAATGCATATTTCTTCATAAGCTTATTCCTCCTTGGCTTCTGTATTTTCTTCCATAGTGATGGTACGTATAGCAAAGTTACTGGTGTCCAGAATATAGAATATTAAGGTGTTCTCACCCGTGATAGCATCGCGGTGTACGTCGTTTACCAGACCCGTGGGTCGGTGGAAGCGAGCAAAGTCACGCAACTCACCGTTCTCGTTGCCGTAGGTGTAACCGTCGGAATGGGTGTTGGCACTACCGCCGGCGTAAGTCTTCACAATGCCTTCGGGTGTGAGCAGACGAATGGCATCATTACGGCTGTCACAGAAATAGAAGTCGTACACATCATCGCGTCCCTCTGCCTCATACTGCTCGTTCTTCACGAAAGTACCCTGATAGGGACGACGCAGCAAGGCCGACAGTCCCACACCGTCGGTGAAACCCTCATGGCTCATATCGCCTGCAATACGGTAGGGAGCAGAGAAGCGATGGGTCTGTTCGTTATAGTCCGTACGAAGAATATAGTTGCGGTTGATAACCACGATGTAGGCATACTTGCCGCTCGGATGAATATCTATCTGGAACTCCCAATTCGTATCCTGTACGGTGAAGAGTTTCTCGAAAGCTCCCGTTCCCGAACTGGTTCCAGAGTTGATGTCGGTCAGGTTGTCATTCACGTATGGTGACCAAGAGGTACCCAATCCTCCCAGTGTGTCGGGAAGTATGGCTGCCCAGTATTTGTTCATGTCTAAGCGAAGTACCTCACCTTGTGTGAAACTGGTGAAATAGAGCTCGCCGTTGGGATGCAGTGAAGCACCATTGCACTGACGATAGTTGGCTAACTGACGCACAATGGAGTTGCGGCTGAAGTTGCCATCAGGGTCGCGGTCGACGATATAAACAGAGTTGGCGCGGTACAATGTGTTGTCATTATCGGCAGAGATGATGAGGTGTTCGCGCCACTTCTTTTGGTCGGGCGTGGCGGAAGCCAACCAAGCATCGTTGCTATAACCGTTCTTCTGACCAGTTGACTCATCGACTGTATAGGCGTAAGTGCCATCCTCGTTGTACATGAAGGGATCCACGGCAAAGTCGATGGTGCGCAGACGTTGGTTCGAAAACTTGCTCAGCGGCAGGATTGTCTCCACCGTCTTCTCTTTCAGGTCGATGAGTTGTATGCCATGGGCTACGGTGCCAAAGTGTGGCTCCTGATCATAGACCACGAATAGTTGATCGTGGTTGTAGGGTGAGAACTGCATCACACCGTCGTTTTTGAAGCCGCTGCACTCGGTGAAGGAACCATCAATCCAGACAGCATCCTCTTCACGCTCGTAGGTCTTGCCGCAAAGACGGCCTACCACCATTTTGCGCTCATACTCAAACATGTCTTGTGCCTTGCCTGTCTGCTCCTTCTGGCCCTTGCCACCCACGCTCACCTGAACCGTGGCAAAGAGGTGGCTGCCCTCAATATGGTCGTAAGCTGCACCGGGGAGGTAACAATAGATAGCGTTACTTTTTACAGAGACTACAGTGGCGTTCTTGCCGCCAATGGTTACGTTGACGATTGACGAATCGTTTCCAAAGTTGCTGCCTTGGATGCAGACCTGTTGGCCTACACTGCCCGACGTGGGCGTAAAACTTTTCACCGTGACGGGTGCTGACGGGTCGTAGGGTGCCGATGATGGTGTGCCTACGTAGTCCTCGACAGTCGTAGTCGATTCGCACCCAGTAAGCGTTGTGATAAAGCAACAACCTATGAAAAATGTACAGATAAGAAAACTGTTATACTTTATTTTCATAATCTTATGTTTTTTCAATTTCTATTCTTGAGTTATTCAAGGCTATTTAGCCTCCAGACTAAAAGTCTCCATTTGCCAGTTTGTCGTCGAAAACTTTCATCCAGAATCCACCGATGACAGAGCGGGCTTTAAAGCCAACCATAAGACCTGTCTTCGTGTCGTACCAGTCGCTTGTAGGTACACGGCTCTCTGTTTCGTTCATAAACTTATAGACAGGTTCTACGAATTTCAGGAACGTGGTCTTGTCTTTTGCCATAGCAGCCGTCCACATGATCCAATCGTTCTTGGTGTAGTCCTTGCGGATGTCGAGAGGAAGACCGTACTTGTTCTGCTTCTTCAGATAATACTGTACGTCACGCTCCATGGTTCCTGCGGGGAACACGTTTGTCTTCCACAGTTTATCCCACACCATATTATATTTCTGGCTCCAGGTGTTCTTGCGGTCGAATGCCAGACGGTAGTGGTCGCCCTCGCGTGCATCAGCCTCCCATTTCTGAGCCATCTCCTTGGCACGTGCCATGTACTTGTCAGCAATGTTATTGAGACCTTTCATGCGTGCCATCTCGGCATAGCCAGCCACACCCATGATTGCCTTGATGGAGAGGTTGGCATTGTGCGCCCAGTGTCCGGCAAAGTCGTCGGTGCAGAGTTGGTTCTCAGGATCCTGTCCATTATCTGACAAATAGTTTGCCCACTGAGTGATGACTTCCCAGTACTTATCTACATAGTTGGTATTGCCGTCGAGTTTGCAGAGTTGGGCGGCAAGCGTTAGCATGTTGCCAGCTTCTTCGAGGGGCATGTCACCACCATAAACCTGTCCGTTGGCGATTGGATAGGTACCAAGGTCGTGCGCAGCGAAAGGTTTCGTCCATCTGCCGGAGCGGGAATAGTCAAAGATGGAGGTCATCATGGCCTTCTGCAACTCGGGGTTGTAGCAGAGGAAAAGCGGAGCCTCGGGGTAGGTGAGGTCAACGGTGTTCACACAACCATTGGAGTTATTCTCCTTTGAGAAGAAGAGTAGGTTGCCCTCGTCATCTTGGAATAGCTTATGGGCAGCGATAACATGGCGATAGGCAGCCGACAGAATCTCGGCATAATGCTCATTACCGCTCTTTAGACCATCATCGTAGATTCGTTTGTCAAACTCACGGCAACGCTTCATGATGTTCTGATACTGAGAATTCATACGGTTGAACATCTGGAAGATGTTGACTGTGCCCCCGTGTGCCCAGTAACCTTTATAGCGCTTGTACATATATTCGATGTCCTCAATCTCGTCGTAACCCATCATCATGAAGCTCGATGCTTGTTTCGTCTTACCTAAGTCGCGGGTGTAGCAAAGCAAGGGCATGTTCGAGGCTTTCGTACTTTCATATATGGCCTTACTTCTGGTGCTGCCAGTTGATACGAATGACTCTTTCATTTCGATAGCATTGCCCAAAGATACGGAACCGTTGATAGCGGGGATGTAGAAGTAACCCCAGTCGATACAAATGCCGTCGCCCTTCTTGGCTAAGATAGACTGGTCGATAGCTGATTGCCCCATACGTTTTCTAACAATTTGGAGCGAGTGGGCTGGTTTGCCTTGTTGAGTGCCATCTCAGGTGTGGCGGCAATCATCATTTGAACATTGTGCTCCTTTCCATCGGTGCTGCGTACCTGATAGGAGATGTAGTTGATGGGCGAGGAAAGCAAATCGTAGTCGTCAATCAACATAGGTGCCGTAAAGACCACATCCAACTCTACCGGACCACATGTAAATGTATAATAGGTGTTTGTTGCCAATACGCTGACTGATTTCTGTACAGCTGTCTCAATGGAGGTAGTATTCGTACTGATGTTTTTGAACAGGCCGAAGTCAGTATAAGCACCACCCGTGGTGTTGTGACAGTGAGCTGCAATAACGTTCTGTCCTTCATGAAGCAAGGCTTTCAACTTGCTATCTAAGTGAAGTCGAACACCTTCCACCCAGGTCTCGCCAGTATCTGCTACCTTGGTACCGTTGATGTAAAGTTCAAACACGTCGTCGTGAGAGTAGACTATAAAGAGGTCTTCTTTCAGGTCAGTGGCCTTCAATTCGATAGTACGACGCACATAGAGATCGCTGTTTAGGTCGCTCCAGCGGGTTCGTACGAAACTCAAGTCGGGACTGCCCCAGGCAGCTTTCCCTCTTTGCCAGCCCTCTGCCTTGAAATCTGGTTTCGTCCAAGCAAGACCTTGTTGTTGCTTGCGGGTGTAGTCACCCTCCCATGCCTGCTCGTCTGCCATAGGGATGATTGATTCCAGGAAAGCACGGTTGGCACCCATCCAACGATAAGTCTTGCCATCGACGCGAAGGAAGCCGTCCATAGGTTTCTCGTCGTTGGTCCAATGTCGAGTGGTTCCATCGGTAAGACGGTCGTATGGCGACCATACACTAAAATAAGGATCGCTCACAATCAACGGCACACTGGGCAGGCGTAGCTTCGTTGCTTTGTAAGGAGTGAATAATTCTGCTGACTGAGCCAAGGCTGTCATGGCCATCATTCCCATCAAGCAAAATGTTAATAATTTTTTCATATTGTTCGTTGTTTATTTATTATGTTACTTTTTATAATCTTTAAGACCTTTATTAATTATCATGAACTCTGTGCTTCAATACGTGTTAAACTGAAAACAATCATTTTTACCAAAAAAACATCTAACAACCATTTACCTTAATTATTTCAAACATTACTAACTTAAACCAACTTTCTATGAATTACTTGTTTTTACTGTTTGCAAAGTAACAAAAAAAACAGCAAGATGATGGATAAAATATATTCAAAGAGAAAAAAAATCCGTTCAAACAAGATTCGCTGCGTGTATAATCATTAAAATAATATGTCACTCTGCAATTTGTGACGATAATTTTTTGTCACGTGACAAAATACTTGTATTTTTGCATATTCAGAATAAAAACCAATAGCTAAAAAAGAAATGAAATCATTACATACACTTTTCATACTTTGCACCCTCTGTGCCATGTTGTTTTCCTGCAATCATGGTGGCGCAGGCATAGATAATGAACATGAGAAATTGCTCCTCGAACGTGTAGGCTATCCTCAAGGAATCTTTTGTCAAGGGAAGTACTATTTCACCTTCCAAAGTTTAGGTGGAGATTCAGTAGAACTCTTATGCACCGATCAACTGGAAAACTTAACAGAGGCTGCCCGTAGAACCGTGTGGAGTTCCCAACGTGATTCAATGACTCATTTCTGGTCACCCGAAATCCATTACGTAAATAATAAATGGTATCTTTACTTCGAAGGTGACGATGGTAATACCGATAATCACCATCTTTTTGTCATGGAATGTCAAGACAAAGATCCCATGACTGGCAATTTTGTCATGAAAGGTGTTATAGAGACCCACGCAGAGTGGAATTACGGTATACATCCTAATCTTCTGCAGCTTCCTTCTGGCGAACTCTATCTACTTTGGAGTGGATGGCCTGAACGTCGGCACGAAACCGAAACGCAATGCATCTACATAGCACGTATGGAGAATCCTTGGACACTTAGTTCCGAGCGTGTTATGATTTCTAAACCAGAATACGAATGGGAACGACAATGGATAAACCCTGATGGTACCCGTTCTGCCTATCCAATCTATGTGAACGAAAATCCTGAAGCATTTGTATCACCTGATGGTCAGCGTGTCATCGTTCTCTATTCTGCCAGTGGTATTTGGACGGAATATACAACTATGGGAATGCTTTCTGCTCCTGCCACAGCCGATCTTCTTGATATAAATGTATGGACGAAACATCCTGAGCCCATGCTCGAACCAGATACGATTAGTTATGTTTCCATAACTGATGTTTATCTTGTTCCTTCTGTCGATAAGAAACAGACCATGATGGTCTATGAAAAAAAACGCCTCGAACATGGCAATATTGTTCGAGACACTTATATGAAACCTGTCAAGTGGGATGAAGATGGAAAATTAAAGATTTCCCGCTAATTTATCATTTCCCCAAACTTGATACAGAATCGCTTATCTTGTTGATGCGGAAAGAGTCCACCTTGAACCATCCTGCATTGTCACTTGTTGAACGCACACCATTATTCCGCATATTACTGGTTTTGATACCAAAATTCAAATCCTCGCCATCACCGATGGTGACATAAACATCCATTTCGCGAAGAACAAAAGATGATGTATAACCACCGCCATAACCAGCATAGGTTGCATTTTCACCTGGGGTAAGAAGGTTGGTGTAGTCGCTCTCATAACCGTAGTACTGCACGTTATTGTTGGCAAAAAGACGACAGTTGGTCTTTTTATCGGCTTCAACCCATAGCATACAGCTAATGCGGTAAGTACCTGCCTCTATTTTCGATGCAGGTATAGATTGGTAGAGCCAGAACTCATTGGGCATGGGCATGCTGTTTATCCAACATACGTTGTTGCCGTGGAAGTTAGTGGCATCCTGATTAACGCCATACGACTGTTGTCCGTTAGTTCCCAATTTCAGTTCGCCCTTCGATAGCCACCCTGAAGGAATACCGCGTCCAATCTGGCCTGCGGTATTCAACTGTCCATTGTGGTTATATTCAAAGTCATAATTCTCAATGAGTTTCTTTGTGAGCGAGAGATCGTCTTCGTTCTTCACCGTATTGCGTATTTCGCTGACTACAAGTCCTGGATCCATGAAACTCACACGTACTGTCACGGTCTTCTCTTCTGCGCTCTCGTAATCTACAGAAGTTTCGTTATACCCTTGTATGACAGTAGTGTTCCATTTCCCTTCCATAGCAACTGTCTTCAATGAACTGATTACAGGTGTCTTCCCGTCAATGGCAACAGCTACGCGCAAATCGTAAGTGGCATTGATAGGGAAAGTGGGCAGGCATCGTACTTCAATGTGATTCTTTCCTACTTTTACAGGTACTTGATATTCGGCATAGGGAGCCTGAGCAGTAGAAGTGTAGGCTTTCATGTCCAATGGCCAAACAGTGATGCTGGATTTTCCGATACCCAGACCGTCGAGTTGGGTCATGTTGCCACTCGATTTCTGAAAGTCAGTAGCGGGTATAACTGCTACGAAGTCCTTTGTCATAGGGATTTCCCCATTGCGTATTCCCGTCAGCGATGCCGTCTCAGGCATATTGAACTGCACACGGTCACGTGGTTTGAAGTTCATGATACCATTCCACTTCCCACCAGCAATGTCATGATTGTAGGTTTGCGTCATTTGCTCTATCATGCGATAGGCCTTGCGTGCCTCGGCAGCATATTCCAATGCAAGATCGCGGTGACCAAGCTTAGCCAGTTCCAGACTCTGCGAAGCCCGAAGCGTCTTCACGTTCATGTAGTATGCTCCTTTTACAGGATATTCTATTAACTGAAAGAATGCATCCTGTTTGTCGGCAGGAATACTGCTCTTCAATGCGTCAACCTTTGCCACGATTGCAGCATAATCCTTCATACGCTGATCTTTCTCGTCATAGGAATAGTTCACTAAGAATACATGTTCGGGCTTGCCGCCAGCAGCCAGACGATAATACTCTTTCTTTATGTCGGCAATGTCATCAGCAAAAGTCTCCCCGAAAGTTCTGGCTGCCCATTCGTGACTATAGTCAATGGCTTTGGCTGGAGCCCAACGGTCAATGTCCCATGCAAGGTCCATACAGAATTCCAATTCCATCTCAGCGGGCTTGATGTCGCCTACATTGATAATCCACAATGTGCGTATGCCTTGGTCGTAGGCGCGTGACAGCTCATAACTCATGAGTGAAGGTGAATGTGAGGCAATCCAGAGATAATCCTCGGGAGTACCCCAGTATGACACGTGGTAATAGACACCATTACCACCCGATCGGGCCTGTTCGGCTGGCTTTGGCAACTGGCGAATATAACCGTGATTGTCGTCCACCCAGCAAAGTGTTACATCTTCTGGCACTTTGAGACCTGCATTGTAGGCATCAAGTACCTCCTTATAAGGAATAAATAGTTGTGGCACCTTCGTCACATCATCGAAATATTTTGAAAGCAGGTTGCGCTGGAAGTTAATGATATCCGTAAGACCGCGTACCTTATCCTCTGTCGATGGATAACCAGATATTCCCCAGTCATGAACACCACGCATTCCTAAAGTGTACATGCCATCGTAACCAACACTCTCCTTCACACGTTCTTCCCAATAGTCTTGAATCTTTTTCGTGTTCGTCACGTAGTTCCAATCTTCGTTGGTACCGTTCCAAGGAGCATGGCGCCATTCCCACTCATTATCACGCAACATCTGCTCGCAGTGACTGGAACCGAGCATAATGTCATATTTTCGAGCCACAGGCAGGTTATCTTTATTTGCCCAGAAAGCCTCTGAACAAAGGTGCATTGCGGGCCACAACGTATTAGCACGCAGACGCAACAACAATTCCATCACACGTGCATAGGTGTTTGGACCAATGTTGTTATACTGTTTGTCGAGCCCTTTGGCAGCCCAAGGCTGCAAGCCCCAGTCTTCATCATTAATGAAGATACCGCGGTACTTCACGGACGGTTCTTTCGAAACCATCTTATTACCATTTACATAAAGTGCTTTTTTCTTGGTGGGAATGACGTCTGCCCACCATACGTAAGGAGATACGCCCATTTGCCGTGATAACTCAAACAGTCCGTAGGCAGTGCCACGAGGGGTGGAACCTATGATAATTAGATTTTTATCTACCTTTTGCAGAGAGTAAACCTCCCATTTGCCACTTACTTGTGAGACATCTACCTTACCTTTGGCGATAAGGTTGTCTATTAGTGGTGACTGTCCGATGGTACCAGCGATGATAAGGTTTGACTTGTTGCCTGTAGGTAAACCGCCTACAACAGCCAGTCGTTTTCCTGTGACCAGTGCCACGTCTTCTGCCAGACAGTTAGCCACGGTTGCCACCACTGGAGCATCGGCTTCATCGTAGACGATGGTAGCCTGTGTGGTTTCGTCAGCAATGGTGAAGCTCGTACTCTCTTTTACTGAGCTCACTTCGATTTGTGCGATAGCGCCACAGCTTATCATGCCAGCTATCATGAAAGAAAAGATTCTTTTTCTCATGTTGTTATTTGGTTTTTATTATTTCACATATTTACGTCCATCGATAATGTATAGTCCGCGTTGCGAAAAGTTGTTTGCGATTTTACGTCCCTGTAGGTCGAAAATGGCATTCTTAGTTGTCGTATATTCTTTATTATCTATTGTAGAGTCTATACTATCGACCTGTCCTTCATCATTAATCTTATGGATACGAAAATAATCAACCTTGAACCATCCAGCATTGTCGGTGGTAGAGCGCTGGCCATTATTGCGCTTGTTGCTGGTCTTGATGCCGATGGTGAGGTCTTCGCCCTCGGCTATGGTGATGTTCACATCCATGTCGCGTAGCACAAAGTTATCAGTGTTACCACCGGCATAACCTGCGTATGTATTGATTTCGCCCGGGGTGAGTAGGTTGGTATAGTCACTCTCATAACCATAGTACTGCACATTCTGGTTGGCAAAGAGCCGGCAATTAGTCTTCTTGTTTGACTCTACCCAAAGTTTACAAGCTATATGATATTCGCCTGGCGTAAGCTTTTCAGCGGGAATGGTCTGGTAGAGCCAAAACTCATCGGGCATAGGCACGCTGTTTATCCAGCACACGTTGTTGCCGTGGTAGTTAGAAGCACCTTGGTTCACGCCATAGGAGTCAAGACCGTTGGCACCTTTCTTTAGTTCTCCGAACGATTTCCAACCACAGGGAATGCCACGACCAATGTTGCCAATGGCATTCAACTGACAATCGTGATTATACTCAAAGTCGTAGTTTTCAATGAGTTGTTCCGTGAGTGTCAGGTCTTCCACTTGTTCTTCCACCATGCGTGCACGTATATTCTCTATGCGAGCGTCCATCTCAAACTTGTCATCAGTCGCATACCATGTACTGAATATGCCGTGCTGCGAGTCGATAAGTGCTTGCTTGGCTGCTTTCATAGCCTCGTATGAGGTTTTTAGGTGGCCATAACGGTCGTCGTCTTTATTCTTGTAGGCATAGACATAGTGATAAACGGCGGTGCTGAGTTTCTCCATGTAATGGGCGTAGGCAGAAAGATGGTCGTAGAAGAATGTTTGGTTGGCTTTTGGCAACTGGCTCTGCAATTGTTCGCAACGTTGGGCCACGTTAGCGAAGGCTTTCATCTCACGGTTCATACCAGCGAGGACACTATCCACGGGATTGCGGCCCTCAATGCGGAAAGTACGACCAGGCACACTCTCATAGCCGATTTCAGTAAATGGGTTTACCTTGAATGTGTTCCACGTATTATTGATTTGTTTGATGACCTGCGAATGGCGAAGGTCCTGAAACACATACTGACGGTCGAAACCACCAGGGAAATCACTCTTCTTCGGGTTCCAATAGGCATAGTAATAGTCATGATAGAGTTGAGCAGCCTCTGCAGCATGTTCCTCACCATAGTATAGAGTGCAGAACTTCTGCAAAAAGTCGTTGGTGTTGTAGCTTGCGGGATTCCACATCATGGCAGCATTGGCACTCATCTCCATGAGGAACTCACGCAGGTTGCCTGCATTGACCACACTGAACGTCAGCGGTCCCTTACTCATCACGTAGCGGTAGTTGTCCTCCATTTTCCACGGTCCTTCTGCAGGAGCAAGGTGAGCACCTGTAGAGTAGAACTGCAGATTCATGTAGTAGCCCAGCTTTACATGATCCGTGTTTGTCCAGTTTACGATATCGTCGTAGGGATAATGGTCGCGCCGTCCAGCCACAAAGGTCCACAGCATATTAGTGGCAGTCGGTGGCTGCAAATGACCTGCAGCAAGTAATGACGATATTTCATCATAGAATGTCATGCGAACGAAGGGATTATCTTCTCCGGTAGACTTGCAAATCATGTCGTATTGCTCTTTCACCATGCGGTTGATAACGGCACCGCGCTCGGCATCGGATGTAGGCGCATCAGTGAAGACAGACCAGAAAGGCTGGTCGGTCTTTCCTCGGAATGCTACCTGCCAGAGATTCTCCACACCACTATTCATTACCGCATCGATGTTGTACTGCCAGAACGCTCGCAACGATGTCATATCGTTCACTGAGAGGACTGGCGGTGTGGTATGTCTCACCTGTTGCCAGTAGGCATCCCAGTTGGCGAAACTGTTGTTCAGTGCCACCATGTGGTGTGAAGTGAGCACCAGACCGTATTTTTTATAGAGCATCGCCTCTTTGTTCAATGTACCGTTGGTGGTCACGGTAGCCGTGTACTCTACGGTATTGAGTTTCAATCGTAGCATCGTTTCCAACCAACGTTCGTTATTGTCGGTACTTTGACGACGCCAGGGAACAAAAAGATCCTCGTCGTTGGGAAACCAGGCACGATACCGCACGGTAGGTGATGGCTGATAATAGTCAAAGTCTTCTGCCACCTCTATCACATCTTTCTTCTCGGGTTGCCATTCGCACCAGTACCATAGTGGCGGGACACCAAGCACATGTTCGCTAAATGAGTAGATGGCATAGATAGTGCCACGCATGTCGGCACCTTGTATCATGATGCGATTATTCTCCTTGTCGGCATAGACACGATGTGACTCGAAGCCGTCAAGTCCTCCATTGGTTATGATGAGTTCCACACCGTTAGTTGTTCCAGGTGTGCTGACAATTATAGGCTTATAGCCCAACACTTTTTGGAAGTCGCATTGCAAAGCCTCGACAGCCAATTTTACAGGACCACTTTCCTGTTCAGACATAACAATGCACACATTATCGGCAGCAAGGCTCAAACTTGTACCAAATGTTTCGTTGACGGTGAAATAGATGCGTGGACTGATCTCTGTATATCCGTCGTTATCGAAGAGAACTGCATAGTATTTATTAACATCATTGACGGTGAAATGTAGCGTTCCACTTGATGAATTCGTATATTGCCAGGCATATGATGGATTAGCAGCTCCAGGCTGCTTCCCCTGCACATAGATGCCAACCCAAGCTTTTGTGCCAACGGGTGCATTCTCGTATTTGATGTCAATGGATCCTGGTTTGAAATAACTGCTGCTAAGAGTTAGCCGTGGAGATGTAGGGTTGCTGACAGTGATAGCCTGAGGAACGGAATAATCGCTCCAGTCAAGATTCATTGAACGATTACGGCATCGAATATAGTAATTGCCAGAGGGCAGGTCGGTGGCAGATAGTTCAAGAGTCGTAACGGGTAAGCCATTTCGCATGTTCTTCGGTAGTTTGTTCTCATCTACGTCATAGAAGTCCTCGAAAAGTTGTATGTGGTCATAGACAATGTCTGTAAAGTCAGCATTACGGGCAATTTGGTATTCACTGCTATGGAGATTATCAATAATATCCTGCTGACTGATGCTGGCTGGTAGTATGATGTCGCTGAGGTTAGAACCTTTCGCTGCCGTAAGGACGGGAGTGGCTGGCTTATCTGTTGAAGAGAGACAGCGACTGAAACGGTCAACAAGTACATTGTCAAGTGCAAGACGAGAATTGCCGATGGAATAGGTTTCTACGGTCATAGTCTCAGTGTCGGGATCAAACTCTATGAGTTGATAGGTCCACTGGTCGATGGTCTTCTGTACCTCATCGCGATTGCAATTGTCAGGTGTGTTGCCCCACAATTGTTCATAGTCTTGGGCAGAAGTTCCCACACCGCCACCAGTAATCATGTGATAGACAGGCCATTCCGTCATTTGGCCACGAGCATAGAGATGATGATGCCCTGCACAGTTCAGTATGTGTTTATGTGATGCTGAAAGAATGGGCATCACCTCGTTGATCATCCACGAATTGGTATCGCCAGACCATTGCTCGGCATAGAGTGGACGATGCTGTACGCTGACGATGAATCGTACCATCGCATCATTATCGGCAGCCTGTACCACACTCTTCACCCATTGTTTCTGTTCATTGGATGTTCCATCGGTATTCATCACGATAAACAACACAGGACCAGCTTGATAGGCATAGTAGAGTGCTGTGTTGCTCTTGATTCCCTGATACTCCATGTCACCATAAGAGGCGTAATGCCCTTTGTAGAGACTGAGCTCTGGATCCTTGAACAGTTCGTGGTTTCCTACGCAGGTCATAATGGGCAGGCGCGACATGACCTTCCGCGATTTATAAAGATGTGTAAATTCGTATTGGCGCACGGAACCTGAATCCACTTGATCTCCTACGTTCATCAGTAATCTCACATTGTCTTCAAGAGCTTCCATTCCCCACTTCTGATGGGCTTTTCTCTCAGCCATGCGCAACAACCATTCATAGTCAGAACGCTCGTTGCGTTGGTGGTCGCCAATCATCAGGATGCGAAAGGGAAGACGACTATCTGCCTGTGGCATGGTGCGGAAATGGCCAATCTCACTTGTCTCATTGCCTGAACTTACCTGATAATAATATACGGTGTTTGGCGTGAGACCTGTCAGTTGGGCTGTATGCCAATAGTAGTTAGTGGCAATTTGCTGCCTTTGGAGTTTTGAATGTTGGAAATTAAGATTATCGGGTGAAGTGCCGTAACGCACCACAGAACCGTCATTGATGTTCTTTGTCTTCCAACACACCTGTATGCTGTTGGCGGTAGCCTGATTCAGATAAGAGGTAGTCATTTCAGCTGGTGTCTCATCAGGTTGCACCGTAAGTCGGATGGCTCTGTATGTGCCGTCGCCATTGTCGATATAGTAGATGTCAGGTTCGTTTAGGGTCAAGTCACCAATGGTATGGCTTGTGCCTATTTTGGATCGGTACTCCCTAAAACTGCTGATGGTGCGAGGTTCTGTTGGCTCTTCTTGGATGGTCTGACTCTTCACGGGGATAGTGAGGAAAGTCAAAAATAGCAGATGAAGGTATTTTATGTTCATAACGTCGTTGATAAGTAAATGTGTGGATTATTCTTATCTTTGGATAATCTTGACAGTCTTGTTGTTAGCGTATCTGATGATATTGAATCCCCTTTGCATGTTTGGCAACTGCTGTCCTATTGCGTTAAAAAACTTTGTGGTTGTGTTGTCTTGCTCTTGTGGTAATACCTTTATTGCGGATAAACTGTCATTAGCTACGAGTGCAATGCCCATTCGTGCAGTATTTTCCATAAGGGATGCACCGCTGACCATGGCTCCCATAGATGGAACCTTTGATTTGTCGATAGGCTCGCCCCAGTAGTAGTTACAGAAGGTCTTTGGATAGGCATTAAGGTCAAGGTTCTCCCAAAGTGTATTGGCATTTTTTTGTAGAAAGGTGATGAATCGCTTTCGGTAGGAAATACTACCTTTCTCATCAAGAACGTAATTGACAAGATATGGAATAAGCACAGCTTTGAAGATGCTCTGATCCATGCTCGACCCTTCATCGCGCAACAATCCTTTATTGGTACAGCGTGTGCTACTGACGGCATAATAAAGGACTTTGCTTGCCATTGCCATATAATTCTGGTCGCCTGTGATGTGAAAGAGTTGACGGGCGGCTTCGCCGAAGGTGCCTTGTGTATAGGTGAGAGGTGGTTCCTCAACACGACCATCATTGTTTAATTTTGTTTTCATGACATTAGCCTCCCAAGCATAGAGCTCTTTGGCAGTTTGTAGATAGGTCTCTTCGCCATAGCGTTGGTAAAGTTTGGCAGCCAAGAGGCAACCTGGAGCATTTGTACAGGCATTCGGGCCCGAACCGTCGTCCTTCCAGGGAAGACAGAAAAATCCTTCGTCGTTATAACTCCCACGTGGCAGGATATACTCATCGAAAATCTTACGGGCGGTAGTGGCGTATGTGTCGTCACTAAGGGCCTCGCTTATATGTAGCAGGGTAAGACATATCCAACACATGTCATCGGTGTATTCATTGTAGAAGCCTGTGGTGTCACCATTTTTTCGATACCAGTTATTGGCATGGTTCTGATACCAGAACTGCATGATGCGTTTGTAATTTCTGGCACGAACGTTATTACTATCACCGATACGCTGGTAAGCATAGATGATCACGTCAAGGGCGTGAGCCTGTTGCCAATAGATGTAAGTACTCTCACTGGCGCAGTTGGCGTATGTACGGGGAATGGCATAAAAAGTTCCACCTGATGAGTTCAAAAATTGGTTAGTAAGGACATTTTCTAAAGTATCGGCACGACCAGAATAGTCGCGTTCAATCATGCCACCTAAGTTGTTATTCTGTGCTTGTAGGGGAGTGGCAATCGTGAAGAAAAATGCAGCAATTATCGCTTTCATGCTTGTATTTGTTAGTTGATAATTATTCTTATGGTGCAAAATTATGCCATTTTATCTATTACAAGCAACAAATATCGGTCTAATTATACAAAAATAAGGTCAGTTGGCAGATATTACACTTGATGATGTTATTGATGTTGATATTGATTGACCTATAAGAAATGTTTTATGAATTGTTTTTTTCCTATTATTCGCGTGGTAGTATATATCTTTGCAAAAAACTATTAGATATGACTAACAGACTGCTATTTACTTTCGCATTGTTGATTACAAGCCTCTCTTACACCGATGCAAAAGAGAAGAGTGTAGTAACACTTGCCGACCCTTACATTCTCCTTGATGGAGACACTTATTACGCATACGGAACGGGCGATGCCGACGGTATTGCTGTTTGGACTTCAAAGAACCTGAAGGAATGGACATTACAAAAAGAACTGGCACTTCACAAACAGAACACCTCAGAGACACGATGGTTCTGGGCTCCCGAGGTCTACAAGAAGAACGGACTGTACTATATGTACTATTCAGCCAATGAACATCTGTATGTGGCTACTGCCAGACAGCCTACAGGTCCTTTCCGTCAGATAGGCGAGTGCATGACGAAAGCAATGCTTGGCGACGAGAAATGTATAGACAGTAGTGTGTTCACCGACGACAATGGTCAGGCATGGCTTTTCTTCGTACGTTTCACTGATGGCAACTGCATTTGGATGTGTCAGTTGGAAGATGACCTCATCACGCCGAAGGCTGAGACTCTTTCTAAGTGCATCAACGTAAGTCAGGCATGGGAGGATAAATTAGGACGTGTCAATGAAGGTCCTTTCATCTTGAAGTATGGGGGCATCTATTACCTTACTTATTCTGGCAATGATTTCCGGAGTCAGGATTATGCCGTGGGTTATGCTATGACGCGCACACTCAAACCTGCTAACGGCAATGCCCCGACTTGGTCTAAGTATGGTGGCAATCCTATCGTCCGTCGTGTGGAAGACCTTGTTGGTACGGGTCATCACTCATTCTTCACCGACAAAGAGGGACGTCTGCGTATTGTGTTCCATGCCCACGATTCGGAAAGTGAGGTAGCTCCTCGACGCATGTATATCGGTACGATGGAGTTTGTCGGTAACAAACTGCAGATGACCAATGAACCAATTATCAGGCCTGCAGAGTCTTCCATAAAGCCCGAGTGGGAACTCGAATATATGCCAAGCAGCACTAACAATGAGGAAGTGAGTGCCTATCGTGACCTGAAGTATAACCGTCTGTTTACTCGTACACGTGGCTGGAATGGTGGTGACGGTGTTCTTACCATAGGCTTGCCGAATGGTGATGTGTTATGGACGTTCAACGATAGCTTTTATGGTGTTGTCAATGCGGAAGACCGTTCTCGTGGAAGTTGCAACTTCCCTCGCAATAGCTTGATGGTTCAACGAGCCCATTATGGTGTCTTGGGTGAGACAGAGAAGGACTTAGTGTGGTTAGCCGATTACGTAAACTGGCGTCGCCCCGATGTAGACCGTTATTTTCATGCCCGTACTCATCTGCGTCATCCACAGGGCAACAAGTCTCTTGCAGAGATTCACGCAGGTGATATCGATGAGGATAAGGTTTATTGGTCGGGCGATGGTGTTGTCAGTGAAGGAAAGTTGCAGATGGTGTGGATAGCCGTGGAGTCGAAGGAATTGCGCAACTTGGGAACTGCTTTGGCTACTTATTCACTTGACGGCATCGTACCTACGGGGCGCTATCTCGACACCATCCCCGACTATCTGCCCAAGTCTGGCGACTACCTGCACCGTGAGAGCGTGACACACGACGTAAATCAGAATGTGGTATCCTACGGCTCGACCATTTGCGACGAGGCAGATGACGGCCACCTATATTTATATGGGGTAGATGGATTTAATGTCCTTGTGGCACGAACGACTACCAAGAGTCTCTATAGTCCTTGGCAGTACTACGTAAAGAAAGCCGATGGACAATGGGTGTGGCAGGATGAGTATCCCATGGAAGAGGATATGAAGCGTTCGAATATCATGGCATCGCCTGATTACGCCTGTCATCTGCCTTGGGTGTTCCGCGATGGTGACTGGTATTACCTCACGTCACAAGCTCCCATCTTCTCTACTGAAGTCTATATCTACCGCTCGCATTTACGGTCCCTTTACCGACAAGCAACTGCTCTTCCGTCTGCCCGATCATCTCGACAAGATTGGTAATCAGAAGTATCATTGGCTCTACATGGTGAACCTCCACCCAGCCCTCTCACGCACGGGAGAATTGGTCTTCTCAACGAATAGCGATCCTGACGACTTCTGGTGGAACTTCAACGAACCCGGAAGTGCTGACTACTACCGCCCTTATTTCTATCGTGTCTTTAACTGGAAGAAAGCCTACGACAATCTTCCCGATACAAAGATAGAATCCATCCACTCTCCGTCAGCCAATGTGCTTGACGGAATTTCCGTCAATAAAACCTATTCCCTTTTAGGAATCCAAACACCCCGTCCCAGTCATGGTATCTATATCAGGCAAGGGCGTAAAATCATGGAAAAATAAAATCCAATCCATCATAATCATAAACATTTCTAATTTTGTAAGTAAAAATACGAATTAATTGAACAAAATGTGTATCTTTGGCAAATCAATTAATGAGATAGGTATAATTCAATAATTTCGCGAAAATATGACTTACAAAAAAATGCTTCTCATGGCTTGTTGTGTTGCATTTGCGGCAACTGTTCAGGCACAAGTGACTATTGACATCGATGCCCAACAGCGCGGGCCGAAGGTGAGTCCCATGCTCTATGGCATCTTCTATGAAGACATCAACCACGCTGCCGACGGCGGCATCTATGCCGAACTGATACGAAACCGTTCGTTCGAGGATGGACCACGTTATGGTGCACCTGCCGACATGCAGGGTTGGTCAACGTATGCAGCAGCTCCGTCGCAACTCACGGCAAGACTCATACAGCCTACGAAAAAGACACCACTGCTCAATAGCGTGCAGCACAATGCCTTGGAACTCGATATCAAGGCCTCAACAACGATGCCCGTCTGCTTGGTAAACGAGGGCTATTGGGGTATCAATGCCGTGCAAGGGCGCAGCTATCGCCTGTCATTCTGGGCAAAGGCACCAAAATATAAAGGCACCGTGAAAGCTACGCTTTGTTCAAAAGATGGTTCACAAATTTATGCCGAGACGGTGGTCAGCGGATTCCCTGCCATCAAGGCAAAGGGTTGGACGAAGTATGAGGCAACATTCATAGCCAATGATAACGACCCGCAGGCGCAATTTGCTTTGGTCTTCGACGGAGTAGGACAAGTGCAGATAGACATGGTAAGTCTCTTTCCGCCAACGTTCAAGAACCGCGAGAATGGCATGCGTCCCGACTTGGCCAATATGCTGTGGCAGATGCACCCGAAGTTCATGCGCTTCCCTGGCGGTTGCTTTGTGGAAGGTCAGGAGAGTCCTGACAACGCTTTCCGTTGGGAACGTACCATCGGACCGATAGAGGAGCGCGAAGGTCATTGGAACGTGAACTGGGGCTATCGTACTACCGATGGACTGGGTTATCACGAATACCTGCAACTTGCCGAGGACTTGGGTGCCAAACCGCTCTATGTAGTTAACGTGGGATTATGGCATGGTGGCATGACACCTTATGATAGCATACAACCTTGGATTGACGAATGTATGAATGCCATAGAGTATGCCAACGGCCCCGTCACATCGAAATATGGTGCCATGCGCGCCAAGAACGGACATCCCGAGCCTTTCGGACTGGAATACTTGGAGGTGGGCAACGAGAATAACCAACCAGACCCACGCCAGCAGAGCGACCACTATTACGAGCGTTATGAGCAGTTTTACAAGGCCATCCGCGCCAAGTATCCTGATATGAAGATTATCGGCAATGTGGTTGCATGGGGTGACGATAATCCCAAATGGAATAGCACGCTGCCCGTTGACTTGCTTGATGAGCACTATTATCGTTCACCCGACTGGTTTGCTGCTGCCTTCCACAAGTATGACAAATATGACCGACGGGGTCCGAAAGTCTATGTGGGCGAATATGCCGTGACCAATGGCTATGGCAATTTGGGTAACATGAATGCTGCTTTAGGTGAAGCCGTCTATATGATGGGTATGGAAAACAACTCTGACGTGGTGGAACTTGCCTCGTATGCGCCCATCTTCGTGAACGAGAACGATGCGCGCTGGCGTCCTGACATGATACGTTTCAGTAGTAGTCGCGTCATGGGCACACCTTCTTACTATGTGCAACAACTCATGCCGCAGCATCTGGGCACTCAAGTGGTGAAAGTAGTGCAGAACGACCCCTATAAGGTTAATGTTCGCAAACTGCTGACTCCAAAGCAGAGTCGTGTGGGATTCGGAACATGGAACACGCGTGCTACGTTTGAGACCGACAAAGATGTGGATTATGTTAATGGCAACTGGCAGAAGGAAGGCAACACCGTACGCCAGACTGGTCGTCAACAAGCCACACTTTGCATAGAGAAGAACATCATCAATAACGACCACTATACCTGTAAGTTCCGCGCCCGCAAGGACGAGGGAGCCGAGGGCTTTATCATCGTCTTTAATTATGTAGATGACAAGAATTACTGCTGGTTGAATTTCGGCGGATGGAATAACACGCAGCATGGCATCGAGCAGATTAGCAATGGTGGAAAGTTGTTGGCCGATAGTAAACGAGGACGTGTAGAGTCTGGACGCTGGTACGATGTTACCCTACAGGTAGCTGGAGACAGCGTAAAGGCGTGGCTCGACAATGAACTGGTCTTCGACACGATGCTGAAGCATGATGAAACAAAGGGAATCTTCTCTTCTGCCACCATCGACGATACCAATGGCGAACTCATCGTGAAGGTAGCCAATACCAGCGATGCGGCCACTACAGCCCGTCTTAATCTGAAGAACTTTAAGCCGACATGTGCCCGTGTAGTACGCCTTTCTGCCAACGACGGTATGGAAGAGAACACGCTCATTGCGCCCACTACCATTCATCCTATAGAGCAAGTACTCTCACCCGAGGATGACAACGTGCTTCTTGACGTGCCCCCATACTCGCTGAACATCGTCAGGATAAAGCAAGGCAAAGTTGATTGACGCCCATTTATGACCTGAAAAAGATATTGTTGGCATTACGCATCTATGCGCTATACAAGCGTCGTTGCAACTCAAAGTAATGGGCTCGTATATCGGATACAGACATCTGTAACCTTTCCTTGGCATCACTCATGGAGTTAAACTTGATGGTGATAAAGGTTTTCAGGTTGTCTGTACCCAGTTCCTTGAAGCCGTTGTTGATGTAGTATTCCAAGATGAGGTTGTCGAATTCTCGTTGCTCCTTATTCAAGGAATCTACATATTGTTTCTTCACGAGTTCCACTCTCTTCGCCCTTTCGATAGGCGTTGAGTCGTAAGCGATGTATTCCAACACGTCGAGCAAGTCGCATTTCTGCATCTTCAGCATGTCCTTCAAGAGATTCAACTTGTCCTCGGCAAACCCTGCTTCGTCCAACGTACTCAATAGTTGTTCGCGCGTCTCAGGATTAGACCATTTCTCTCTCAGGTCATCTGCGCCTGAGAAGAAATCTGGTATTCTGCCAAAGAGTTTCTTGACATATTCATCAAGCGTGATAAACTCGTCGCCAAAGAATATCTTCTGTTCCCACGTCGTTTCGAGCGAAAGCCTTCTTCCCGTAGACAGCTTGATGTCTATCAGATTTGTTTGCGGCTTTTCACAAGTACAAGGCAGGTTTCCGCAAGTGGGGCAGGGCGTGGGTTCGCTTGCCATTTCAGATTCTTCTTTCGGTAATTCGTATGGCTTCTTCTTCAAGCAAGTGCAAGGCCAGTTGCCACATACTGGGCAATACTGGTCACCATCCCAGTCAGGGTCTTTAAACATCTCGCTTGCGCCTACATAGTCGTAGATGGTGAAATAATACTTCTTGTCAAACAAACGTGTGCCACGTCCGATGATTTGCTTAAACTCCACGATGTTGTTGACAGGTCTCATCAATACGATGTTGCGCACATTGCGAGCGTCAACGCCAGTACTCAGCTTATAGGATGTGGTCAGGATAGTTGGCAACAACTTCTCGTTGTTTTGGAAAGCCCTCAACGTTGCTTCTCCCACTTCGCCATCATCCGCCGTCACACGTTCACAATAGTTGCTGGCAGGACGACGTTTGTGCTTATTCACCATACCGCGAACAATCAAGGCATGTTTCTGCGTTGCACAGAAGATAATGGTCTTTTCGTCTGGGTCAATCTTGTTTAGCAACTCTTCCACACGGTGTTCGTCTCTTTCCTTAATCTGAATTCTGCCGTTATAGAAATCCGACTCCGAGTAAATCTTTTCATAGTCTATCTCTCCACTCCTCACGATGTCACCTTCTTTATATTGATAATCGTCTATGTTGCTTGTGGAAATTTCAACACGGAATGGAACAAGAAAACCATCCTCTATGCCTTGTTTCAGTGAATAGGTATAAACAGGCTCTCCGAAGTATGCGTATGTATTGGCATTGACATTTCTTTTGGGTGTAGCCGTCATACCGAGTTGATAGGCTGAATCAAAGTATTCCATCAGCTTTCGCCACTCGCTTTCATCGTTTGCGCCACCTCTATGACACTCGTCAATGATGATGAAGTCGAAGAAATTGCGCTCATATTGCATATAATAGGGCTGGTCGTTTGAGCCTTCTGGCAACGTGATTCCCTGTTCCTCTGCCTTTTGCGCATTAGGCGAAGTCATCATCGTTTGAAAGATGGTGAAGTAAAGATTACGGGCGGTGGGAACCTTATAATTGTTCTTCCTCAGTTCCTTTGGCGTAATACGACACATGGCATCTTCAGGAAACTGGTCGAAGTCGTTGATGGCTTGATTGGCAAGAATGTTTCTATCGGATATAAACAAGATTCTTGGAGCACGCTCAACGCCTTTGGTGCACCACTTCGTTTGTGTCAGTTTCCAGCATATTTGGAAAGCCGTGTAAGTCTTTCCCGTTCCCGTTGCCATGGTCAGCAAGATACGGTTTCTTTGCTTTGCCACGGCTTCCAACACGTTATTGATGGCTATTTCCTGATAGTAGCGAGGTTGTCGGCCACCACTACGATTCAGGGCGCAGAGATTAAACTTGTCTCGCCAAGGATTCTCGTCGGGGAAAGTCATCTGCCACAAGTCCTGAGGCGTTGGGAAGTTGTCAATATCATGTTCCTTGCTGGGAATGATATAGTCTCCCTTGCTGTTCTTGACACCCATGTCGATGAACCAAATCTCATTGCCATTGGTGCTATAGGTATAGCGAATATTCAAGGCATTGGCATATAACTTGGCTTGGTCCACCCCTTCAGCCACATCCTTCTCGTCACTCTTTGCCTCTATCACGGCAAGTTTCTGTCCCTTGTATTCAAGGATATAGTCAGCCTTCTTAGGGTTCTTATGCCCAGTGGTAGTGATGCGACCAGGCGCAATATAAGCACTCTGCTCCACGAGAATCTTACTCCCTGGAACAATGCCCCAACCAGCATCCCTTAGCTTCGGGTCAATCTTGTTAAATCGTGTCTGCGCTTCGTTCATAATCTATTCAAAAACTTGTCTTAATATTGCTTGTTTTAATGCGTCGCACTCCTGAGAAATCTTTTCGTAGTTTGCTTGGAGGCGATCTACTTTGGATTTGAGGGAGTCGAGAGTAGTGGCGATGGAGTGTTGCTCGGTGAGAGGAGGAATAGAAATGGGAAGCTTTACTAATTCTTTCATAGGAATACTACGCACACCTGTTCCTGCCGCTTTATCGTTTACCAATCGCAAAAAGAATTCTGAACCTATATAATAAATGAAGTATTTTGAATCTAATTCGGAGTGTTTAGGAGTCATTGCATACACACCCTCCTTAATATTCCATTTTTCAGGAAGTTCACTAACTAAAGCAGTTTTACCTATTGTTCCTGTTCCAGAAAACAAAACATCTCCAATTTTCAAATTGGATCTTTCATTTATCCGTTTAATAGCAGCTCTATTCACCTTGTCTGTTTTTTCGTCAGGCTCAATTGTGAACCCTTTTAATTCACGAACTGTAATATAAAAACCCTCTGCGTCTGGTGTATTTAATTTAAAGTGAGTACGTGGATTCAGCCCTGTTCGAAGATGTTCAATTACATCCCCTAACTTC
Source organism: uncultured Prevotellaceae bacterium (assembly GCA_900314715.1). Classification (GTDB taxonomy): domain Bacteria; phylum Bacteroidota; class Bacteroidia; order Bacteroidales; family Bacteroidaceae; genus Prevotella. The sequence continues at coordinate 79,579 of OMWI01000014.1, read as the reverse complement.
TTCTCTTCCCACCCCTCTTTAGGCTCAAGCATTTCTTTGAGAGATGCTTGGAAGAGGGCTTTGGCTTCATTGAGGGCTTTTCCTGCATTAGCCTTCATCGCATCTATCTTAGCAAAAGCAGAGTCAAGATAATCTACGATGGATTGTTGCTCGGAGAGAGGGGGGATGGGGATAATGTAATTCTTTACGATATTATCCGTTACCGCTGGGTAATTTGCACCTGTTTGTAAAGGCTCAATGTATTTATAAAAACCATCTTCCAGAAGAGCATAGAAAATTAATTTAGATTTAACATCTACATTTGGTCTCAATACACAAAAGCCTGTACTACAAATATCACCATCATATTTTTCATCAATTAGACTAACCCTTCGTAATGTAGGTCTGGTTGTGGCAAAGATAATATCGCCTGCTTTAATTATTTGTTTTGCTCTTGATGGTGCATTATCCTTTTTAATATATTGAGGATTATGGATGCATAGATCACTTCTGTCTACAGAAGTTAAATCTATATATCTATAGGATGCATCATTTGGTACATCATCCCATTTTATATTGTTGCTTTTTCTGCAGACTTCCCCTAACTTCTTATATTCCCATCCCTTTTTCATATCTTTCCCTTTCGATTATTCATATTATTCTGAGAGATTTGAGGATTATAATTCAGAGGATTCTGATTGTTCAGAGAATTCGGAGTTTTCGGAGTATTCAGAACATTAAGAGTATTCGGATTACTCTGATTACTTTGATTATTCTGATAGCTCTGATGATTCTGGCTATTCCGATAATTCACCCTTGCTTGGAACATCCGTTCTTTGATGCCTCCCTCGGTGACGAATCTCTCTTGCATGGTGATGAGCAGCTTGTGGAGCATATATGTGGCTTGGTGAATCAGGGTGATAGATAGGTTGGCAATCTCCTCATCGTTCATCTTTTGGACTACTTGCGCATAGTTGTTTTTGATTTGCTCACTCTTTGCATACTGGCGCATTTTCTCATAACGCGGATGTAGGTTGCCCCATTGCGGTAAATTGCGCACACGCAGATAGTCCTCGTAATCATCGAGCAATTCCTCCAGACTGGCTTTTGCCACATTGGTGAGCTTAATTTCCGTCTCACTCGACGTGGCAGCAGCTTGGTTTCCCTCAGCAATGTTTTGCTTGCCCGAGCGGGCAGCTTGCACCATTTGGTCGATGGTGCGGTCTCCCTTTTGCAGATAGTGTTGGGTGAAGTAAAAGGTGATGTCATAGATCATCTCTGTGACTTGATACACCCTTAGGTGGCGGTAATGGCCATGCTGGGGGAGAAAGGTCTTTGGAGGGTCTTGATAATTGGGTTTCATAGAAGATTCTGATTATTGTGAGTATTCTGAAGATTCTGAGTATTCAGAGTATTCTGAATTTTCTGAATTTTCTGATTATTCTGATTTATTCTGATTGATAATGTTGATGATGCTATTGAGGAGGGTTGCTGATTCAGCATGTAGGGCTGCCAAAGACTGGTATATCTCTTCTGGGGTGCGCTCATCTACCACCTCCACCTTATTCGGATTCTTTACGGAGAGGTCGTAAGTATCGTCGAGCTTTGTTGTGTCGAGTGTCCACGAATGTTCGCTCTCAGCCTTTGTTTTCTGCAAGGTGAGGAATTCTTCCATGTCAGCCTCAGTAAGGGGCTGTGTCTTCGTAAAATGCTTATCTACTTGATAATACCATATCTTCTGCGTTGGTTCGCCCTTGGTGAAGAACAATACCACCGTCTTCACGCCAGCTCCCGTGAATACGCCTGATGGAAGGTCGAGGATGGTATGTAGGTTGCAGTTTTCCAAGAGCATCTTTCTGATGGCACTTGCATCGCCATTGCTCAAGAAAGTATTCTTGATGACTATGCCAGCACGACCTCCAGCCTTGAGCATCTTGATGAAGTGTTGCATAAACATATAGGCGGTTTCCGATGTGCGAATCTCAAAGTTTTGCAACACCTCGCCACGCTCATTGCCACCAAAGGGCGGATTGGCAAGGATAACGTTCTTGCGGTCGCTCTCTTGTATCTGACTGAGATTCATGGCAAGCGTGTTGCCATGCGTGATGTTGGGGGCAGACACGCCGTGGAATATCATGTTCATGGTGGCGATGATATAGGGCAGACCTTTCTTCTCCTTGCCAAAGAAAGTATCTTTCTGCAAAGTATCATGGTCTTTTACGCTCTTGATTTTATCCTTCATGTAGAGGAATGCCTCGCAAAGGAAGCCAGCCGAACCACAAGCAGGGTCATAAACCGTCTCGCCAATCTTCGGGTCAACCACCTTGATGATACTACGAATCAAGGGACGAGGCGTGTAATACTCACCGCCATTGCGCCCTGCATTGCCCATGCGCTGGATGTTGCTTTCATAGAGTACCGTCATTTCGTGCTTGTCCTCGGCACTCTGAAAATGGAGTTCATCAATCATGTTGATAATCTCACGCATGTTGAACCCTGAGCGAATCTTATTGTGAAGCTCACCGAAGATTTCACCTATCTTATATTCAAGGCTATCCGTTTGCGTAGCCGTATTCTGGAAGTCTTTGAGATAAGGGAAGAGTTTTTGGTCTACAAACTCCACAAGGTCGTCACCACTCATGGCATTGACGGTATCCAGCACCATCTTACCCGTCTGAGGGTCGCGCTTCTTGGGTGTTGCCCATTGGCTCCAACGATAGAAACCCGACACAAGTCGTTTGTAAGTCTTGCCTTCCAACTCCGCTTCATCCTCTCTTTCCGTTTCGAGGTCATCAAGATATTTCAGGAAGAGCATCCATGATTTCTGCTCCAGATAATCCAACTCACTACCGCAACCCTGTTCTTTCCAAAGAATCTGGTCTATTGCCTTGAATGTATTTTCGTATTTCATGATTTCAATTTGGTTTCTGCAAAGTTAGTAAATAAATACGATAACGCAAAAGAATGATGGGGAAACATGAAATGGAATCGAAAAAGACGACGGTTTTATCTTGTGCTATATGGGTAAGTGTGTAATTAATAAATGTTAAACGTAAGTAGGAAAGTAAGAAAGTAGGAAAGTAGACATTTAATACTTTTAGTAATAATAATAGTATTAATATATTAATAATAATATATATATATAAATATAAATTAACAAAAATATGCTACTTATATTGTCCTGTTTCCTACTTCAAAACATGCTAATGTCTACTTTCCTACTTTCCTACTTTCTTACTTATTAAACAATAAACTATCAAAATTTGTCAAATAGTTTTGTGTGATAATGTTATATCGTGATTGTGTAATGTGTTGATATGTTGTAAGATATGGGCGATAGGATAATTTAGGGGGCAATATTTTTAATCGTTTTTTTTGTTGCTTTTCATTTGGTAAAACGTTATTTTATCAGATTTTTCGCGCTTGTTAAAAGGCGTTAAACGGTGTTTGTTGTAATAATGTGTTCATGACGTAATAATTAAGCGTGAAAGTGTTAAATAACCGTTAAATCATGAATCTCATTCTTCTTCATTCAACAAACGATAAGTCTGTATGTTATAAACCATTGGTTTAGATGATGCAAACGATACGTTTGTATGCTCTAAACGATACGTTTGTAAGTTCTAAACGATACGTTTGTGCGCTCTAAACCGCCTATTCTTAACAAGAGATGAAATAAAATACAATAAATAAGGTGAAATGAAAAAATAATTGTAATTTTGCAGTAGATTATTAATACTAACTATAAAAAAATGACGAAGAAAATGTATTGGATGATGGGATTGCTGTTTGCCTTGATAGCGATTCCTACATGGGCACAGAATGGAACCAAACTGGAAGCAGAGGCAGCTAACTATGCGAATTGCAAGGTGATAACAGATGGCAAATATTCTGGTGGAAAGGCTCTTGAACTGACTGACCAGAATGCCCAAATAACCTTTGTCGTAAACACGTCGGCAAAAGGCAAATACTCCGTCAAGGTGGGGTATGATGGACTTTATGGCGATAAAGAGGTCTTCGTGACGGTTAACGGCAATAAGGGAACGTTTGTTACCAAAGGTCGTGGAGAGACCTCTGTAGGCACTTACTTTATGAGTGAGGGAACAAACACTATCGTTATCACACCAAGTTGGACATGGTTTCGTATCGACTACATTCTCGTAGAGCGAAATGAAAGTACATTGGATTTCAACATCCAATCTACACCTGTTGACCCAATGGCCACCGAGGGAGCGAAGAAATTGTACTCCTTTCTCTATGCCAACTTCGGAAAGAAAACCATATCGGGCATGATGACTGGCGACATGACATCAGCCAACGGCAATATCACCCAACACGACGATGTGAAAGCCGTCTATCAGGCTTCGGGGAAATATCCTGCGCTGGTGGGTTTCGACTTTATGAATGCCACTGGGACAAACGACGGATGGGCCATCGACTATACCAAAGCCTCCGTTCGTCTGGCGAAGGATTTATGGAAAAGGGGAGGCATTCCCAATTTCACATGGCATTGGCGCGACCCCAGTAGAAAGACATGGGAGTTTTATTCAGACAAGAACAACATGAAGATTACCGATGCCCTCAATGCCGATGGCTCGTGGAATACCTCATCGACACTCTATAGAAACATCATCACCGATATTGACGTGGTGGCCAACTATTTCCTTGAGTTGCAGAAAGAGGGCGTAGCGTGTATCTTCCGTCCTTTGCATGAGGCAAGCGGTGGCTGGTTTTGGTGGGGTCGTGAAGGAGCCGTTCCGTTTGTTAAACTCTATCACTTGTTGTTCAACGAGATGGTGAACGTGAAAGGCGTTCACAATATCATTTGGGTGTGGAATGCAGGTGAACATGATGCTGACTGGAACCCTGGCGATGAATACTACGATGTTGTCTCGGCAGATATCTACAATCCTTCCTATGATTACTCAAGTTGCTATGTAATGTTTGATAAGCTCAAGGTGCTCACGGAGGGCAAGAAGATTATCGCCTTGTCGGAAAACGGCCCTATTCCCGATATGGGAAAGGAGATAGACGAAGATGCCGTATGGTCGTGGTGGATGCCGTGGTATCAGACATGGGGAGGTGGATTTGTCAACCAGACGAGTAAAGAGCAATGGACAAAGACGATGAATGACGACCGTGTGATAACGCTTGAAGACTTGTCGGGAGGATGGGATTCATATTCAAGTGTCAATTCCCTGCGCTACGACAATGACAAGAGTCAAGCCATCTACGACCTTATGGGGCGTCGATTGCAAAACGTTCCTTCGAGTGGAATGTATATTAAGGGAGGAAAAATCATTTTAAACTAATAACCAATAACACCTAAGAAGATGAAAAGATATATCGTATTTGCCATGACCTTTATGGCTATCATGGCATTGAATGCTCAAAACGTACGCGAAAAGATACGACTGAATGAGGGATGGAAGTTCGCCCTCGGAAATGCAGCTGATCCGAATAAGGATTTTGGTTGTGGTACTGAGTACTTCAACTATCTTACTAAAGCAAACTCCATACACAACGAAGGGCCATACGTGATGAAATTTGATGATTCTGCTTGGCAGGAAGTGCGCGTGCCACACGACTGGGTGACAACGTTGCCCTATGCCAAAGAAGCCAGTCATTCGCATGGTTACAAGACAGTGGGATATAAGTATCCTGAAACCAGTGTGGGATGGTATCGGAAAGTCATCAATATTCCCGAGAACGACTACGGTAAGCACATAGCATTGCAATTTGATGGCATCTTCCGAAATGCGCAGGTATGGTTCAATGGCTTCTGGATGGGAGTGGAACCGAGTGGATACGCCACGCAGGTGTATGATGTGACGGAGTATGTGAACTACGGTGGAGACAACCTGATTTGCGTGCGGGCAGATGCATCACTCGAAGAGGGTTGGTTCTATGAAGGTGCAGGCATCTACCGAGACGCTTGGATTGTGAAGAGTTCTCCTGTTAGCGTGGCTCCGTTTGGTACTTTTGTATATGCTGATTTGCAGAGCCCCTATGCTTCGGCTATTATCAACATTGAAACGGAAGTAAATAACAATTCGCTGACTTCTCAAACCTGTGAGGTAGAGCAATGTCTGATAGATGGCGAAGGAAAAGAAGTGGCAAAAGCCAACGCACTCACCATTACCTTGAAATCCAAGGAAACACAAGGTTGTAAACAACAACTGACGTTGGCTAATCCTCATCTGTGGAACACTACCGACCCCTATTTGTATCAGGTAAAGACAACGGTAAAGGTGGGAGGAAAGGTGACAGATGTCTATGAGACCACAACAGGTATTCGAGACATAGCCTTTGATGCCGAAAACGGATTCTTGCTGAATGGTAAGCAAGTGAAGTTGAAGGGCGTAAATCTGCATCAAGACCATGCTGGTGTGGGTGCGGCTATCCCAGAGGCATTGTTGGAGTGGCGAATCAAGGAACTGAAGAAAATAGGGTGCAATGCCTATCGTTCGTCGCACAATCCGATGACTCCAGCCTTGTTGGATATTTGCGACCGTGAGGGTATCTTGGTGATAGACGAAAACCGCCTGACGGGTATCAATACGGAACATTTTCGACTATTGGAGAAGATGATACGTCGCGACCGCAATCATCCGAGCATTATTCTCTGGAGTTGTGGCAACGAGGAGTGGGGTATGGAGAATACCATCCAAGGCACGCGTATAGCTGCTTCCATGCGTGAATATACCCGTCTGATTGACCCTACACGTCCATCTACCATTGCCAATGCTGGTGGAGTGGAGATGATTAAGGGCCTTGACGTGGTGGGCTTCAACTATATCCTACAAAACGATGTGGATAATCGCAAGAAAGCAAATCCGAATTGGAAGATAGTGGGAACGGAGGAAACCACTGGTTGTGGCACGCGTGGCGTGTATTTCGATTCTCCCGACATCCCAGGTCACATGCGGTCTATGAACTTAAGTGCCGACAAAGATGGTACCGAGAACCGTATTGAGCGCGGTTGGAAGTTTTATGCCGAACGTCCGTGGGCGGCAGGTCTTTTCTATTGGACAGGTTTTGACTATCGTGGCGAACCTAATCCGTTGTCTTATCCAGCTCATGATTCTGAGTTCGGTATTTTCGACTACTGCGGTTTTTGGAAGGATGAGGCATGGTATTTGAAATCGTGGTGGACCGACGAACCGACGCTCCACGTCTTCCCACATTGGAATTTGCAAGGTCATGAGGGGGAGGAAATCGACCTGTGGGCTTATAGCAATTGCGATGAAGTGGAACTGATTGTCAACGGAAAGAAATTGGGGCGTCAGACAATGCCCAAGAACGGACATCTGAAGTGGAAGGCTATTTATCAGCCAGGCAAGGTTGTAGCTATAGGATATAAGAACGGTAAACGCATCTTGACAGAGACGGTAGAAACCACCAAACCAGCATCGAAGGTTGTGCTAAAAGCTGACCGCCAACAGATAGCAGCAGACGGTCTTGATGTAGCTGTGGTGAGCGTGGAGATACAAGATAGTAAAGGCCGCATTGTCCCCGATGCCTGTCAGATGCTGACTTTCCGTCTCGATGGTCATGGTCGAATCCTCGGTTGTGGCAATGGCGACCCTTCATATCTTGGTGAAGACCACCCCAAACAAAAAGATTGCCAGATGTTCAAGATTCCTGCTTTCAACGGACGTGCTCAGGTGCTGATACAGAGTGATTGCCATTCATCTATATCCACCTTGTCATGTTCCGCTGACGGACTCAAGGATGGGACAATCTCGTTGGGTATAGGCACAACAAACGTCAAAAAGTAATATCTGCGATGGAAACAAGTTGCCACAAGAGAAGGCTACCTCGGGTTTTGTCCGCCACGGTTTACGGGCACATTCTAAAGAAGTTGATTACCAATTAGGAGGTAAGACGATATTCTCCACGTCGTGAGCTTCCTTAAACAATGGAGAGATGTCATTGTCACTAAATCCTGCAATGCCGCATCCGATGCGAGTCACGAGGAAAGTCAGTTCTGGGTGTTCCTTGGCAAACGCGATAAACTCATCCACATACGGGCGAATGGTTTCCACGCCTCCTTGCATCGTGGGAATGGCATAGCTCTGTCCTTGCAAGCCTACGCCTTGTCCCATGATAGCCCCAAACTTGCGGTAGGCGATATAAGCCGCACCACCGCCATGCATACCTTTCAAGTTGCTGCCGAATACGAATATCTCGTTCGGCTCCAATGAAGTAATAAATTCAGGTGTTGTTCTCTTTTCCATATCTTTTCTTTTTGTAATAGATGCATACATCTTTCCGCTTTCCTTTTCTTCTATGCAGCAAGACATCGGTTCTGCTTGTATCAGTTCGCGCACGTCTATCACCTCTGGCATATCCATGTCCATGTCGAAGTTCTCGCGGAAATAAGGCATGATAATGTCCTCTTTCAGTTTCTTGTATTTTTGCGATACGGCAGACGGTGTCATTCCCATTTCTTTCGCTATCTCATTTCCCTTGAATCCGCGAATTAGCAGCATGACGATGATGTACCTTTCTTCACGATTCAATGGTGCATGGTCGCACATGTCTTCCACCATACGTCTGAATTGCAAACGCAAGTCATCGCCAGCATCAAACGACCTCAGATAGTCTTCAAAGGTAATGCTTCCGTACTCCTTATGATACCATTTCAGCGCATCGAGCACCACAAAGCGAAATCCGTTGATGAGCCACGTCTTGAGGCTAACGTTGGGTGAATGGTCTTCCAATGGCTTCCAGTCGTGTTCCATCAGGTAGAGCGCATACTGATGAGCCAGCGACATGAAGTCCAAGTTCTCCTTCTTGCTCAGTTGATACCGTTGATCAAAGATGATATAGCCAACTTGACAATACCCGTAAAAATACTCACGGATAATTTTCTCATCACCTCTACGGAATCCTCTTATAATCTCTTCGTCTGATATTCGTTGATAGTACATAGTTAAAATGAAGAATGAAGAATGAAGAATGAAGAATCACAATTCACAATTAGCAATTCACAATTAGCAATTATCAATTCACAATTTAGGAAATTGAAGATAAATAGTAATCTCTTGCTTCTTGCTTCTCACTTCTTACTTTCTAAAAATTATTTTCCCCACAAAGATACGATTAATTGCGAAAAAAAAATTCATATCCACTTAATTTTTTCTTAATTATTTCTTTAAAGAGATAAAGACATGTTGAAAAAACAAAAGTATTCACCATTTAAAGTATTACGATTATGAAAGCGAAAGAAGTTAAGAGAGTACACAATTTAATTATTGTTGATGAAAGTGGTTCGATGTCTATTATTCGCAAGCAGGCTTTCTCGGGAATGAATGAAACCCTCCAAACCGTACGTCAGATGAAAAAGAAATTCCCTGAACAGGAGCAATACGTCACCCTTATCACGTTTGAAAGCGACACCACCAAGTTTCACTATGACAACGTTAAGGCTGAGCATACCCACGACCTCGCATGGAAAGACTACAATCCCTGTGGTTGCACGCCGCTCTATGATGCTATCGGGAAAGGTGTTTCTAAAGTCAACGCTCAAGTAGCCGAAGGCGACCACGTGTTGGTAACCATCATCACCGATGGCGAGGAGAATAGTAGCGAGGAATGGACATTGAAAATGGTGCGCAACCTCATCGAGAAACTCAAGAAGCACAATTGGACATTCACCCTCATTGGCACTGATAACCTGAACGTGGAGAACATGGCTCATTCGTTTGCCATCGAAGAACATCTGGAGTTTCATCAAGACGAAAGGGGCACCAAGGAGATGTTTGAGCGTGAACGCCGTGGACGCGAACGCTATTGCTGTTGCCTGCACGAAAACAAGCCAATGCCTAAAGGTTCGTTCTTTGAAGAGGAAAAACGACATAATTAATACATGTGGAGAGGGGATGAGAGGGTTCTTTAACACAGATTAACATTGAGCGTCATTGATACTTGCAAACTATTTGCTATTTTTGCAAATTCAAATGTAATAATAACTTATAAGTTTTTGCGTTCATTAAGTATCTAACATAATATTATAATAGATGAAAAGAATAATCGTATTGGCAGTAGCCGCCATAATGGCTACAATGAGTGTAAATGCACAAGGTTATAGCTATTATGATACCAAGCACGAGGTGGGAATCTCCATTGGTTATCCTTCTACCTCTCAAGTCTTCAGTGCCATTGCCGACTTCACAGCGTTGGTTCTTGAAGCCACTATGACCTCTGTCGTTACTCTTGGTACCGTTACAGGTTACGAATATGGCGATAAGGTTTTTACTCCAAGTTTCAGCGGTGAGTATTACTACCATATTAGCAAGGTAGTGGGTATCGGTGGTATGTTGACATACAACAACATGCATAGAGACATCATTTTTAAGTGGCAAAACAACACAGACAAAACTACTCATCAGGACAAGTACGGAACCGCTACTCACCATAACATAAGCATTATTCCCACGTTCAAGTTCGACTGGTTGCGCACGAAAAACTTCGGCATGTATTCAAAGGCAGGTGTAGGTGCAACGATTATGCTCGAAAGGCAGAAGGTAGATGGAGCCAGCTCTGACGTTAATTCTAAAAACAATTCCACTTCCGTCATCCCCAACATCCATCTGTCTTTGCTTGGCTTGGAAGCTGGAAGCACCACCGTTCGTGGATTCGTGGAATTGGGCATAGGAGAACAAGGATTCGGTGTTGCGGGCTTGAGGTACAAGTTCTGAAAACATGATGCAACTGAAAAGTATAAGATTCAACGTGCTCGTCATCTTGCTGGTTATCAGTGGGGTGACGAGTCTTTTTTCATGCTCCACCGTCAACGATATGGTTGAGTACGACATCTACAAGGCATTTCAGAATGGCCAAAAGTCGACAAATCCTGATGCGGTCAACAAGGAGAGGGAGAAAGAGGCAGAAAAACTGAAACAACAAGGCAAATGTCCCACCTGTCGCGGTACAGGCAAATCTCCCGATGGCCGTTACACATGCTCAGCTTGCAATGGGACGGGAAAGGCTTTTTAGTGTTGAGTGTTTAGTGTTTAGTGTTTAGTGTTTAGTGTTGAGTGTTTAGTGTTTAGTGTTTAGTGTTGAGCGTTGAGCGTTGAGTGTTGAGCGTTTAGTGTTGAGCGTTTAGTGTTGAGTGTTTAGTGTTGAGTGTTTAGTGTTTAGCGTTTAGTGTTGTGAAATACAAACACCATGTTTATGCCCTGCAAACACCATATTTACAAGGCGTAAACACCATATTTGTAGAGTGCAAATGCGGTACTAACAAATTAACAATTAACAATTAACAATAAGGTACTATCTATGTAGTAAAACAAAAGTCGGCATATTGTATTATATTAATATATTATTATAATAATATATTAATATAAAATTATAATACTAATAATTATTATATTTACCTATATATTGTTTCATTATATAACATCAACTAAAGAAAAAATAGTAATAACCTATCTTATTGTTAATTGTTAATTGTTAATTGTTAGTTTGTTAATGTTTCCACGTTCTGGCGAAATGGCTGGGTTAGGAAGATACACATATAATCCCTTGCTGTTATGCAAGGGACATGATGAAGCATGTCGCAAACCTAAAGGCTTGCATTTTTATATATCCATATCTTAACCAGCCATTTACTTTCCCTCGCTTCGCGAACAGTGACCGTTGGTTCGCAGCCCCCAATGGGGCAGCTGCATAGCTGGCTACTATCATCTGATGCCTACGGCATCTTCCACGCAAGCATTGATTATCTAACTATGTTTTTATTCCCTACGAATAATCGACTGAGTCCAAATGTGTTCGAGAAATCAGAAAATGCAACTTTGTAACTTTGCAACTTTGCAACTTAGATAGGTTCACATTTTCTGAAAATATAGAGAGTTCAAATTTTATATTAATATATTATTATAATAATATATTAATATAATTATATATATAATATAATTCTTAATTACTTATTATTGACTCAGTAAATTATCAGTTCAGAATATTAGAAGGTACTAAAGTTGCAAAGTTGCAAAGTTGCAAAGTTGCAAAGTTGCAAAAACAAGGAATTAAGGAAGTTGCTTTACGGGGAAGGTAAAGTAGGTGTCGGGGAATGGTTCATCGCGTAGGGTGAAGTGCCACCACTCCGTATCCAAAGGCTTAAAGCCGTGGGCGAGCATGGCGCGACGAAGAATCATACGGTGAACGAATTGTTCAGCGGTGATGCTACGGCCAACGGGACTCTTATGGTTGTCGCCAGTATATTCGCCAGTTTCAGGGTTGCCGCAGAAATCGGGGTGACTCTCAGGACCGAACCAGTCGAATGTGCCACCCATATCCAATTCCTTTTCCGTTGCCATGTCGAACAAAGTCAGGTCGACGGTAGAACCACGGGTGTGTCCACTTTTCGCCATGATATACTCTTGGTCAAAGAGCACACTCTTGTCGAGATCGGGATAGAAGTAAGCTTTCATCTTCGTATCGGGAATGTTAGCGGCCCAACGTACGAAATGGTCAACCCCCTTTTGAGGGCGGTAAGCATCGTATATTTTCAGACGGTATCCCTGACGAATGACATCGTCGCTCACTTCCTTCAATGCTTTGGCAGCCTTCTTGGTCAGCAAAGCGGTAGGTTGCTCATAACCATCTATGCGAGTTCCTACAAAGTTGTAAGTTCCGTAATAGCGTATCTCCAGAATGGCATCTGGAACGGCATCTGTGAGCGTTACGAACTGACTGCTATCGTCTGTCGGGCTGACAACCACGGTTTTGTTTTTGTGATATTTGTAGAATAATACTGCGCCAAGACCACAATTGAAAAGGATGAGGGCAATGAGTAGACAAAGGGTTGTTTTTTTCATGATATGTATCTTTTTATTTGTAATGAATTACAAAGGTACAAAGAAAATGTGAAAGACAAAAATAGACGAGAAAAAAATAACTTAATGGGTTTGATTCCTCAGAATTTATGAGTAACTTTGCATGGAAATAAAGAATGAAGAATTCACAATTATCAATTCACAATTAAGAATTCAAAATTCACAATTGTCAATTCACAATGAAACTAATGAAATTGTTTATACATATAATGATGAAAAAGATATTGATTTTTTGTTGTCTTGCCATGATGCAGACAAACCTATTGGCTCAAGGCGGTCCTACGATGGGATGGAGTTCGTGGAACACTTATGGCGTGAACATCAGTGATGCGCTGATTCGCAGACAAGCAGACGCGATGGTGTCGAAAGGATTGAAAGCTGTTGGATATGACCACATCAACATTGACGATGGTTTCTTCGGCGGGCGTGATACCCAGACGGGCGAGTTGAAGATTCATCCCACGCGATTTCCGAGAGGATTGAAACCCGTAGCCGACTATATCCACCAGAAGGGATTGAAGGCTGGTATCTATAGCGACGCTGGAGCCAACACCTGCGGAAACATGTATAACGGTGACGTGCTGAGCGTGAACGTGGGATTCTACAACTACGACCAGCGTGATGCCGATTTCTATTTCAAGGAGTGCGGTTTCGACTTCGTGAAGGTAGACTTCTGTGGTGGTGATGCTCCGCAAAACACCCAACACCTGTCTCTGAACCCACAAGAACGATATACTGCCATTTGCAATGCCATCAAGGCAACAGGGCGCGATGACGTGCGTCTCAACGTGTGTAGATGGGATTATCCAGGTACATGGGTACACGATGTTGCCTTCTCATGGCGCACCACGCATGACATCAATAATAGTTGGGGTTCTGTTAAAGGCATCTTGGCCGAAAACCTCTATATGAGCGCTTATTGCTATGATGGTCATTTCAACGATATGGATATGTTGGAAGTAGGGCGCTCGTTAAGTACCGAGGAAGACAAGACCCACTTCGGGATGTGGTGCATCATGAACTCACCCTTGCTTATCGGTTGCGATATGGCAAACATCAGAAGTGACGCGCTCACGTTGCTGAAGAACAAGGAACTCATTTCGCTCAACCAAGATACACTCTATCAGCAGGCATACGTCGTTGGGAAGACAAACGATTGTTATGTCTTGGTGAAAGACGTGGAGACCCTGAACGGATTGAAACGTGCGTTTGCCATCTATAATCCCAACGATGCCGCGAAAAACGCTACCGTGAAATTCACCGACCTCTGCTTAGACGGTATGGTGAAATTACGCGACCTTTTCCAGAGAAAGGACATTGGCGAGTTTACCGAGAAATACGAAGTAAGCATTCCCGCACACGGTACACGAATCTATATGGCAGAGGCAGAAAGTAGATTGGAACGTAAACGCTATGAGGCAGAGACGGCTTATATCAGCGATTATCAAGAATTGAAAAACAACCAAGCCGAAAGAACAGGCGTTTATGAGTATGCCGACTATTGCAGTTGTGGTCTCAAGGCAGGATGGTTGGGTTATAGCGAACAAAACGACTTGCAATTCCGTGATGTCTATTCGGATGAAGGCGGTAAGTATACGTTGACCATTGGCTATATCTCTGGTGAGGCTCGCAATATCCGCATCGACGTAAACGGTCAACGTGTGCAAACCGTGAGCGTGAATAGTGGCGGATGGCAAACGGTAGGCAAGCGAAACGTAAACGTAACATTGCAGAAAGGGCGCAACACCATTCGTCTCTCCAATCCTACGGGTTGGATGCCTGACATTGATTATATCGACCTCGTTTCCAATACGCCGAGTGACATTCAAGCTATGTCGTTGGAAAACACTACGAATACGGAATCCTCTTTCGATTTGTTGGGGCGCCCATATCATTCGAATGCGCGTATTATCGTGCAAAACGGGAAGAAGATACTCAGTAAGTGAATAGAGTGGGGTGAAGATAGGAAAAACATAAAAACAAAGCAATCATGAAATCAATCAAGAAAATCACAATGACGGGAGTCGCCCTGATAATGGGATGTGTCGGTATGATGGCACAAACGGGCAATGAATGGGACGACCCGACCATCACGAGTGTAAACCGAGAAACCGCGCATACACTATCAATACCGATGGCAACGGAAGAAGATATCAGCAAGAACAACTTTGCCGTTTCTCCTTATTATCAATCCTTGGATGGGCAATGGAAATTCCAATGGGTGAACTCGCCATCAAAGGTTACGTCAACCGTATGCGCCAAGGATTATAACGATGCGACATGGACCGTTATCGACGTACCTTCCAGTTGGCAAGTATGGGGATTGCGCCATGGGAAATCGTGGGACAAGCCACTCTATTGCAATGTTGCCTATCCCTTCTCGTTCGATGAGAATACCTATAGTGTTATGGCTTCCCGTCCAGGATGGTTTACCTATAACAGTTCTATGCCAAATCCCGTGGGTACCTATCGTCGCACGTTCACTATCCCTGCCGAATGGAATGGTCGTGATGTATATGTGCGATTCAATGGCGTAGGACATGGTTATTATCTTTGGGTGAATGGTCAGCGAGTAGGATATTCAGAAGACTCGTATTTGCCATCTGAATTCAATATCACGAAGTATTTGGTAGAGGGTGAGAATAGCATCGCTTTGCAAGTGTATCGTTTCACCAGCGGTTCTTTCTTGGAATGTCAAGACTATTGGCGTCTGACGGGAATACAACGTCATTGTTTCTTGTGGGCGGCACCGAAGAGTCAGATACGTGATTATTTCTTCACCACCGACTTAGACAATACTTATACCAATGCAAAGGCAAACGTGAAAGTATCATTGACGAACGTAGAGCCTATTCAAGGCGGTAGCGTGGAAGTGCGAATCAATGATGGTACAACCACCATCGCAAGTGCTTCGGCACAGGCACAAGCAGAAATGAGTCTCGACATAGACGTGAAGAAACCGCGCCTTTGGAGTGCGGAAACACCTAATCTCTATGATTTAGTGTTGGTGTTGAAAGATGCACAAGGTAAGTCGGTTGACATACGCGGAGGAAAAGTAGGATTCCGTGAAGTGGCAATTCGTGCAGATGGTGCATTGACTATCAACGGTAAACGTATGGTTTTCCATGGCGTGAACCGTCATGATTTTTCGCCTGTTGACGGACGAGCCATTAGTGATGCAGAGATAGAGGAAGACATCAAGACGATGAAACGATTGAATATCAATGCCATTCGTACGTCACACTATCCCAACGATCCCATTTTCTACGACCTTTGTGATAAATATGGTCTCTACGTGTTGGCGGAGGCAAATGTAGAATGTCATGCGAACACGCGACTCTCATCTGTAGAAAAATTCCGTCATGCAATGGTGGAACGTTCGCAAAATCACGTGCGTTGGATGCGCAATCATGTCTGCATCTTCATCTGGTCGTTTGGCAATGAATCAGGCAATGGCGAGAATTTCCGTTACGTTTCGCAAGCCATCAAGCAATTAGATAACACCCGATTGACACACTACGAGGGCAATAGCGATTATGCCGATGTGTCGTCAACCATGTATGGCAGTTATGAGACCATCGAGTGGATTGGTTCTTCTCGTCAAGGAAAGACAGGACAAAAGCCACATATCCAATGCGAAAATTCACACTCCATGGGAAATTCGATGGGTAATGTAAGAGATATGTTTAACCTGTATGAAAAATATCCTTGTCTGACTGGAGAGTTTATTTGGGATTTCAAAGACCAAGGATTGCTTACGAAGAGTAGTACGGGCAAGGATTATTGGGCGTATGGAGGCGATTTCGGTGATGTTCCCAATGACGGAAACTTCTGCATCAACGGATTGGTGCGCCCCGACCATTCGCTGACCGCTAAGTCGTATAATACCAAGAAAGTATATCAACCATTGGAGTTTCATGCTATCAGTGGCAAAACTTCACAATTCCGAATGAAAAACAAGATGGCTTTCCTCCCAAGTACCGAATACGACGTGAAATACGTTGTTGAAGATGAGGAAGGCAACGTGCTTTCGAGTGGAACTATCGACCGTCAAGTGGCGGCAGGTGATAGTGTAGCCATTACGATTAACATGCCCGACTTGAACACCGTAGACGCAACAAAGGAAGTATTCATTCACTTCACCGCAACGCTTCGCGAAAACAAGCCTTGGGCAGATGCTGGTTATGTAGTGGCAGAAGAAAAGCTACAAATAAGGAATGCTCAAAAGCCCATGTATGATTTCATGAAACGAGCAGCAGATAGTGATTTGAAAGTTGAGGAAACTTCCACCCAAATCACCGTTACGGGCAAGCGATTCAAGGCAACATTCAGTAAGACGTATGGCACGCTCAGTGGATATGTTTACGATGACGTTTCGATGATGAGCAGACCATTATTGCTCAACGTATTTCGTTTGCCTACCGACAACGACGGGCGTCAGACGAGTAGTTGGGATGCGATGGGATTGCGTAAGTTGACCGTGAAAGATGCGACAATAGAAACGCAAGTGGGAGAAGACGGAAAGACGGTCAACGTCGATTGTTCCAGCACACATAATGGACAGAATGGCACTTCGTTTGACGTGAATCTCAACTTCATTGTTTGTGCCGATGGAGCTATCATGGTCAACTCGTTTATTCGACCTTCTAATAGTGGAGCTATCTTACCCAAGATAGGTTTCCGTTTGGAAATGCCCGCCTCTATGGAACGCCTTGAATGGTTTGGTAGAGGACCTTGGGATAGTTATCGAGACCGTAAGGAGGCTTGTCTGCCTGCTATCTATCAGAGTACGGTAACGGAACAACAAGAAGATTACATCTTGCCGCAAGAACATGGAACCAAGCAAGAAGTGCGTTGGATGGCACTCACCAATCAAGAGGGAAATGGCTTGCTCTTCACGGCTCCCGACCAGATGGCTGCATCAGCCGTACATTTCCGTGCAGAAGACAATTATACCGACCGCAACAACCGTTCTAAGCATACTTACCAATTCAAGAATTGTCAGACGGCTGTGGTGTCTTTAGATGCCGTTACCCGTGGTTTGGGAAATGCTTCTTGTGGTCCTGACGTGATGGATAAGTATGAGTTGAAGGCAGCAAATACGGCCTTCCGCTTCATCATCATTCCTTTGTCGAACGAAGTGAAAGCCGTTAATGAGGCTCGTGCGAACATGCCTGTTTGTCAACCCGTTAGTTGCGAACGATTGGCTAATGGTCGTATCAGGATGACAACGCCTACCAAGAATGCTACCATTTATTATAGTATCAATGGCGAACCCTATCAGAAATACTCAACGATCTTGACACACAACGATGCTTGTACCGTGAAGGCATATTGTTGTCTTGAAGGATTGATGGATAGTCCTGTAATGAGTTACCATTTCGACATGTTCATCAACAAGAGCAACTGGAAACTGGTTAGTGCTGATAGTCAACATGGAGGCAATGAGGCACGACTGGCATTTGACGGCAATAACAACACATTCTGGCACACCGAGTATCAAGGAAGCGAACCAACTTGTCCTCATACGTTGATTGTAGACATGGGTATACCTTATTGGGTGACCGCTTTCACGTATTTGGCTCGACAAGACGGCAATCAAAATGGTATGGTAAAGGCATACGAAGTCTATTTGAGCAACGATGGAAAGACATGGGGAACACCTGTGGTTTCTGGCGAGTTTAAGAACACAACCGCCTTGCAAATTGCTAAGTTGAATACGACAACGATGGGACGCTACATTAAGTTTGTTGCTAAGTCGGAAATCAATGGTAGGGCTTGGACATCAGCAGCTGAGATTGGCATTCAAGCTGAAAGCGATGCTACGGCCATCAACTTACCCAAGACAACATCGACATCACTCACGGGGTATTATGACTTGCAAGGTAGACGACTCAATAACGTTCCCAACAGAAAGGGCATCTATATACAAAACGGGAAGAAGATATTGTATTAATTGGAGCATCTTGTATGAATAAACCCCAAGGGTGAAATTTGGGATTATGATAATAATAACACTCATAGTTGCAATCATGATGATGAATATGAACGATAGTCAAATGAAAAAGACTGTAGTTAGGCCAGCCACACAAGCAGGACGATTCTACGAGGGGAACCCACAGAAACTGAGTCAGGAGGTAGACAATTATCTTGCACTCCACAATGCAAGTGTCAAGTATGATGATGTAGCGGCTCTCATCGTGCCACATGCTGGGTATTATTTCTCTGGCAATGTGGCGGCTTCTGCATACATGTCAATCAATACGGAAAAGCAATACAAGCGTGTTTTCCTTTTAGGGCCGAGTCATCACACATGGCTTGACGGGGCTTCCGTGAATGTGGAAGTTGACTATTACGCAACACCTTTGGGGAACGTGAAAGTGGATAGGGAAGTAGCTCAACAACTCATCGAGGCTGATAGCGTCTTCTCTTATAGCAAGAAAGCCCATAGTCAAGAGCATTGCTTGGAAGTACAATTGCCTTTCCTACAACGCCGATTCGGGGATGTTCCGCCAATCGTTCCCATTATTATTTCTACAAATGACTATTCGAAGTTGAAAAGAATAGCGGAGGTGTTGAAGCCTTATTTCAATGACGACAATCTATTCATTATCAGTAGCGACTTTTCGCATTATCCCACTTACGAGGATGCTTGTAAGGTGGATAAGAAAACGGGTGAGGCAGTTGCCAGTGGTGATGTAGAACGGTTTATTGCTACCATCGAGGCAAACGCGAAAAGTGGAATGGCCAATCTTGCAACGAGTGCTTGTGGTGAGTTTGCCATTATCACGATGATGCTGATGCTTAACGATAATTATGAGGTGAAGCATTTGTTGTATCAGAATTCTGGTGATATAGACAATCATGACCCTCAACGCGTAGTAGGTTATCATTCGTTTGCCGTCATTCGTAAACAACAGACAGAACAGACTTTTATCCTTACAGACGAAGAAAAACGTCTATTGAAGGAGATTGCCTTCAATAGCATTAAGGACTCGTTGGACGGGAAGGGTATCATGGTGAGCGAGGCGGCTTACAAGAACGAGACATTGAATAGGAAGTGTGGGGCTTTTGTGTCATTGCACGAACATGGTTGGCTTCGTGGTTGTATGGGACACTTTGGAGAAGATGTACCATTGTATGAAATCGTGGCGGAGATGGCTCGTTCTGCTGCCTTTGATGACCCCCGTTTTCCTGCTTTACGTTACGATGAACTGGAAGACATAGACATTGAGATTTCTGTACTTACGCCCATGCGACGCATACAGAGTCTTGACGAATTTCAATTGCATCGTCATGGTATCTTTATCACAAAGGGTTTCCATAGCGGAACATTCTTACCACAGGTGGCTGATGAAGTGGATTGGACAAAAGAAGAATTTGTAGGACATTGTTCACGAGATAAGGCAGGACTCGGATGGGATGGTTGGCGCGATGCGGAATTGTATGTATATGAGGCAATTGTATTCTGATGGAACCATACGAGTGTAGATATTATCGGCGATTGGAAAATGGTAGGGTAGAGTGTTTACTTTGTCCACATCATTGTCGTATAGCAGAGGGAAAGACGGGAGTTTGTAAGAGTCGTCGAAATCAAGATGGCGTACTTGTCAGCGATGTCTATGGGAAGCCTTGTGCATTGGCGATAGACCCCATTGAGAAGAAACCTCTCTATCATTTTCATCCTGGTACTACCTGTCTTTCCATTGCTTGTACGGGGTGTAATTTCCGTTGTCTGAATTGTCAGAATCACGACATCTCGCAGGTGCTTCCTGAGCAAGTGGAGTGTTACGACCTTTCTCCTGAAGGTGTCGTTAGCTTATGTGAGAAACATCATCAACCCGGTATTGCCTATACCTATACGGAACCGTTGACTTATATAGAGTACGTTATGGATACGGCACGATTGGCGCATGAAAAGGGTATTTGGAATATACTCGTTACGGCTGGATATGTGTGTAAAGAACCATTGGCTGACCTTTTGCCGTATATTGATGCAGCTAATGTTGACTTGAAATCCTTTAGTGACGACATCTATCAACGTGTTAGTGGTGGACATCTCTCTACGGTGTTGGAAACGATTATCAGCATGAGAGATGCGGGTGTGTGGATAGAACTGACGAATCTCATTATCCCAGGAGTGAATGACGATATGGATATGATTCGTCGGATGTGTCGATGGATGAAGGAAAATGGCCTTGCCAATGCTCCCCTTCATTTCAGTCGTTTCTTTCCAAGATATAAGATGGAAAACATTCCGCCAACTCCTCTTCGAACATTGCAAGCGGCTAAGCAAATCGCTCATGCGGAAGGAATACAAAATGTATACTTAGGGAATGTGTGACGATTGAGTTTTAGATAGCTTTATTCAATCTATTTTTGTTTGCTTGAACGGGCAGAATGGGTGGATTACTTCTTTCGCTTCTTCGGCTCTGGCAAAGCTTTGTAGGTTACGCGAACAAGGGAGGAAAGGTAGTCACGATCGTCTACGTCGGCAATGTAGAAATAGTCTTTTGCACCATCGTAAGGAGGCCTAAGTTCTTCCTTTCTTAACAATGCGTGACCAGCTTCAGTTGGTTTCAGGTAAAAGCGGTTGTCGCAGATAAGTCCGAAAATTTTGCCATTACAATAAATGCCGTAATCGCCAAACATTTTCTTGGCTACAATTTCACCCGCACCACTACATTGGTCTACGATATATTGTACAAAATCTGCATTGCTTGCCATAGTCAGTTCTAATGCTTATTTCTTGATAATCTTTGCCTTAGGAAATCTTTTCTCTAAACTTTCCTTCTCTGCATCTGTCATCGTTCCCTTGATGGATAAATCATCTATGGTCAGACGGTCGAACCATTCAGGCAATGCAACGGTGTCGGTAAACTCAAGATGCAGACGTTTGATATGTTGTAGTTTGGCGAGGATTTCAGGCACTTCTTTCACTCTGAGTTCTATACCCCAATAATTATTATTATCGTTTTTCTTAAGGTCTTTCAGTAGTTCATCGTCATTCTCGGCTACTCGTACCAACCAACCAATTTTCGGTGTCAACGTGTTTGTCAAGGTGTCCACTTCAACCCCTACAAATCCTGCCCATAATTCCATAGGCGTGTTTTTGATGATAGTACCCTGTAGAGGGTCGAGCACACGATATTTGAAGCCTACTCGCACGTATTCAGATGGCATTCCCCTTGTATGTGGAGTGGAGTCGAGTGTCTGTCCTTTATCATTCGGGAAGAATTTCAAAATCCATCCGTCTACTTCGGTGGGCTCTTCAGGACTGCATGCTCCACCTTTCAACTTGTCTACTTGCTGCTTTTTGACGATTTCTTGCCAAAATCGTTGATTGGGCTTTCCTTCTGCGGTATGAATAAACTCAGTCAGAATCGGCTCTAAACTATTCGTCCATTCGCTCAATCCGAATTCACCCAATCGTTTGGTTTTCTCCATCACACGACGCCAATCCTTAGGTGTTCCTTTCAACGTAATGCTGGGAATGCCGCAAGCGATTCTATAGACAATATATTCAAAGTACGACTTTACGCTCTCCATCAACGTAATTTGCGATGCAACGCATTCCGCCGAACCAGTTGTCGTAAAGTCGGCCATGATGTTTTTGGCCATGTTGCCTTTGGTGTATTTGTCGATTTGCGACGCAAAATCGCCTATCAACTTCTGCCAATCCACCTGCTCTGAAAGTAAGTCGTTTTCAGACTCAATCGCCAAGTCCATCACACCCTCATGGCTTACCAATTTTGGGCGCAATGCTTCGCTATGAGCATTCACGTATCGCGCAAATCCTTGGCAGATAACAAGCCAAATCATGTCTGGTGAGAGCGTGATAGACTGATGTTTGGAATATGCCTTGACGATGCTTGAATAAAAAGCATCCTTTCCGATATACCTCAAGTTTTGTGCATCACCGAAACTGGTTGCCACGATATGATAGGCATCTTTTGGGATGTTCTCGTTGAATAGAAGGGATTTGGCAATGAGATTCCCATCAGACAATCTGTTCGATTGTTCGATGGGAACCAAATTTTCATCTACCACAAACGTGATGCTTCCCTCTAATTGGGAAACAATAATCTTGTCGTCTGCCCATCCCGACATGGCAAGAAGGGAGAATAGTGTCATGAAGATGATTTTGCCCATATTCCAACGATATGCCAATGCTCGTCTTATTTTACTTGCCGAACAACTCGTCAAGCAACGTATAGAATGCAGGGTCTTCTCCAACGATGGACTTCACGATTTTCCCGTCAGGACCGATGATAATCTTCGTGGGGAATCCCGTTACTCCATAGTCGGCCAAAAGCGTCGAACTTGAAGGGCAATATACATGCAACCATGGTAGTTCGTGTTTCTTCACGGCAGCACGCCATTTGTCTTCCGTATCGTTGCAATCTACGCCAAGAATCTCAAACTTACCAGGATATTTGGCATAGTATTCCTTCATCTTTGGGAAACCCTTAATACACCATACACACCATGAACCCCAGAAGTCGAGAATTACGTACTTACCACGCAATGAGGTTAATGCAAGAGGCTTGCCATTCAGGTCGTTGAGGGTAAACAATGGCGCATCCAATCCTTTTGCTTGCTTCTTCTGAGCCTCTTTCTCTTGTGCCTCAGCTGCAATTTCCTCCTCTAATCTCTTCACCCATTGGTCATAGCATGGTTTCATGCGACCTTCACGTACAGAGGCATCCAATAGTTGATAAGTCTCTTTCATCTTGTCGAGACCGTTGATTTTCTTGAGTATAAACATGGATGCTTCTTGTGAGGGATGCGCTTTCACGTAATCTACCAATGATTGTTGATAGCGGTCGTAACTGGGCTTATAAACCTCATCGTAAAACTTGTTGCGCTCTTCCTTGCTGATGGTGTTGTCGGCTTTCATCTTGCGATACTTGGCGGTATTGTCTTCAAGCTCCTTACCGCCATTCTCACAAAAGAGGTCTATCTGGTGGTAATCAGCGTAGAAGCCCGTTCCGTCCACATCATAGCGTTTCTTGTTGGTATCCAACACGCGCACTGATTCACCTCCAATAAGCGGTAAGGAATAGTAACGCAAATCGCCCTCCATGTTGCCACGCAACAACTGAGGTTGCAGGAAGATACCTTCGCAAACCGTATCCACTTGCATCTCAAACTCAAACTTACCGTCCTTGCCGATAAACGTCAGATCTTCATGTCCTGAACGATATAATGCCACCGTGTCGCCGAAGTCGATGAGGTCAAGTTTTACCTTCAACGTCTTATCGCCATTTGCAGCCCATCCGCATATAGCAACGGCTGCGAGCATCATGCTCAGAATCGTTCTCTTTGCTTTCATACCTAATTCCTTTCGTCCGAAATATTCAATCATTATTATTTTATCTTTAATTTACTCTTAGCATCATTTAATCTATCTTGAAGTTGAATCAATTCTTCTTGCTTCGAATCGAAGAGTTCATCAGATACTTCCTTCTTTTCCCATTGCTTTTTCTGTTCCCGATAGGCATCAATCTCCTCGTCGGTTACATCCATCATTTGCTTGCATTGTTCGAAAATACGCTCCATCCCATTCGTGTAACTATTTGTTAGCAAGGCATAGTCAAAATAATCCATAGAAAGAACTGCCTTTACGCTGGAACCGGGGGCTATCCTGGAGACATCTTCCCAAATCGAATCGCATACCATTGTCTTGAATTGCTTGCGCATCTGGTAGAATTCAGACACCTTTTCGGTGAAGAGTACGTTTCCTACAGTATTGATGGTTTCAATGCTTGTAGAGAAAATACGTTCAGTCGCTTCCGTATAGTCAGCCATCGGTATTTTTCCGAGCCCCTGATACCTCAACGTTTCAAACTTGGTGGTGTCTTCCGCTATCTTTATTTGAATGTCCAACAACTGGTGTGTTATCGCCTCTGCCTCTTTCATCGTTTGAAGTGAGCCGTACATGTCGTACATCACCATCATCACAATCTCGCGCTTCTCCTTTTGCTTCTTTTTGCCATCCAAGACGGCAGCCGTACCGAAAGTGAGCGCGATGGATACGGTGGTGGCTAATATCGATAGCAGAAATTGTTTCATCGAACCCATCCCGCTGCCCATCTTCAAACTCTTTGGAGTGTGTAACTTGATGTTCATGTTGTTTCGTTATCTTTTTTATGAGATTTCTTCTCAATCATCCTTGTCCATCTTCCACAGTTCGTTGAGTCGCTTTTGAATGTTGGGAGAGAGCGGTGGGATGTTATGCGTGCGCTCAAACTCACGCACATTCTCGTACGTCATCTTCATCTTGTTTTCCTTCTTCTTCTGCTTCAGTTCATTCTTATCCACGTAAGCACGTTCGACGTTGAACACCTGCGAACAAGTAATGTTGTGAACCAAGCTGCTGTCTTTCTGCACTTCATCCCAAGATGACATCAATTGCGACATGACGAAGTCTTCTGGCGAGTAGTTGCCGTTTTCGTCGATGTTGTAGAGGTGGAAGTCGGCTTGCTGTTGGTTCTTTTCATTGGCTCTTCTGGCTTCTTGCTTTTTCAGCTTCTTCGTGTTTCCCTCTGCCTCTAACTCGTGAGCGCGAATCAAGGAATTGTTGTATGAAAATTTACGCTGACCTGTTTTCGTGTTGTCGGTAATATAGCCTATTGTTCCCTTAAAGTCGCTGATGCGCTTCCTGCCTTTCCCCTCATCGGTTATCTTCATCTTGAGCTTCGAATTGCTTCGTGCAAAAATCTTTTCGAGCTTGTTGACTTTTATTCGGCTTTGCCTGTCGAGTCTGTCTCCTATAAACGTATTCACGGCAAATTTTAAAATGCCCATACTGGCTTTTGAAACATGTTTGGTGCTGGCTTTCAGTTCTTTCTTCGCTATGTCGTAGACATTGTCGGTAAGTCCCACGCGATAGTACGAAATGCCATCCTTCTCATCGTACGAATAGGTGCGGTAATATGTTTGCACATACACATAGGGTTTCTTCTTCACTACTATCTCGGGCAAACCGAAGTCTGCATCTTCAAGCGTAATGCTACCGCTCTTGCCGTTTACCTTGTAGAGTTTGGTTTTGTACGCCACGTGACTCACCATGATGGTGTCTGCTCCCTTCACGTCGTCTATCACGCCTTCCACGTCGGTCACGCCGATATACTTGTTGTCGGTGGTCATCACCGAAACGAATGGTATGGATTGGCCTTCCTTGTCAATCGTGCGGATTCTCTGCGCTTCTGCGCTTAACGTAACCATTATGGCGGCTACAACCATTAGCATCGTCTTTTTCATTTGTTTCTTGTTGATTGTCTTATAAATTGGAGCAAGCAAAAACTTGCAAAACTCGTATCGATTATTGTCATTTATTTTCATAGTGCAAAGTTACTGCTAAAAATCCCAACCGCCAAAAATAGGGCTTCTAAATGGTGTAAAAATCTGTTAACAAAACGCGGTTTTATTGTTAAAAAAGACAAACACCATATTTACGGCCGATAAACCATATATTTGCGCCTCCTAAACCATAAGTTTGCATGATGCAAAGGATAGCTTTGGTGATGGAAGGCAAAATGCCACATTGCCACTTTGCCACTTTGCCACTTTGCCACATTAAGGTGGTTCCGATATGCAGCGCCCTGTATATATATAGAGTTATTATTATATTATATTATAATATAATATAATAATAAAATTAATTACTTACAATTTATAACCTATTATCTATCTGAAACCCTAAATCATGGACAATGTCAATATGGAAAGTGCTTAATGTGGCAAAGTGGCAAAGTGGCAAAGTGGCGTTTTGCTTATTTTGTCACATTGCCACATTGCCACATTGCCACATTAAGGTGTTTTTGTTATACAAATCCTTTCACTTGCAATGATGTGTATCTTTTATTGGGCGGAAAGGGTGATGCGAGCAGATGGCAAACCATTTGCCGTAACCGTGAGAGTAGCCTTTCCACGTTTGCCGTTGTTGCGGATAACGGCGAGAGCGCGACCTTGCCAAGCGCGGTGCTGGTTGTCGAAATAAGGATCTTCATCCTTGATGTCAGCATTGCCAGCAGCGAGCAACGTAGCATTGCCGCTGACGGTAAACGTGAGTCCTTCGCTTGAAGTGGGCACGATGCGACCTTCGGCATCTACTATCTCCACGGCAATGAATGCCAGTCCGTTAGCTTTCATGCTATTGCGGTCGGCGGTCAGTCGGATGTTGGCAGGCTTTCCTGCCGTTTGAATCTCGCAACGTTCATTGCCAGCTTGTGCTCGTAATGTACCAGGTTGATAGGTTAGGGTAAACGTGGCTTTCTTCTCCTTGACGGGTTGTTCGCCAATCAATTTGTCGTTTAGGTAGAGACTCACGGTAGGTTGCTCACTATACACTTCCACCTCGATAGGCTTGTTTTCCCATGCTGGCCATGTCCAACTCTCTTGCGTTGGCCATGTACTCCACATCGTGGTCTTCACCTTACCGCGATAGCCGTCTGGTTCGCGCACGGCCATGTAGGTGCTACCGCCGTTCCACAATAGCGAACGATAGTAGCTGATGGGCTTGCGTTGACCTATCAAATCCACGTCGCCACAATAAGCAGCATGCCAAGGATAGAGTGGGCGCTCCCACGATTCGCCAGGCACTTCGCCTTCATAGTAATAACGTCCGATACCCGATTCGCCAAGATAGTCGATACCCGTCCATACGAAATCACCGAAGATATAAGGATGGTCCATAGACGTGCGATAGTTGCGCCATGCGTCACGAGGATAACTCTCCGTTTGCATCATCACACGATTCGGCACACGTTCGTGGTCGCTCTCTGCCTTGAAAATCATATAGTTGTAACCCACGATGTCGTGTTGTGCCGCTAAGGGGTCGTAGATATCCCAATCGCGGTCCCATGCTGCCAATGCCGAAGTAACGGGACGATTCTGAGCATCCAACGCATGAATGCGCTCTGCCATCTGATGGGCGGTCTTTATCACTTCAATCTTCTTGCGCTCAATCACTTCGTTTCCTATACTCCAACAGAAGACACTGGGATGCAAGCGGTCGCGACAAATCAAGGCATCGATGTCGCGCTGCCACCATTGGTCAATCAGCTTGTGATAGTCGTGTTCGTTTTTCTTGTCGCGCCAACCGTCGAAAGCTTCGTCGATAACCAACAATCCTACTTCGTCGCATGCCTTCAAGAACGATTCTGACGGTGGATTGTGAGAGGTGCGCACGGCATTGAATCCTGCCTCTTTCGCCAACTTCGCCTTACGATATTCCGCATCGTCGTAAGCGGCTGCACCAAGGATACCATTGTCGTGATGCAGACAAGCACCATTGAGTTTGATGGATTTACCGTTGAGCAACAATCCACGTTGTGCATCGTACTCAATGGTACGTATACCATATTGAACGGTCAGGCGGTCGCCTTCAGCGTCTTCCAGTTCTGCCTCATAGAGATAAGGGTCGTCGGGTGACCAAAGACGCGGTTGTTCCACCACTATCGTACGTTGGAGAGGATAGGTAGAACCATCCTCGCGGATAACCGTAGCGCTCAAGTTGACGTGATGGATGTCGGGTGTGGTTACTTGAACGCTCCAATCGTCGATATACGTCATGGGAGTGGTAACGAACCACACGTTGCGGTAGATACCCGAACCAGAATACCAACGACAGTTCTTCTGTTGTGAATTGTCTACGCTGACGACAATCTCATTGCGCCCAACGTGCAAGTAAGGTGTAGCATCCACCCAGAATGAAGAATAACCGTATGGCCATCCTCCTGCTTCATGACCGTTGACGTAAACGCGCGAATTCATATATACACCCTCGAAATAGAGGCGCATTTTCTTTCCTTCGTATGCCTTGCTGAGCGTCAGCACGCGGCGATACCAACCTTTTCCCGTGGGCAGATAGGCACCTTCGTTGCCAGCTGGAGTATTCTTATCAAATCGTTGGAGAATGCTCCAATCGTGAGGCAACGTTACGGCTTGTGCCTTGGTGAAATTGCTGTCGTTCAATACGAACTGCCATTGGTCGTTGAGCAACTTCTTGCGTTCTATACCCACCATTTTCGTAGGTTTCGCACGTTTCTTTTGAGGTTGCAAACTGATGGCTCGCATCATGTTGTTCTTCTCAATCGTCCAATCCTTGCGCTTCAAGATGCCACAATCATCACCTACAAACATCTTTGCTGCCTCTTGGTCGCCCTTCAATTGCCAGTTGAGCCAAGCCAATGCAGGGATGGTAAACTCGCCACCATGAGCTTGACGATACGTACCGCCATGACCAACGGGATAGTTGATGGCGATGGCAGGAACATGCTCGATGCGATGGAAATCGTCCATTCCGTTCTCGTAGGCAATATCTTCCTTGCCACCGAGAATGTAGATGATAGGCGTATGAAGTTCCTTCAATTTCTTTTTCGGAGGCATTGGCATTCCACCCACCGCTTGTCTCATCGTCTCTTGCTTGAAAAGACCGCTATTGCAAATCATCATGGCAGAGATGCGCGAGTCGGCACAATTGAACAACGATTGGAGACCACCGCACGACATACCTGCCACGCAGATGTGCTTGGTGTCAATCTTCTGATAGTAAGGCGACTGAGGGTCGGCATTTTGTGCAAACGCCCAATCGATACTTTCTATCTGCTGTTGGGTGGTTGACATCGGACCTCGATAGGGTTCTTCGTTCATGGGGATGTAACCGGTAGCCAACACGATATAGCCATGCGACGCAATCTCGTTGAGAAACTTATAGTGTTCCCATGGTGAGTTTGTGCATGCGCCGTTTCCCCATACCAATACAGGCAAGGCTTTCTTGGCATTAAACACGGTGAGGTCTTGCGGTACAAACACGGTGTGTGCTTGAAGCGTACCCACTTCCTTCATGATGGCTTTGTAAGGTCCCGTACCGCCATCTTCAACGATACGAGATTTCAATTCGTTCTGTGCCGTGGCCATCATGCACAAGCACATCATCATTACTGCGAAAAAAGTTCTTTTCATATATTTGTAGTTTTAACTTTTATTCTACCCTTCGTTCGGTTTTACATGATGGATGCAAAGTTACGAAATAAAAACAATAATTCCTTTTGATGATGTAACAAATAGAAACGTAAATGTACCCTTTTTTTTAATTTATGATAGTTTATGATGAAATATCCAATAAATATCGTATCTTTGCGTCAGTTTTCAATCAAATCCAATAATGATGAAGAAAATACTCTTGACGATGCTTTTCGCAACCTTGACGATGGGTGTTGCGGCACAAAGCGCAAAGGTTACGCATGTTAAAAACGGCGTGATAGAAACGCAGACATTATTGAACGACTCAACGTTTACTCCTCCTCAATTTCGTGGAGGGGATAAAGCATTGATGAAGTTTCTTGCATCTAACTTGAACTATCCCGAACTGGCTGCTTCATACCATGTGGAAGGTAGGGTGGTGATGCATTTCTTCGTTAATACGGATGGCTCTATCAGTGATATTTCCGCAGGTGAGTGTACGATAGATCGATTCAATACCACGAAATTTACGCAAGAGCCAGAGGCTAAGCAAAAGGAATTGAAAGAGCAATTTGCCCTATTGTTTGCCAAGGAAGGTGCTCGCGTGATTCGTAAGATGCGCAAGTGGACACCTGCTCAGTTAAATGGTCAAGTAGTCAGGGTAAAGTTTAATCTACCACTAAGATTCGAAGATCCAAACAAGTAAATTAGTTGGGTGGTTGCCAAGTAAATAAGCCCTCTGCTGAAGCCAGTTGACGAGTTAGTTCTAACAATCCAGAGGTAGGATTGTATAAGGTCATATAAGTGCTGTCGTTGTCAATGACGATGAGAGACGTTTCCGTTTCGAATAAGACGAAAAGAGTGGATTTCGTTGGGTGATGAGAGACACATGCCTTGATTCCTTGCGCAATCAACTCGGGTGCTGGATTGTTTTCCCAACTCTCCCCGTCGTGGCTGACCTTGATGTCGTAATAACAATTCAGTTTTAAGATGATGTTGATAAACTTTTGGCAAATATCTGTCCTGTGGTTGAGATAGTATTTTTCCACCTTGAAATATTGTCCTTCACTATTGTTCGGTACTTGCTTAGGCAATAAATCAACCACCCAATAAGGTTTCTCTATTAATTCGTCGATAGTTAGCATCTTACTGACTTTAGTATTCGTTTATCATATTGTCAATCATTGATATAACTCTTCGTAGACATATCGTAATACAAGGCTTCCAATTCTTGTAATGTGAGCTTCTCAATGGAGCGCTCTATCACGCGAATCAGTTCTTCGCGTCGATATTCGTCGGATTGACTAAAAGTTCTTGCGTATCCTTCCATAACTGTTTTTTGGGATTATTTGAACTACAAAGATAATCATTTCATCCGACATGAAACAAAAATACTGACATATTTAATGTCGTTTTGATATTTTCACCGAAAAAATGCGTATTTTTGCAACATGTTAATGATTTAGTGCTTTATTCATAACTCATTTTATCTTCTCAATCATGAAAAAGAATGCTGACCCAATGGGTAACGCCATTGCCGATTATTGGAAGAACGGAACGACTGGAAGACTTAGCGTTTTCTCCCCGATGTTCGAGGAAGATGAGATTCCCGTAAAGACATTGTTTCGCGAAGAAGACGAAATGCCAGAGATTGAACGAAAAGCGCTTGAAATGGTAAAAGGAAGGACGTTGGATGTAGGTGCTGGGGCTGGATGTCATTCACTTATCTTGCAGAAACGAGGTATTGACGTTACAGCCATCGATATTTCGCCGTTGTCCGTGGAAACGATGAAAGCACGAGGCGTGAAAAAAGCTTTTGAACAAGATTTCTACTCACTTGATGGACGGTATGATACCGTTTTGATGCTGATGAATGGCATTGGCATTGTCGGAACGTTGAGTAGAATGCCTATGTTTTTTCGTCACCTTGATAAGATATTGGCTTCGGATGGTCAGTTGTTATGCGATTCTTCCGACATCAGTTATGTCTTTGAAAATGAAGAAGGTGTCATCGAATTGCCAGATACCGACTATTATGGCGAAATCAATTATCAAATGCGTTATCGAGACATCATTGGCGAACCCTTTTCGTGGCTTTTTATTGACGCGGAAACCTTGCGACAAGTGGCTGAAAAGCACGGATACGCGGTTGAGATTGTCGCAGAGGGAAAACATGATGATTATTTGGCACGAATATTCAAGAATAATCAGTAATTTTGCATGCAAAAAGAGAAAAATATGAGAAATATAGCTTAGATTTAA
Organism: uncultured Prevotellaceae bacterium; assembly: GCA_900314715.1. GTDB lineage: Bacteria > Bacteroidota > Bacteroidia > Bacteroidales > Bacteroidaceae > Prevotella. The sequence goes on along the minus strand of OMWI01000014.1, from coordinate 47,519 downwards.
ACAATAAAGACAAAAAAATGAAACATGTAAGACTCTGGATGTTTGCCGCCATCCTCTCATTATGTGGTTTGACGATTACCTCATGCTCAAATGACGATGATGAAACAAACACTCCATCATGGACGAATAAAACATTGCATTGCACACTACCGACGTATCTCGTAAAAGGAGATAAGATTGCGCTGATTTCTCCCTCATATTTCACACCCATGGAGAACGTAGAGAAAACGTCGGAGGTGTTGAGACGCTGGGGATTTGAACCTGTCGTGGGACCAAATGTCGGGAAAATTGATGCGGGAAAGTATGCTGGAACTGTTGAGGAGCGTCTTTCCGACATCCGCTGGGCATTAAACGACCCCAGTATCAAGGCTATTATATGCAATAGAGGTGGTTATGGAGCTATCCAATTGATTAACCAACTACAAATTAACGAATTTTCCAAAAATCCAAAATGGCTCGTTGGCTTCAGCGATGTTACCACTTTACACGAGATGGAATCGTGTGCTGGCGTGATGAGCATTCACGGTACGATGAGTTCATTTCTTGCTGCAGGTGGCAGAGATACCACAAGCACGTTGATGCGTGACTTGTTGATGGGATTCGTTCCTCGCTATGAAGTTCCAACCCATCCATATAACAGAATAGGAAAGGCGCAAGGAACACTCGTTGGCGGTAATCTGATGACCTTCGCTCCTGTCGTGGGAAGTGCGGTAGATGCCACGTCATTTAATGACATTATCCTTTTTATAGAGGAAGTGGGAGAATCCATGCATAATATTGACCGTCAGGTGAATATGCTGATGATGACAGGTGCGCTCTCACGTTGTCGTGGGGTTATCCTCGGCGATTTCCTAAGTTGTCCACAAGATCTTGGATATGAGAGTGTTGAGGCCATGCTCTCACAATATTTCTCTCGTTACAATATCCCTGTACTTTGTGGATTGCCAGCTGGCCATGACGACGTAAACCTGCCGCTTGTGATGGGTGCTCCCGTAACGCTTGATGTACGTGCAGATGGTGGTACGCTCACTTTCGACATTGCAGGACAACAACGTGAAATACGTACGGCTGGTGTAATGGCAAAATCCACTTCACTTGTGCAAAGAATGAGAAAAGCAGGAAAAAGAGAATAGATAAGTTTTGGATATTGGCGTTTTTTCATGAAAATAGGGAGAACACCATCAAATTTTATCCAATTATGCCGATAGTTTAAAATTAATTCGTACCTTTGTAAAGAACAAAACCCCTCATTACGTATGCAAGAATCTCCTATAGAAATCAATCCAAAGATTAATTCGAACCAAGACGATAATCAGAATTGTTATTTGAGTATCGATGACGGTGATATTATTCTTATAGATGACACCACGAATGTGGTAAAAAACAACTTTTTGAAAGTTGACTACGTTATCGTGATAGTATGCTATAAAGGTCGTATTAGTTTCAGACAAGACGGTGAAACCGTAGAGATAGGGGAAAAACAGATGTATATCTGTCAACCAGGTTCGGTGCTGGATGATTTCATGGTTAGTATTGACATGAGATACAAAGCATTGTGTTTTAGACGAAGATTGTTTGACAACATGTTGTTCATTGACAAGCAATTGAGCAGAGATCTTCTTTACATTCATAAACACCCCGTATTTAATTTGTCAAGGAAAGACATTGATGGTGAGCGATGCTATTATCAACTGATTCGCGAGAAACTAATGGAATCAGAGGATTGTCGCTTTCGTCGTGAAATCCTCCACGGATTGTTGACGGCATTGAGTTTGCAACTTTTTTCCATCGTGGAGAAGCAGATTTCTAATCTTATCCGACAAGAAGAAGAGAAGCAAATGGTGCAAGACGACTCGCTCGTGAGGCATTTCGTAGAGTTAGTGCATGAACACGAAGGACATATCCGAAGCGTTAGAGAGTTTGCGAAATTGCTCAATGTTTCTCCCAAATATCTCTCTTCGATGGTTTCAAAACACACGGGGCGACATGCATACGATTTCGTTCGTGAAGCTACCGCCTTGGCGGTTGAGCATCGTTTGCGTTATACTGATATGTCGGTGAAGGAGATTTCCAATGAATTTCATTTTCCAAACTTATCCTTCTTTGGACGTTTCGTAAAGGCTAAATTAGGGGTTTCACCCACTATTTTCCGTAAGAACTTGAGAAAGTGAGACGAAGGCTTTTGAGTGCTGAAAATCATTATATCATATCATGAAAACATATCATCAACGATTTATCTATTTCATTTGCCTTGTTTCCGCCATGGGAGGACTACTCTTCGGTTATGATTGGGTGGTCATCGGCGGTGCAAAGCCGTTTTACGAATTGTATTTTGGCATCAGTCATTCTCCGTTGATGCAAGGAGTAGCCATGTCAACCGCGTTGGTGGGTTGTCTGATTGGTGCTATGGTAGCAGGGGCGTTAGCTGACAAGTATGGTAGGAAGCCTCTTTTGATTGTTGCCGCCATCTTGTTTACCGTCTCCGCGATAGCCACGGGATTGTTTAACGACTTTACCTTATTTAATATAGCACGCTTCGTGGGTGGTATGGGAATTGGTGTGGCATCTGCCCTTTCACCGATGTATATCGCTGAAGTGTCGCCAAGTGAGATACGAGGAAAACTCGTGTCGTTGAACCAAATGACTATCGTATTGGGAATACTTGGCGCACAAATCGTCAATTGGCAATTGGCTGATCCAGTACCCGTAACATTTACCGATTCAGACATACTTGCATCATGGAACGGACAAATGGGATGGCGTTGGATGTTTTGGGCTGAAACGGTACCAGCCATGTCGTTCTTGATATTGTCTTTCTTTATACCAGAGAGTCCTCGTTGGCAAGCATTACATGGTTTTGCGGAACAAGCCAAGCAAACGCTAAACCGCGTGGGAGGATTGTCGTATGCTGAAGCGGAGTTGTTGAATATTCGTGAAAGTTTGGCTACAGAACAAGCACAGGAACAAGGAGGATTACGAACCTTATTTACCAAGCAATATGCTGCCGTTCTCACGTTAGGAATTGTGATTGCCGTATTCCAACAATGGTGTGGAACTAACGTGATATTCAATTATGCGCAAGAGATTTTCTCTGCCGCAGGATATAGTGTAGGCGACGTGTTGTTTAATATCGTGATTACGGGAATCGCCAATGTGGTGTTTACCATCGTTGCCTTATACACGGTGGATAGATTAGGACGTAGGAGTCTGATGCTTTTCGGTGCTTGTGGATTGGGAATCATTTATTTGATACTCGGTACGTGTTATTATCTCCACATCACGGGCTTCTTCATGGTGATTCTCGTGGTGGCTGCCATTGCTTGTTACGCCATGTCTTTAGGTCCCGTAACATGGGTGTTGCTTTCAGAAATATTCCCCAATCGCATTCGAGGCGTAGCTATGGCCACTTGCACGTTTGCCCTATGGGTGGGATGTTGCACGCTAACATTCTCTTTCCCGTCGTTGAATGCCAGTTTGGGAAGTAGTGGAACATTCTGGATTTATTCTGCCATTTGTATCTGTGGCTTATTATTCTTCTTAAAACGTTGTCCAGAAACAAAGGGAAAATCATTGGAAGAGCTTGAGAAAGAATTGGTGAATCGTGAGAAGTGAGAAAAAATAAAACTCTATAACTTGAAATAATCATGGCAAAAGCTTGGAGAGAAATCGTTACGATTCCTACTTATGAAATCGGGAAGGCTGAGAAGAATCCTATCTTTTTGGAGAAGAGAGTTTATCAAGGTTCAAGCGGAGTGGTGTATCCTTATCCAGTCGTTGAAAGTATCAGCGATACGAAGGTAGATTGCGAATATCATGCCATTTGGATGGAAAACGAATATATCAAGGTGATGATTCTACCCGAATTGGGCGGTCGCGTGCAAATGGCTTACGACAAGATTAAACAACGCCATTTCGTCTATTATAACCATGTCATCAAACCTGCATTGGTAGGGTTGACAGGACCTTGGATTAGCGGTGGAATAGAGTTTAATTGGCCTCAACATCATCGACCTTCCACTTACTTACCCATTGATGCTACCATCGAAAGCCATGAAGACGGAAGTGTTACGGTATGGGTAAACGAGATGGAAAGGATGTTCCATCAAAAGGGAATGGCTGGTTTTACATTGCGTCCTGGTTGTGCTTACTTGGAAATACAAGGACGCGTGTCTAATAGAACATCCCTTCCGCAAACATTCCTATGGTGGGCGAATCCAGCCGTAGAGGTTAACGACGAATACCAAAGTGTTTTCCCACCCGATGTGAATGCCGTTTTCGACCATGGAAAGCGAGCTGTCTCTTCATTTCCGATTGCCACGGGAACGTATTATAAGATGGATTATTCCACGGGTGTAGATATTTCTAACTATAAGAATATCAAGGTGCCCACTTCATATATGGCCGTGAATTCGAAATATAATTTCGAGGGCGGATATGAAAACGATACGAAGGGCGGAATGCTCCATGTGGCAAGTCATCATTTCTCTCCGGGTAAGAAACAATGGACTTGGGGAAACGGGGATTTCGGTCAAGCTTGGGATCGTAATCTTACGGATGAAGACGATAAGGGTGTCTTCCGCCCATACATCGAATTAATGGCGGGCGTATATACGGAAAACCAACCCGATTTTACTTGGCTGATGCCATACGAGGAAAAACAATTCGTGCAATACTTCATGCCTTATCGTGAGTTAGGTGTTGTGAAGCAAGCCAGCAAGGATTTTGTTTTCAACATTCAAGAAGAATCGAACAAAAAAGTACGTTTCCAAGTGTTGGCAACATCTGACCAAAAAGTACAGATAGTATTAAGCAATCGTAAAGATAGTGTTTACTTCAACCAAATACTATGTTTATCACCCGTAAACATAATAGATGAAATCGTGGAAGTTGGCGATTCCAAACTCAGCGATTTGTCTTTCGTCATCAGTAAGGTTTTCGAAGGACAAGAGCAACCTAAAACTTGCAACAATCATCCATATCAAGGACGCGTGTTGCTTTCATGGTCTGCCGAGCCTGATGAGATTCGTCCCATTCCAGATGCGGCAGAAGCGGCATTGCCACCAACAGATACAAAGACGGTAGACCAACTCTATTTGACAGGTCTACACTTGGAACAATATCGCCATGCAACATGGTCGGCTCTCGATTATTACGAAGAGGCGTTGCGTAGAGACCCTAACGACGTGCGTTGTCTGAATCAGATAGGACTTTGGTATTTGCGTCGTGGACGTTTTGAACGTGCTGAAGGTTATTTGCGTAGGGCCGTGAAAGTATGGCAAAAGCGCAATCCTAATCCATACGAAGGAGAACCGTTATTCAACTTGGCTTTGTCTTTGAAATACCAAAACCGCAATGCTGAGGCTTACGAATGGTTCTGGAAATCAACGTGGAATAAAGGTTGGGCAGATGCAGGATATTTCGAGGCTGCTTGTATCAGCGTAGGTGAATGGCGATTGGAAGATGCGTTCGAAGAGGTGGAACGTTGTTTGATTAGCAATTCGCATAATCATAAGGCGCGTGCATTAAAGGCTACGATTCTTCGAAAGTTGGGACGTAAGGAACAAGCACTTTCATGGATAAGAGAATCATATCAAATAGACCCGTTTAATTATGGTTGCATGTTTGAAGAATATCTCTTAACGGGAAGTGAGGAACCTCTTCAACGCATCGTAGAACTCATGCATGGAAACGTATACAACTATCATGAGTTGGCTTTGGATTATGCGCAAGCTGGATTGTGGGAAGAAGCAGAGAAGGTATTGACTATTCCAGGTGTGGCAAATGAATTGTTATCTACCTCTCCACTTACCGCTTACTACATCGGTTATTGCAAGATAGGACAGGGAAAGACGGAAGATGCAAAGCGTTGTTTCGAACAAGCGGAAACTATCTCATCTGATTATTGCTTCCCCAATCGATTGGAAGACATCATCGTGTTGAACGCCGCAAAATCATTGAATCCCGATGGAGCACGTGCACCATATTATTTAGGTTGTCTCTATTATGATAAACGACAATACGACCTTGCTATAGAGAATTGGGAATTATCAGCTAAACTCGATGCGAATTTCCCAACGGTATGGCGCAATCTGGCGTTGGCACGATTCAACAAGCAAGACCAACAAAATGAGGCAGTGGAATACATGGAAAAGGCTTTCGCACTTGATACAACCGATTCGCGCATTCTCATGGAATTGGATCAACTTTATCGTCGTTTGCAACGTCCGCATGATTTCCGTTTACAACACCTTCAAAAATATCCTCAACTCATCGCAGAACGTGACGACTTGTTGTTGGAGGAAATCACGTTGCTCAACCAATTGGGACTTTATGAGGAAGCCATGCGTAAATTGGATGCTCATCAATTCCATCCGTGGGAAGGAGGTGAAGGAAAGGTGCCCGCTCAATATCAGATTTGTCGTTTGGAATTGGCTAAGCAATATCTGAACGATTCATCGCGAATTGACGAGGCCATTCGTTTGTTGAAAGAATGCTTGGAATATCCGCATCATTTGGGTGAAGGAAAACTTTATGGCGCACAAGAAAACGACTTCCATTATTTCCTCGGCTTGGCATACGAGAAGAAAGGAGACTTGGAAAAGGCGCAATATTATTGGCAAATGGCAACGAAAGGACAGTTGGAACCAGCCGCGGCGATGTACTATAATGATGCAAAACCCGACAAGATATTCTATCAAGGAATGGCATTGCTTAAACTCAATCGCAAAGCTGAGGCTAACGGGAAGTTCTATAAGTTGGTGAACTACGGAAAACAACATATCTTCGAGAAACAAGTGATGGATTATTTCGCCGTTAGTCTCCCCGACTTGTTGATATGGGAAGATTCGCCCGACCGAAAGAACCTTATTCATTGTAAGTATATGCTTGCCTTGGGTTATATGGGTCTTGGAGAAACCAATAAAGGTTTGCAATATCTTCATGAAGTAGAGATGCTCGACATCAATCATCAAGGAATACAGGCTCTAAGAAGTCTTGTGTTGAAAAAAGAAAGGGAAAGCGATTGATTTATTGCTCTTTTTTAATACCTTTGTAAACATGAAAAGATTATCCGTGTTTTTGCTTCTTTTGTGCCTGTGTATCGGTGATATACACGCCATTGATGAAATATCGTACGACAATCAGACATCGTCTACAAGTGCTCCAGCTAAAAAGCGCAAGAAAGTAGCCATAGTTCTTAGTGGCGGAGGCGCTAAAGGTGTTGCTCATATTGGTGCGTTGAAGGTGATAGAACGTGCTGGTATTCCCATCGACATGATTGTAGGAACGAGTATGGGTAGTATTGTCGGCGGTCTTTACGCTTGCGGTAATGATGCACATACGCTTGACTCTATCGTGCGTATGCAAAATTGGTCGTATCTACTTTCCGACCGTGAGGACTTGAGTCATCAAAGTTTGCGTGATCGAGAGATGCAGAACACCTATATTATTTCTAAAACCATCAATATAGGTAAGAAGGGGACTAAAACATCAGAAGGAGGATTTCTTACGGGTAAGAATTTAGCACCATTGTTTCAGAAACTCACGGAACCTTATAATGACTCCATCGACTTTAACCAATTACCGATTCCATTTGCATGTGTAGCGACAAATCTCGTAGACAATACGGAATATGTCTTCCATAGTGGCGTTTTGGGAAGAGCGATGCGAGCCAGCATGTCAATACCTGGTGCATTCTCCCCAGTAAGGATTGGCGATATGGTATTGGTTGACGGTGGCTTGAGAAATAACTTTCCCGTCGATATTGCGAAGGAGATGGGGGCTGATTATATCATCGGAGTTAATGTGCAAAATAAACTCAGAACGGCCAGCGAATTGAATTCTACGTCCAGTGTGTTGTTGCAGATAGTGGATTTCAATTGTAAAAACAAGTATGAACAAAATCTTGATATGACCGACTTGCCCATTATGGTAAACGTAGAGGGATATAGTTCGGCAAGTTTTAGTTCGGCTGCCATTGACACGTTAATCCATCGTGGTGAGGAAGCAGCGATGAGTCATTGGAATGATTTCATGGAATTGCGAGACTTATTGGGCGAGGTAACTGAAAGCGATCTTCATCCCCAGATTCCACAGAAGTCTATTTCCATCGAGAAACGTTACCGAATCAAGGATGTACGTTTCGAGATGATGAGTAAAATGGATGAGTTGTTCTTACATAGTAAGTTTGGTTTGAACAAAGGCGATATTATCGATGCAAACCTTGCTAACTTGGTGACTACTTCCATTCGTATGGATCTTTTCTATCAATCTGCCCAATACGGATTTACCGTTGATCCAGATGGAAACAAAGACGAGGTGATTGTAACATTTACGGCAGGAACGAAGAAGAATAACCAAGTGAATCTGGGATTGCGTTTCGACAATGAAGAGATGGTGGCATTGCAAGCCAATGCTGATTTCCCGTTGCGTACGAGTGTTCCCGCTCATGTAGATTTTACATTGAGATTGGGAAAACGAATTATGGCAAGGGCTGACTTCGCCATACAACCAAGGAGTTACATTCGTCCAACGCTTTCGTATGTGTTCCGTCACAATGACATCAATCTCTATCAGAAGGGAGAGAAGTATTATAACATGACTTACAACCAGCATACGGTAGAATTGCAATTGATAAACTTTAACACGCGCAATTTCAATGTTAATGCTGGAGCCAAATGGGATTATTACCATTATAATAATCTACTTGTCAATTATCGTCCTGAGAGCCAGATGGAGTTATTCGATAACGAGCATTTCTTTGTTTATCAGGCACAGGTGGATTACAATAGCGAAAACCATTGGTTCATTCCTACGAAGGGAGCGAAGTTTACGGCAAAGTTTGGCTATTACACGGATAATTTCGTAAAGTTGAAGAATTCAGCAGGAATGCGTGAGTATAGTGCCATGTGGAGAATGTCATTTCCAGTGAACAATATTCTCACCATTCAACCAATGCTTTATGGACGTTTAATATTTGGTACTTATCTTCCCTCAATTCTTGGAAATGTGATGGGTGGTCCTTTCTTCTCGCATTATGTATTCCAGCAAATTCCATTCCCTGGAGTGGCGTATATTGAACGTGCACGTGACAAGATACTTGCGGCTCAATTGATGGGACAATTGAGTTTGACAAAAAGTAGTGTTATCCAACTGAAGTTCGCTGCTGCGCAAGATGCTCCAAAGGTGAGTGAACTGTTGGATTATCGTACCATGCTTGGCTCGTCACTAACATATTGCTTTAATTCCACATTTGGACCTCTCGGCGCGACGGTGGGGTATAGCAATATTTCCAAGGAATTTTACTATTACGTGAATTTAGGATTTAAGTTTTAGGGAAGAATATAGGGTTTATGGGGTGAATGGGATTTATATATCTTCTAGTCCTTCTAGGACTACTAGAATTTCTAGGTCTTCTAGAATAATCTTCTCACTACCTTAGTTCCTCTGGCATCAGACGTTGTGCTTGTTCAAAGTCTTCGGGAGTGTCAAGTTCGTATGAGAAATAATTCGTCGTATCAATTACGCGGAATGTATGGCCTTGTGGGATAAGGCGTTCGAAAGCACGTTCGTAGAAGATATTGATAAGAGATTCTTGCAATATCATTTGGTCGAGTTCCTTGTAGAGAGCTTCGCTATATGATGGCGTGATTTTTTCTATTCCTACCGATTCACCCATCGCATCCTCTGGGCGACACGTCTTGTTTATTTCTACGATATTGCCATCTTTGTCCACGATTACCTTGATTTCCTCTGCACCTAATTCATGGCGGTTGAGTGCCAATGCAGCAACTGGTTCTTTGGCGATGCGCACTACGGCAGCAGGATCGCAAAAAATATCACTATCCATCAATAAGAATTCACGACCACGCACTACTTTACCTGCCATCCACAATGAGTATATGTTGTTGTTGTGTTCGTAATCGGCATTATGCAAAAACGTGAAGGATGGAGTAGGATACTTCGTTCGTTTGGAATAATCTTCCAAGAAATCACGAATCATATTACCTCTATAGCCAGTCACTATAACAAACTCCGTAATGCCTGCTTGTTGCATGGCATTTATGGTTCGCTCAAGCAGAGTACGTTCACCAACCTTCAACAAACATTTAGGTTTGTCGTCGGTTAATGGACGTAATCTACGAGCCATACCAGCTGCGAGAATAACCCCTATCATGACTTGGCAATCTTAAGGATGATGTCACATACCTTGCGGTTTTGTTCAGCTCTTCCCAAAGTAATGCGCATGTGCGTGTCAATGCCTGGTTCATTCATGAATTTCACCTTGTAATACTCGTTGGCAAATTCTTGTTGCAAGGCATCTTTTAGTTCGATGGGATATTTTACGAGAATGAAATTGGCATACGAGCGATAAACCTTGAATCCTGGCAATGCACCCAAATCCTTAGTATACATGTCGCGCGCATCTTGCATCACTTGTGCAATCTTACGATAATGTGCATCGCTGTTCATGGCGGCAATGGCAATGTCTTCAGATAGACGATCATATCCCAGATACATGTTAGCGTACTTAGCAAAATGTTCCATTTCCTCACCTTGTCCGATGAATCCGAATCCCATGCGAAGTCCTGGTAATCCGTAGAATTTTGAGAGCGTGCGACAAATGATGATGTTAGGATGCTTTTCGATGAGCTTCTTCACATAGGATGCATCACTCGAAAGGAAAGAAGCGTATGCTTCATCTACCAACAAAACCGTTGATTGTGGCACCATTCCAACCAAGTATTCCATTTCATCGGGCGTCAATGCATTACCAGTTGGGTTGTTTGGTGAAGCAACCAATAGAATTTTCGGTTGTAATTCGTTAACCATCTTCTTGATTCCATCAAAGTCGTAGTGGAACGTGTCACCTTCCTCGTAAACGGGATATTGCAACGTTGTTCCATGTACCTCGTCTGCAATGGATTTATAATACCACCAAGAGTATTTGGGGATAAGCATGGTCTTTGAACCACCCAACGTGAGGAAATAGTGAACAGACTTTTTCAGTAAGTCTTCAGCACCATATCCAATGAGGATTTGCTTTTCATCGATGTTATATAGTTCTGAAAGATGTACGGAAAAGATGCTCTTCTTTCCTTGGTCGTAAATGCGCGTATAGAAACAGAGTTTTCCGTAATCAAAATTATTCAGTGTTTCCTTCACTTCTTCTGAAGGTTCAAAATTAAACTCGTTTCTGTCGAGATAATTCAGTTTGTTGTTCATATAGTTGATGTTTTATTGTTTATCTATTTTCATTAGTAATAATCCAATGACAATCCAGATGATTTCCCTGACGCGACAAATGATGCTGACAAAGATACCTAATGCGGCAGTTAATCCCAATGCTGCGATAGAGATAACGAAACCACCCTCTTGTACACCGAGTTGCATGGGGAGAAATCCTATCATATTGGCAAATAGGGAGGTAAATGCCAAGATGAGAATGCTATGTGCATACGTCAAGACGATACCTGTAAATCCACCTCCAGAATCCACTCCAAATAAGAGTAACATAAACAAGATTTCCGAAGCTTGTATGATTCGGGAAAGATATTCCAATAGCAAACTGTGATAGAATGCTCGCTTGTCTTGTTGGTGCAAGGCTGCTATTTGTTGGTCAATTTGATGTAGAGAATCTGAATGTCGGTCTAAGAATCTTTGACTCCATTTCTTCAATCCAGGTATTTTCCCAATCCATTTGATGATTTTAATGACGACACCATTACGATACCCTTTGGCAAAAAGGTAAAAAGCTATCAAACAAAATACAACGACAAATCCCAATACCATTGCCGTTAGTGCCGTGAATGGCAAATCACCTAATGCAGCAAGAATAATATATAGAAATACCGAAGTGAACCATAACCAGAAATGGGCGAAGAAATGCATCATGGCGTAAAGTATGACGGATGACGTCGCACGTTCATTGCCAATGTCTTTTGATAGTTCCATAATGCGGTATGGTTCTCCTCCCAATCCGCCAACAGGTGTTGCATAGTTAAGTGCATACCCCGTAATGGTCAGTCGGTAAATGCGCCAGAAATTAACGTGTTCATTAGGGGATGTGTTACCCTTAATGACACATCTCCATGCTAATGCATTAAGACCATAGACAATTAACCATACGCCAACAATGGGAATCAGCCAATATCCAGCCTTGCAGAGATGTTGCCACAACTCCACAAAACTGACATCGAAAGTCAACAACATAACCACCACGGCAGCTATGCCGAAGAAGAAGAACAAATTGTTAAGTCGTTGTTTTGTCCACTTCATTCTTACGCGTTTGATATGCTATCGGCAATTTCCTTACAAAAAGACTCATGCCGATGATTGACATATTTGTATAGAAGTCCCATCGCCAGAATCTCGAATATGAAGTTCATGACTGGGATATCCAAAAGACAGAATAGGAAGAACCATGCAGAACGGAAATTGAAAGTCAATAAACCATTCCATTTCATCAATGACAATGAGTTAGCATGGATTCTTTCGCGAATGGAAGAGGGAATGTTATCCATACTTCCGTATTTCTTTTGCAATACAGCCATCATGCGTTGGAATTGGGGAGTGACAGCCTCTTGCTTAAGAGTATAGCCAACGTACGTTTTCAAAAACAGTTTTTCTATAAAGTTGTCTTTCCATGACAAATGCTCGAATAATTGTCTTTGTTTGGCTGAGTTGTCGAGTTCACTACCTTTCTCTCCCTTGAGGAAGAAGAGATGTACTTGTATGTAGTAATCAGCAAGACGTTGTTGTCCCGCCATTCCTGCTACACCCGAGATGAGTGCAATAATTATGACGATAATCGTGGCAGTAATCGTATTCTCATTAGTGTTGTCTATTCCCAACCATTGAAATTCGAGATCGTGGTGAATAAAGAACCTATAAACTATAGAGACATAGATGGGAATAAACCAAATGAAACCAGCCATTCCGTCGAGAATACGTCCCATCTGACTCTTTTTCCCTGTCATTCGAGCTAATTGTCCGTCGGTACAATCTAAGATGTCAGCTATACAAAGCAGTATGATGGCAAGGATATTGTAAAGTAAGCCAGTTCCATGTTCATAATAGAAAGATCCGTGTGCAAAAAACACACAACTACCTGCACCGAAGAACATGGATAATATGGTGACGGTATTGGGGTGAATATTGAAGTAATTGAAGAAGCGAGCCCAATAATAACTGAATGGCCGAACAACATGAAAGTCTAACCAGTCTTCTGTTTCTGTTGATTTTAATGATTGATATATTTTCTCGTTCATGAATAAATACTTCTCACATGTTTATAAGTCACTCAGAAATATACCTGAAAAAAACGTTCGATTCTTTTGGGAAAGTTCAGGAGTCTGAGTTTTCTTTTATACAATAAACGTAAATGCTCTTCATAATATTGTAAAATCATGTCACCATTTTATTAATAAATAGAAAAAATAAAGTAAAAACGAAATAAATGGTAATGGTAAACGTTATTCATCTATGTTTTTTATAATTCTCCAATCATGAAAATGTTCAGATTTAATTCGATAATAATCTTGTTTTTGTTAGTTGGTTCACATGTGTTGGCACAAGAAGCCTTGAAGGTGAACGAACTAAAGTTGAGCAATGGAATAACCGTCATGCTCAATGAAGATCACTCTCAACCACAAGTGTTTGGAGCGGTTGTGGTAAAAGCTGGTGGTAAGGATAGTCCTAATACGGGTATAGCGCATTACTTCGAACATATCATGTTTAAGGGTACAGATCGCATTGGAACCGTTGATTATGCTAAAGAGAAAGTGTGGTTGGATTCCATATCCGTCAAGTATGACGAGTTGTCGCAGACAAAAGATGAGAAAAAGCGACTTGACATTCAAAAGAAAATCAACCAAATCAGTAAGCAAGCTGCGCAATATGCCATTCCCAATGAGTTTAACCGGCTCATTTCGCTTTATGGAGGTTCTAACTTGAATGCCTATACCTCATTCGATGAAACTGTTTTCCATAATTCTTTCTCGCCTCAATACATGGAACAATGGTGCTTGTTGAATTCCGAAAGGTTGCTAACTCCTGCATTTCGTTTGTTCCAAGGAGAACTTGAAACGGTTTATGAGGAAAAGAATAGGGCAGCGGATAATTTCTTGCGCGGTGTGTTGCAAGATGCTCTTGAGCATTTGTTCAAAGGTCGCCCATACGCTTACCCCATTATCGGTAGCACGGAGAATCTGAAGAATCCCCAATTGTCGGAGATGGAAAAGTTCTATAAGAAGTATTATGTTGGTTCCAACATGGGGTTGGTACTTTGTGGGGATTTCAAATCTGACGACATAAAGCCACTTTTGGAACGCACTTTCGGGCGTATTCCAAAGGGTGTAGAACCTACTCGTATTAAATCAGAATTACCCGATATTCACCCAAACGAGACGTATAAGTTGAAAATTCCTGTTCCAATTATCAGTGCGGAGGCATGGGCTTGGAAGGGAGTAACAGACCAACATCCTGATAAACCAGCTATTGACATGGCTGTAAAATTGCTGTCAAATGGTAGCTCTGGCTTCCTTGACTCATTGATGAATGAACAAAAAGTAATGGCAGTGATGTCTATGCCTATTTCGATGAATGATGCAGGAATCTTGGGAGTATTGGCTGTTCCTAACATCTTGGCTTCCAAGAAAAAGGCAGAAGCTATGGTCATGCAACAAATAGACCGTTTGAAGAAAGGCGATTTCCCCGATGAGACATTGGAAACGATGCGTATGCAATTGCTCAAGGAAAAACAGATGTCACTTGAAACAATGAATGACCGCTACGAACTAATGGTTAGTTCCTTATCGAAAGGAATGACATGGGATGAGATGATGGCTCAGGTGGATAGGATGGGTAAAGTAACCAAAGCCGACATCGTAAAAGTGGCTAACCAGTATTTTAACGACCGCTTCGTGAAATTCGTTAAGAAGATGGGTACATACGCTAAGGATAAACTCAAACAACCTGGTTACGAACCTATCATTCCTAAAAATGTTGACGAGGAATCGGCTTTTGCCAAAGAGTTGAAGAACATTCCCGTGGCAAAAAGGGAACTAAAATTGGTGGACTTGCAACATGATGCGGATTATATGGCTTTAGCTGAACATGCTAAACTTTATACCGTGAAAAACCCTCTGAATGATTTGTTCAATGTGAAGGTTGTTTTCCATCGTGGTTCTATTTGTGACCCACGTCTTGAAATGGCTGCCGACTATATCCAACAATTAGGTACGGATTCGCTAACGAAACAACAATTCGAGTCGGCAATGTTCAAACTCGGTACTACTCTTGAAGTTAAATGCTCGAATAGTCAGTTTGTATTCAACTTAACGGGTTGGGATAAGAATTTTGAACCATCCATGCGTCTCTTTCAGCACTATCTCCATCACATGAAACCTGATAAGAAAGCGATGAAAGATATCAAGTCGTCAAAGAAGATAG
Organism: uncultured Prevotellaceae bacterium; assembly: GCA_900314715.1. Taxonomy (GTDB): domain Bacteria; phylum Bacteroidota; class Bacteroidia; order Bacteroidales; family Bacteroidaceae; genus Prevotella. The sequence continues at coordinate 32,069 of OMWI01000014.1, read as the reverse complement.
ATTATAATTCATTTGAAAAGGATAATTCTTCCGTGATGTCTGCCGTATTAGCCAAACTGATGTATGGTGATAAGTCTCCATTCTTGAACAATTATTCGGTAGCACAAGTAAAGGCAATGGATGAAAATGAATTGATATCTGCCGTACAAGAAACCATGAAAGGTGAGATGAGCATCATTTATAGTGGTAAATTAAATACAAATCAAGTTGCTCAAGTGGCTTGCAAAACTCTTCCAGTGAATGTCCCTACGGAAATGCCATTTGATACATATCGTCCATTGGTAAAGTACGACCAACCTACTGTTTTCGTTTATAATCTTCCTAAGGCTCGCCAAACTCTTCTCGGTACATATAACCTATGTTCTCCATCTCCATTAAAGGAAGATAGGGTAAAGAAACATGTTTGGTCATCGTATTTTGGGTCTGGAATGTCTTCTGTTATGTTCCAGGAAGTACGTGAGTTCCGCTCTATGGCTTATTCTGCTGGTGGAAGACTTGTAATGGCCAATCGTGCTAAACACCCCGATGCCAATGGCGGATTCTTTACCATTGTGGGAACGCAATCCGATAAGACGATGGGAGCTTTAACGCTTGTGGATTCATTGTTGAACCATTTGCCACTCAGACAACAAAGTGCGGAAGTTGCCAAGCAAGAGTATCTCAACGAAATTTATCAGTCGTATCCCTCATTCCGCGATATGGGATCTTATATTGATGACATGAATGTGCAAGGATATACGGAGAATCCTCTGATTGGATACGATAAGATTGTCGAGAAATTAACATTAGACGACATCAAGCGTGTTCATGAACAAGAGATGAATAGTAATCCTCGCGTATATTTCTTGGTGGGCAACGTAAAACAGATGGATATGAAAAAACTCGCTCAGTTAGGCAAGATAGTCATGCTCAAGAAAGCGGATGTTTATAAATGATGGTGCCGATATTCCTATGGGGCATATTAGCCCCATTAGCCCCATTAACCCCATAACTCCCCTTTATCCTCAAATATGAATCCCATACTCTTGCTTCACCTCGCTCATCACAAACGTACTCTCCAGCGAACCGAGATTCTCTATCGTACCTAATTTGTTGAGTACGAATTCTTGGTATTGTTTCATATTCTCCGCGCGTACCTTTAATAAATAGTCGTAATTGCCCGAAGTGTTATAACATTCCGTTACTTCGGGTATTCTCATGATTTTGCGGGTAAACGCATCAGCTATCTCATGGTTGATGTGTATGAGTTTTACTTTGCAAAATACTAAAAGGCTTTGGTTGAGTTTTTCGGGATCTAATACCGCAACGTACTTTTTTATATATCCTTGTCTTTCCAGTCTCTTTTGACGTTCGAAGACTGGTGTTGGAGTCAAGTTTACGGCATCAGCCAACTCTTTTGTAGTCAATTTTGCGTTCTTTTGAAGGGTTCTGAGTATCTTCAAGTCAGTTGCATCTAATGTTTCCATATTGTATTGTAGAATAATATTCTGCCAATGGCATTTTATGTAAGGTTGAAAAGAATGATATTTTATTTGTGCTTGCAAATATAGCTATATTTTCCGAATAATACAAATAATTTGGAGGATATTTCTAAAGTTTGTAACTTTGCACCGTCAAAACATTTATAATTGAAGATATTAATTCATTCATTGATTCATTTAAAACAATAATAATTATGGCACAGAAGAAATTACATTTCGAGACACTCCAACTTCATGTTGGACAAGAACAGGCAGATCCTACAACCGATTCACGTGCTGTTCCCATTTACCAAACAACGTCATACGTTTTCCACAATTCGCAACATGCTGCCGACCGCTTCGGTTTGCGTGATGCAGGAAATATCTATGGCAGGTTGACTAATTCTACACAAGGCGTATTTGAAGACCGTGTGGCTGCTCTCGAAGGAGGTGTTGCTGGCTTGGCAGTGGCAAGTGGAGCCGCCGCCGTCACTTATGCCTTGCAAAATATCGTTAGGGCTGGCGACCATATCGTAGCGGCTGATAATCTCTATGGTGGTTCTTTCAACCTCATCACCCATACACTTTCCACGCAAGGAATCACTAATACCATCGTGAACGTAAATGATTTGGAAGCACTCGAATCTGCCATTCAACCCAATACCAAGGCTGTTTACGCAGAAACTTTCGGTAATCCAAACTCAGATGTTACGAATATTGAGGCAGTCGCAGAGGTTGCTCATCGTCATCATATACCTCTTATCATTGATAATACGTTCGGTACACCGTTCCTCATTCGTCCGATAGAACATGGTGCAGATGTCGTGGTACATTCCGCAACTAAGTTCTTGGGTGGTCATGGTAGCAGTTTAGGTGGTGTTATTGTTGATGGCGGCACGTTCGATTGGAAAGCCAATGCCGATAAATATCCCTCTCTCGCAAAGCCAGACCCCAGTTATCATGGTGCCGTGTTTGCTGACGTGGCAGGTGCAGCTGCTTTCGTTACTCGCATTCGTGCCGTTATCCTCCGTGATACGGGTTCTACAATTTCTCCTTTCAATGCTTGGATATTGTTGCAAGGCTTAGAGACGTTGAGCCTTCGTGTTGAGCGACACGTGGAGAATGCATTGAAGGTGGTGGATTTCCTTGCCAACCATCCGAAAGTGGCTCATGTCAACCATCCCAGTTTGGCTTCACATCCCGACCATGAATTATATAAAAAGTATTTCCCCCAAGGTGGTGGTAGTATCTTTACGTTTGAAATCAAGGGTGGACAAGATGAGGCTTGGAAGTTTATTGATTCACTGAAGATATTCTCGTTGCTTGCTAACGTAGCAGACGTGAAGAGTTTGGTTATTCACCCATATACCACTACTCACTCACAAATGTCTCCCCAAGAACTGGAAGAACAGCACATTACGCCTTCTACCATTCGCCTCTCAATAGGTACGGAACACATTGATGACATTATTGACGATTTAACACAAGCTTTTGAACAAATTTAAAATTACAATATTATGGCAAAGATAGCTAAACAATTGACGGAGTTGATTGGTAATACTCCGCTTCTTGAACTCACAAAGTTCTCAGAGTCAAAGGGTATTCAAACACCCGTAATCGCAAAAGTGGAATACTTCAATCCTGGTGGTAGTGTAAAAGATCGTATCGCATTAGCGATGATTGAAGATGCAGAAAAACGCGGAATCTTGAAACCTGGAGCAACTATTATTGAACCTACCAGCGGAAATACTGGCGTTGGTTTGGCATTGGTAAGTGCCGTAAAGGGATACAGATTGATTCTGACCATGCCTGAAACGATGAGTGTGGAGCGCAGAAACTTAGTAAAAGCTTATGGCGCAGAAGTTCGTTTAACCAGTGGAAAGGATGGTATGCCTGGTGCAATTCGTGCGGCGGAGGAATTGCGTGATTCCATTGCTGGTAGTGTAATCCTTCAGCAGTTCGAGAATCCAGCCAATCCCCATAAACATTATGATACTACAGGTATAGAAATATGGGAACAGACCGACGGACAAGTTGACATCTTTGTAGCAGGTGTTGGAACGGGCGGTACGATATCTGGCGTTGGAAAGCGATTAAAAGAGAAGAATCCTAACGTGAAGGTTATCGCTGTGGAACCAAAGTCTTCACCCGTTTTAAATGGTGGTGCAAGTGGTCCTCATAAGATACAGGGCATCGGTGCTGGATTTGTTCCTAATACGTATGATGCAAGTGTGATAGATGAGGTATTCGACGTGGAGAATGATGACGCTATACGTACAGGTCGTCAATTGGCACAAGAAGAGGGATTGCTTGTAGGTATTTCGAGTGGTGCAGCTGCTTATGCAGCCGCAGAGATAGCGAAGAGACCTGAAAACCACGGTAAGAGAATTGTCGTATTGCTGCCAGATACGGGTGAACGCTACTTGTCTACCGTTCTCTATGCTTTCAATGACTATCCATTATAAATGTTTGAACGTCGGCACACGCTCATTGAGCAATAGCCATTGTTTCTTGTCTAAGCCTCCATCATATCCAGTAAGTTGACCGTTTGTCCCAATGACGCGATGACAAGGAATAATGAGTGAAATGGGATTATGTCCTAGAGCTCCTCCAACGGCTTGTGCCGACATTGTTTTCATTCCCTTTCGATGAGCCATGAGTTTGGCAATTTCACCATAACTCATTGTTTGTCCAAAGGGAATGCTTTGTAGTATCTCCCAAACTTCTTTTCTGAACTCACTACCTGTCATGTGGAGTGGAGGAGTGAATGGTGGGCATTTACCTGTGAAATAGATATTAAGCCATTCTTTTGTCGTTTGGAATATCTGAAGGTCATCGCGTGAAACACACGTACCATTGAGTGTTGAACCAAAGTACTTTTGTTGGTCAAACCAAAGACCTGTTAGTCTTTCGCCATCGCTTGCCATTGTCATCCAACCTATCGGACTTTCGTAGTGGGAGATATACATATATCTATAAAATAATGTGTAATGCTCCAAAATTACTAAAACTATCTATATTTTCATGATTCCTTGACCTAATTTGATAGTTTTTCACTATTTTTGCATAAACATTTAGCATAGGTATTATGACAGAGAAAGAGAAAATGTTGGCTGGCGAGTACTATTCGGCGATTGACCCAGAACTCTTACGTGAGTTGAATGAAACGAAGGATATTATCCAACAATATAATAATTTGCGACCTTCGGATACTCAAGGACGTTTCGAGATATTGAAAAACTTGATTGGCAATATGACAGATGATAATGCTCTAATCATTCAACCATTCTTTTGCGATTATGGGAAACATATCCGATTGGGCAAGCGATTCTTTGCCAATTTCAATTTCACCGTACTTGACGAGGCTTATGTGACCATTGGGGATGATTGCTTTATCGGTCCAAACGTGAGTATCTATACTGCATGTCATAGTACCAACCCCATTGAACGAAACTCAAGAAAAGAATGGGCATTACCCGTAACGATTGGTAATAATGTATGGATAGGTGGTAGCGTGACAATCTTGCCTGGCGTGACGATTGGAGATAATGTAACCATTGGCGCAGGGTCGGTAGTGGTCAAGGATATTCCATCGAATGTAATTGCAGTAGGTAATCCTTGTAGGGTGATTAAGAGATTGTAGGGGTTAATAGGCTTTATAGGCTTATTGGGGCTATCCATTAACTTGAACTTCCGCGATACGTTCTGCCTCTTTGCGGGCTGGCTTTCCTGTTGGGGTTAATGGTATTTCTTTGATGGATAAATAGGCGCGAGGTTGCCAATACTTAGGTAATACTCGCTCGCAGATGGCTTTTGCTTCATCAGTATTGTCAGTTGTCAGCAAGGCAACGATTTCCCCGAATTTGTTGTCTTTTCGTTTGGTAATGAGAAATGGATTCTTGATGTGTTGTTTCAATAATCTTTCCACTTCCTCCATCTGAATTTTAACGCCTCCACTTACGATGACATTGTCTTTCCTACCGAGAATACGAAATTGGCCGTTTCGTATTTCAGCTATGTCGTTTGTCTTTAGAATTTCCGTGCATACGAGTGGAGCATCAATCACTAAACATCCGTCATTGTCCAGGGATATGTTGACCGATGGAAAAGGAGTGTACCAATCGCTTGAGTCATTACCGCTTAATCGTCGCAAGGCAATGTGCGAGAGTGTTTCAGTCATTCCGTATGTACTCCAAACGATATTGGGAAAGGTTTTCAAGGCTTGTGCAAGTTCGTCATCAATAGCTCCGCCTCCGATAATGAGATGTTTGATGCGTTTTAATCGTTCTTGTTCTTCTGGTACTTGCAAGGAATTGTAAACTTGCAATGGTACCATAGCGGCAAAGGTAATATCGTTCATCCCTATTTCTTGCCATTTCTCGTTGCTTAACGGATGACCGCTTGGTGATGAGACGATAAGTTCCAATCCGCGAACCAAAGACCTGACTACCATCATCTTTCCAGCTATGAAGTCGAGAGACATACAAAGCAAAGCCGTATCGCCTTCTTGCAAACCAAGGAAATCGCACGTAATGCGAGCACTTGCTTCCATGCGACTCTTCTCTACCCATATTGGCTTGGGTTTTCCAGTCGAACCGCTTGTATGAACGAGCATCTTATCCGATGGATTGTTCCATTCCTTGTAAAAATCATCAATGTTCATCATGCATTGAAGTATAGTTTCTCGCCTCGTATTTCAATAGGCATGGGGATATTATCTGTGAAAAGTTGTCCTGTACCCAATCCTTGTGGCATGGAAATATGTGGTCCATACACCTTGGCAGCAAAGTGGGCAATGGCATTGAGTCCAATATTGCTTTCCAAGGCAGATGTTATCCACGACCCGATACTGCGTTCTTGTGCCAGATTAATCCATTCCTCACTCCCGTGCATTCCTCCGTGAAGCGAAGGTTTGAGGATAATGTATTGAGGACGAATCGTATCTAATAGTTCTATTTTGTTCGTTGTATCGTTGATGCCTATGAGTTCCTCGTCAAGTGCAATGGGCAATGGCGTTTCATGACATAGACGAACCATCTCTTTCCATTGGTGTTGTTTGATGGGTTGTTCTATGGAATGAATGTCGTATGTTGCTAATTGTTCCAATTTCCTCATAGCTTCTTGTGGGGTAAATCCACCATTGGCATCTACGCGTAATTCGATTTGTTCTTTGGTAAAATGCTGACGAATAAATTTAATGAGTGAAATCTCGCGTTCCCAGTCGATGGCTCCAATCTTGAGTTTCACGCAATGGAAACCTGCTTGTATCTTTTCCTCGATGCGTTGATACATCTCTTCGAATGTTCCCATCCAAACCAGTCCATTAATTTTGATTCCTTCTTCGCCTCTTCCAAACGGCGTATCAAATAGTTTTGCACTTCCGTTAACGCGAAGTTGTGCCCATGCGGATTCCAAACCAAAGAGCATAGAAGGGTAAGGACGAAGTGCTTGATAATCTATCACGCCTGTTTGTTCTATCTGGTCGCAAAACATACGTAATGTTTCTGCGTAATGGGGAATATCGTCACAACTCAATTGTGGTAATGGCGCACATTCACCAATGCCTTTTCTCTCGCCTTCCTTCATCTCCACCAACCAAATCTTTCGTTCGGTATAAACGCCTCGCGATGTTCCTGCTGGTTGTTTGAAATGGAGAATTCGCTCTGTAATATTGATTTTCATGATATGAAATCCTGTCTCTTTCCGTATAAATGTTTATGGGAACTTGGGATATTTATCGAAGTCGGGCTTACGCTTTTCAAGGAAAGCCTTACCGCCTTCTTGCGCTTCGTCAAGGCAATAGTACAACATGGTTGCATCACCAGCCAACTCCTGAATACCTGCCTGTCCGTCCAGTTCGGCATTCAATCCAGCCTTAATCATTCTTAGAGCCAATGGCGAACGTTCCATCATGGTTTCCGCCCATTCTACGCACTCGTCTTCCAGTTGTTCGAGAGGCACCACTTTATTCACCAATCCCATCTGTAAGGCTTCTTCTGCATTGTATTGACGACATAAGAACCATATCTCACGCGCTTTCTTTTGTCCAACGATTCGTGCGAGATAACTCGAACCAAATCCTGCGTCAAACGAACCTACCTTAGGACCCGTCTGTCCGAATATCGCATTCTCCGAACAGATGGTGAGGTCGCACACAACATGTAACACATGACCGCCACCTATCGCATAGCCGTTTACCATTGCTATCACGGGCTTCGGCAATCTACGTATTTGCATTTGCACATCGAGTACGCTCAATCGCGGAACACCTTGTCCGTCGATGTAACCACCATGTCCTTTTACATGCATATCGCCTCCAGAGCAGAATGCCTTATCTCCTGCTCCCGTCAACAATACCACACGAATATCAAGACAATCACGGCAGTAGTTGAATGCTTGCGACATCTCCCACGTTGTCAATGGTGTAAACGCATTACGATAACGTTCGCGGTTGATGGTAATCTTTGCTATGTGATTATATTCTTCAAAAAGGATTTCCTGAAAGTCAAATCCCTCAATTTTTTTCCATTCTCTTGTCTTCATGATATGTCATTTTTGTTTTTCCAATATGATTCCACCTATTTCCATGGTTGCTGGATAGGGACCGTAATAATAAAAAGAGTTGATGTAGAAATATGCTTCATCATTTTCCACACACCATAATTGATTGCTCTTTGAATGGTGGATTTCTCTCATTCGTTTCTTGGAAAGCATGAATTTCCATGATTTCTCTTCTTTTGTCTTGCTTTCCACGATGATGGTGTCGCCCTTTTCAGATAAGACTTTGCATCGCTCGTCGAAGTTCCACATCCTTGTACATCCATCGGGAATGTCTATGACGTGATCGTCCAATAAATTATAACCACTTAATGATTCGCTAAACTCTTGTTGGTGAATGTAAGTGTAGAAGCTTACGTTCTTGTATGAGGCGGTGTCTAATAGGTTGCTTAAACGTGCAATGTCATACGTGGACCCCAAGTAATAAAGTTTGTCTTTTACTTGTCGTTGTGTAGTCGTATCTTGTTGGTTAATCCATTCGTTCATGTCATCGTTCGTAACAGGCAATGAGAGATTATTGACTTTGTTCTTTGTCAATAATGTTTTCATGTCGCCTTTAATCTTGTGCAAAGTTATGTTGGCAAAACTTTGTGGACCCACCGATGTCAAGAAAAAGATAATGCCGAACGAAGCGGGAATCCACCATAATCTTTTTCCATTCTTCCATATCAGGAAGAAACATACTATATAGCACCACAGATTGAACGTAATGAGATAGAGACGCATCACCGTAATGCCGTAATCACTAACGCGACGATAAATACCAACGGTCATCAGCAACAACAAAGGTAATGCCACAATGGGTAACCAACGTCTGAGCAGATGATCAAATCGTTTCTCTGTTTGATATTGGGATGGATAAATCAATATCAGTATACCAATCATACCCATTATCATCGTCGATACTAACCACGAAACCCATCCGCAAGGCAAGGTCCAAGTGAACACTATCTTACAGGCGTATGCATAAAGTGTGAGTATATAGGCGAATAACAATGGAACAAACAAGTAGTGTACTACACCTTGTAATGTTTTTGGCAATCCGCTTGCACTCTCGTTGTGTTTCTCTTCATCGTTTGGTATGAATTGTAGGAATACCACTGGTGCTATCAATAAACCGCAAACGATATAAATGTCGAAATAGTAATGCCAATCAATGTCCAATCCAAATAGTTGTTTGAAGGATTCTATCAGTAGTCGTAATCCTTCCATCAGCACGATTGCCACTACGAAGGCGATAGCTAATCCTTGTAACAAACGAAACGTGAAGTTCCATAGCGGTAAGTCGTTCTTGCTTCTGAAAAACGAAACCATGAACACACCCAACACCAAAGCTACTACGATAGCGACAAATGCCGTTCCTTGTATGGTGTCTAATGGCCATGAAGAAGTAAGCCAGAAACAACTGCCCAACAATAGCAAATGAGCTATCACTTGAACCATGTTGCTCAATGACTTCTTACTTACTTCCTCGCTCCACAATCGTAACGCCAACGAGAGCAATGCTGCCGTGAGCGGATAGAACATCATCAGGAATTCAGTACGCGAAGAAATACTATCGTTGTCATGGTTGAGCACGATGGCGTTGATAGTGGCTATCAAGAGAAATAGCAATACAACAGGAAACCTACGACATCCTGCCACAAAAGAATCCTTTAGTTCTTTCCAAGAATAACGACCAAACAATTTTCCCATAATTCTCCTATCTTGATTATTTACTTTTTAAACCTATCATAATATGCTTTCATGATTTTGGCGTCATTTGCCGAGTCGGTGAACACTTCCAATAGCATCGGTCTTTCGTCTTGGTCTTGTTGGAGCCAATTGATTCCCTCTTCCAATTCATCCATGTTTTGTGCGGCAAGATACGCTACATGATAACTTTGGCAAATTCCCTCCGCCGAAGTATGATGTTTAGCCATGACGAATCGTTCACGAGCGGCACTCTTTTGCAATTCCTCGAATTTCTCGAAGATTCCTCCACCACCATTGTTCAACAATAGGATGCGCAGATTGCCTCGTAGCTCTTCGTTCCATAATGCATTGGAATCGTAAAAGAAACTCAAGTCGCCGAGTATGCAATAAACCGTTTGGTCAGTTACCAAAGAGAAACCTGCCGCCGTGGATAATGTGCCTTCTATACCGTTCACGCCACGATTGCAATATACATAATGTGTGGCATAGATATTAGCAAGGCGCACCGCCATGCTATTTCCGTAATGCGTCACACAATTATCATCCTCCTCCAAATCTTTCTCCAGACATTTCACGGCTGCCATTTGCGAGTAGTCAGGGGTAAAGTTTTCTATGTTCTCATCTACTTCTGCCAAAGTTTCATCCCATCTATCAAAGAATGGAGTGGTTCTGTCCTTCCATTTATCGCAATGTTTCTTGAGGTTAGCAAGCACATCTGCGGGATGACCGAAAATCACGCAATCGAGCGATTGGAATGTATCGTGTATTTGTTCGTCTTCGCTCACCGCCCAAATAGGTGTTTCTGGTGGCAATTGCCGCAAGAATTCTTTCATGCGTTTGCTCACCAACATATTACCTAAATATAATACGAAGTCGGGAAGGTATTCCTTTGGCAATTTCTTGCATAATAACTCATCGAAATGACAAGCACCGCAATTAAAACTCAATGTCTCGTTGAGCACGCCGGCAAATCCCGAAATACCAACGAAATCCTCAGCCATAAGATCGTTTTCGGATAATTGCCCAACGATTATCATGGGCTTCTTGGATTTCCAAAACAATGGACTGGCAATTTCCATTGGCCGTTCATCATTGCGTGGATAGAAAACGGTAATCGTTCGTTCGTCGGGCAATTTCTTTGTAGTAAACTCATACAAGGGTTCCGTCAACGGTACGTTGATATGTACTGGACCACCTCCGTGTAGTCGTGTGGCTCTCAACGCCTCGTTTACCAATCGGTTGCAATACCAATGTTCCTCGTTATTATGTGGTTCGGGCAATGAAACGGCTTTTTTCACGAACCTTCCCAATGCGTCTTGTTGCGGTAATGTTTGTCCGTCGAGTTGGTCAATCCATTGCGGAGGACGGTCGGCTGATATCACTATCAACGGCACATGTTGATAGTAAGCCTCAGCTACGGCTGGCAAGAGATTGAGCAAAGCCGTTCCAGACGTTACGCAAACCACTACGGGTGCATGGATGGCTTGTGCCATTCCTAATGCATAGAATCCCGCCGAACGTTCATCTGTAACGCTATGGCATTCAATGTCTTTGCACTCTACGAGATTATGCACGATAGGCGCATTCCTGCTTCCTGGACAAACCACGGCATCTGATATTCCATGTTTCAACAGTAATGCCGTGAGGATATTGACATTTGTCTTGTTGCTATACATTATTCTAATAGTTCTTTCATGGTTTCCATTTTCGCTTCCGTTTCTTCCCATTCCTTTTCCTCTATGCTGTCTCTCAACAATCCACCACCTGCATGAAGGACGCAAACGTGGTCTTTGATTTCCATGCAACGCAACGATACGAAGAGATGGGTTTCGCTTTCGGGATTGAGAATTCCCGTAAAGCCGCTATAATAGCGTCGGGCGGTACACTCGTTTTGCAAGATAAAACGACGAACGTCTTCCTTGGGCAAACCGCATACTGCTGGGGTAGGGTGCAAACGATGTAGAAAGTTGCCTAAACGCTCTTGTTCCTTTAAGGTAAACGTGAAGTCGCTACGCAAGTGAACCAAGTTGCCCGCCCTACATGTATACGGTCCTTTCTCCACGTAATCATACGTGAATTGTTCTATAGCCTCATTGATATATGTAGCCACATGACGTTGTTCCTCGATGTCTTTTGCCGACCAAGAGATGGTTTTCGAAACGTCTCCAAACGGAATGTCGAAGTCCTTTAAATCGTCTTTCAGTTTCATCGTACCAGCCAAAGCCATCGTGCGCCATTGCTTTCCGTTGCCTTCCAAGAGGATTTCTGGCGTTGCCATCATCCATGTTCCGCTTCGGGGCATACTCACCAAGGCGATGAACATACGTGGATAACGTTCGCAAGCCTTGAGGAAAAGCATTTCCGCATTCACGTTTTCTTGCGTTCTAATTTCCTTGCAACGGGCGAGAACGATTTTCTTGAATGTCCCGTTCATGATTTGCGTGTGGAAATTGGCAAAGTCTATTGCATAACGATTCCTTTCCATCTGCTCTTGACGTTCGTTTTCCACAACCGCGATGGTTTCATGTAGGTCGTTAAAACGCTTGATTTCATCGTTTACGTTGTGAGTGGTCGTCTCGTCGGGGTGCATCAAGAGGATAGGTACGTCTGCGGTAGCGCTGAACGGAGCCATCACGTATCCGCTCTTTCCGTTCAGTTCCGTATACCTATGTAATTCTTCTACCTCGCCTTTGTGTTGGACGGCACGAACATACTCATTGGCGTAGGGTAGACGATATAAAGCAAATGCCACCATATTATTTTTCTTCTTTCGTGCAAAAATACGAAAAAAACAAATATCCACCACCACTCTCCACCTCATTTCTTTGCTTAATTTTTCATCAATCATCGACATTAACATCCATTAACTCAAAACGACTCCGTTGTTTTTCTCCAATGACGATGGGTAAAACGATAGTTTTCTTGGATAGTGGTAGACGTGGAAAATGTCAAGAAAGACACCAAAAAAGGGCTCTCTACAAGGCGTTTTTACTCACCAACCTTTACCTCGCACTAAAAAATGCACGTCTTCTATGGTTTTTGCAAATCATTTATAATCAATGGTTTACAAAATGGTGACTCGTTTGGCTCATCCGAATTGATGCTTTTTCGCCCCAAAAAGAGCCTTTTTAGGCTTCGTAAAGCATATATTTATGATTGCTAAAGCATATATTTACGCGGATTATTGTATATATTTTCATTCATCAAGTAGTATATGATGAGCGAAAACATGCTTTTTCGTCTCCCAAAACGTATCATTTAAGCATCACAAATCCTGATTTGAAAATTTCCACGTAATTTTTTTGTCGGATTATTTCGTATCTTGTCAAATGTGTTCTATTTTTCTTTCATTCGTATGGAAATATGAAAATAAAGTGTTATCTTTGTACACAAAACCAAAAATGAATGACCATGAAGAGAATACTTATTTTCGTTGCGTGGATGATGGCGATGATGACTTGTCCAGTAAATGCGCAAGATGCACAAATTATCAAGGTGAGTGAAAACGATGAACCCATGCAGAAGGGGAAGTTTGAACCCAATTGGGAATCATTGAAGACATACGAAACGCCTGAGTGGTTTCGCAATGCGAAGTTTGGCATTTGGGCACATTGGGGACCGCAATGCGTGGAAGGTTCGGGCGACTGGATGGCTCGTTCGTTGTACATAGAAGGTTCCAGTCAGTATAAGTATCATGTGACGCATTATGGTCATCCTACGGAAGTGGGCTTCAAGGACATTCTACCTTTATTTAAGGCTGAGCGTTGGAACCCTGATTCGTTAGTGGCTTATTATAAAAGCTTGGGTGCGCAATATTTCTTTGCCTTGGGCAACCATCATGATAATTTCGACTTGTGGGATTCTAAGTATCAACCGTGGAACTCTATGCGCATCGGACCGAAACGAGACATCTTAGGCGAATGGGCTTCTGCTGCTCGTAAGGCTGGTTTACCGTTCGGTATCTCCTTCCATGCAGACCATGCGTGGTTGTTCTATGAGACTTCCAGACGCTATGACCGTAGTGGAGATAAGATGGGGAAGACATACGATGGTAGGTTGACTAAGGAAGATGGTAAAGGTAAGTGGTGGGAAGGATTAGACCCGCAACAGTTATATGCACAAAATCATCCGCTTAGTGAGGGTTCTTGGGCAGACCGAATGATTCATAACCAATGGGGATGGGATAATGGAGCCGCTCTACCAACCGTTGCGTATGCTACTGATTTCTATAATAGAACGCTTGATGCTATCAATCGCTATCATCCCGACTTGATTTACTTCGATACAACGGTGTTGCCATTCTATCCCGTGAGTGATGCGGGCATGAAGATTGCTGCTCATTTTTATAATCATAATATGTTGCAACATCGTGGCAAAAACGAGGCGGTGTTGTTCGGAAAGATTCTTGATAAGGAACAACGTAAGGCTCTCGTTTGGGACGTTGAACGCGGTGCACCGAATGAGATTGTTCCCGAACCGTGGCAGACATGTACGTGCATCGGCGGTTGGCATTATAACACTTCTATCTATGAGCGTAATCAATACAAGAGTGCGACTACGGTTGTCAGATTGTTGGTAGACGTGGTGAGCAAAAACGGTAATTTGTTGCTTAGTGTACCTTTGCGAGCCGATGGAACATTCGATGAGAAAGAGAAAGCCATCATGGATGAGTTTGGCGTATGGATGCGACAAAATTGTGAGGCGATTTACGACACTCGTCCTTGGGTGCGTTTCGGCGAAGGACCTATAGCAGAATCAAGTATACAATTAAATGCGCAGGGATTCAATGAAGGTTCTTATCAAAATGCGGGGTCTTCGGAGATTCGCTTTACGCAAAAGAAAAACGTGCTTTATGCTATTGCGTTAGATTGGCCAAAAGACCATACGATTCGTATCAAGTCGCTTGGTAAAAACAAGAAGGATTATGGAAAGCGCATCCATTCAGTGAAACTCATCGGATATGGTAAAGTGAAGTTCCAACAAACTGATGAGGCGTTGGAAGTATATCTTCCCGAAAAGCCCACGAATGGTATTGCGCCAGTGATGATGATTCGTTAACGAGTTATCGATAATACATAATTCAATTGCCAGTTGCCAATCTATATTCCAGGAGTTTGTTTTGGTATTCGGCAAATGCATCGGTGCGTTTGTCGAGTGCTTGTTGATAGAGCAATTGAGCTTGTAGCAAGTCAGACATCTTGGATGTTCCCGCTTGATAGAAGTTGCGGTTCAGTCGAAGATTCTCTTCCGCTTGTTCGATGCTTCTTTGTGCGAGCGCGAGTTGTTGATACGACTCGTCAACATCGTTCCACGCCTTTTGCATACGAATCTTCAGCAACTCGGAATTGTCATTGAGTTGTTCAATGGCTTTCTGTTGTTCGATTTTCTTTCGTTTGATGGAATGAGAACCGCCCCACCAACTGGAGATAGGTATGTTGACCGTGGCGAATATCATCGCAAACGAACGGTTGTTGTCTAATAAAGTATGGTAGTTGTATCCTGCTCCAACAGCAATGGTAGGTAGGTTTTCGCCAATTGCCATTTTGTGTTGCAATTGCGTTGCTTCTACTTGCTTGTTGAGTAATTGGTATTCCGTCGTTTGCAATAAGGCTTGTTGATGGTCTTTTTTCAACGAGATAGGAACGGAAACGTCGGCATTGTAACTCACGTCGAAAGTAGTATCGCGAAGTCCACAATATTGAGCGAGCAATAACTTGATAATGCTGATGCCGTTTTGCAACTTGAGTTTTTGACTTTCTATGTCGTTTTGTCGTAATTGCACTTGCAGCAAATCATTGCGCATGGCAACACCAGCTTTCACGGCAACGCTAACGTCTTTGTTGATTCCGTTGAGCAATTCCTCTACGGCACGAATGGTTTTCATCTTCTCTTTCAACGTAACGAATTGCCAGAAGTATTGTTCGGTGTTCTTTTCCACCTCATCTTCTGATAGTTGTAATTGAAGATGACTAACGTCTTCACCCACTTTTGCCAATTTATTGCCATTGATAATTTGTCCTCCTGCAAATACGGGTTGCGTAGCAGTAATGCCAGCCACGACACCATTTTTCATCATCGTCATACTCATGGGAGACGTTAATGACCCCAATATCTGAGGTGGGAGTATTTGAGCCAAAGCCATTGCCGTTTCGGGTGACATGTTATCGGCTAAGTTAATGTCCATCTTTGCCATTCCCTTGTTTGCATTGAACCAAGCACCCACGCCACTCACGTTGGGGAAATAGTTGGTGAAGGCTTCCTTTCGTTGTTCTTGTGCGGCATCAATGTTGTGATAAGCCTTTCGAATGGCAATATTATTGCGCAAGGCTGAGTCCTTGAGTTGATTTAAGGATAAAACCCTCACCCCCGACCTCTCCCCCAAGGAGAGGGGAGTGGTTGCTTGTGCTGATAGCGGTAGGGTGGCTATTATTAGGAGTGTTGTTATGATGATCTTTTTCATTCTTACTTGTTTATTTAAAGTCTATGTATTCCCCCTCTCCTTAGGAGAGGGAAGGGGAGAGGATTCCTATTTTGTCGAAACTTTCCAATATACTACAGGTAAAATAGTAACCACGAGGATGAGAGAACCGATTCCTCCCGCGAAGATGGTCACTCCAACGGGCATCCAGAATGATGATTGTGCAATAATCATCGGAACCACACCAACGGCGGTAGTAGCTGTTGTGAGGAAGATTGGCACCATGCGGCGTTTTCCAGCATCGTAGGCTGCTTGCTTTACGGCTTCGTTATAAGCCTCACGATCCACAGTCCAGTCGCCATGCTCTGCCACATATTTCTTAATTAGTTCAATGGCGTGTTCAAAGATGAGTATCTCATTACGCATAATCATTCCCATCAACGTGATGAGTCCGAAAATAGATGTCAGACCCAGTGCACGGTTCATCAAGCCAAGTCCGATGAGTGCGCCAGGAATCATAAGTGCGAGAGCGGCCATACATACAGAGGTGATTCCAAACTTCTTGAAATTGAATAACAGGAAGAAAAATACGATGATCATGGCAATAACAATGCCTCCAACAATTTGTGGAATAGCTTCATCTCCATATTCTATCTCACCACCAACTTCACAACGAACGCCTTGAGGAAGTTGAATCTCCTTTTGCATGATACGAGCTATCTCTTTTTCCACGGGAGCAGTAAAGACGCCTTGGGCGAATTGAGCTGTCACGGTAATACAACGTTCACCTCCACGATGTACGATACGGCTCTCACTCCAATATGGTTCAACCTTTGCTAATTGTCGCAATGGGACAGTGCTATTGTTGCCGTATATGCCCGATGAAATCATTGATTGTGGGGATGAAATGCCAAGATTAGCTATGTCAGAGTAAGTCATATCAGCATCATCTTTCACCACGATAGGGAGTTCGTAATTACCTTCCCATATCTGTCCAACACGCAAGTCGCCTGAGTTTGCACTCAATGCTAATTGGGCCGTGGTGCGCGTAATACCTAATTGAGCTGAAATGACGGGGTCAAGTTGTACGTTGATAATAGGATAAGGCTGGAAATAGTCAGTATGTACCCATTCTAATTCTGGCATTTGACGCATTCGTTCCATCAGACGCTCTGCCACGACGTGTAGTGAATCAAGGTCTTCACCATAAAAACGATACTCCAGCTCATTCACTTCCAAATAGTCCAAGCGTTTGAACTTGACATAAGCTTTTGGAAAAGCCTCGCTTAGTTGGGGTTGATACTTTGCCAACAATTCGAGGGTTGCCTTGTCTGACTTGGTATTAACAATGAATTGAGCATAATTGCTACTTGCTATCTGTGGTGCATAGGCATCCATAAATCGAGGTGACGAACATCCCAGGAATCCCGTAATGCCAACGATTCTATCATCTTTCTCTAAGGTTTTGCGCACCGACTCTGCTATCTGTTCTGTTTCGGCCAATCCCTTACCGTCGGGTAAGAAAATCTCTATGGCAAACTGGTCGCGGTCGGCGTATGGGAATAGACGTATCTTTAACGTGGGAATAATGATGGTAGATAGTAGAATGATACCAATTCCACCGAAAATGGTTACCCAAGGATGATGGAATGTGAAGTCGAGTACGTGATTGTAAGTGCTTTGTACCCATTTGGTAATTGCATTCCCAGAATCTCCAGATTTACCGTTTTTCTCTGGCTTAATAATCAATACTTCTAAGAAAGGAATTACACTAACAGCCAAGAAAAGAGACACCATCAGATTAATTGTGATTGTCCAAGGGAAGGCTTCCAAACAATCATGAAACATACCCTTCATCGTAATCAAGAAGGGGAAGAATATAGCACATATACAAATGGTGGCAAGCATCATTGGCATGAAGTATTGCTTGGCCGAATCTATGGCGGCACGCTTAGGTTCATATCCTTTTCCCAGATATTCCAAATAGCCATCAATGACCACAATAGAGTTATCTACAATCATTCCTAATACTACAATCAATGCTGCCAATGTGACAATGTTGAGTTCGATACCAACCATGTACATGATAGACACTGACACGAATGTACTAAGTGGAATGGTAATAGCAGCTACGATGGCCGAACGTATCGGGAAAAGTACCATCATTACGAGAATGATGATAACCATTGAAATCAGAAGGTCGCGCAAAAAGTCGCTAACGCTCGTACTCACCACTTTTGGCTTGTCGGCAATGCGTGTGACATTAACATCTGTGGGTAATTCATTCTCACGGAAGTCGTTCAGAACCTTGTCAACCTCTTTACCATATTGTACTACATTGTTGCCTGGTGTCATTTCCATTGACAACAACACACAGGGATGGCCATCTTGCTCAATACGACTCGACATCGGTTCATATTCCCTTACCACACGTGCTACGTCCCTAACGCGTGCCACTTTGCCAGTAATAGGATCGGAAAAGATAATCTGATTGGCTATCTCTTCTTCACTATTCTCCATGGCTTCTACGTGGATAGGAATCTGTTGGTCATCGTCGTTGATGCTACCGCTCATGGTTGTGATACCTTGGGCTTGCAATCGACTAAACAACATCTGTTGACCGATTCCGTATGCTTGCAAACGCTCATGGTCTATATACAAACTGATTTGTTCCTTCTGTTCTCCATACATCTTTACGTTTGCCACAGAGGGAATACGTCGTAGGCGATCACTCAAATTGTCACTATATTCCTTTAACTCACGATAACTGCGTTTATCACTTTCAATGGCGATGAGCAATGCTGATGTGTTGCCAAAATCATCGTTAACTACAATAGCTAACACTCCAGTTGGTAGTTGACGTTTGAAAGCATTCAATCCATGCTTTATCTTGCTCCAAACTTCATCTTTATTATTGACGTTATCGTTCAGTTTCACCATCACGATGCAAAGCCCATTTTGTGATGTCGTCGTTGTTTTTACACGGTTTACTTCGCCATAAGTGAAAAGATAACGTTCCAATGGACGTGCCACTTGTTGTTCCACTTCCTCGGCGGTCGCACCAGGATATACGGCTACCACTACTCCTTGTCGTATGGTTGCATGGGGGAACTCATCCTTTGGCATGTCATACATTCCAAAGACGCCCAACAAAAACAGAATACCGACTATTAGTAGTGATATCGGGTAATGTTCCAAAGGCCACTTGAGCCAATCCATTTTCTTCTCCATACTAATAGATAACTTTTGTACCTTCACTTAGTTTCTGATAACCCTCGGTAACAATGCGCTGGCCAAGATTCAGTCCTTCGGTAACAGAAATATAATTACCTCGTGTATCGCCAACACTAACTTTTGTGCGATGAGCGATACTATCCTTATCGATAGTCCATACAAATAACGAACCATCAGATTGCTTCTGAATAGAAGGTATTGGTAATGATCTACCACTAATGGCTTGAGAACCATCAGCAAGGAATCTGACGCTTGCCACCATACCAGGAAGTAATTTGTGTCCTCCATTTGCCACATGAATACGAATATCGTATGTATGGGTCAAAGCATCTGCTTGCACTCCCTTTTCTATGCGACCTCCTTGATAAACACGATCAATGGCATCTACTTTAATACTTGTGGGAGTATTGGAATGAATGACTCCAATTTCCGCTTCTGGAATGGCTACTTTCACCTTCACGGTATTAATGTCGAGGATGCTCACCACGGATTGGGAAGGTAATGCCGTTTCCCCTGCACTAATTTGCTTGCGCCCAATGATACCACTAACTGGAGCTTTCAAGCGACAATCAGCTAAATTCTTCTTGGCAACTTCCAATTGTGATTTGGCTTGTGCCACCTTGCTTTGTATTTCTACCCATTGCACTTCAGGCAGAGAACCGTTTTCGTGCAACATTCCATAGCGTTGCAAAGCATCATTTGCTTGTGTCATAGCTGCCTCAGCACCACTTAACAAGTTGCGAGCTTGTGTATCATCCATCTCTGCAACGAGTTGACCTCTGCTAACAGCTTGTCCTTCTCTCACAAACACTCTTTTGACTACACCCATACCTGTAAAGCTGACCGCAGTAGCCTCACGTTCCTCTATCATACCCACATAGGTTTGAGCTTTGTCAACAAATCCTGGGGAAACAAGTTGTGTTTTCACTCGTATTGGAGCCTTTACTTTTTGCTCCTTCTTTTCACTACAACTGCAAACCAATAGAACGGCTAGTAGTATCCAAATACTTTTTTTCATTGCTTACTTATTTATTTTGGTCACAAAATTAGTGAAAAAAAACGTAATATCTATTATTCTTATTCCTTATTTTTTTACTTTTCTTTCAGATGAAGCAAAAACGTTACATATTAATAACAAACACCATGTTTACGCCTTGTAAATATAGTGTTTATCAAGTGTAAACATGGTGTTTATAGATTGCGAATGAGATGTTGCGATTACTCGCCCTTACTCAACGTGATAAGATAATGTCTATTTCTTAATGAACTTACAATTAGTATGATTTCCTTGTGCATCTTTCACACGGGCAATATAATAACCATTCGACAATCCTCCAACGGGTATTTCGGCATAACCGGCATTGAGAGTGGCTTCTTTTTGAGCAACGAATTGTCCGGCCAAATTATAAAAATCCACGTGGATTATTCCTTCAACTTGTCCTCTTACGATAAGGTTGCCCAATACGTAGCGAGCCGTGATGGGATGAGAAGTGTCTGCCATGATGGTATTGATTCCATCAAGAGTTGGTTGCTCCACTTTCACCTGGTAACTTGTCGTGATGTTCGATTTCGCGATGGTAGGAACATTCATGACAAACACATTGTTATTGCCATCTGGATATCTACCTACAGATTCATCTTCCTTGTGTTTAGGATAGGTGAAACGATCAGTCCAACTATCATCAGCGGCCGATAGCATCATCTCACTACCGTCAGCTTCAAGTTTGAATGAGGCATGTAATTGACTGATAGGTTCAAGTTTGTCGCACCAAATGATGAGGTATCCATGAGGTGGAATAATGGTTTGGGCAAGACTCTCTTTCTTGCTAATCTTGTATTTATGTGGCTTGTCAACGTTGTCTGTTAGATACATTCCTTCAACGTCGATGGGTTGATTGGTGGTGTTGTATAATTCTACCCAATCATTTCGTTTCCAATATTCGTTTACGGAAATGTTGTTGGAAGCACTTACCTCGTTGATGCGAACAGGAGTAATGCCTTGTTGCAATCGTTCTTCTTCAGAAAGGGGAGAGAAACAAGCGGTTAGTCCTACGTAATTATTTGAGGGTAAGTCGATGATAGCTTCCGTAGAGATGACTTCCTCATTCACGGCATCAATCGTCGTGTTCAAAGAAGCAGCCCAGAACAAATCGCTCGACGTGGCATTGTTGTTGTGTACTTCCACGGCAATCAAATTAGTTCCATTTTGGAAGTATCGTGCGGGCAAATCTAATGTTCCTGTGATGGGTTCATCTCCAGCGTATGTAGAGGAATACGTGTTGTAGGAAATGGTTCCTGATGGCATATTCACTCGTCCTGCTTCCGAACCGTTTACATAAACGACAAATCCATCATCTACTTGATAATCCAAGATAAACACGTCTTTGCTTGAAGGTGTCTTGCTGAGCGTAAATGTCTTGCGGAAATAGGTGGTTGGATTCTTTTGGTTAGCATTAGAACCATATCCAACGGTTGTCTTTATACCTGGAGTCTTATATCCAAGAGGACTTTCGCCCGAAGACCAAGATGTGTCGTTGTAGTTTGATGTGCGCCAAATCGTGCTGCTTTGAGCGCCTTTGTCATAGTATTTCCACGAACTATTCATTCCGAAAAGTTCATGAGTAGCAGCTGATGTCTGTTTCCATCCCGTGAAGGTATAACCAGCAGGAGCTTTAGCCTCAAGTGTTATGGGAGCGAAAAGATAACCTTTGAAGTCCGCATACGGTACCTCTAAGTCGTTAATGTAAATGTTTGCCCCTTCGGTATCTGTGGTCAATTGTACGCTTTGTTTCTTAACCCCAGAGAGTTTCATGTACTTGAAGTTTTGCATACAAGTGGTCATGGCTTCCGTTAATGTGTTCAACTTCGAGATGATAAGATTGGCAGAAGTATCGGGACTTCTCCATCCGTCAAGTTGCATCATGGGTCTTACGTGGTCAGCCAATTCGTTGACGATAGCCGTAGCACGCTCTTTTTCAAATACACTTCCACCAATCAGGCAGAACGTATCGATGAATTTCTTGCGGAACTCATCGTTGTTGAGCATATTGAGGAATAACGTTACCAATTTGATTTCCTCATATCGCTCTTCATGAGTGTCGTAGATTAAGTTAAACTTGTGCCATTGGTCATTTTCAAATGCCGTAAACGGATTGGAATTCTTGAAGGCGAAATCCAAGTCGAATGTCACAAAGCGATAACGCCCGTCTGCCTGATTCCTAAACCCTTTGATGTTGTTGTGTGGCCAATCGGTAGAACCTAAATATAGTTCTGTAGCCATGTAGTTGATGTATTCGTCGATGTCGAGCGATTGCTTGATTTCCTCGTAAGCATCCACATCATTGGCATGTTCTCCCAACTCGTAGATACGTTCAAGTACATCTTTCGTACCAACCATGAATACCAGATTCGAGTCGGCACTCATTTCAAACATATCTATCTTCTCGTCATCATAACCGAAATTAGACTCAACAAACTTCTTGTTGTTTGGCTCACGCATATTGAGCACGCCACGGAATTCACCGTTTACATATTCGATGATGGGCACATACGATTGCAAATCAAGATTGATTCCAGAGCGTTGGATAATCGTTTGCAAAGCAGGGTCTAAGAATCTACTTCCATTGTTTTCCCAAATGTCGTTGCCGCCATTGCGCAATAACAATACCTTGTTTCTGAGATACGGCTTTTGTGGGAAGAACATATAATCAAGTCGGTTTTGTCCGTCAAACTCCTTTCCTGATTTCAACTTGAACGAACGAGGTGTTGCTGAACGAGTCCAACCGCCTGATACGGAGATTTCCACGTCTTGATTATAAGCCATCACTCCTTCTGGCGTGATGAATGAGAAATTGACTGGACGTTCCCAATCCATATTCCAATTACACTTAGTGCTTTGTCCGTTTCCAGTCTTCCCATTGGTTCCTTGCGTGTCAATTCCCCATTTGCTATCAGTAAAGTATTTCCTGTTTCCAACGATAGAGACAACGGGAATGGTGTAATTGTTGGTTGTCTTGATATACGACCTTGTTACGGGAACGCTGGGCAAATAACCTTCCTTGAACAAACGGAAACAAAAGTTTGTCGTATTGTTGATGGTAAATGTACCAGTTTCACTGATGTTGCCTACCAACCCTTCTTTTGAATTGTATGCTTCCCAAGAAATATCATCGAAATAGAAGTTGTTTTCAATTCCTCTTTGCTCGTTGAGATTGAAAGCAATGGTTTGAATTCCTGAATTGCCTGCTTGTTCGTTAGAGATGGTTCCTTCAAATACGATTTCCTGCCAAGTGTTGGTAATGTTGTATCCTCCGTCCAACATAGACCAATGAACGTAGTTAGATGGTTCGGTATGTGATTGAACAGAGATATGTGAGGCTTGGTCAGCACGAACTTTCATCTTGAAACGATACTTGTCTCCGCTATTCCATACATGTTTGGGAGTATAAACGAAAAATTGCGTGTCCCAATCATTCGTAGGATTGGCGACGGAATGAATCTTGATGCCACGAGAACCATTATACCCAACACCATCCACGATATGGGTTTCTAAAACGCCGCCACCATTGCCATCTTTCCCTACAAGACAAGATACATCATTACCTTCACAATTGCCGTTGACGATATAGTCTTGCCATTCCGTAGCTTGAACGTTTCCATGAGGTGCAACGGGAACACTTCCATCGGTGGTATAAACCAATGTGGTTCCTTGTGGAATGTTGACATTCACGGTCATCATGCCATTGAATATCTTGCTGTCTTGAACTACTTCGGGAGGGTCTAAACGATTCTCGGCAAAGAAAGCAGTTGTGTTTGTTGCTTCGGGTGTTGCATCTGCCGTTAAGCCCCATTCGTCTCCTCCGTCTGTCTTTCTCGCAAACGAAGTCCTACTCAATGCTGCGGGATAATCTTGACTAACGAGGATTTGTCCGTCTTTATCGCTGAGGTAAATGGTTCCTCCATCACAATCTAAGTTGAATGGTGCTTGGTTGTTCATGATGTTGTTAGAACCAAACCAAATGACTTTATATCCTCTGGCTGGAACGACACCTATATTTGTCGGCATACACCAACGAGTAAGATTATTCTCATCGTCGCTTAGGAACATCCCTGACAATTGAACATAATGGTCGGACGGGTTGTATAGTTCAATCCAACCGTCGAAGTTCGTCGCAGGACTCATCACGGTTCCCACGTTTGATGCCATAATTTCGTTGATGATAAGGACCGATGTTGCTAATATTGAACCTATCATTTTCTATCAGTTATTAGTTTGATACCTTGCAAAATTATGAGTTTTCCACTATATCACCAAATTATCTATAGATAAAAAAACTATTTGATACATTTAAAAAATATAAATGTTATACATGGTGTTTGGAAAGTCAGAAATTTTCAATTATATTTGCGAACGATAACTAATTTAAGAATGGAAATAATACAAGACTTCAACGCCGAGAAGCGTGATGGACAACGACAACGCTTGATGGATAATAAAGTGTATCAAGCCATGGGAAACCTAACGAAGTACATGGATAGGTATTACTTGGATGCGTTGTTTGGCTTAATGCCTGGTTGGGGCGACTTGATTACGGTGTTGAGCGCCATTCCTTTCATCTACTTTTCCGCAAAAGTCATTAAGAGCATTCCATTGACGTTGGCGGTTATCAACAACTCTTTGCGAGACGTTTTGCTTGGGATGATTCCTTTCTTCGTTGGCGACATCATCGACATTTTCCATCGTGCCAATACGCAAAACATGAAGATGGTGCAGGGATTTGTGGATGGTGATGAAACGATTATCAAAGATGTAAACAAGAAAGCCACTCAATCGGCTATAGTATTGATAGTAATGATTTTACTTATCATTCTGATGTTCTGGGCTTTGATTTCCTTTGGTAAATATCTTATTTCTTTCTTTTAACGATAAAACAAATTAAAAATATTTATGAATCGCATCATTTTATTAGTATGCTTGTTGTTGGCGAATATGAGTGCTTGGGCAAACAACGAGTTGAAAGAGGATTTCGAGACGGGAATGCCAACATCGGCACCTTCCGTGGAAACGCAAGTAACGCTTGCCTCTGGCACTTGGCGCATCAAGGGTGTTTACGGAAAGAAAGACAATAATAGCTTGCGGGCAACGATGAATGCTTCGGGTGGTTATCTCATCACGCCAGTATTGTGCCAACCAGGTGCTATTACCTTCAAGCATCGTGCTTCGGGAAACGGAAAGAAACTTTTGGTGGAGAAGTCAACGGATGGAGGAAATACGTGGAGTGAAATCGGTACGTCAACCATTTCATCATCTACGCCTTACGGAATGAGTAGTTATGATGCTCAATCCAAGGAGGAAGATACGGAAGTGCTCATTCGTTTTACTTGTCAGAATGCCACCATCTATGTGGATGATATTTCCATTGCTCTCAACTCGGTGAGTGGGGGAGGAGAAGGGGATGATGATTACCCTGGCAATCCCGAACCGCAAGACACGATAGAGTGGAATGGTCCGCATAGTGTGGAACATTGTATCTATATGGCTCCGTGGGGTAGCGATGCGGGTGATGGTAGTTGGGAGAATCCGTATTACAACTTGCAAATGGCGGTGGATAAGGCTGAGGCTGGTGATACGATATATGTGCGTGGTGGTACGTATTATCCTACCATGAAGAAAGACGGCAGTAAAACGACCGTTCGCATCGAGAAGAACGGAACGCCCGATGCTTGGTTTACGGTAAAGACATTCCCAGGCGAGTTTCCCGTGTTGAATTTCAAGGACCAACCCAAGAAGGTGAGTGTGCGTGGTATTCAATTGAATGGCAACTATTGGCACATTTACGGATTGCATATCACGGAGGCTGGCGATAATGGCATCAAGTTGGAAGGTTCGCATAACATCATCGAGCGTTGTACGTTTAGCTATAACGACGATACGGGATTGCAATTGGGATTCGGTCATGATTTCAGCGCGAGTGGTCATGGTTCAAAGAATGATGGTTCGTGGTGCGCATATAATGACATTATCGATTGCGACTCGTACTTGAATTGTGACGCGGATAATTTCGGAAGCGATGCGGATGGTTTCGCTTGCAAGATGCACAATGGTATTGGCAACCGCTTTATTCGTTGTCGTGCATGGGACAATGCGGATGATGCATGGGACTTATACGAAACGGATTTTGCGGTGAAGTTGATTGAGTGCTGGGCGTGGGGATCAGGACGTGCCGACTTGTTCAAGTGGGTACAAGCAAGCGGTTCTTTCCAAGGCAATGGCAATGGCATTAAATTGGGAGGAAACGGTACGGGCGGTTCTTCCAAAGGTATTCATGAGGCTTGGCGTTGTGTGGCATTCAACAACAATAAGACGGGGTCGGTGAAAGGCTTTGACGAGAATAGCCACAAGGGTGGCGTAAAGTTGGTGAATTGTTTGGCGTTCGGCAATGGTTATGATTACATGTTCGAGGATTGTGCCGACGCTTCTACGTTCTCGTTCTACAACAATGTTTGTTTAGGTCGCATCGAAATCAAGGGTGGTTTTACGGATAGTCACAATGCCATGTTGACCGACCCGAAGAATGCTTGGAAAAACAATGCGTTGACGAATGGTTTCTCGGAAAGCGATTACGTGAGTCTTTCTGAGGCAGACGCAAAGGCTCCACGTGCCGCAGATGGTTCTCTACCCACTCGTTTTGCACGATTGAAGAGTACGTCGAAACTCATTGATTGCGGTCTCGATATGCGAAGCGAAATGCAAGACGAATATCCGTTTACGTGGCAAGACATCGTAGGTGCCGCACGCGATTTGGGCCCCTACGAATATCAATCTCCACAACCGTCTGGTGTGCAAATGCTCTTGACGCATGAGAAGGATTTGTCGCTTGCTTATCGGGATGGAAACGTTATCTTCACGGTGCCTGAGAATGGTCGCGCTCGCGTAGATGTAGTTTCCTTGCAAGGGCAGCATATTATGACGAATGCCAATATCTTGGCTACGGCTGGAGGACAATATAGCATCCCGCTATCAGCCCTCTCTTCGGGTGTCTATATCCTTCGCCTATCGTTCAAGGGACAAACGCGTGTGGTGAAAGTAAGTGTGCTATAAAATGCTTTTTTTAGAAAGTAAGAGAGTTAGAAGCAAGAAGCAAGTTAAAGCTTGCGAAAGTAGAATTAATAATCATTGTTGTCCTCTAAACGGCGGTCTGAAAGACCAACAAGCTTATAGCCTGGGCTATATGCTCAATAGCCTTTCGGGCTGCTAATAAGCCCCTATTTGTTAGAACATCATTGAATGTGTGTAAGCAAAGGAAGTTCGGAATGCTTTGAAAAGTTTTAGCGGATAACAAATTAATAATAAACCTTCATGGTTTGTTTTTTCCCGTTGGGTAGATATTGGCATAAGATGTTAAGCCCACGCTTGGGGCGAATTTGATTTAAACCATCCGCATTGAAATACTCGGTGCGGATGGTTTTTGTTTGGAGATGGATAGCTGCTGATTCTCCTTGTGGGACTTCCACTTTCAACGTGGCACCTGCGCCCGTTTGCTCGTTGCCTACCACCTCTTTCACTAACCCCTTATCGATGGGTGTATAGTTGTAATACGTGGATGGCGTGAAATAATCATTGTTGCCCGAACGGTCTTGCACGTCGCTTACTCCGATGCAATCAGTGATGGTGATATTGTATGTGGTGTCGCCCTTGCCTGGATTCTTGTAAAACCTCGTACCCTTGCAAATGTCGCATTTCTCCACGTAGATATTGCTTTCATGTCCTGTGCCTATGCAATAATGATACCCCTCGTTGGTGAAGAGACAATTAAGCATGTGAATCTTTCCGAATCTCACCCGAGGACACCGTTCCATGCAACCCTCATCCCACCAACAGTTGGCAAATGTGATATTCAAGTGCCCTGGGTCTTTCGTGCTGGAATCGCTACTGCCGATGAGATTGGAGAAACGATGGTCGTTAGAACCGCCAGAACCTCCAGCCTTGGGGTCTATCAGATAACGAAACCTGCACCATGTTACGGAGATATTGTCAGAACCATTGTTGATGTCGAAGTTTCCATCTACGCCATCTTGGAAATCGCAATGGTCCACCCAGATATAATGTCCGTCTTGAATGAGGAAATTGTCGTTGCCATCTACGTCGTAAGCACCAGGTCCCTTGAACGTCATGTTTCTAAGGATGATGTTTTGGCAGTTGTTGGTAAACTTCAATATCCCCGAGTTCTTTTTCGTCTGATCCATGTTGACAAACGTGGCTCCTGGCAATCCAATGATGGTTTTGTTGCTGATGCCATTGTATGTGATGAGCCCTCCAAACTGGATTTCACCTTTCACGTAGATAATGCGTTTTACTTCCGTGTCTTTTTTCCCGTTTACACGAAGCATGGCATTATCAAACTCTTGGAAGTTGGTTACAACCACTTCTTCACAGCCCATGCCACCAGTCACGTTTCCATCTACCGTTGCCCATCCAATGGGTTTGCCTAAGTCGTAAGCTGACGCGATTTGTTGGGCATTGACATTCAATGAGATTGCCAATGCCATTGTTATGATAAGAAAAAGGCGTCTCATTTACAGGTTGAATCTCTTCTTGAGTTCGGCAAATTGCTTCTGTACCACGTCAAGGCCATCACCGAGCACTTCCTTGGCCTTGTCGATACCTTCTTGAATGTCTTCCTTCACGTCGGCAATCTTCTCGTCCACGTCCATCTCTTTCAGTTCTTTCTTGGCCTTTTCAATTCCCTCGTCAAACGTTTCCTTTGCCTTGCTTACGCCCTCTTGGAAATCCTCCCTGACATCGGCAATCTTTTGGTTGACATCCACTTCCTTCAAGTCATTCTTGGCCTTTTCGAACTTCTCCTTCGCATCCGATGCAGTCTTGTCGGCCATTTCCAAGAGGTCGCGCTTAATCTCGTTGGCATCATGCGAGTCGAGGTAGTTTGTCAAGTCATTGTACTTTTCTTGGGCATCTTCGGCAAGTTCGCTCAAGCCCTTCTTAATACCTTTCAGTAAATCATCAAAATCGCTCATATCTTCAGTCGTTTAAATTAATATATGTATTCCAGTCGCAAAGCTAATCTCATGCTTCTAACTTTCTTTGATACTGCAAAGTTACTGCTAAAAATCACAACTACCAAAAATCGGGCTTCATTATGGCGTAAAAATCTGTTAACAAAATGGGTTGCTCGTGTTAAAAAAGCTAAACCATATATTTACGACCAATAAACACCATATTTACGAGGCGCAAACACCATATTTGTGAGGCGCAAATGCAAAACTAACAAATTAACAATTAACAATTAACAATAAGGTACTATCTATGTAGCAAATAATGGTGTATATATATAATTATATTAATATATTATTCTAATAATATATTAATATAAAATTATAATACTAATAAATTATTATTTTGAACCTATATATTGTTTCATTTTAAAACATAAACTAAAAACAAAATATATACAACCTATCTTATTGTTAATTGTTAATTGTTAGTTTGTTAATGTTTACTTGTAATTAATGGACAAACAAAAAAAGGTTCCCCCTATGTTTCATGAGACTTGATGTAGTCTCTAAGCGAAGCAGATAGAGAGGTTTCATTTGACAAGCAAGTTGAAAAATCGGATAGGAAAACATTTAGCTTGCGGAATTCCCAATTCAGAAATAGGGATTTAATCTTTGAGTTGACCATACTTAAAGTATGATGGAAGCCCATATGATTTCAAATGAATTCCACACAGATTTGATTAAGCCTATATCAAATTCTTGTGAAATAATTATTCTCTTATTTTTGATTATTCAGAAATATTACCTAACTTTGCATCGCAAACCATTTACAAATTACAACAATGGCAAGACCTATAAAAGAGACACCGATACTCACGGGTGAAGATGCTGAGCGTTTCGTGGAAAGAGCTGAGCGAGTGGAAAATATGAGTAAGGAGGAGCGTGCCAACAACCGCGCCAGGTTGATGGAGCGTGTAAAAGAAGCCAGGAAATTGATTACTTTCTGCTGGTAAGTTATGAAAGTAGTCCGATTGACTGCCGATTATGAACTGACAGAGTTTGACTGCGGTGACAGCGACCTCAACGAGTTCTTGATGGAAGATGCAAAACGCTTCCTTGAGAAGCGTATTGCCAATACGTTCCTCCTTGAGGACGATGGACGCATAGTTGCATATTTCTGTTTGTTGAACGACAAGGTGAGCCGTGTGGAGGTAACGAACAGCCGTTGGAAGAAGATAAAGGATAGTTTTCCTGATGGGAAGCGGTTCCGTAGTTATCCGAGCATCAAGATTGGCCGTTTCGCTGTTTCCAAAGACTATCGCGGCCAAAATATCGGCAGCCAGCTTATGGACTTGTTGAAGGTTCAGCTTAACACCCAAATTGGTCAATCTGCTTTTCGCTTCATAACCGTTGACGCATATCTTTCTGCCATCCCCTTCTACAAGAAAAATGGTTTTGTTGAATTGACTCAAAAGGAAGAGGATGACCACACACGCTTGATGTACTTCGATATGATGGAAATGGATTAGGCACTTATGGACTTATCTGTTTCTCAGAATTGATAATAATATAAGACATAATCCAATAATGAATTTTATCCACTGTATTTTTTGAATAAATTTTGTTTGCACGGTAGGAAATGGATTTACTTTGCATCCGAAAATTTCAAAAAAAATAAAAAAATATGAACAATATGTTATTTAACATGACTCCAGACGAATTCTTCGAGAAATTGAAGGAGTGTTTAGCTGATGCTATGTTCGCCACGGAGCCAAATGAAGGTGTAAAGGTTGAGAAGCATTATGTATACGGATTGCAAGGATTATGCGATTTGTTAGGATGCAGTACAGCTACAGCTTCACGTATTAATGCCAGGAGAAAAGGATTACAGGTGGCGGTGGTAAGGTATTAAATATTACAACTTTTTAATCATCTCCGTGAATTACAATATAAAGCCGACTGATTCTAAGCATCGAGCCTAAAGTCAGTCGGAATCTCTGTTTCCTAAAAAATGTCTCATTTATTTTGTGGGACACTTAGAGATATTAAAGAGTTTGAAATTTTTTAGAATTTATATGCGACACCTACATGTAAAGGAATCATATCAAAGTCATCACCCGACTTAGTCATAAATATCTTCTCATAACCAACATTGAATCTCACATCAAATCTTTGTGAGGCATGGAATTGAATACCAGGCAGAACTTGAAATCCAAAGTTTTTCATAATTCCACTCCCCGAATCATCGGTGTCTATATACAATCCGCCACGAATTATACCTATCAAATCGATTGGAGAATTATCAATGGGTAAAATAAATCGAGCATCTGCTAAAACCGGAATAATAGGATCCGCAAGTTCCAGAATTAGTCCACCAGTAGTAAGTCCCAATGAAAAATGTTGGGAAATTTGTTTTTGAATGCCAATATTCACAGCAAACAAACCTTCTCCTCCTTTTGTGTAAAATTGATAGCCTGTTGAAACATCAACATACCAAGGATTTGTTTTCTGACCAAACATATTGATTGTACAAAAAACAAAACAAGACAATAAAAGACATTTTATTTTCATTTTTCTTTATGTTTTAAGATAAGCAGGATTCAAATTAATAACGCAACAACTTAATAATTGTTTTATTCTCTCCATATTTTTGTTTGATAAACTCGACTGGTGTCATGAAATCCAGTCTT
>OMWI01000013.1:71942-74011 GCA_900314715.1 uncultured Prevotellaceae bacterium | reverse complement strand
ATTATTATGGAAATAACATTAACGCAACTTTGCAAGGCTATGCCCTATGCGACATACCGAAATAGGCAGAAGTACCTTAAATGGCTTAACCAAGCCATGAAACGATACGACATTAACACTCCTATGCGTGTTGCGCACTTTTTGGCACAAATAGCGTGGGAAAGCGGAAATCTCAAATACTCGGAGGAGGTTGCAAGCGGAAAGGCATACGAAGGTCGTAAAGACCTCGGAAACATATACAAGGGCGATGGTGTTCGTTTTAAGGGACGTGGGCTTATCCAACTCACGGGAAGAAAGAACTACACCGCCTACGGGAAGCACATCGGAGTGGACTTGACAAAGAACGAGCAATGGCTGACCGTTGCATATCCAGAACTGGCTTGTGACAGCGCAGGGTGGTTTTGGCAGACGCACGGGCTGAACGAACTTGCCGACAATGACGAGTTTACGAAGATAACGGAAATCATAAATGGTTCTACAAAGACCGTTCCGCAGAGATTACCCTATCTTGGGTTCGCAAAAAAGGCATTAAGATAAAATAGTAATAATGTTTTCATATTGATAGATAGTTTTAGGTTTAAAATGATTTATGTTATTAAAGATTATTTAGGTTAGTAGTTTGTTTTACGCCTCCGTGCGTGACGTATAGGGGCGTTTTTAATTAAAAGGAGGAATAAGGATGATAAATTTTTTAATATTCTATTATTTGATAGGCTATGCTACGGCATTGGTGCAAGTAGTAGCTGATACATATTTCGATTACAAGAACACTCATAAAGATATTGCCGTGAGTGATATTTTCCAAGTTCTCTGTGCAGCACTCTCTTCTTGGGTTTATGTCGTAGCTTGCATTATCAATCGTTATCCCAAAATATGGGAAGCGACAATAATTAAAAACAAGCAAAAGAAATGAACAGCGCAGAATATTTCGAACAAGAATACCAACGGCAGATGTATAAGAGAATTGGTTGTTTGCCCATTCTTTTTCTTTGTGTCGTGTTATCTTTCGTTGGGTGTAAAACTATCCACGATAGCGAATTAATTGAGATTCACGACACATTAACCGTGTATCATGGTGACACGTTGATACAATATGTCTATAAGAATATCGGTGATACCGTGAAGCAAATCATCGAAAAGACAATCATTATTAATGAAAAGGGCGATACGGTACAGCAAAATACGACAAACAATTATTATCACAATCACTATGAATCGGATAGCGTGAATATCTACAAGGCATTGCTCGATTCTATCAAGCAATCACTAAACACCAACCACGAAAAGGAAAAGGTGATAGAAAAGAAAGATTGGTGGACAGAATGGAAATGGAAACTGATAGCCTTTGCATTGCTAATTGCCGTTATCCTTCTTGCATTGAAAATCATCATCCCAAAGATGAAAAAGATAATTAATAAGTCTAACATTTAAATCGGTGGAAAGGAGCCACCATTGCTGCCTATGAAATAAGGTATTTGAGTTATCTTAGCAATCTGATTTCCAACGGGGGATAAAGAAAAAATCCCCCGCTTTTAATAAGAAGTACCACCAACTTATTATATGCGCCTACCACGCCAAGTGCGGGGGATTTATGCCCTTTATCACTCGACGTGGTAGGTTTATTATGCTAAAATGGTGGTACGTGGGTGCAAAGTTAGTAATTTAATTCGAAAAGACAATGGAAATAGCAGAATTTGTTCGCATAGGTCAAGAGTTGTTAAAGTTGCTCTCTGAAAATGATGTCAAGATTGGCGATTGGAAATACATCAAGTTATACGATGAATACAAGTCAATGAGAAGGCACAAAGTAAAGTATCGTTTCGCTATTTCCGAGCTTGCGGCTACCCATAACATCAGCCGTGCAAAGGTGGAACGGATAATAAGACGCTTCAAGAAGAATGTTAAATGACATCATTTCTTGATGGCTGAAACATCAAATTAAAATAGGTTTCTGTTTGTGGTTTATGTAAATTTGTGGTGTCAATGCGCAAAGACGTAAATTTAGTATTCATCATCACAAAAACTAAACTATGGCAGAAATTTATAGCATTCCCGATAATTCGGGTAAC
>OMWI01000013.1:0-71885 GCA_900314715.1 uncultured Prevotellaceae bacterium | reverse complement strand
AATACCTTTCAGTATTCCCATAGGCGGATTCGGAAACGGTGGTGTATTCGGAGGAAACAATTTCGGTAACGATATCGGTGGTCTTATCACGCTTGCCATCATTGCATCTATCTTCGGATGGAACGGCAACGGTGGCTTCGGTGGTGGCTGGGGCGGTAACGGCAACGGTGCTGCTGGTTTCCTCTCCAACCAAATCAACAACGACTCTGGTCGTGAACTGATTATGCAAGCAGTCACCAACCAAGGTGAGGCTTCACGCACGGCTATCTCTACTTTGAGTACCATGCTCGGACAGGACTTCAACCTCGTAAACGGTGCTATCCAAAGTGTTCAGAACACGTTGAATACCATCGGTGCAAACCAAGGCATGAACGCATTGCAAGTTATCAATGCCATCCAAAGCGGCAACGCTTCGTTGGCAAGTCAGTTCCAGCAGTGTTGTTGTCAGAACCAGTTGGCTATGGCACAGCAAACAAACACCTTGCAACAAGGCATCAACGGTGTAGGTCAGCAAGTGGCAGCAAAGGCAGCTTCAGACCAATTGGCTATGTGCCAGCAAACGTACAACCTTACTGACACGATGAATCGCAATTATCTTGCTCTTGACAACAAGATTGACGCGATGGAATCAAGCCGTAAGGACCGTGAACTTGCCGCCAAGGATGCTGAGATTGCAACCTTGAAGAGCCAGAACTTCACGGCAGGTATCGTTCAGCAAGCAGTCGCTCCCATCAACGCACAGCTCGCAGGATTGAGCAAGGAGGTCGATGACATCAAGTGTAAACTTCCAAACACCATCAACGTCGAGTACCCACAGGTGTCCGTAGTGAACACCACTCCTTACATGGGTATGTACGGAAACGGATTCTTTGGTAACGGGTTCAACGGGAACTTCGTGTTTTAACTGATATAGGATAGGAGGTAAAAGTATGAGTTGTTTTGCAAACGTGACAACAAACGCAGGTGGTATTCCGTATATCAGCAACACTAACGTAACCGTAGGAACTGACACCGTTGACATTGCGCTCGGATTCAGACGCTTTCAGCCAATCGGCTATTTCACCGTACACATGGAGAACGCAATCCCAGCGGATGCGACAGCAACGTTGCCAATTACATTGACCGCAAACGGTATAACACGTAATCTGACATTGCCAAACGGAACGGCTGTTACCGTAGCAGACCTTTTGGCGACAAACGTGTTCCTTGTGTTCAATGACAGGTTCAGCGGCACGTTGACACTTATGTCAAGGACTATTGTGTGAAAAGAGTTATCAACGAAAAAAGTAATTAACAATGGATTTTATCAGCCTTGGGGCAGGAGCCCCGTTCTATATTCTCCACAAGGGGGAGAAGCCAGCGTTGGAGATTGGTGTGGTCAAGACGAAATCAGACCCGAAACCGCCATTCCAAGCGCAGACGCCAGGAGTGTTCAACGGCATGAGCCAAATGCAGAATGTGATAGACGTGGTTGTTACAATCAACGGAGCGGACACGCCATTCAGCAACCTCAAAGCCAATGCGGAAACGGAGCAGTACAACAACGGAAAGACGCTTGTCAGTTGCTCACGCGAAGCAATGTTGCAATCTGTGGATGCGATGATACAGGCATCGAAGAAAGCCCTCGAACAAGTGGACTATCACAAGTCTGTCTTGAAAGAAGGAGAAAAGATGTTGGAAGTATTGAATCCTACCTATGCGGAGAACAAGCGGAATGCAAGGACTATCAAGGATTTGCAAGAGCGTGCCGACGCACAGGACAAGAAACTCGACAGCATAGCATCGCAGAATCAGCGTATTCTCGACTTCTTGCAAGAATTGAACGGTGGTCCGCACACAAGGTCGAAACAATCCTAAAACGATTGAAAGTTTATGGGAAGACATTTTATAATTGTCGATGACAAGAGAAAGGACGATGGCTACCGTCGAGAGGAAATGTACCGTCGCATGGGCGGCTATCGCATGAATGACGGTATGCGCATGGGTGACTACCGTGACGAGAAAGACTATGACGAAGGCTACCGCAACGGATACGAGCAAGGGTTCAAAGACCGTGAAATGGACGAGAACTACCGCCGTATGCGTGACAGCCGAGGTCGATTCGTGTAATATGAGAGGATTGGGTAGGTTCGCTTATCCAATCCTTTCCAGTTGATGTATAGAAAATATTGCAAAGGTACGAATAAAAGCCATGCAAAACTATAGTGCATAAATGTACCATAAAAAATATATTAAATGTGGAGTGAAAATGATATGGAAATAAGATATTTGATTTCGGAGTCTGAGGCTCAATACCAAGAAAAGCACAAAGGCCACTTTTCAAAGAAACTCGCTGAATGGGCGATTTCCATGATGGAGAAAGAAGATGCCGCTACGGGAGAGTTAAAGAAGATTACTCCTACTACCATTGAGGAAATGGAGGAAATCTTGAAGAAATACAAGGTGGAAATTGAGGAAGAGAGCATCTATGATGCTTGGTATCTGTTTAACATGGCAAAAGCCGACTACCCTAAGACTTGCAAGACTGACGAGCAAAGGGCGACTTTCGTTGACGAGACAATTTGCGATCCAGACGGTTGCCCTGAATCCGTACTTGCTTGCTTCTGCTCAAAGATGGACTTGAAGGGTATGCCAATTCATTGGGAGAGATTTCTATGATAACGACAGGATTTCACATAGGCAACCGAGATTGGTGGATAATGGCTTCTCTTGACATTTCTGATACCGACGATTTGCGAGAGGTATATGAATCACTCTTGTCGGTCGGTTTCTCGGACTATAAGGCAAGGGAGGTTTGTATGATATTGTCGCAACCGAACAAAGGCTACACGTTGACCGATTACAATGGGAAGTATTCTCTTATGTTCATCAGTCGGGCGACTGACCCTTCGCAGATGTACGATTCCATTGATCATGAGAAGAAGCACGTAGTGGAGCATATCAGTAGCTATTATGGTGTAAATCCGAAAGGAGAGGAAGCCGCTTACCTGTCAGGTGAGTTGGGAAGATTGCTTTTCCCTGCGGCTGCCTACGTGATTTGCCCTCATTGTCAAGGAATACGTTGAATTATATTGGTTGGGGGTGGCAAAAGTCACTCCCTTTTTACTAACATTTCGTTAATCCCAAATATCGGTACAATACAATATCATCGGTTTTTCTTATGAACTTAAAAGTATAGCACTTATCAAGCCATTCGTCAGAAACCGATATGCCAAATACTCCTGGACTAAAGCCATCATATATTAAATCTTTTCTTGGAGTTTCCAAGTTGTTTATTATACCTTTGTAAGTTGTGTATGACTTTGGGAACATTTCACAATATTCCTCGATGTCATTCAGCAAGTTTTCACAATTATCAATCAATACAATAAATTTCATAATCACTCCTTGTTTTTATTGAGTTTAGATAATCTTCTTGTTTCTGCCCGATGCTTTGCGTCATACTGATTGTGGCATCTTTGGCACAATGCCCGTAGGTTTGACAGTTCGCAATGCTCTGGTGTATGGTCGAGGTGTGCAATGGTCAGTATTACCTTCACCATCTTCCCCGTCTTCTCGTTAAAGAAATACGTGTGATTCTTTCTTCCACAGAACTCACAGCAATCTCTTGCACGTTCTAATATTCCTTTGCGTATCTCTTTCCAATTGGAAGGATAGCGTTTCTTGTTCTCTGGTTTTATCGGCATATCACTTTCCTTTCTTCTCGTAATGTTTCACAATCGCTTCAAGCGAAGTCACCACGTTAGACAATGTTTTGTGCCCGTATTCTGGTAGCAAGCCACGCAGAACAAACAAACGTACTTTTGTGCGCAGGAGTTTGTAGTTATTATCCATGATTAATCTATAAATCTACCTCCAATAAATTCCAATTCACTCATAAGAGATTTAAATTCTTCATCTGACAAATAGAACCATCGTAAAGAATTTTCGTTTCTATGTATATAGATGCGTTTAAATTCTGGCTCAATTAAAACGATTTTATCAATCGGAATGATAACGCTACCATCAAGGTTAGTTACGCATTTAATCTTCTTTTCCATTCTTTACATGTGTCTATATTCATCAATGCAATCGTTCAGATTCTTTTTCAATGCAACCAGCTTGTCCTGCTGTTCCTTTGTCAGGCGAGGACAGCCCTTGTGCCATGACGGGAAGTTAGGAGTATCTTGTTTGTATTCGTTGGCAAACACGCAATACTCTTGCCAATCTTCGTATTCCTTTTCTTCCACGTCATTCTCAACACAATATATTATATCTGCCATGTCGATGAAAATATAGTCAGAATAAGCATATACACCGCCCACTTCATCGGAAATCCAATATCCGTAGTGTGCATCCAACTCCCACATTCGCATGAGTTCAACAAGATAGCCGTTGCAGGCTGTTTTGTATGCCTGTCTTAATTTTTGCTTTGTTGCTTGTTCAATCTTTTTCATAGTTATTTGTGTTTCAATAATATTTTCTGCGCATCTATGCTACCTTCTATATAGCTTTCCTTGCTAACTTCCGATAGAACGTCTTTCATTTCTTTCGATAGATTGTAGTGCTCGGCAATCCTATTAACCCACTTATAAAGTGGTTCGCCTTTCTTTATTTGCAGTTTTTTATTCATCGAAATATCCTTCATTCCTCAATTCTACGGTAAGATATTCGGCAAGCAAAACAGCATGTCTGGCTACCTTGCCGATAGAAACGGCATTGTCGATAATCCCGTCTGATGATTCATCCATTACCTTTACCATAGCGGAACCAAATTGTATAGCCGCATTTCTTATAAATTCTTTTTCGTCCATAACTTTTATCCTTAAATTGTGGGGCTTTCGTTGCCTACTCGCCCCGATTAATTAATTATAACGTCTAATTTAATAAGAGTTCTGCCAACTT
Source organism: uncultured Prevotellaceae bacterium (assembly GCA_900314715.1). Lineage (GTDB taxonomy): Bacteria > Bacteroidota > Bacteroidia > Bacteroidales > Bacteroidaceae > Prevotella. The sequence continues at coordinate 67,001 of OMWI01000013.1, read as the reverse complement.
TCGTTGTGGGGTTCTATCTTTTAGGATGTGCCTATGTAAAGTCGGTGTAGTCGTCGTTTAGACATCTTCCGTACTCACCTTCTCCGTCAGTTCCCATTTCTGGGGTATTGTCAAATCCGACGGTCGCCGAGTAAGACACCATTAAACTCTCTGTTTTTACTACTACCTCGATAGTACGAGGTTTTGCATAATTTTGTTTCATAATTGTAAGTTTGTAAGTTAAAAGTTAAAAGTTAAAATAATATTACGTTACACATTCATCCCCCAATCCAAGCCATTGCCTTTGAGGAAATTGTCAATTTCGCTAAGTGACCTTTTGCCTCCATTGCGGAACTTTAACCAATCGGTCTTTGCCAATCGGCAAATATCCCTGACGGTGTTCAAGCCGTTGGAAAGGCAGATGTTTGTTGTCCTTACGGATAGATTTAATTCCGTAACTTTCTTGTTGAGCAAAGCAGATTGTGGGTTATCTTGTTGTTCGATAGCGTTTTTAATCAACTCATGCTGTTCCTTTGTGCGCATCCATTGTAAGCAAGGTCGCTCCTTTGGCATTGTGAGTGAAGAAACGACACCCATCATTTCATCGTAACTCAACCAATCAGCATATTTATCTCCTTGCTGTACTTTCCACCAATGTTCATCCTGCGTTATTACTATTGCTTCCATTTTTTCACATTTATGGTAGTTCAAACCTAAAGAATGCTTTATAGTCTTCGCAGTAACCTGGTTTATCATAGGTTACTTTCCAGCCAACCTTGCGGTAGTGCTCTTCAATGTCGAGCCAATGATTATCGAACACAGTCCGTCTTGAAGGTCTTTCATCATCTTCATCATTACTTGACACTATTTCCATGATTTCATCTTGTAAAATGGTGGCACTTTCACCGTTCCATTTTTGGTTGATAAGTTTGTTTACAGCTTCAAAGATGAAGTCTGGAATTATGTGCGTCACCTCTTTGGGTGAAATTGGTTTTACTTTGTTTTCCTCTTTCATTTGTTTATCTCCTTTTTATTTTCATATCTTATGAATGATTTATTCTTACAAAAATCAATAAAAGATGCACATATAGTCCGCATCTTACAAGTAGGACAATGCTCACGACTACACCAATTGTTGTTATGTGCGCTCATTTGTTTATCTCCTTTTCTTTGGTTTATACTCTTTACAGGCATTATCCATCGGCTTTCTATTTAAAGCCATTTGGCAATGCTCAAAATCCTTACACGACTTGCATTTCTTTTGACCGAATCCCATGCTGCCAACGCTTTCTTTCTTTGTTGCGCCAAACCCAAGAGAACCTACCAATTCGGTTAATGTTTTCGCATAATTAATGTACTTTTTCATTTGAAATTTCCTTTACTTTTTGTATATATGTTTTTTCTTTCGCATACCCAATCCTTGTCAAGAACTTGTAATAACTACCGCCATTATATCGGCTTGATATGCGCAGTTTATAGTCCTTGATGCTATCCCTCCACGTCTTGTATGTAGCATACCTTCCGCCTTTCTTTAACCCAAACAAGTTGTTTGTGCGCTTGTAGAAGTCACTCTTAAAGTTTCCACTTTCCAAACGTGCCTGCGCAAGCACTATTTGAGCGTGTGGCACTTGCTGTTTGTGCAGTTCTTTCAGCACATCTGCTCTTGTCTGCGCAATGGCTAAAATGGGGAAGAACGCAAGGATAATTAGCAATCGTTTCATATCAAATTTTCAAGTGAGTATTTCAAAGCTGTTTCGACTGCTTCTTCATAGGTTTGATAGATAGGTTCTTGTTGATGTTCAGTATAAGGGTATCTTTCAATCCTCGCCCAATAGCAATCTTTAGGCAATCTTTCATGAAACACAACAATGTCAATTTGCTTCTCTCTCAACCAAGCCATAGCCATTTGGTGAGTTGGGGTAGCAAACACATCACCATAAATATACTCATCAACTGGCATTGAATTGCTAAATTTCATTTCACGTTCAGTTTGAGCATCATGGTAATATAAATCCAATTTTGGTTTATAAATTTCTGTAGGATGGCAAGCATTTTCTTTTGGAAGATGCTCATACCATACCATTCTTGTTGGCTCATCAAACCCTTTCTCTTTGAGTAGCTTTGCTACTTCAAAACTAACGTATGCTTCTTTTATCATAACTTACTCTCCTTTCATGTATTTTCTAAAGTCATCAATAAACTTACTTCCATCAGTTACCCTTTGCGACCAATATTCTACTAAGTGTTCATGCAGATATTTTTCTGCCCTTTCAACAATAACATCAGTGCGGGTGTACTCAACATCATTAGTAGATACGGGATGTTCATAGTATGGAACACCAAACCTTTTCCTTGCTAAAGAAAAGGGGATGTCCACATTCTCAAATCCTCTAATATCTAAGTAAATCTTCTCTGGTGCTTCCATATCATAGTTTCTTTAATTGTACTATCAATTCTTTTAAACAATCTTGATACTCACTATAAGCACAATTCTCCATTGCAGATTCAAGTGCTTCCATCTGCTCATCACTCGGCTGCCAAACCACCCTTTGTTTAAGGGATTTGAGCCAATTCACCCATTCATCCCTCAATTCAGGTTTTATACTTCCACCTGACTTGATTATTGAACTTAAAGTTTCCGTTCTGAATGAATCCTCTTTACTCCATTGTTTCTTTGGTTGAGGTTGTACTCTGTCTTTAAGGGATTGCAGCCAATTAGAATACCCACAATCTCCATAATACTCTTTTTCTTTTTCGGATTGACTATTATACCAACCTTCAACTATGGTTGTAAGTCCAACAAACATCTTTTCATCATCTTCACTCCAAGTGGCATGGTTATCAATCTTCTTCAACTCTTTCTTATCAGCATCCCATTCGTAACCATTTTCCTTCATCTTTTGAAATAGGAGGTCACGCTGTTCTTTGGTTGCTGGGCGAATATTGTTTATATCATCAATAGTCAACGAGTAAAAACTGTCTATTATAAAATGTTCCCCATCATAACAGCAGTAATAAAGGATATTTAGATTAACACTCTTTTTTACTATAAATACTTCATTTTCATAAGAAAGAATATTACCATTCTTTGCGTCTTGGATAGTCCAAAGATGATAATCATTATCTATATCAATAATTCTCAAATATCCCATTATTTCAGCATCAAGAGGCCAAAGACAATATTCATCATCTCTAATTTCAGTAACTTGGCAAACACCTCCACTATTGTTATTAACAATCCAATCACCAACCTTAAACTTTGGCTCAACATTATCAATATTTTTCTGCTTCACGTTTATTGGCGGAAATTCATAGTCATCTTGGTCTTTAATAGCAATTAACTCGTTGGTGCAGTGATAATATTCATTATCAATAGATATGACTACAGGCATACCATCTGTATAACCGTCATTAGCCTCTTGCAATGTTCTCATTGTGTCACCGACCTTGAATTTTGGCTCAACCTTATCAACAGTTTCCTGTTCATTAAAACATTTTGCAACGGCAATATCCATGACTTCTTGCTGAGTCAGGTTATCCGTTGATTTCTTCTCGCTTTGCTTTTCAAGCCAAGACCTTCCACATCTTACACCAGCATAAAACAAATCTGCAACTGGATATTTATCTTCCCCTTCTGAAAAGAAATGTTTTGCTGCTTCATGAAGACATTCATTAACATACTTACCATATCCTGTAGGGGCATTTGTTTCTTCATTTATATTATTTTCTTTTGGACAATGTTGTTGAGTAAACAAACGATAAAGTTGCCTTGGTGTAATATGAAACTTTTTATTGAGAATATTATCACTTCTTCCAATGTATGTGTCATTACCTACATACTCAAACCAATAAGAATTATTTTCTTTAAACTCATTAAATGATTTTCTACACTCAATGAATTGCCCACTTACAAAATCATACTTTTCTTTTTCAGCAATTTCATAAGATGATTTATCTATTTCTTTCTGCTTTTCAAGCCAGTCAATAGCACATTTAAATTGGTCTTTGAATTGCTCATCAGACTTTCGCAAACCATCATAAAGATATTCAAGTATCCATTTGCGATGTCGTTCATCCTCGCTCCCTTTGAGTTCGGGGAAAGTATTTTCAATGTCCTCAATAGGAACAATGACATGTCCCTGTTTCTTTGCGTTATCAATAAGTCCTTGCATCTTGTCAAGGAAATCTTCAAATTTTCTTATATTGTTCATAATCATTCTCCTTTCTTTGTTTTAAGTCCAAGTTCAAAGAAATGCTTGGCAAATTCATAAAAGTCAATTTCATCATAATCCCAATCATTTTCATAAAGAATCCTATCTACATCTTCCTTTAAGTCCACATCTTTTTTTACTTCAAGGTTTTTGATGAAAGAAAGAATGTCAATATCCTCCTCGAAAGCACCTTCATTTAGCACATTTCGTTTCTTTCTTCTTTCTAACTCCGCTACTACTGCCGCCTTGCTTATCAGTTCCATAATTACAAGTCATTTATCAAACTTCAACTAATTCACCATTTTTAAGCATGTACCAAGTATCTGCCTTGACCGTCTCGCCATCTACGATGACAGCCTTAACGTTGAGAATAGGATAAGTTTCGCCATTCCAATCTCCACGCTCAACAAGGAATAATGCACACCCTAATGCGCCACGCACCTTACAATCCTTGCCAAACACGGCGGCACAAGAACCTTTACAGCTAACCTCTGCTGACGAGCGATTACCCGTGTTGCTTGCTGACGAGCAATCACCCGTGTTGCTTGCTGACGAGCAATCACCCGTGTTGCTTGCACTTGAACAATCACCCGTGTTGCTTGCTGACGAGCAATCACCCGTGTTGCTTGCACTTGAACGATTACCCGTGTTGCTTGCACTTGAACGATTACCCGTGTTGCTTGCACTTGAATAATCACCCGTGTTGCTTGCCTTGTGTTCATCATCATCTACAAGATGCGCTTCCACATATTGTTTATGTTTAGCGACAAGTTCAGTAGGAGTCAATTCTCGTGCTATCTTAATGCGTGATGCGCACAACTTGTCATTTTCGCTATCGTCAATGATACCACTTAATTCCACTTCGCAATATCTACTTTCATTAGGAAAGTAATAAGAGAACAAATTAGCAGGATTAGGACAAGCATGGAATCCACGTTCACACACCTTAATGTCACCTTCTATCTCGTACTCCTTGCAAATTTCATATTGGAATCCTCGACATTTGAGATTCTTGTCAAAACCTTTGTAGGCGGTTATTACCTTTTCTTTTTTCTGTTCCATAATTATCTAAGTTTTAAGTTAAATTTGTCGTTAATTGATTATAAAACATTTTCATTATGAAGTTTGAGAATCATTTCAACACAGGCATCAATTGGGGAGTTTTTATTTTCCCCAAGTCTACAAGTAGTTCCTTCTTTATTATAGGAATCACACCTCCAACCTAAATGTGTTTTATGCAAAGATGGGTAAGGCAAAATATCGAGCAATGCGTCAAGGCTCCAGCAAGGAACGATTTCAAACAAGGGATTTAAAGAATATTTAGATAATACCTTTACTGCTGTATTATAATCCATAAGTTCAGCCCTATAATTATCTACATAGTTTACTCCTTTAATAGAGGCATTGTTGTAGTGCATGTCAGCACTTTCAAGTGGCAGAAATTCTGCCAATTTCTTGCTTTGACTTAAAGTAGTGTGCTTTTCCATCTTTCTAAGTTTTAAGTTAAATTCATTTTATGCCATTTCGATTCGCTATGCCAAAGCCCTTCCTTGTCCTGGCAAAGCGTATCGCCCTCGTTTAACCAACCGTGATTTCCGCAGCCATCATCGTAATGGTACAGGTATTCTCCGTTGCTTTGCTTTTCGCATTTATCCACACACTCAATCGCCATAATAGCCGATGCGTTGTGGTCGATGATTATGCGTTGTACGTAACTCATAGCTTACTTGCCTCCATTACCATTTTCCTTGCTTTCTCAACGGCTTTCTCGTCGCTTGTGGTAAGTATATCCTCCACCTCAACGACACCGCCCGTAACGAAAAACCTCACGTTCCTGTATAGCTTGCCGTTTGGTCTATTCTTGTATTGCTCTACTTTGATGTGTTCCATGATTCTACTCGATTACTTCAACCTTGTCATTTGGATTTATGCAGATGCGACGTTGGCTTTCTTCGCCATTCTTCATTATAAATGCAACCCATGGGACTACATCTTCATACTCGACGAGATTGAACTTGACGATTCCGTACCTGACCTTTCCTTCGCTCGTAACCTTCAGCTTAGTGCCTTCTGGGTACTTGGTGTTTGTTGCGATGTACTCTTTCTCATACTGAAGTTTCTGCATTCTCAAGGCATCAACTTTCTTCACAAATTCTTCCTTTGTCATGATATTTTCGTTTTTGAAGTTAATAGGTTGCTGCGTTAATTGCCTTTTCAAGCTCTATCCTTGCCTGCCTTACGCTTTTGTTGTAAATCATTCTTGTCAGTACGGAGTCAACGGTATGCTCTACGTGGTTGAGCCTCTTGACTGCGATCCTCACGCCGTCTTTGTAACTCAACTTCTCCGGCTTCCTGAATCTTTCACGGAATGTTTCGGTAATTAAGGACTTGATTTCATTGTCACAAGACACGTCTGTTACTGATGTCTTCTGAACGTTCTTGCCTTGTGAGTAGGAAATTTGGTAAGTGATTACACGTTGTTCGACTTTCATGCTCTAAAAAAAAGACAATGGCAAAGAAATCCATCCCTCGCTGTGGTATTCAGAGACTTCATTCAATGCCATCGTATGTCGTTTATATTACACAGGAATACCACTAACTGCGTATTTTCGAGTGCAAATATAAGGCATGTAATTTACAAATCCAAATAAAATACTAAATATTACAAATTAATAACTTTTATAATGATGCAGCAATAACAAAACATTTGTTAAAATATAAATAAATACTAAATTATATTTGTGGGTTTTATATTTTTGTTTTACCTTTGTACCCGTCAAGACCCCCATTGGCAAATCAGAATAGAATCAAATTTAATAAAGATATAGGGAACTTAGAGAGCGGGGGTCTTTCGAGGTTCCCGATATTTTTTTTCGATATGCAAGGTACGCTGAATGTTGACATCAATCTTATCAAGCGGTATTCGCAGAACAAAAGGCGAAAGGAACTGTTTGCGCTTGCTATATGGTGTCATATTCAGCATGTCAATGCCACAATCTTTGATTTCACGGTCACAAGGGCGAGGAAAGAACTAAGCATCGGAAAGGCAAAGGCGGAAAGGCTTCTGGACGATGCAAGGGAAGATCCCATCTTCCGTTTCAACGGCACGACAATACGTGCAGGTTCTTTCCGTGACTACACTATAAAATATACAAGAAAGCAACGTCGGTATTGTTCGGCCGTGGTCAAGGCCATCAAGTTCGATACCGAACACAAATACGCGCTGAAGGAATTATACAACCTAATCAACGAAATCCTGACTTTGTTTCCCATAGCAGCCAAAGAGGACAAGGATTGCTTACCGCAGAGGGGCGGTCTCGACAACCGCTGTGTTCAAAAACCATGCGATGCCAAATCCAGGACACTGACTTTGAGGAAATTTTGCCAGAACAACGGAATGAGTGTGTCTTCATGCCATAGGTTGTTGGCTGAACTCGCAAAGGGCGGCAAAATACGCAAGTCGCCCTCCCTTCAGCATACCGTCATAAGCGGAGAACACAAGGACGAGATAGAAATCTCCATACGCAGGGCGGGATTGATGAATTACACATTTAAGCACAACGGCTTAATATACATCATCATCCCTTGCTCTTACTCTATTTTAAGTCGGGATGTAACCGAATCGTACAAACACAAGATTTACGGTTATCACAAGGACTATACTCACGGACAAAAACGCAATTCAACTATCCCACAACTATGCGGTTATTAGGTCGTGTCTATTTTGGAAACTCATTAAATACAGAGAGGGATGATTCCCGTGTGCATGATGTGTGTACTTGCGAGTGTCTGCACCTGCGTATAACGTAATTAGCAGAATGTCATGTCGGAGATAGAAGAAAATAAGGATAAATTTGGCAAAAATGCTCTTTTGAGTAAAAAAATGCCGCAAAATCTGTTTTTGCCGGACAAGAATAACGATGGTTAATTTATATAAGTGACTAATTATGACAAACAAGGAGAAATTGGAAGTGTTGAAGGCCTTTCTGGTCGAGAACAAGATTGAGTTCAGGGAAAACTACTGGTCGAGAACGAATAATGTTGTCTTTGACCTTAGAATCTTGTCGCCACGTATTGCGGTAATCATAAGCGGTGAGAATGACCAGAGTATATACATGAAGATTCGCAGGGGTTACGCACCGTTTTTCATACGTGATTCGGAAACGGCTGACTTCATCATCGAGAAGATGCAGAACTGCATTTTTGACTGCATGATGCTCGAACAGAGGAGGATGGAGAAGAGGGCGAAGAAGGAGGAGGCTCGCAAGTACAGTCAGGAATGTATGCGTCGGCACGAAGAGAAGATGGCTCGCAAGGCGGCTGCGCAGAGGAAAAAGCGCAAGCGTGTCAGGATTCAGCACTTCGAGAAAGTGGGGGCAAGAAAGGATGAATGACAACCTTGTATATTCACGCGGAAAAGGGGCGAGTGGCAATCAATGCTATTCGCCCTTTCTTATACATATATATATATATATATTATATAATGGTGTCAAGCCTGTCAAATTCGGCATCGACGTTTTCCTGTAGGACTTTTGCGTATATTTGTGTAGTCCTGATGCTCTCATGACCCATAACTCTCTGCAGAACCTCAATCGGCATCTTGTTTTTGAGTGCGATTGACGTTGCGAATGTGTGTCTTCCGACGTGCGACGTAAGGTGCGTGGTAATGTTTGCACGGTATTGGATCGTCTGCAAGTTCCTGTTGTAGAAGTGCAAGTCCTGTATTGGCAGTACGAATCCGCATTCCTCCAGAAGGCATACTGCCGCCTTTATCAGCGTTATGTTATACATTTCGTTGGTCTTGACCCTCAAGCTGCGAAGGCGAAGTTTCCCGTCAACGTTACGCACGTTCTTGATGTCAAACTTTTGCATGTCCGCATAGGAAAGGCTTGTGTAGCATTGGAAGAGGAAACAAAGCCGTGCGTCAATCAACGCTTTCTCCGTAAGACTGAGAGACTTTATCCTCTCGATTTCCTCCATCGTGATAAAACGGTGTCCTGGCGAGTTGTCTTTCTTGAACTTCATGTAGTCGTATGGGTTGTTTTTTATGTGGCCGAATCGTTTTGCCTCCCTGCAATAAATCTTCAGTATCTTGTGGTAGTTCCATACCGATTTCGCCTTTAGTGCATTCTGGTGAGACAGGTCATCCCATAGTTTCAGGTTTGCCTCCGTAATATCCGAGAACTGCCTGATATGCCCCCAGTGCCTTAAAGTGTTGTATATTGATATATGAGCATGTCTTGTTGATTCTGCAATAGGTCTTTCGTAGATTCGTGCATACATGAACCTAAGAAATGAGTCCTTTGCGCCGAACACCCTTCCGTCCATGTAAAGTTTCAGGTTGTCAAGCGAGAATGTCTCCTTTGATTTCACCCTCTCGTTGATGTACGCCTCGATGGTGTTTCTCATGTCGTCAATGCGCTCCTGGTATTCTGCCATCTGGCCGCAGTTGATTACCTTCCCGTCCTTGAACTGGTGGGAACAAACCTTTATGCCGGTGTTGTAGAAGTTTCGCACCCTGTCATACGAAACCTCGACGTAAATTGATGCAGCCACCTTCTTTGTGGCTTTCCTGTGTCTGTCGAAGACAATCCTTGTTTTTGCTATTTTCATATTCAATGCAATTAAGTTTCATAAAGTGGTACACACCGTTGGTACGACATTGGTACACATGATTTGCGTATATAACCGTAATTATGCGTATTTCTGCGCTTTTCCGTGGTACACATGAAATATGCCACGTTTTGCAGATTCTTGATAATATAACTGATTGAATATTAGCCTTTAATGCAATATAGGCATCGTTATTGATGCCTATACCATTGTTTTTCGTGTGATCCGTTTGGGGCTCGAACCCAAGACCCCAACATTAAAAGTGTTGTGCTCTACCTGCTGAGCTAACGGATCTCCGGATGCTCTTCTCTTGAAAAAGCGGTGCAAAGGTAATATGTTTTTTTGAATTAGACAAATTTATTTATCCTTTTTTTCTTCCAGTTCCGTATTTTTATATTCTTTCGTGACATATCGTTGCCAATATGCCATGAGTAGAGTTGTCAATGGAAGTGCAACAATCAGTCCTATGAAACCGAGCAATGCGCCCCATACGGAAAGTGAAAGAAGTAAGATGGCAGGATTGAGTCCCATCGCTTTTCCCATGATTTTCGGTGTGACAATCATGTCGCATATAATCTGTACGACGATGAATACCAAAACGGCCAATCCAAAGATAATCCAGAAATTCTGTCCTGTATCGGCAGCCTTGAGCATGGCGAGTAATGCCGTGGGAATTAGGGCAAAGGTATGTAGATATGGCACGAGGTCGAGAATGCCAATCAAGATACCTAAACCAATAGCCATCGGGAATCCGATGATGGTAAATCCGATGCAGAAGAGAATGCCCATACACAGAGCTACAAGTCCTTGACCACGAATATAATTGTTCAATTCCCTCTCTACGTCGCCCATTAGTTCTTTCCAGAAAGGTCTGTTTTTCTTTGGGAAAATCTTAATCCAGTTGTTTGTTAGAAACTCATAGTCAAGAAGGATGAAGAACATATATAATAATGTGATGAAAGACGCGATGATACTGATAACCACGTTAGCGGTCTCTCCCACGAAAGCGAACAACTTAGGCATGGCAACCTTCAAAGCCTCCGTGAAGTCGTTGCTTTTAAAGAAATTGTTAACTTGTTCTTGGTTTTCCCTAAACCATTGTTGGATGTATTCGGTCACGTTGTTTGTAGGAGTGTTGCTATTCAGAAACTTAATGGCAACTTCCCCCAACTTTTGGAATTGCCCTATCATGGGCGGGATAATCAGTAAAATCACCAAGGCAACGACGGCAATGACGGCAATCATGGTGATGATGATTGACACGACGCGCGACCGTACACGCATCTTGTGTTGAACAAACTTCACCATTGGATTCAACAAATATGCCAACAGCCACGCAATGAAAAACGGCAATAACACCCCGCTTAAAATTTTGACGAGATAATACACAATCAAGACAGAGAGGGCGATGCCGCCCCATCTAACCAATTTGTCTAATGTAATCTTACTTTCCATGATTTGCTTCTTCTTTGATAGCTTTTTGATAACAGTCGCGGCATAAAGGTTCGTATTCCATCTTCTCGCCCAATAGTACACGCTTGTCGTTTTGTACAAGACGATGGCTGAGATAAGCCAATGAACCACATCGCACGCAGATGGCATGAACTTTCGTCACATCATCCGCTATGGCACAAAGGGCAGGCATAGGTCCGAAAGGTACACCTTTAAAGTCCATGTCAAGACCAGCCACGATAACGCGAACGCCACGATTTGCCAACTCGTTGCATACCTCTACCAAGCCATTGTCCAAGAATTGTGCCTCGTCGATTCCCACCACGTCAATGTCTGACGATAGCAAGAGAATGGTAGACGACGTATCTACTGGCGTTGACGGTATTGCCGTTTGGTCGTGACTTACCACGTTTACGTCGGAATATCGCGTATCGATGGCGGGCTTAAAAATCTCCACCTTCTGTTTCGCGAATTTCGCACGTTTCATTCTCCTGATTAGTTCTTCGGTTTTTCCCGAGAACATCGACCCGCATACTACCTCAATTCTGCCAGGTCTGTGTGACTCTCCAGTTAAATTTTCCATCATGATGAGTGCAAAAGTACAAAGACGTTTTAAAAATTGCAAAGAATTAAGAGATTTTTTTGTGCGTGTGGATTATTTAACTATATTTGCCACGCAATATGGGTATATTATATATTGTGCCTACCCCAGTAGGCAATATGGAAGACATGACGCTTAGGGCCATTCGCATCCTCAAGGAGGCTGATTTGGTGTTAGCCGAAGACACTCGAACGTCTGGTTTCTTGCTCAAACATTTCGACATCAACCAACATTTGATGTCGCATCACAAGTTTAATGAGCATGGAACAGCTAATGCTATCGTCGAACGATTGAAAGCTGGACAGACAATCGCACTTATTAGCGATGCTGGAACGCCAGGAATCAGCGACCCAGGATTCTTCTTGGTTCGTGAAGCCGCCGCCGCAGGTATCGAAGTACAGACGTTGCCTGGTGCTACGGCATGTATTCCCGCATTGGTTTCATCAGGTTTACCATGCGATAGATTCTGCTTTGAGGGTTTTTTGCCGCAAAAGAAAGGCAGGCAAACACATTTGGAATCATTGAAAGAGGAAACACGTACCATGATATTTTATGAGTCGCCTTATCGAGTACTCAAGACATTGCAACAATTTGCCCTTGTCTTCGGAGGTGATAGGAAAGTAAGTGTGTGTCGTGAAATATCGAAAGTCCATGAGGAAAGCGTCAGGGGAACCTTGGATGAGGTGATAGCTCATTTCACGGAGAAAGAACCCAAAGGCGAATTCGTTATCGTAGTAGCAGGAAAGACAAAAGAAAAAAAATCAAAAATACAATCATTATGAAAAAAATTATGTTGACAGCATTGACTTTAGCCATGCTGTTAGTTACAAGTTGTCAGGAAGAGCGTAAGGCATCAGTTGCCGTAGAAAATTCAGTAGCAGATTCGCTACAAAAAGTTATCGTACAGAAAGACAATGAAATCAACGACATGATGTCAACGCTTAGTCAGATTCAAGAAGGTTTCCGTGAAATAGCGGAGGCAGAGAATCGTGTGAACATCGTGAAAGACGGTGAACGTACCAACAAGGCACAACAAATCAGGGAGAATATTGCGTTCATCTCCAATACGATGAAGCACAATCGTGAATTGATTGAGAAGTTGCGCCAACAAGTGAGAGAGAGTTCCTTGAAAAGCGACCAGTTGAAGACTACCATTGAAAACATGGTGAAGCAATTGGAGGAAAAGGATCAACAACTGATTCTTTTACGCAACGAATTGGAAGCAAAGAACATCCATATTACGGAGTTGGACCAAACCATTACGAACTTGAATAAGGACGTAAGCAACTTGACCACCGAGAGTGAGAAGAAGAGCCAAACCATCAGCAATCAAGACATGCAACTGAATACGGCTTGGTTTGTGTTTGGTACGAAGAAAGAGTTGAAGGAGCAGCATATTATTGAAGACGGCAAAGTGTTGAGAGCCAATTTCAACAAGAGTTACTTCACCAAGATTGACATTCGCGTAGACAAGGAAATCAAGTTGTATTCCAAGTCAGCCAACGTGATGACTCCACACCCATCAAGTAGTTATACTTTAGACCGCGATGCAAACAAGCAATATGTGCTTCGCATCACCAATCCAGAATTGTTCTGGAGTACGAGTAAGTATTTGGTAGTTGTGGTGAAGTAATTTCTGCCTATCGTTTATCCTTGAAGAATTGCTGCATCAAGGTGCGGCATTCGTCTTCCAATACACCCGACGTGACTGTACATTTAGGATGCAGCACGTTGGGTGCATATTTTTTATAACCTCGCTTTTCATCCGAAGCGCCATAAACCACCCTGCTGATTTGAGCCCATCCCAATGCGCCAGCACACATGGTACATGGTTCAACCGTAACATATAACGTACAATCGTTTAAGTATTTCCCTCCCAACGTGTTGGCGGCAGAGGTAATCGCTTGCATTTCCGCATGAGATGTAACGTCGCAAAGAGTTTCGGTTAGATTATGTGTTCGTGCGATGATGCGTCCCTTGCATTCTATCACCGCACCAATAGGAATCTCACCCGCTTGTCTTGCCAGTTCTGCTTCATGCAAAGCTTTGCGCATCATTTGTTCATCATGTTTCGCTTGTTCTTCCATCATGTTTATAGTTTAGATATTCAGAGTATTCTCCTTGCAAATATAATCATAAATCATGAGAATGAGTTGATTATGTGATAGAAATTAAATTTAATGTTGCCAAATGGTGTATGTTAATGCCGTCTTTTTCTAATTTTAAGTTTAAAAGATATAATTAATGTGTGTTTATTCCCTTGTTTTTTGTATTTTTGCAAGTTCATACACAAAATTTAAAATCATTATTCATGAAAAGAAGTAATTGTTATCAGTTCACGCGATTTGGCGTGTTGTTATTATTTGTCTTTATGATGGCACTTACCGTGAATGCAATTCCGGCAAAACCAGGATTAACTAAAACCTTACAACTCACAGATGGCACAACGGTGCAAGCCCGACTTGTAGGTGATGAATTCGGACACTATTGGATTTCTGCAGATGGGAAGACATACGTTTCCGATGAAGCCACCAATTTGTATAAACTTGCCGACGTTGAAAGCATCAAGAGCAATGCACGTGCAAAACGTTCACGTTCAAATGCTCGTCGCGTAAGTCGATTGGGACAAAATAAAGTTGGTGAAATCGGTTCCTATACAGGTAAGAAAAAAGGTTTGATTATCCTGGTCAATTTTAAAGACGTAAAATTTCAGACTGCTAATAACAATGCCCTTTATCAACGCATTGCCAATGAGGTGAACTTTAATTACAAGAACTTTGTTGGTTCGATGTATGATTACTTCTATGCACAAAGTGAGGGGCAGTTTGAACTGACCTTCGACGTGGTGGGGCCTGTAACAGTATCGAATAATCGGTCATATTATGGTAGCAATGATTCCCAGGGTGATGATAAGCATCCTGCCGCTATGGTCATTGAAGCTCTTAAACTTGTTAACGGTGACGTAAATTTTGCCAACTATGACTGGGATGGCGATGGTGAAGTTGACCAAGTCTATGTGGTTTATGCAGGTAAAGGCGAAGCTGATGGCGGAGCCGCTACTACCATTTGGCCTCATGAATGGCAACTAAGTGCGGCTGGTTATTACGGTGATGGTTCAGGTGCACAAACTTTGGATGGAGTAAGGATTGATACTTATGCATGTGGTGCAGAATTGGATGGTATGTCTGGAACGATAGCTGGTATTGGTACTATGTGCCATGAATTTAGTCATTGCTTAGGTTATCCCGATTTCTATGATACTGATTATAGTGGGGGTCGAGGTATGGGAAACTGGGATTTGATGGACGGCGGTTCGTATAATGGTGATGGATATTGTCCTGCTGGATATACGAGTTACGAACGTTGGGTCGCAGGATGGAAAGAACCCCTCGAACTTACCAATAGCAAGAGTGTAACAGGCATGAAGGCATTAAGTGATGGTGGAGAAGCATACATTATATATAATAATGGAAACAAGAACGAATACTTCTTGTTGGAAAATCGCCAACATGAAGGATGGGATGCTGGCATTCCAGGTGAAGGTTTGTTGATTCTTCATGTGGATTATAATTCTTCATCATGGGCAAACAACACTCCTAATGATGATCCGAGTCATCAACGTATGACATGGATAGCTGCAGATAATAAATATCAGTATACTACATATCAAGGAACTAAATATTATTCATTTGAAGGAATGATAAACGATCCGTTCCCATACGGTAGTGTTAATGCTTTTAACAAATCTACTACACCTGCGGCTAAGTTCTATAACAAGAATTCAGATGGTACTTATTACATGGATTCGTCGGTGGAGAATATTACTCAGAATTCTGATGGAACGGTGTCTTTCAATTTTAAGGGCGTTAGTAATGTTAGCACTCCTGTCTTCTCACCAAATACTGGTGTTTATACAGAAGCACAAAACGTAACGATTACATGTGCAACCAAAGGTGCCGTGATTTATTATACCATTGATGGTAAAACGCCTACAGCTAATAGTACGCGCTATACGGCTCCCATCCCAGTAGAGTCTACGACAACTATCAAGGCAATAGCCATTGCAGATGGAGAGGAGAGTGACGTAGCATCGGGAACATTCGTGATTCGCACGGGTTCTTCATCAACGAATACGTATAAACGAATTACTTCTACCAGTGAGTTGGTTAGTGGTTTGCGATATGTGATTGGATGTGGCTCCAAGAATGTGGCAGCAGGATCATTGTCTACATCATTGTTTTCCACTTCAGGTTATTTGACCCGCCAATCTGTTACAATGAGTGATGATATCATGACCATCAATAATAATGTATCTATATATACGCTCGTAGAGACAGCTGAAGGTTATGCATTGATGAATGACGAAGGTAAGTATCTATATGCAACTGCTGCTAAAGCTTTGTCTTTAAGTGACGACGCTCAATCTTGGACATTGTCTGAAAATGCAAGTGGTGTTATCATGACTTTTGGCGCTTATGGTACCATGTTGTATAATGTATCGAGTCCTCGTTTTAATACCTATACGAGCAACCCCACAACCAGCATGATTTATGCCAACCTCTATGTGGAATATGTGGAAACTCCCAAGGAAGATGTTACTTTGAGGTTTGAAGCTACAGAATTAACTGGTAAAGTGGGTGAGGATTTCCAAGAACCAACGTTGATGATTTACCCAGCTGGAATTAGCGTTACTTATAGCAGCAATAATCCAGCCGTGGCAACCGTTGATGCGGCTGGTAATGTTACATTAGTGGGATCTGGTGAAGTGACAATTACCGCTTCGTTTGAAGGAAATAATGAATATAATTCCGCTACGGCTTCTTATATTATTTCTGTTACTGAAGAAGAAAAACCAGATGACCCAACACCATCTGTTACTTCTGGCAAATATCAGCTTGTTACCAGCACGGATGACTTGGAGTCAGGAAAGAAATATCTGATTGTTAGTTCGAATAGTAATGGAAATGTGGCATACGATGGCTTTGAGACAAACAAGGGTAAAGTTGGTGCCGTTTCTCCTGTTGATGATGTTATCGACCTCAATATAGAAACGAATAGTGCGGTTCCTGTTGTGTTGACTAAAGATGCATCTAACTATTGGAACGTATTCGATACAAGCGTGAGTGCTTATATCGGTCACTCTACCAAGACATCTAAGCAATTGGCTACTTTGGAACAACTCGATGTTACTTCCAATACCTATTATGCTTATGCTTGGACCATTTCCATTGACAATGATAACGTAGCTTCCATGAAGGAAAATAATAAGGATTATTACCTGAAATATAATTCTTCGGCTAATATGTTCCGTGTATATTCTAATGGCCAGAGAGACATTTATCTGTATAAGGAAATTGAGGTGACGATACTCAAGGGAGATGTGAACGGTGACGGATTCGTGAATGTGGCAGACGTGGTTGCTATCGTTAATTACATCTTAGGTACGCCTCCAGAGATATTCCACTTTGATGCAGCCGACATGGATAGTGATGGAGTAATCAATATCACGGATGCCGTTGCATTGGTAAATTATCTCTTGGGAGTTGAAGAATAAATAAGAACAATAGTTTTATAGATGCTAAAGATATGGTTTGCGCCTCTTAAACGATATGTTTGAACAACGCAAACCATATCTTTCTGTTTTTGAACTAATATTCTACTAAAAAAGCACGATTGACTTTGTGATTTGAAAATAAATCAGTATATTTGCATAACTTTAATCTAAAAACTATGGCAGAGCACAATGATACCGGAAAATGGGGCGAGGAAATCGCCGTCAACTATTTGCACAAGAAGGGATACACCATTCGTGAATGTGATTGGCATTATGGTCATCGAGACATTGATATTATCGCTATCAGTCCAGACCAGCAATTTGTAGTATTCATTGAGGTGAAGACACGTACGTCTGATGACGTAACTCTACCTGAAGATGCGGTTGATTTCCGAAAAATTCGGAATCTGGGATATGCTGCGAATGCCTACGTGAAGATGAACCAGATTGTGCTCGACTTGCGATTTGACATCGTTACCATAGTTGGAGATAATCAATCAGAACCCGTGATAGACCATATAGAAGATGCGTTTAACCCAATGTTTTAAATTCTTGAAGAAGAATAAGGGAAAGAAATCCACTCCCTATCACTTGATACGATTGGAAGAGACTGATTCTACCAATCGTTATCTGCACGACTATCATCCCGCGGAGGGTGAGACGATGACCGTTGTGGTGGCTAAACACCAAACGGCAGGGAAAGGTTGTGGCTCGAATGTTTGGGAAAGTGAAAACGGGAAGAATCTTTTGTTGTCTATCTTGGTGCATCCCGTTATGTTACCTGTAGCCAAACAATTCTTGCTTTCCATGGCAGGAGCGTTGGCGGTGAAGGACGTACTTGACAAATATACGAAAGACATAACCTTGAAATGGCCTAACGACGTGTATTGGAAAGACCGCAAAATTTGTGGAACGTTGATAGAAACGTCGCTTGGAGGTGGTAGGATGAAAGATTGTATATTTGGCATTGGATTGAATGTCAATCAACAGACTTTCATAAGCGATGCGCCCAATCCCGTTTCTCTGTGTCAAATTATCGGGCATGAAGTGGATTTGGAACAATTGTTGTCTGCATTGTTAGATTCATTTTGTAGCTATTATCAAATGATAGAACAAGGACAGTATGATGCTATTTCGGGATTGTATCATTTAGCACTATACAGAGCGCATGGCTTTTATCGTTTCCGTGATGCTCAAGGAGAGTTTGAAGGTTCTATCATCGAGGTGGAAGATACGGGTAGGATGATTATGCGCGACAAACAAGGCATGATACGCGAGTATATGTTTAAGGAAATAGAATTTATCATTTAAAAAATCATATTATGGCAAGATTTAAGAGAATACTTTTGAAGTTGAGCGGTGAGAGCTTGGCTGCTGGCGGTTTTGGAATAGACGTTCAACGTTTGCAGGAATATGCACAACAAATCAAGGAAGTACACGACATGGGTGTGCAGATTGGTATCGTTATCGGTGGTGGTAATATCTTCCGTGGCTTGTCTGGTGCTTCGAAGGGCTTTGATAGAGTGAAAGGAGACCAAATGGGTATGATGGCTACGGTAATCAATTCTTTGGCGTTGAGTTCTGCATTAGGAGCCATTGGCGTGAAGAATAAGGTGTTGACGGCTATTCGCATGGAACCAGTTGGCGAATTCTATTCGAAATGGAAAGCTATTGATGCCATGGAAGATGGATATGTTTGTATCTTCTCCGCAGGTACGGGTTCTCCCTATTTTACCACAGATACCGGTTCATCTTTGCGTGGCGTTGAGATTGAAGCCGACGTGATGCTGAAAGGAACAAGAGTAGACGGTGTCTATACGGCAGACCCAGAGAAAGATCCAACGGCAACGAAGTTTACCGACATTACCTATACAGAAGTATTGGCCCGTAATCTGAAAGTGATGGATCTCTCTGCCATCGTGATGTGTAATGACAATAATCTGCCCATCTACGTATTCAATATGGATATTGTAGGAAATTTGAAACGTGTGATGGCTGGTGAAGAGATTGGCACTCTGGTGCACAAGTAATTATTAGTTTCTAGATAATCTGGGCTTTTCTAGATTATCTAGAAATTCTAGAAATTCTAGTATTTCTAGTAATACTAGATTATTCTTCCTCAAAGTCCACGTATTCCCCTTCGTCTTTGGGAATGATTTTCTTGTTGGCTTGTTGTGGGTCTCTATGGTCTATGACGATATTTCCGTCTACGCTTTGTTGTCTTGTTTGCTTTTGTTGTTTAAAGCGCTTGGTGAAATTACGAACGTGAAAAGCCAAGAATAACAAACCGATGCCCACCACAAACAAGATGATGAGTAGGATGAAGAATAAGAGACGGATGATAATCATGATGCTTTCTTGGATTTATTAACCAATATGACAATGGCAGATAATATCACGTACCAAGCTATGATTGCCGAGAATGCGCTGTATCCCAAGAAAAGTAGCATCGGAATACAAGACAAGATAAAGATGTATTTCACTTCGTTTCCTTTCCAACTCCATTTTTTAAACTTCAATGCGAACATAGGAAACTCCGCAACAAGTAAATAACAACTCAAGCAAATCATGATAAGAATAAGTGGTACTCCCCATCTGAAACTCTCAATGAAAGTGTGACCACCGATAATGAATGAACCCCAGAAAAGTGCATTGGCTGGAGTAGGGAGTCCAATGAATGAAGTCGTCTGACGGTCATCAAGATTAAACTTTGCCAAACGCAATGCCGAGAATGCCGCTATGAGAAATGCGCAATATGGAATATACGTTTGTAAACCTTGTAAGACAGGATATTGCAAAGTGAATAATTCCGAGAAAACGATGGCAGATGGAGCCACGCCGAATGTTACGTCGTCAGCCAATGAATCCAATTCCTTTCCAATCGGTGAAGATACCTTAAGCAATCGTGCCACCATACCGTCGAAGAAATCGAATACCGCTCCCATGATAATCCAAAACATTGCCATCTTGGGATTACCTGCAAAAGCAAACGTCGTAGCGATGCAACCAGAAACTAAGTTGCAACAAGTAATAGTGTTGGGAATATGTTTCTTAATGCCCATACGAAATGGTCGTTTTTGTGTTATTTAAGTTTTGCTATCGTAGTCAAGTCGCCTGTTGTAGATTGTCCCATCTTCACGCATACTTCACTATCAATGGGAAGGTATACGTCTACACGAGAACCAAACTTGATAAAGCCCAGATGTTCGTCGATGAAGCATTCCTCGCCTTCCTTGGCGTATGTAACGATACGTCGTGCTACGGCTCCTGCAATTTGGCGACATAGAATATCTACACCTTCAGGAGTAGTAATGATAATGTCAGCATGTTCGTTTTCCTCGCTTGCCTTGGGCAACCATGCCTTGTGGTAATTGCCGTTTTGATGATGTACGTACTTCACCTTTCCGTCTACGGGGAACCAATTTGCATGAACGTTGAATAGGCTCATGAAGATGGAAATCATCAATCGCTTTTCATGGAAATATACATTTTCTTCCACTTCCTCGATAACGACAATCTTGCCATCAGCAGGGGCAACAACTAATTTTTCAGTATCTTCTTCGCTATTATACCTGATTGGGCATCTGAAAAAATTTAATACTACTGCGTAAACACTACCAAAAATAACGACAAAGGCCCAAAATGGTATTATTGTGTCTACGTATCTCCATAAGATAAGTGCAATGGCTGCTATAATAACGAAACTCCACACGAGCGTATCTGTACCCTCGCGATGAATCCGAATTTTCTTCAGTTTCTTAATTCTTTTTCCCATTGGAAAATGACTATTGTTTATCCGTTGCAAAGGTAATGTTTTTTTATTTAAGTTACAAATTTTTCTTACTATTCTTTTGGATATGTCAGGTTTTAGCAGTAACTTTACCGCTCAATTAACTCAGAAAACATTGAAGAAACAAAAATGGAAGATTTTGTTCATCTACACGTACATACGTATTACTCTATTCTCGACGGACAGTCAAGTATCAAGAAACTCGTTGACAAAGCCGTTGGAAATGGCATGAAAGGCATGGCTATCACCGACCACGGTGACATGTTTGGCATCAAGGAATTCTTTGACTATTGCAAAGGTGTCAACGATGGAAGGAAAAAGGATGGCCTGGAACCCTTTAAGCCTATCTTTGGATGTGAGATGTATGTTGCTCATCATCGCAAGGAGGATAAGGTGAAGGAACATGGAGACATGAGTGGTTATCACCTTATTGTGCTTGCCAAGAATTATCATGGATATAAGAACCTCATCAAGTTGGTGAGTCGTTCGTGGGTGGATGGTTACTACATGCGTCCTCGTACTGACCGCGCTGATTTGGAGAAATACCATGAAGACCTTATCGTCTGTTCTGCTTGTATCGCTGGTGAAGTGCCTCACAAGATATTAGATGGTGACATTGAGGGAGCCCGCGAAGCCATTGAGTGGTATCATCGTGTTTTCGGCGACGATTATTACTTGGAACTTCAACGTCATGAAGTAAAGGATCCCAATATCAGGGCGAATAGGGAGACATTCCCCTTGCAACAGAAAGCCAATAAGGTGTTGATAGAGTTGGCACATGAATATGGCATTAAATTGATTTGTAGCAATGACGCACATTTCGTTGATCAAGAAAATGCTGAGGCTCACGACCACTTGCTCTGTTTGTCTACGCAGAGCGACTTGGATGATCCCAACCGTATGTTATATTCCAAGCAAGAGTGGTTTAAGACGCGTGAGGAGATGAACGAGGTGTTTGCCGACGTGCCTGAAGCCTTGTCGAATACGCTGGAAATATTAGATAAGGTGGAAATGTATAGTTTGGATCATGACCCAATTATGCCTTTCTTCCCCATACCAGAGGAGTTCGGAACAGAGGAACAATGGCGCCAAAAGTTTTCTGAAGAAGACTTGTTTAAGGAGTTTACTTCCGATGAAAACGGGGAAAATCCATTGCCACGTGAAGAGGGCTTGAAAAAAATCCAGCACTTAGGAGGCTTCGACAAACTATATCGAATCAAGTTTGAGGCGGATTATTTGGCTAAGTTGGCATACGAAGGTGCAGAACGAAGATATGGCAGTCCTATTCCCGAGAATGTGAAAGAACACGTAAACTTTGAGTTGCATATCATGAAGACGATGGGATTCCCTGGTTACTTCTTGATAGTACAAGACTTTATCAATTCAGCACGTGAGGAGTTGGGCGTGATGGTAGGACCAGGACGTGGTTCCGCTGCAGGTTCCGTTGTTGCCTATTGTTTGGGTATTACCAAGATAGACCCATTGAAATATGACTTGCTGTTTGAGCGTTTCCTGAATCCCGACCGTATCTCATTGCCAGATATCGATACCGACTTTGATGATGATGGTAGAGGAAAGGTGTTGCGATGGGTAGAGGATAAGTATGGACACGATAATTGCGCACACATTATTACATATAGTAGTATGGCAACCAAAAACTCTATCAAGGATGTGGCGCGTGTGGAGAAAGTGCCATTGGAAATTTCCAATGCCTTGTGTAAAGCTATCCCCGATAGATTGCCCGACGGAATGAAGATGAATCTTCCCAATGCCATCAAGTATACACCCGAACTTCGTCAAGCTGAGACATCTGCCGATCCTAAGTTGCGTAATACCATTAAATATGCTAAGATGCTTGAAGGTACGGTGCGTGGTACGGGTATTCATGCCTGTGGTTTCATTATTTGTAGAGACCCCATCAGCGATTGGGTTCCAGTTTCTACGGCTGACGATCCCGATTTCAAGGACGTGAAAACCAACTGTACGCAATATGACGGACACGTGATTGAGTCTACGGGATTAATCAAGATGGACTTCTTGGGATTGAAGACATTATCAGAGTTAAAAGAGGCTGTTGAGAATATTAAGATAACTCGTGGTATTGAGATTGATTTAGACAATATTCCCATTGACGACCCCAAGACCTATAAACTCTATCAAGAAGGAAGGACCATTGGAACATTCCAGTTTGAATCAGCTGGTATGCAAAAACACTTACGCGATTTGTGTCCTACCGTGTTTGAAGACCTTATTGCCATGAATGCCCTCTATCGTCCAGGTCCTATGGATTATATCCCTCAGTTTATCGCCAGAAAGAATGGCAAAGAGGAGATTACCTATGATATTCCCTGTATGGAGAAATACCTGAAAGACACGTATGGCATTACGGTTTATCAAGAGCAGGTGATGCTTCTATCACGACAATTGGCAAACTTCACCCGTGGAGAAAGCGATGCGTTGCGTAAGGCTATGGGAAAGAAGAAAAAGAAGATTGTAGACCAAATGAAACCAAAGTTCCTCGAAGGTGGCAAGAAGAACGGGCATGATCCTGTAATTTTGGAAAAGATTTGGGCAGATTGGGAGAAGTTCGCTTCCTACGCATTCAATAAGAGTCATGCGGCTTGTTATTCTTGGGTGGCTTTTCAGACTGCTTATCTCAAAGCCAATTATCCTGCAGAGTTTATGGCTGCCATCATGAGTAGAAGACGAGACCAAATTACAGAAATCACCAAGTTGATGGACGAGTGTAAGTCGATGGGCATTGCAACGTTGGGTCCTGACGTGAACGAAAGTTATCAGAAGTTTGGTGTCAATAAGAAAGGAGAGATTCGCTTTGGTCTTGCTGCCATCAAGGGAATGGGTGACGGTGCAGCGCAAGCTATTATTGATGAGCGCGAAAAGAACGGACAATATAAGGATATATACGACTTTGCCAGACGCGTGAATCTCAATGCTGTCAATAGAAAGGCATTTGAAAGTCTCGCATTGAGTGGTGGATTCGACAGTTTTAATATCCCACGTGAGAACTTTTTTGCTTTGGATTCTAAAGGTGTGACTTTCTTGGATGTCTTGTTGCGTTATGGTCAGCTTTATCAAATGGAGAAGTTTGAAGCACAAAATTCGTTGTTTGGTGCATCTGATGCAATAGAGATTGCCAATCCTCCCATACCTGAGGGTGAGACATGGAGTACGATTGAGAAGTTGAACCGTGAGCGCGATTTGGTGGGTATTTACCTGTCTGCTCATCCGTTGGATGACTATCGAATCATTCTCAAGTGTATGTGTAATACGCATTGTAAGGAGATGGGTGATAAGGAAACGCTCGTCAAGAGAAAGAATATCACGGTGGGAGGTATCGTGACAGGCGTGAAATCGAAATTCACGAAAAAGGGAAAACCATGTGGATTCGTAACATTGGAAGACTTTGAAGGCAATGGTGAATTGGCATTATTCGGAGAAGATTGGGGAAAATGGAAAGGTATGTTGGCAGAAGGTTGCATTGTATTCATTCATGCAGAATGTGTTCCTCGCCAGCATGATCCTAACATTCATGACCTCCGCATTACCAATATTCAATATATGCAGACGGTAAAGGACGAGCAGATTGAGCGATTTACTATTACCATAGACAGTTCTGCCATAGACGAGACCATCGTGTCAGACATTGCTACGATGGTGGCTGATAGTCCTGGCAAGACGCAATTGTTGTTTCAAATCATTGATAAGGAACACAATACCAATCTCACTTTGCGTTCGAGAACGAAAAACATCTATCTCAAGAACGATTTGGTGTCATATATTGAGTGCCATGATGACATGTCATATCAAGTAAATTAATTTGGCAAATTGTTTGCAGGGTATAGATTAAATGAGTAAATTTGCAGAAATATCATTAATATCAAACAAAATGGAAGTACAAATAACAACAGAGAATTTCGAGAGTTATAAGAATGGTGAATTGCCATTAGTAGTAGATTTTTGGGCAACATGGTGTGGACCATGTCGTATGGTTGGACCAATCATCTCAGAACTTGCCAAGGAATACGATGGAAAGGTTGTCGTTGGAAAGTGTGACGTTGAAGAAAATGATGAACTTGCTATGGACTTTGGTATCCGTAACATTCCTACCATCCTGTTCTTTAAGAATGGTGAATTGGTAGACAAGTTTGTTGGTGCTGCCCAGAAAGCTACACTTGACGAGAAGTTTAAGGACTTGCTGTAAGTCTTATTGAATATCACAAAAAATAACGAAGATGTATCCGCATGAAAAGGAAACATCTTCGTTTTTTATGTGTGGAATGATACGTTAGTGTTGTAGAATGTGTAGTTGCACTTGTGAAATGTATAGTTAGGTAGTACTCATGACAACCTCTCTCGTACCGTCCTCATTTTCTTGAATGGTGACCTTCACGGCATCTTCAGGAAGTAATTCCTCAATTAATTCGGGCCATTCAAGAAAGCAGAGGGCACCGCTGTAGAAATAGTCCTCATAACCCATGTCATATACCTCTTCCATTTTCTTGATTCGGTAGAAGTCGAAGTGATAGATAACGGATGCAATGGGGGAGGGATGATTGACCGTATACTCATTAACAATGGCAAACGTTGGTGAGGTAATGACATCTTCTACTCCCAATTGTTCGCAAATAGCCTTGATAAACGTGGTTTTTCCTGCTCCCATCTTTCCGTAGAAAGCGAAAACTTTTGCCGTACCCATTTGTGCAATGAATTGCTTGGCGGCATCTTGGATTTGCTCTAATGATTCTATCTTTATGTGTTTCATCTTTTTCTTGCTGTAAGTGTAACAATAGGAATAATCATTTCTTCCATAGAGATTCCTCCATGTTGGAAGGTGTCTTTATAATATGACACGTAGTAATTATAATTATTGGGATAGGCGAAGAATGCATCACCCGTAGCAAAGACGTATGACGTACTGAGGTTGGGTGATGGAAGTTGTGCCTTATTCGGTTCCTTGATGGTAAACACTTCCTTTGGATTGTAGCTCAAGTTCTTACCCAATTTGTAACGCAAGTTGGTATTAGTATTTCTGTCTCCGATAATCTTCAATGGCTTTGATGCGCGTATCGAACCATGGTCTGTGGTAATGACTATCTTATAATCTGTTTGGGCGAGAATCTTGAAAAGGTCTGCCATGACAGAATGACGGAACCAACTGAGTGTGATAGAACGATATGCACTCTCGTTGTTAGCAAGTTCTCTCACCATCCTCGACTCTGTTCGAGCGTGAGAAAGCATGTCAATGAAATTAAATACCACCACGTTGAGATCGACATTCTTGAACTGATTCAATTGTTGGATGAATTTTTCCGCATCCACAGAGTTGTTGATTTTATGATACGTATAACTATCGTGTCTTCTGTAGCGCTCAATTTGCGTTCCGATGAGCGGAGCTTCGTTGATGTTCTTTCCTTCTTCTTCATCCTCGTCAACCCAAAGGTCAGGAAACATTTGCGCAATCTTATTAGGCATCAAACCGCTGAATATGGCATTTCTGGCATATTGGGTGGCTGTGGGCAGAATGCTCAAGTACATGTCTTCGTCAACATCGAACATGTCGCTAATCTCTTGTGTGATGCTTCGCCATTGGTCGTACCTGAAATTATCGATGACGATGAGGAAAACCTTTTGTCCATCGTTCAGCAAGGGGAATATCTTTTTCTTAAAGATATCGGGACTCATCATGGGACGTTCTCCTTGTTGCTGTGGATTCACCCAATTCATATAGTTGTTCTTGATGAACTTAGCAAATCCGATATTGGCTTCTTCCTTTTGTGTCTGCAATATCTCGGTCATGTTGCTATCGGTACTGCTGAGTTCCAATTCCCAATGTACCAATCGGCGGTAGACATTTTGCCAATCTTCAAAAGTCTTACAGTCAGATATTTGAATGGAGATATCCATGAAGTTTTGTTGGTAGCCCGATTGCGTTACTTCTGTTACAATCTCCTTGCGATGGATGTTTTTCTTTAACGTTAGAAGAATCTGACTGGGATTGACGGGCTTGATGAGGTAATCGGCAATCTTGCTGCCAATGGCTTGGTCCATGATATTCTCTTCCTCACTCTTGGTACACATCACGACGGGAGTGGTGGGAGTTATCTCCTTAATTCTTTGCAGTGTTTCAAGTCCTGTCAAACCAGGCATCATCTCGTCGAGCATAATTAGGTCGAATGTATGTTGCCTACATTGGTCAATGGCATCAGTTCCATTGCTCACGGTGATAACCTCATATCCTCGCTTTTCGAGAAAAATGATGTGTGCCTTGAGCAATTCTATCTCATCGTCTACCCATAATATCAATCCATTACTCATATTTCAATCTTTTTACATGAATACCTTAAAAACCACCTAAGTCATAATACTCATCCTCGATGTCTATGCTGTCTTCCTTGACTTCTTGCTTCTTCTGCTTATTGTTTGTCTTTAAATCAGGTTCATCGTCGATGATGATAACATCTTCCGTCTGTTGTTGTTTCTTGTTATTTGTGTCTTCGATAATGATGTAATCATCAGATTCCTGTTGCTGTTTTTTATTGTTCGTATCCTCAAT
The DNA here is from genome assembly GCA_900314715.1 of uncultured Prevotellaceae bacterium. GTDB lineage: Bacteria > Bacteroidota > Bacteroidia > Bacteroidales > Bacteroidaceae > Prevotella. The sequence goes on along the minus strand of OMWI01000013.1, from coordinate 39,227 downwards.
GATAATCACGTCAGAGTCATCGTTGATAACTTGCTTGTTCACGGGATTATCTTCGATGATGATTTCATTGTCGTCTTCCACTTGTTGTTGCTTCTTGACGGGTTCCTCTATGATGATATTGTTGTCCACTTCCTCATTCACACGATTGTTGTTCGTCTTCACGGGTTCGTCAATGATGGTTGTACCCTCATCTACATTCGTGTTATTGCCTTGCTTGTTATTTTCCTCTTCAATCACGATGTCATCTTCTTGGTTGTTTACAGCACCACCATTGCCTCCACCACTATCGATGAACATATCATCTAATGCCTTATCCACTTCCTCTTCGGTGGTAGGCATAGGTATGTCGTCTTCCTTATCGTAACCCAACTCAGCAGGTTCGGAGAGTAAGTCGAACGTACTTACTTTCAATGGTGCAAAGTGCTTGGTGTAGAATTCGTCGTAGTCATCATAACTGAACTGCTTGCCAAGTAAGGGCAAGTTTTCGGTACTGATGACAATAGATCGACTCTTACCCAATCGTTTCACGATATTGGCTTGTTGATATAGTTCGCGGGCATATTGCAAGGCTTCATCGTAGTTCCTAAATCCAGATACTTGCATGTGATGCAATCCCAATTCGTCTTGCTCGATAGTGATGTCAAAGTTGCGCACCATATAACTGGTAAAGTTGTATCGTGCCAATTCGTATAGCAATTGATTCTCGTTAACCGAGTCTGGCTTATACACAACCATAAATAGGAAGTCGATATTTCGCTCTGGCGAAAGTTTTTTGGCATTAATGGAATCGCTATCACTGAGAACGACACTTCTCCTGCTCCATACGTCGCCTAAGTCGAACTTACCTCCATATAATTGTTTTCCTGCCTTTACGCCATTGACAATCATACCAGCCATCTCTGCCAGTTTACTTTGCGGGAATTTCTCGACGATGGTGTTCATGTCTGCCAAACAACCATCTCCATCGCCGTCATTGAGTTTTCCTAAACCATTAATGAATAGGAATTTATCTCTATTGGCTCCCAATGGGAAACGTTCTTCGGATATGCGAGAGTTGCTTTTCACCTCATCATAGCGATTGTCTTTGAAGGCGTCATACGTAGCTGCATACAACGAATCTTCCATGTGCTCGCCGAAGATGGCATTCTCTTTGAAGTACGGATCTGATAAGATACCTGTCCATTGGCTTTCTGGGAAATTCTCCTTGAGCTTTTCTATATACCCATCTGCAATGGCAGGCATATTCATCCTATTATATAATAAGAATAGGTGATAATACACCGCGTCCATGTTTTCAAAGTCGGGATATTCATCAGTAAGTCGGCGCAATGCCTTTTCGCTCAATGGTAAATTATTGAGTTTATCCTTGAAGATAACGCCTGAATTAAACAAACCATCTTCGAGAATTAAGTTGCTTGCTAATAATTGTTCTTCGGTAAAAGGTATTTGTGCTAAGTAATACTCACGTTTGTGTGGGTCGTTTTGGGCACTATCCTTAACTTGTTCCAATGAATCTTGGATAGCTTCTTCCTTGGCAATGGAATCCAATTGTTCTTGTGTCATCTCAGGAAATTCCTCAGAACCAACACCAGCAACTACCGTCTTGTTAACACGTTGCCAGTTGTCTACGTTTTCACGCTTTCCCCACAACTTTTCGAAAGATTGCTTACCCTGTTGTACGGCCATGGGATTATAGAAATACCACTTACCATTTTGTTGTGTTCCTGTTTGTGGGGTGGGAGTATTGTTCTGGGGGTTATTCCGATTGCCGATAGCCCCATTGCGTTGCATTACTTGTTGCGCATTGGCTTCTGCCTGTAATTTCTTTTCTTCCTTTTCCTTTTTCTTGAGAGCCTCTATCACACGGTCGATGGCTTCGTTTCTTTCCTTTTCATCCATCTTGGCAAGAGCTTGTAATGAGTCTTGCAAGTGAACGGCATCGGTATAGGGAGCCAATTCGTCCAATATCTTTGACCTTTGAGACAATTGCTCATAGTCTTTACGTTCCTTGTCAAGTAGGCCGATTGCTTCGCCATAGCATCGTTGAGCATCGCTGAATTTCTCCAATTCCCAATAGATGTCGCCCAACTTCAATAACAACACACCTTTTTCTATACCACTACGAGTAGCCTTTTGGTTACCCGTTTCGTATGCGCTGATGGCTTTGAGCGTATCTTTTTGTGAAAGATAGATGTTGCCAATGGCATAATAAACCTGGTCAAGATATTCTTTGTTGTTATCAGAGCGAGCCATTCGTTTCAGTTGGCTAATCATCTTTTTCCATTGTCCTTCTGCCATTACTTCAGTCATGGCAATCTTGGCATTGAATGCCACTTCGTATGGAGGATTGAGTCTGCCGACACGTTTGTAAGCCTTATAAGCAGCTTCCCTATGACCCAATGCATTTTCCAATTGTCCCATCAGATACCACTCGCGCGCTTTTTGCTTCTTTCGCATCTCATGCTTAATGACCTTTCTGAGATAAGGAATCGCTTGTTCGTAATCGCCAATGTGAATAAAATAGTCGGCGTATGTGTAATCCCATTCCTTTTGAGCGCTCCAATGAATAGAATCGCGGCGCATGTTACGAATGACATCTTCCGCATCGTATATCCAATCTTGCTCTATATAACATTTGGCTAACCATGCACGAGCCCTACCATAAATGGCAGGTTGTGTTTGATACAACCTACCCATATAAGCAAAAGTTGAGGCTGCTTCATCGAAAGCTCCTTGATGGAATTGTGAACGTCCCATAAGCATCCATGCCTTCCACAGCATCGGATTGTATTCTTTCCTGTTCAACCATTCAAGGTCTTTCTCTGTCTTTCTGCGTTTCTTGGTCCATTCGGGACGTTTCTTGATGCTATGTAACTTGATGGCTTTTTGACTCTTTTCTATAGCCTTGTCAAAGTTTCCCTTGCCTAATTCCCTGCTTTTCTTGTTGCCTACGGTATACAATGGCAATATCTCGGTAAAATTGTCTTTGTTGCCTTTTTCCTTTTCCTCGCTACCGTCAATGTAAGCTAATGTTCCGTTGTAATATGTATTGTATCGTGCATTAAATGAGTGCCACCATCTGCTCTTCGCCGTGTTTTTTTGCGTAGAACATCCCACTGTCAATCCTATGCAGACCAACAGTATAAGGGGGATGATATGTCTCATTTTATGCAACCGCATGTTTATTTAACTGAAAAACAGGTTGTTTTATTGTCTGGAAAGTGGTGTAATTCACGTTGATAATGAAAAGATTCATACCATTTAAGTTTCCATAAGCAAAAATAACTCATCTTTGATTTGATCGGGCACATTTATACCTCTCAAACAAAGACTACGATTCCAATCTTTCACCTCCTTTGGATTCATCGTTTCCATGACGTAGCTGAACTTCTCTGCTTCCTCGTCAGTATAACTATTGGATGCTCTTCCTTTGAAAGTGTCCAGTTCTTCATCATCAAAATACTCAATATCGTTCAAAGAGGCTTCCATCATGCAGGTCTGCTCACATTTTTCATTGGCACCATTACAACTACTACAATCTGTTGTAGGCACATGAATGTCTTCGCCACGTGTCGTCTTGGCAAACAACAAGTAACAACCTGTAATTATCAACAAGGCAATGACGCAAAACGTGACGTAACTCATAATCTAATAAGTGAGTAATTAAATGCTTTCAATCGTAAATCCTGCTTGTTTCATGTCGTTCCAAAACGCAGGATATGATTTAGTGACAACCAATGGATTGTTAATCTTAATCTCTGGGTATTTCATGGCCAAAGGAGCAAACGACAGAGCCATACGATGGTCGTCGTAGGTATCGATGGGAGCCATTGTAGGTTCACAACGTTCTCCATCCCATATCAATTCGCAATTGTTGAAATCCTTAATGACGAATCCCAGTTTCCTTAATTCAATTTTCAAGGCTTCTATACGGTCAGTCTCCTTGATTTTCAGACTTGATAATCCCTTAAAATGGAAAGGAACACCCAATGCACAACAACAAACAACAAATGTTTGGGCAAGGTCGGGTGAGTTGATAAAATCATAATCAAGGCGAGGCACGATTCTTCGATTTTTCTTTAGTGTTATGGTTGTGGGTTTACCTTGTTTGTTAGAGCCAAATAATGTCTTTACACCCAGTAAAGAGAATATATATCTCGTTACGGAATCTCCTTGTTTGGAACCATCCATTAACCCTGTAAGTTTGACGGTTGCTTCCTCATCGTCGCTAAGTGCCAATATTTCATACCAATACGATGCGGCACTCCAGTCGTTCTCTATCAAGTAAGGACGTTGAGTATAATTGCCTGGTTGAACGGTAACAGTATCTCCACCTGTCCAATCTGCTTTTGCGCCGAATTCGCGCATCGTCCATAAAGTGAGGTCGATATATGGACGAGAGATAATGCCGCCAGTCATCGTAAGTTCCAATCCGTTTTTCAATATGGGTGCAATCATCAGTAATGCTGAGATGTATTGAGAACTTACTGTTCCTGGTATTTCCAACGTTCCACCTTTGAGCGTTTTACCTTTGATGCGGAGTGGGGGATAGCCTTTTTCATTTAAATATTGGATATCAGCACCCAATAAACGAAGTGCATCCACCAGTATTTCTATGGGACGATGCTTCATTCTCTCCGTTCCTGTCAATGTATGTTCGCCTGGTGTAACGGAAAGGTATGCTGTCATGAAACGCATAGCCGTGCCTGCTCCCATGATGTCTATCACATCGGGCATATTTCGAAACGCATTCACGATGACGTTGGTATCGTCGCAATCGGATAAGTTGTCTGGAATAATTTCCCCTCCAGCTAATGCATGAATAATCAGAGCCCTGTTACTGATGCTCTTTGACGCAGGCAACTTGATGGTAGTATCAAGATGTTGGGGTGCTTGTATGATGTATTGCATGTTGTTTTATCTAAATCTCAATTTGTCTTCCACGATTCTCATGGGTAATTTGATAGTCTCAGTATTTTCTTTATCTCGTCGTTGAATTGTCTTTCCTTTCTTCTTCGGACCTGGCATTAATGGAGAATTATACAATACCCATCTCATCCTGTATTTTTGGTCTTCAGAAAACTTATAGCCATATCCCATGGAATAATCCATGATGTTAGCTGAGTAGAATGATTTACCCGTACAATCATTGCGTAGGCACATATCTCTCAAGTTAAGTTCTTCTTTGGCTGTATGATTTATGTAATAATTAAGGTATTCGCTATATTCCACACGATTGTAACTGGGAGTGTCTTCGCAGAAATCAGTATCACCACACGAATCCACAGGTTCACCATTACTTTCCGTATACATGTGGTGCAAACCTAAATAATGCCCTAACTCATGAGCCACCGTAACGTTAATGTCTGCAGAGTTGTAAGTATACCCACTCTTGCCTTTATCAGCTTTGGTGTAGCGTGTAGATTCACTATTGATATAAAGGCTATTGATAGATGCGCTATGTGGATAGTCTATCATTGATTTCGTGATATTGCTTCTGTTGACCGTTTCCAATCCCACCAATGCAGAATCGCTTTTCACCGCGTAAGGTAGATGACTTAATCCTAAGACGACACCGTCACTATTCTCTTTCTTCGCAAAGTTGTACACCATCACGTTCAGGTATTCGTTGGGTTCCCAAATATATTGTTTGTTATTTCCTGACTGGTCACCCATGAATTCGTGTGGCTCTATGGGATAATCACCTGGCCACTTGATGTATTCTATGCCTGGAGTACTGAGTTTGTTGCCTTTCTCGTCGGTTGTTGCGAGAAAGAACTTGACGTTAATATTTTGGCTCTCTCCGTAAATCCCACCTTTATAGATTTCATTTACGTTATCCAAGATATTAGACAGACGAGTACTGCTAACATATTGTAGAGGGTCGTCCTTATCTGAGTATATAACGTGAAAGATTACTGGAATCTGATAGGTATAATCGTCATTGATGGTAGCCGTGGTATTGTCATCGTCTTCGTCAATGCCAGTTTCCGTACTTTTTTTGAGACCATCATCACCACCACATGCACATAATAACATGCTAAGTATAGTATAAATAAAAAATGCTTTTTTTCCCATAATCGATAATTTACGTACAAAGTTACAAATTAATATCAATTGTGCAAAAAAACGCAATTGGTTTTGTTGGGAAAAAAGCATTTTTTAAGTATATCGAATTCTTGTCGAATAATAATTATGAATATGTTTATCTTTCTCGTTAGTTATTCCTTTAATTCACCTGTCATGTAAAAATGAAGCATGTCAATGTTTAGGAGGGTGAGGTATTTACTCTGCAATTCATTTTGTTGTGCCTTCAATAAAGCGTCTCTTCCTTGCATGAGTTCTACGATGTTGATGAGCTTTTGCTCAAACTTACCGCTAAGCATCTCATAACTGGTTTCGGCACTTTGCGTGGCTATCTTGGCAGCCTTGAATTTCTCTTGGTTGTTCACTGCTTGAAGCCAATAGTTTTCTATGGTAGAGTAGAGGGCGGTCTGCTTGTCTTTCAAGTCAAGCATATAATTCTCTCGTTGAATAAGAGCTTTGTTAATGGCAGTCTTAGCCATGCGATTATCAAATATAGGAATGCTTACGTTAACACCAGCACCTAAGTTGAAGTTGTTTTTTAATTGCGTACCCCATGCGTTGTTACTCATAGATGTAGTAGTAGTGGTGGCACTGGCATTTACGCCAATGGTAGGAAGACGTTGTGCCTTTGCCATCTTAATGTTGAGGTTGCTACTCTCAATTCCCAACTTGGCTCGTTTGATTTCTGGTCGTTGTTCCAAGGCTGCTTCATATACGCTTTGCAAGGTAGGAATGAGTTGCAAAACCATCTCGTCAGTAGTGGTAGGAACTACAATGTCAAACTCTTCGTCATTGGTGATTTGCAATAATTGTTTCAATTGCCTCTTGTAATTGCGCAGAGTACTTTCAGATGCTATGATGTTGTATTCGTCTTGTGCGCGTTGTGAGGTGAGTTGAGCTAAGTCGGCACGACTCATCTTTCCCACTTCCACAAAGGCTTTTCCTCTTTCCTCGTTTTGCTTGCTTGTTTCCAAACTCTTCTTGTTTACATTAATAGCATCAATGGAATACAAGATTTGCACGTATAATTGGGCTATTTGCTCTTGAATGTTGTTAGCAGTGGTTGCAGAGTCGGCTTGTGCTTGTTCCGCAGTTATCTTATTCAGTTTGATGGTATTTCTATTGCGATTGCCATTCCATACGGTCCAATTGGAATTGATGCCATAAGAACCATTATAGAAAACCTTATCTACGCTTTGTTGCACGAATCCGTTCTGTACGGTTGCCCTTCCTGTTTCTGGCCAGGGGCGGTAAGAAACATTTTGATTGGTGGAAGCTGACAAAGAAGGTAATAAGGCTGCTTGACTTTGCAAGATGTCTTCTTGTGCAGAACGTCTTGTCAAACTCGATTTCTGTAAGGTGATGTTGTTTTGCAATGCGTAGTCTATGCATTCGCGTAGTGTCCATTGTCGGGCTAATGCAGGATGGGCTAAACATATCGCCATCATGATTAGAATACTTTTCTTGAAAGTTCTATTCATATACTTTTAATTGTCGTGTTTCGAATGTTATTTTGTTTATAGACGTATATTTCTTCTGATTAGTTTATTACCTCACAGTATTTATAACATCTATTAACCCTATAACTCATTTACATTCTCAGGCGTTAAGATTGGTTTTTTGAATTATTGTTAGGCATAATTCATATTCTGTCCCCTTATACAAAGGAGTACAAGGGGCAGTATGAATAATAATATATCGTGTGAATAGATTAGGGAGAGAAAAGATTTGTTTAGTCTGAGATTGTTGTTGAACCTTTGGCACCCATGTCTGGTGGAGTAATACTACCACTGCCAGGGCCACCTTCTCCTCCTCCTTCATCATCGTCGTCAACACCCGTTAGGATAATGTTCACAAGTTTAATCACGTCGGTAATATCCACTTTCCCGTCCTTGTTCTTATCGGCTTGTGCAACAAAGAACCCCTCTGGTGTTTTTCCCAAGATGTAATCTACGAGCATCACCACATCGTTAATGTCAATAGTTTTGTCGTGATTGACATCTCCATTCTTGAAATCTTCGGCATTTGCCGTTACTGACAGGCAAATTGCCATTAAAAAAAACAATAGCTTTTTTCTCATCCTTTGATTGTTGTTATATCTTTGTATATAGTTACAATGGTACCCTAAAATTGTGCTTTTGTAATTGTCATTCTGAATACCGCTGCAAAGGTATGGAAAAAAAATGATATTTCGTTCCTTTTTACATTATTTATTACTATTGAAGTTTTTTGAAGAATTAATCATAACTAAATGTATATGATAAATATATGCCAATCAATGGGGTAAATGAAGAGGTTTCTAACTACAAAAAAGCTGTGTCAAATTGATAGTTTTCATTTCGTACATGGTAAATGTACCATTCGTACATTAGTCATGTACGAGTCGTACATTAGCCATATACCATTCGTACATTGCCTGTTGTACGAAATAAAACTATCAATTTGACACTTACTAAACTATTCTTTCACGAAGACTTTCTTATTGCCGACGATATATATACCAGAAGGCAATCCTCGTGTAGCTTCTGATTTATTCACTCTATTGCGAATGAGTTGACCAGAGAGAGTGTATACGTTTACCCATCGTGTCTCTTGCTCGGTAATATCCAAGATGTCAGTTGGTTGTTGTGGTGAGTAATCGTCGTTGTTGGTCAAGTACATTTGGTCAACCACGATAGTACCATTACCGTTTGCCCAGAAGTCTACGATGTGAATGTTTTTCGTATCAAGGGCTTGACCTTTCTTGTTGCCCGACGTATACTTCGCCGTTTTCAGATTGATGACGATTTGTTTTTTCGAACCGAAACCAGGTGATTCACAACAATCACTCCAAATGCTATTGGCGGTAAAGATGTTAAGGTGAGCGTCGCAATTCTGTACTTGTTTTAGTTTTATCACCAAGTATTTGTATGCAGACATATCTGCACCATTGGGATATTCCCATCCCATTTGTCCCCACTGACCAGGTTTAAACGTGTGTGTCTTCTCGTTGTATGTACCTTGTGCGAAGAGTGACGTGTTGATGTGCTGTGCACCAAATGGGAAGAAAGTAGAGCGTACGGTGAAGGTAGCTTGTAATTCATGTCCCAATGGATCAGTATATTTAACGGTTACCTCTGAGGTTCCTTCAGCTATTCCATGCAATTTCCCGTTTTGTATCTCTACCACTTCACCGTTGTTCATTTCGTATTTAGCTTGTGCGGCAACATTCTCCGTGTGACCGTCTTTAAAGGTGGCAATCACTTGCAATGTAGTATTGTTGCCAATCATCACTTCTGCATCCTCAATGGGCAATGTCAGTTGCTCTGCCGTCAACATCTCTTCACTAAATCCAGCGAAGGTTTCTGGATAGAACATCGTTTCCTCATACGTATCTTCAGTAGTAAACCAATCAAAGTCTGCATATCCACCTGCTTGTGGGTTTACTTGATTGAAGCAGAAAATACCGAAACGTGCTCCAACAAATACGGTTAAGTTGAATCCCAACGTAGTCTTGTCTCCAATGCGCGTGTATCTCTTATTATCGAGTGAATAATAGAATTGAGTTTGACTCGTTCCATAAGTGATTGACGCACGTAGATAAATGACGCTGTCAATGTCAACGGCTTCCACTTGTTCCATAGGAGTGAAGTTGTTGTTAACTCTCAGGGTATCTTGACGCCAAACCAATTGGCGTTTTCCATCCTTCATTTCCACGGCTACGTATGCGTATGGGTCTTGGAAGATGCAGATACCTGCACGGTCACCTTCTTGTAAATTAGAAACATCAAGGCGAATGGTACCAAGAGATGGAGTGCTGCTCTTTCCGTGGAAAGCGAAGATGCGTTGCGTTAACATATTGTGCGCTTGTGTAAGACGAGAGGCTGCGCCCGATGATTTCAAACGCAACCATCCCGGACGTTCAAACAATGACCATGCGCCCTGATCGGGATTGTGGTTCCATTGCCATTGTTGACCAATGGGATAACTACGGAAGTTGTCGCTGGTTGGTAATGGCTTAATAGGAGTGGATATACCTGTATTGGGCTTCTTGTAAGTAGAATGAGGCGTACCATTGTTTCCCACAACCGGCCAATCCTGTTGCCAAGCAACGGGTTGCAAGTTGGGCATTCGTCCCAAAGCACCTAAGTCTTCTTGTAAGATAGTCCACCATTCTCCAGAAGGTGTGTCGAACAAAGCACCTTGATGAACGGTATTAGGCTTGTTGTTGATGACTTTTTCCACCAACATGTGCTCTTCGTATGGTCCGAAAATGTTTTTCGAACGGAATACCGTTTGACCTGATGGCCATCCTCCGTATGTAGCATATATGTAATAATAATCTCCACGTTTATAGAGATGACACCCTTCCAAACCATCCTTGTCACTAATGACACGTTGTTCGCGAATGAAGTTGAAGTTCTCGTCAAGTTCGCACATCTGAATGTTTCCTATGCCACAAGCAACGTAAACCTTGCCATTATCGAACAGCATACCTGGGTCATAATAGATGCGAGACAGTTTTTTCTTCTCCCATTTTCCTTCAGGGTCAGTTGCGGTAAGCAACCAACCACCAGCGTCATTTCCATTGATGAGAATATAGAACTTACCATCATGATATTTCATCGAACAAGCCCACATACCAGCGGCATACGCGTTTTGGTCGTTTATTAAACTATAGCGATCTGTCGTGGATAGTTGTTCCAATGGTTGCGCACAATATTCCCAGTTGACGAGGTCTTTCGATTTCAATATCGTAGCGCCAGGGAAGTGGTGCATGGTGGTTGAAATCATATAATAGGTATCGTCAACGCGAATGACATCTGGATCGGGGAAATCCGCGAAGATAAGAGGATTCTTGTACATACCGTTTCCTTGGTCGCTTACCGATACGTTCTTGAAATCAGCATGAGCCCAATCTACTTGGTAATAATCTGCATACCAATCCATACAAGCCTTACCACAAGCCTCTTCATATCCACCGAAAGCGGGAACAACCTTGTTTTTGCTAATCAATGTATCAACATCAATCAAACAACTTGTACCAGATAACGTCATTGAGATATTGCCGTAGTAGTCAAGCATGGCTTTATAAGCCTTTCCCCATTTAGAGGTAGAACCAGTTGCCCATGTTCCATAGTTGGAATCTACCCAGTCACCATGCTCATTATAATGTCCTGTACCAGGTTTCTTGGGACTCCAGTCAACTTCCGTGATGATAATAGGATTGGTGTCAACCACGGGAACTTGCTTGTGGAATTGATTGATTTTGTTGGTAGGACTTGGTGTATCATCGCTACATCCGTACCAACCGCAGTAGTCGTGTACCGCATAACCAATATTGTAGCCCTCGATAGGATAGAGGGCATAACTTGTATAGTTTGCTTGCCATCCCGTACCAGGTACCCAGATGATACCCGTAAAGCCATTGGCTCGAATCTTGTCTACGATGGGTTGGAAGTAATCGTGTAAAGCCTTCGGGTCATCTTGGTCGTTGGCATTGTGTAAAGATACGGGTTCATTGGCCAATTCAATACTGATTTGCCCTGCATACTTTTTGATGTTCGAATTTTGTGAGAAGATATCCCATACCGTCATCAAATATTCTTGGTAATAATCGCCCACCTTTAAGTTTCCTGGACAAACACCAGGGGGACGTACTACCACGTACATACCATGATTCATGGCTCTTTGAGCTATTGGGAAATAAAGTGAACTAAGATAACTCTTCAATCGAGAAGCGCTGAATCGCGAGATGTCTGCCTCGCCACTTTCCTTTCCGTCACTCTGTTTAGCTGGGTCGTTAGTCCATGCGGGATCCATGTGCAATCTGAATACGTCGCACTTTGCTTGTTCCAATCCCTTGAATAGTTTTTCAAAATAGCTAATGCAATTCTGTCTGCCATTGTCATCGTAGTTCCAACCCCATCTACCGTTGTTAAACCATGCGTTTGGGGTGTCCATCACTCCGTGGAGTACTACGTGGTTACCGTGTGAGTCTACCAACCATTTGCCTTCGGTGTGTAACGTAGGTAAAGGTTTTACGCCTTGTGCCCAATTACCAATCGAAATTCCAATGATAAAAATGATAATGAGAATACCTTTCTTTTTCATAAATCTTGTTTATTTTTATGCTTATTTGAATATGATTACACGAGAAGAAGTAGAACCATTTGCCATCATGGATTTTTCAATGTAAGGTCCATGTCCATTTGGATTGACTTGTTGACCAGCCATATTGTAATATACCGTACGAATGGTTTTGGCTACTTCAACATCATTGATAGCAGATACATCTCCCAAACGACGGAATGAGGCTTGTCCAACTACAAGATCTGCCCAAGGAGCGTCTGCCGTATAGAAAGCAATTACATATCTTCCTTTTTCTGTCACGTCAAATATGTCGTTTCTGAGCGTTGTACCAGAGAAATCATTGGAAGCTGAATTACCAATGTTAGATGTAGGGGTGAATGTTTCAGAAAAAACTTGTTGACCATCCAGTGTTTCAAGGGCAAAAGTTACTGGCGAGAAATTTTCTTGGTTCCAGTTGCTTACACGATAGTACAATTGATATTGACCTGGAAACAAAGTCATGGAAACCTGAGTTCCTTTGTCTGCGAAACGAGCATAACCTTCTTTGGCTTTTCCGTTGATGTTGCGGGTGTAGAGTCCCCATTCGTAATCATGTTTTTCACCTGTGAAATGGAAGAGACGACTTCCCATAGTGTACCCAGAAGAGAATCCCGTGCGTTTCTCGCTACCGTCATAGGTGGTCCAGCCTTCAGGAATAGAGCCTTCAACGGTGAAAGCCTTATGTAAAGCATATAGACTGGTAGGTTCAATAATTGAAATAGTTATTTGGCTACTACCAGTTCGACCTTCGTCGTCTGTTGCCTTGGCTATAATAGTGTGTTCACCAACTGTAAGATTTGTTAGCGTATAATTATATGGAGCATGATCGAATTCTGCCAAAAGAGTCTTTCCGTCATAAAAAGCTACTTTCTTCACTTCACCATCAGGGTCACTTGCAGTTGCGCTTATCGTCAGGTCAGGAACCTCTGATGTTCCGCCGAAAGTTAAGTAAGTAAGTCCATCTTTGGGGGAAGTAATACGTGTGGAAGGATCTTTCAGTTCGAGTGAGAACCGTTTGCAGAATTTCCATATCTCATCACCAGTCTTTATGATATCATTGGAAATCCAATGCCCTTTGCCTGCCATTTCCAAGAGAACCACTTCCACGTTGTTGTTGCCAGGTCCCCATACGTGACGAGTAACATGAGCAGCACCGCGATAGTTTTTGGTAATAACGTCCTTTGTGGGACAACCATTGTGTTTTATCCATGCATTCAATGCGCCTGATACTCCACCAAAATTTACCACGTCATCACTCGTTCCGTGAGTGTGAATAATGGGAAGCGGGCGTACGTTGGCGTTAGCAGTAGTACCTCCCATAGGATAACCACTAATCGGAGCAAAGGCAGCAATCTTATCAGGAATGCGGTTCATGGCATGATAAGTAAACATTCCACCCATGGAGAAGCCAGATAAATATACACAATTTGGGTCGATATTATATTTGGCTATCATTTCGTTGATAAGAGCTTTCACGAAATTGATGTCTCGGTCTCCACCGATATCCCATCCTTTGTCAATACCGTTTGGAAAAACAGTGACGAACTTTGCCGTGTCAGCAATTGACTCTATTTGTAGCATGTTCTTTTGGTATGCTGCATCTTGATTCATCCCATGACATGAGATGAGTAAAGGGCGTTTCTCGCCTAAATTCTTCGGAACATACACGATATAGTTACGCTGAATACCACCGACAGTAATAGTGTAACTTTGAGCCTTTGTTTGCAAGCTAACAACAAATGCCAAGACTAATAATAACCAAGAAATTTTTTTCATAATGATTGTTGCATAATAACTGATGCAAAATTACAACAAATCCACAAATACCCTTTAGTATTATGTTACAAAGAATTTGAGTCTTGTATCATTCCATTTCACATACACTATAGACGTATCTTAAATCCTCACTCTCTACCGTGGTGATGTGAGCAGGTTGGGATAGTGTGTCTTTCATGTGGTTGCTTATTCCTGTACCTGTCATTTTTACCATGGCTTCTTTCATTGTCCAGAAACGCGTGAAGGCTACGTCAGGTCGAGGAGCATTCAAAATTTGTTTTAGTTCTTCATCGTTCATGGAGTATCGCGCCAAACTTTCCTTATATTCCCGTACCGATTCTACATCTACACCAATGGGATGGTTACTTACTACACAAATGGCAGCTTCCTTACAATGACTTAGGTTAAAATGTATTTCGGGATGTCCTATTATAGATGGTTTGCCATGTTTTCCATATTCAAACACGGGTTTTTCGGTTATTCCATACACTTCAAGCAATGCTTTACGTAATAACAGATATGCAGCTACACCAGTGCGACGCCCAAGAATATGTTTAAAACGTAGCACTTGTTCACGACGTTGTTCTGATAATAGAGGCAATGACGCTTCCCAATCTAAGTCGTCGATGTGGTCATTGATAAATAGGTGATATTCCATACAATGATTATAGATTGCAAAGATAAAAGTTTTCTACAATAAAACAAAAAGAGTTTCTCTATTTTTGTTGTTTTGTACATTTTCAGTTTTTCAAAAGTACTCAATTTCTTTTTTATTTGTAACAAATGGGGTGGCGATTTCTTTTTAAATTTGTATACATTTGTTTTACAACGTTTTTGTTACATGTGGAAAAGGATATATGAAACACAAATGATAATTTTGTAGCAAATTTGATAGCATTGGTCATGATGACTTTTAATCATTATTAAATATTATGTTACGTTTTAATTCATTTTTTATCAAGAAATTAAAGGTACTGCTGTTCCTGTTTTGCTTCGTTCCTTTTGGTGCGATTGCTCAAAACAGTGTAAAGGGAACGGTTAGTGATGGTGCTGGTGAGCCGATTATCGGTGCATCAGTAAGAGTAGTTGGAACGAACACTGGTGTGGTAACCGATGTTAACGGTCAGTTTAACGTCAATGCCGCTTCTAATGGTCGCTTAACTGTATCTTATGTGGGTTTCGTTACTCAAGAAGTAAGTATTAATGGTCGTCAGAACATTGATGTTGTACTGAGTGAAGACAACACAACATTAAATGACGTTGTCGTAATTGGTTATGGTACTCAACGTAGAGAAGCCGTAACGGGTTCTGTGGCTAATGTAAATGGTGAGAAGTTGAACCAGATTGCTGCTACTAATGCCGCTCAGGCTTTGCAAGGCCGTATAGCTGGTGTTAACATGACACAGACAAGTTCTAAGCCAGGTGCAGAAATGCAAATCCGCATCCGTGGCCAGCGTTCATTGACAGCATCAAACGACCCTCTGATTGTGCTTGACGGAATTCCTTTCATGGGCCAACTCTCTGATATCAATCCAACAGATATCAAGTCTATGGATATTTTGAAGGATGCTTCCGCAACGGCTATTTACGGTTCTCGTGGTGCTAATGGTGTTATCCTTATCACAACGCAGAAGGGTTCGATGGGAACGCCTGCCAAGGTAACATATAATGGTTATGTCAACTTCAAGACTGTATTCCACAAATATCCTATGATGGATGGTCCTACATTCTCTAAACTCCGTCAAGATGCTAAAAAGTATAAGAATTCTCTTGATGAGAGTGACAATACCAATACCGATTGGCAAGACTTGTATTATCAGACGGGTGTAGGCCATAATCACGATGTGAGCATTGCTGGTGGTACAAACGGTGGTAGCTATAGCTTTGGCGCTGGTTACTATCACGATGAATCAGTTGTTCCCACTGAAGGTTACGACCGTGTGAGTGTTCGTGGTAATTTCGACCAAAATGTTGGAAAATGGTTACGTTTTGGCTTGTCTACGAACAATAGCTACCGTATTACTAAAGGTGTGAATGATATGTATGGTGTACTCAGCAAGAGTCCACTTGCCAGTCCATACGACGAGAATGGCAACCTGAAGCGTTTTGTTACACTTCCAGCTGATGACCAGTCTGTTGTAACAAAGGAAACGGTGAAGAGAGACAAGGATGTTTGGCTTAACGAAAATAAGGGTATCGGTACTTACAATACTCTCTTCGGTGAAGTGAAGTGTCCTTGGGTTGAAGGTCTTAGCTATCGCATCAACATCGGTTTGAACTTCCGTTCTTCTAAGGGTGGTGGATTCACAGGTACTGGTGTAAATAATAAGGATGCTAATGCTGTCAATAGTGGTTGGATTTCAGAGAACCAGACACGCAACTGGGCTGTTGAGAACTTGATTACTTTTGATCGTGTCTTTGCTGAGAAACACAACGTTAACGTAGTGGGAATGTACTCCGCAGAGCAGACAACATACGAATCTACCGGTGCTAATGCACAGGCTATTCCTGCTGATTACTTCCAGTACTATGCTCTTGACAAGGCTACAGGACAGGTTAATCTCAATAATTACAGTTATTGGCAGAGTGGTTTGATGTCTTGGATGGGTCGTGT
The DNA here is from genome assembly GCA_900314715.1 of uncultured Prevotellaceae bacterium. Taxonomy (GTDB): domain Bacteria; phylum Bacteroidota; class Bacteroidia; order Bacteroidales; family Bacteroidaceae; genus Prevotella. The sequence continues at coordinate 22,639 of OMWI01000013.1, read as the reverse complement.
TATGTACTCTTACGATAATAAGTATATGCTCTCTTTGGCAGTTCGTTCTGATGCTTCTTCTCGTTTGGCAAAAGGACACCAATGGCATACCTATCCTGCTGTAAGTGCTGGTTGGAATATCGCACGTGAAGACTTTATGAGTGATTTGAAGTGGATTGACAACTTGAAGTTACGTATTGGTTATGGAGAGACATCTAACCAAAGTATCAGTCCTTATTCTACTCTTGGTGGTCTTGCCATTCGCAACTATAACTTTGGTAATGGTACTAACTACAAAGCAGGTTACTACGTAAATGCACTGCCTAATACCGAATTGGGTTGGGAGTACTCCAAGACTTGGAACTTCGGTCTCGACTTCTCGTTCTTCAACGGACGTCTTTCTGGATCATTCGAATATTATACTCAGAAGACTAACGACATCTTGCTCGATGTATCAATGCCTTCTACCTCTGGTGTAAGCAGTTATACAGGAAATATCGGTAATACCCAAAACAAAGGTTTTGAGTTGACATTGAATGGTATTATCATCGACAACAAGAACGGTTGGAGATGGGATGCAGGTATTAACCTCTATGCAAACCGCAATAAGTTGACTAAGTTGACTGGTGCAAATTACGTGACTGCAGACGGTAAGGTTGAGCCTGAGCGCGACGAAGCTAACCGTTGGTTCGTTGGTCATCCTATCGATGTTATCTACGACTATGAGTACGATGGTTTGTGGAATGCAGAGGACGTTTACGATGTGACATTACCTGATGGCACCAAGACTACAAACTTAGCTGTTCTGGAACCCGGCGGTAATCTCGGTATGATTAAGGTGAAGTATAATGCCGACGCTCTCGATGCTAATGGCGTTCCTACTCGTGCTATTGGTGCTGAAGACCGTCGTATCCAGAGCATGGAACCAAAGCTCATCGGTGGTTTCAATACAACAGTTGGATATAAGGGCTTCGACCTCACGGTAATTGGTGCATTCCAGATTGGTGGTAAACTCATCAGTGCCATCCACTCTTCCAATGGTTATCTGAACATGTTGTCAGGTCGTCGCGGACAGCTTGACGTTGATTATTGGACTCCAGATAATACAGGTGCCAAGTATCCGAAACCAGGTGGAATCATGAGTAGTGACAACCCCAAGTACGGTTCTACTCTCGGCTATTTCGATGCTGGTTATCTGAAGATTCGTGCCATTACTCTTGGCTATAACTTCGATACTCTGAAAGCTGTGAAGAATTTCGGCATTAGCCGTCTGCGCCTCTACGCTACGATTCAGAACCCATTCGTACTCTTCTCACCCTTCAACAATGAGAGTGGACTTGATCCTGAAACAAACTCTTGGGCAAATGAGAACACGGCTGTTGCATACGGAGAATACTCAGGTAAGCACAGAATGCCAATCGTAGGTTACAACACACCTGCAACTCGCAATTTCCTGTTTGGTATTAACGTCACATTTTAATTAAGTATTAAAGATATGAAAACTAAAAGTATAAAATATATCCTCGCTGCTGGTCTCGTTTTTTGCGGTCTTTCCGCAACCATGACTTCATGCTCCGATGTTCTTGACGAACAGCCACGCAGCCAATTTGACCCAACATTCTTCAATACGAAGACGGGTATTGAGGGTGGTTTGACCTCACTCTATGCTCACTTGCGCTATTTCTATGGAAACGGTTATTTCCTGAACAGTGTGGAAACAGGTACCGACGAATATACCTACGGTCAGTCTGCCGATGGTAACTTCAAGGATGCCGACCTCTCTGGTGTTGGTTCCATGACACCCAGTAACTCAATAGCTGGTTCTATCTGGGGTGCTTTGTTCCCTAACATCAATACAGCCAGTGGTATTATCGAGAAAGGCGCTGCTGTTGGTATCGACAATGCTCTGCTTGCAGAGGCTTACTTCTTCCGTGGTTTCGACTACTTCCTGTTGGTTCAGACCTATGGTGGTGTACCCCTGGATTTAGGTGCTGGTGAATTGAAGTTCAATACATCAACCGTTCGTACCTCTGTACGCAACACGGTGGAAGATGTTTACCAGAAGTGTATCTTCCCTGATTTGGAGAAGGCTTTGGCAGATTTGCCCGACAATCCTCGTATGACAGGTACTGTTACCAAGAATGTGGCTCGTCTGTATCTCTCAAAGGCTTACTTGACATACGCTTGGTGGTTGGAGAATCCAAACAATATCCCTACCTATCCTGAGTGTACACGTGATGCAAGTAAAGCACAGAGTTACTACCAGAAAGCATACGATATGGCTATGGCAGCCATCAACAATCCTGGCCCATACAAATTGCAACCTACATTCTATGATGTAAACGTAGCTACCAACGACCGCAACTCAGAGATTATGCTTTATGCTGACCACGATGAGGATGAGAAGTATGGTAATGGTGGTTCTGGTTACGGATGGGGTAGCGGTGGCTCTCCTGAGAACTTCGCTTACTGGATGGAAACTTGGAACTATACCGAAATGACAGCTAAAGCTGCATCTGGAGCTAACATTAACCCCATTCAACGTGAGGCAGTTCAGGCACTCGGTCGTCCTTGGACTCGTATGGCTCCTATTGCCGACAACTTCATGACAGGTGGTGTATGGGAAGATGCTGTTAAGGCTATCGACTCTCGTTACGATGCAACTTTCACCTTGCGCTATCACACCAATTGGCATAAAGCGGGTGTTAACGAACCATTCGTTTACGGTGCTAATGGTATGCAGGTACGTCCTAACGAAGTTTACTTCAGTTGGGTTCCCGAGAGTGAGGACAGCAAGATCAACTATACTGGTGCAGATGGTAAACTTGGTTTTGGTGAGATTGCAGGTCGTCCAGACTTCGTAGTAGCCGTGAACCACATCAGTCGCAAGAAGTATCCTATCAACTGGAAGATTGGTATCTATCGTACAGACAATGCTGGTGGTCTTGGTTCTAAGGTAAACGGTGGTAGTCCTCGTCCTTGGAATGTTGCTAAGTTCTCTGAGTTCTATCTCCTCGGTGCTGAGGCTGCCGTGAAGTTGAACAAGAATGCTGAAGCAAGAAACCTCGTGAATGTGCTCCGTGCTCGTGCTGGTAAGCAAACATTCTCTCAGAATGACAACGTAGCTGTATCTGTTGATAACACAGATGCCATGCTTGCTGCAACACCAGCTACCATTACCATCGACTATATCCTCGATGAGCGTAGTCGTGAGTACTGGGGTGAAGGCTATCGTTGGTACGACCTTGTACGTACTCAGAAATGGACTGAACGTGCTTCTACCTATCGTATTGCTGGCAGCGATTATGTCGATAAGGATTTACAGACATTCAAGCGTGATATTCCCGCTGGTTACTATCTCCGTCCAATCCCACAGGGACAACTCGATGGTATGAAGATGGATGAAAATGCCAAGAAAGAATACCAGAATCCTGCTTATCGTAATTGATGAAGTGATACAATGATGAATACTTAATCTATAGCGTTAGGTATTTTATATAATGAAGTCGAAACCTTCAAGGATTATCAATAACAGGTGCATTATTCCTGCTTTGAAAAATTCTTGAAGGTTTCTTTTTTTTATTGGTGTCAAATAAATAGTTTCGCTAATACAACTAAATGTCTTTTGTTTTTTCCTTATACAACTTAAATAGTTCTGCCACGCACTGGCTTTCAGTCATGGTTTTGACGTTGAAACCGTATGCTTGCATCACGGCGCGGTCGTTGTCTTGATGGGCGCTTAGCAATTCGGGATAGAGATACATGTTTTCGCCATACATATCTGCAAGGCTCTTGTTGGGGTAGAGTTTTCTTGCATCGATGATTGCCTGTGCCGTCTGTTCAATCCTTTGCTTTTGCTCCTCTGTAGGCGATGGCATTGGGAAGTTATAGTATACGGACGGTGCGTAACGATAATCGTTTTTCAGACGACCAGCAACAACTCGCATCCAAGCATTATGAACATTGGAGCAGATAATGCCGAAATCTACAAGTGAAGCATTATAGACAAGGACTGCAGAATCACTGGCGATAACATTTGGTGGTAAGAAGCCAACAGGTATATATCGACGTGAAGAAGAAGATACACGCGGAATAAGCAGATAGTCAGTTTCGGGCTGTCTGTTTTGCGTAAACAAGTATGGCTTATCAGCTGTCTTTTGAATTCTGTCTACAGGACTCTTTAAACGATATTCGTTGATGTAGCGGAATCGTTCAGTCAGTTCTGGTATATGTGCGTAGTCGGCTGGTCGCTTCCCAACAAGCCAGAGACAATAGCGAGTATAATCCGTATCATTGATAAACTCACGACTACCGACAAAGGGCAACAAAACTTCATCAAGTTCTGGATAACGCTTTACAAGTTCTTCTCTATCTGCCTTGTTGAATAACAAACGGCCATCATCAGCAGGTGGACTTCCTTGTACGACTTTAGCCAATCCTTCATTGATACTTTTACTACGATTAGTTATGAAAACATCTGGAGCGGCTTTTAGGTAGCCGTTAATATGCTCAACGATTTCATATTTTTCACCATTAAAAAGCAGTTTGTTTTTCCGTTCTTTGTTCGAGAAACCGATAATAACACACATAACTGCTGCTTTTGTTTTCGCTTCACTCGTCCACTTAAAAGTATTATGTGCAAAGTTTATGAAAAGATTATCCCCAAGTAATTTCTGCCAAAAGAGGTTAACAGACTCTCCTTGACAAATGGAGTTGGAAGAAACAAAAGCTGCCTCGGCATTTGTGCCTTTTATCAATTCCGCTGCTTTCTTAAACCATCCTGCGACATAATCTAATTTTCCATAGTCCTTTGACGGAGCAAAGACTACTTTTAAATCATCAGTTTGTTCTTTTGTACGCATTGCTTGACCCACAAATGGCGGATTGCCAATGATGTAGTCGTAGCGTACACGGTATCTTTTGGGAAGTTTGGGTATTCTGTTTCGATGAGAAGCTATCAAGTTTACTTCCTCTAATTCAACTAAATGTTCGCTGACCATCATGGGTTCATCCTCGAAAATAACGTATGCGTTCTTTGCATAAATAGTAGGTACATTATCGGGAATCTCCATTACATCCCAATCCATTCTGAGTGCATTGCCTTCACGAATATTGATGTACGACTTCAACGGCAGAAAATCAATATCCCGACGGATAATCTTCTCTGTCTCGCGAAGCATTTGGGCTTCAGAAATCCACAATGCCGTGGTGGCTACGGTAACGGCGAAGTCGTTAATCTCTATGCCATAGAATTGCTGAATGCTCACCTTGATGGGATTCACTTCCTCAAAGCCAATGAATGCCTGCCCGTGATGGCGTTCGCGTATTACTTCATTCTCCAAGCGACGCAAGGAGAGATAGGTCTCCGTGAGGAAATTACCAGAGCCACAGGCTGGGTCAAGGAATGTGAGCGAAGCCAAGCGGTTTTGATAGGCATCGAGTTTCTTTTGGCGCTGGCGTTCTACCTTTTCTTCCAGTATTTCGTCCAGTTCATGTCGCAAGTCATTGAGGAAAAGGGGATCTATGACCTTGTGGATGTTCTCGATGGAAGTGTAGTGCATACCGCCACTACGACGTGTCTCTGGGTTTAGCGTACTTTCAAATACGGCTCCGAAGATGGTGGGTGATATTTCGATCCAGTCGAAGTCGAGACTGGCATTCTGTAGCAAGGTCTGCTTTAATTCCTCCGTAAATTGCGGAATTTCAATATCCTCTTCAAACAAACCGCCATTGGTATAGGGGAAGGCTTTCAGGTCTTCTTTCAGATAACGGCTGCGCTTCTCTGTCGGGGTGTTCAACACTTCAAACAAATCGCGCAAAGCACGGCGCATGTCTTCCGCTTCGTAACGAACGAGAAAGTCATGGAACTGGTCGTGAGTAAACACGCCTGCATCTTCGGCATACAGACAGAATACGATACGTACGCAAAGGATATTCAGCCATCTCAGGGCTTCGGGTGAGTTGTCATCGTATTGCTTCAACAATGCCTCGTAGATTTTGCCGACAATCTCACCTGCTTGCATGGATACTTGCATCTCCTTGCTCAAATGCTCGTTCTTGGCATCTACAAGGAACATCAGGCGATAATACTCCTTGCCCAAGTCTTCAAGCAATATCCGTTCGGGTTCGCCATTTGGCTGTTCCATGTCGTAAACGAGAAACTCGGAGAAGTTGCACGTTACAATCCAACGTGGGTGCTCTGAAACGGGCAAACTCACTACATAGCGTCGGGCTTGCTGGAAGGGATTGAGCAGTGAACCGTCGCTCTGCTTGATGGGAGCGCGCAAGTCCTTGCCTAACGATTTCTGCTCTATCAGCACGCGAGTGGAAGGGATGCGCCCGTCGATGAAGTTGGAAGCATCCACCATTTGGTGGTCTTCAAACACGATAAAGCCATCCGATGGCGTCTCTATGCCAAACACATTGGAAAGCAAGTCTATCCAAAAAGGTTGCGACTCGCCCCGTTCATATCCCCTGCCTTTCCACCGCTCTGCGAATTCGGCTGCTGAAGTAGCAATTTGCTTTTCGTTCTTCATAATAATGTTTCTATTCTGCAAAATTACATTTTTTAATCGACATAGCAAAGTGTAAATCATGATTTGTTAGTGCTAAATCTTACAATCTTACAGCTGACAATTAAAAAATAGTATAAGTAACGGGCATGGAGTGGGGATGAGAGTAGTATGAATAGTAGTATAAATGTATGAAAATAAGAATATTAAATAATTAAGATGATAATAATATATTCAATAATTAGATAATAATAGAATCAATGATTTATATTATATTTTTAATTCTAAATCATTCATCATTCATCATTCTTCATTCTTCATTCTTCATTTATTTCCCCTTCCTTCTCCCTTCTATAGGTTGTAATATATGCAAAAAAAAACTGTCAGCTGTAAGACTGTAAGATTTTACCATTTATGGATAGTAAAGAAATACTTTTAAAAAATAGGTTAAATGCTTGTGTATGTGAAATATAGCTTCTTACTTTCTTGCTTATATACAGATGCATTCTTGCTTCTAAAACAGGTCATTTAGAATGCACAAACCATAGCTTTAGACGATGTAAACAATAGGTTTGTGTGCTATAAACGATAGCTTTATATGCTATAAACCATTCGTCTGTAATGCATAAATCAATGGCCTGTAGCATATAAAGCTATGGTTTCTAACCTAATTAATGACTATGTCTTGAGCGTTAGGCTGATGTGGTTGATGCGGTGTAGCGCATAGATGATGATAGCCTCGATGATATAGGCGATGAGGTAGCTGTACCAGAGAAGATTGGGATAGATTCTTGCCATGAGCCAAAGAACAGGAATCACCGTGAGCGACAAGGCGAAGGAGATAAACAAGGCCATACGATGCTGACTATATAGCTTGTAAACAATCATGATGACATAGATGTAACAGAACGGGATGAAGCTCAGAGCGAATATGCGCAAGGCTTTTTCACATTCCAAAATCATCTCGGGTTGGCTGGCTCCAAATAATTTGGCAATAACCGATGGGGCTATCCATACAAAAACGCAAGTGATTATCATGGCTACCGTGATGAAACGGAATGCCTTACGTAATACGGTACGCAACCCTTCTTTGTCTTTCTTTCCCACCTGAATAGCTCCCAATGATTGCAACGTTTGGCAAGTACCCGAAAGGAATAGATTGTATACTTGCAAAAGGTTCATACAAACGGCAAAGGCAAAGATACCCGTGCGCCCCAATGTGGAAAGTACGATGGTGTTGGCAGATAACAAGAGAAGGGTCAGTGAGATAGATGCAATAGCCAATGGTGCACCTTGTGAGATGATGCGTCGCCATGATGTAATTAAACCATCTGCGCTGAACGTGGGTAACAGTCGTCTGTTAGCAGGATTCCACCAATGACTGAGCAAGATGGCAATGCCGACAAGATGACCTACAACCGTGGCTGCCGAAGAACCGGTAATGCCCCATCCAAAGAACTGAATGAAAACGATGTCGAGACAGAGGTTAACTGCATTGTCGATGATAACCGCCAAAGATACCAATTTAGGTTTACCATCCACACCCACCATCGTAGAGAGTCCCCACATGAGGATGAAGGCGGGATTACCCAACAAAAGAACCTGCATGTAGTCACGTGCCAAGGGGAGGATTTGTTCATTACTACACAACAAATGAGCTGTTTGATTGGGAAACAACAATCCTCCGAAGATGGAGAGCAATATGCCAATGCTCATACTCAGCGTAAGTGCACGCGTGAAGAATCGCCTTGCATCAGCTATGTTCTTTTGTCCAAGAGCATAAGCAACCAACATTCCCGCACCAGCATTGATGAGTAAGTGAAGCGTGAAGATAAATTGGTTGATAGGCTTGGATAGGTTAATGGCACTCACACCATCCTCACTAATGAGGTTGCCCACGATAATACCGTCTACCACATTACCTAAACACCCCGAAAGTGCTACGAGGATGTAAGCCCATAGATAGTTGTAGAACTGTTTATTGATGTCTCCCAAGTTAGAGGGTTGGGGGGCTTTACAATCGTTTTTCATTTTTAATTCAATTATTGCTTGATTGTATTAAAATGCTTTATTATTTCATTCCTTTAATACTGGCCATTACGTCCAATATATGCTTTTTTCAGACCCCCAACCCCCTAACTTAGGGGGCTATGGTTAATCACTCGAAGAATCCGAATCCACCGATGGCAGTAAGCATTCGTTCAACGTAATCCCATGAAGTGGGCGACCAAGAGAAGCCAAGACGATAGAGTACCTGCGTGGTATAGTTGTTGTCTCGTTTCACGTCGGTCGTCTTCTGTCCGTGTGCCATATCTTGGTAAGCCAAGAGACTCGACATTTGCTTGGCTTTCTGCTGGTCTTCCTTTGCTTCCTCCATGACGGCGGCAAACTCTTCTTGTTCCACGAATCGAATGCCTTCACCCACGGTCGTGAGTCCCATGAGCACATCACCCAGGAATTGTCCGTGAATGTTGTAAGGATGGAATACGGTGCATTCTTTTGGAGTAGTGGAAAGCAATACGATAGCGCGCGCCACCTCATTGATGGGAGAGAACTCAATATTCTTGTTGCGCATCTGGTGAGGACAGCAACCTAACATGTTGTATACCTTGATTCTACCCATGAACGAGTTGGTGGAGAAGTTGGCTTGGAACTCACCATCTGTACTACGAGCTGCAAGATTACCTACACGCATGATTTTCGCACTCAATCCGTGCAATGCTACGGCATCGAGAATGAGACGTTCAGCCATGAACTTAGAATAGATATACTTGTTGCCAAGATATTGTCCCATGTATAGACGTTGCTCCGTGAAGATTTCATCCTTAGTCTCACCAGCCCACAAGCCACGAGTACTTGCCGTTGAGATATGAACAAGTTTGGCTCCCTTCTTGATACAGAAGTCTACGCAACGTTTGGCTCCGCCAATGTTTACGTCTTCGATTTCCGTTCCTTCAGAGAAGTGCTTAACGATAGCAGCGCAATTGAACACCGTTTGAATGTCAAGACTCTCGTCGAAATCATTGGTCACATCACCCAATACGACATGAATGCGTTTTCCGAACAAGTCCTTGAATGCATTGGCAAAGTAATAATATAGCAATGAGCGCAAACGACTCTCTGCTGCTGCTTGAGTCTTGCCGCGCACCAAGCAATAAATGTTTTCTACGTCGCTGTCAATGAGTTCGCGAAGAATGTGAATGCCTAAATAACCTGTCGATCCCGTCAACAATACGTTTCCTATGGCTTGACGCTCGCTATAGCGGAACATGTTAAGCGTATTGCGTTGCAAGAGATTGTTGATGGCGGTATAGTCGAAGCTGGTAACTTCGTCTTGACCTTCAGTTCCCGTGTCGCCTGTAATGAGACGAGCCAATTGGCGTGGAGTGGGGTTGGCAAACACATCCCCGTAAGCAACATGCAATCCAGCCTTGTCTGCCTCGATAATGACACGTGTAACGACAAGTGAAGTTCCGCCCAACTCAAAGAAGTTGTCGGATGCTCCCACCTTATCCATTTGCAAGATTCCTGCGAAGATGTCACAGAACGTACGTTCCGTATCATTGACTGGAGCTTCGTATGCAGACGAAATAGCCAATTGCGGTTCGGGCAATGCCTTCACGTCGGTCTTTCCGTTTGGTGTCATCGGCATTTCCTTCAATTGGAGATAAGCCGTTGGCACCATGTATTGTGTAAGGCTATTCGATATTTCAGCCTTGAGAGCATCGGGGGCAATCTCACGGTCAGCGGTATAGTATGCACAAAGGTGTTCCTTGTCGTTCAATTTACGGATAAGGATAACCACCTTCTTCATACCTTTCACCTTCAGCATGACATTCTCGATTTCTCCCAATTCTATACGAAGTCCACGCAACTTAATCTGATGGTCGGTACGACCGAGAATGACAACGTCGCCATCAGGCAACCACTTGGCGTAATCGCCCGACTTATAGATACGTTCACCATGATAGTCAACGAATCGCTCTTTCGTCATTTGTTCAAGGTTGTTGTAGCCACGTGCAACACCACGACCACCGATGTATAGTTCGCCAACTACGCCAACGGGCAATTCGTTTCCGTCTTGGTCAACGATGAATTCCTTCACGTTGAGTTGTGGCTTACCAACGGTAACGATTTCAGCATTCGTCAGTTCCTTGTTATTGGAAGCAACGGTGATTTCCGTGGGTCCATAGCAGTTGAAGATACGAGCCTTGGTAACGCTACGCATTTGTGTCAGTAATTGGTCAGAGAATTTCTCACCACCCGCCCTACATATATTAATATGTGAAATAGCCTGACAGAAATCAGGACTGGTCAACCATGTTTGCCAACGTGATGGTGTTCCTGAAACCATATTGATATGTTGCTCGTTGATGAGCGTTGCCAAGTCGAGAGGATTGTTTGCTTGTTCTTCAGTAGCAACGATAAGCGTCTTGCCGTTGAAGAAAGCCATACCGATATCTTGCAAGGCGGCATCAAATGAAATGGTAGTTACGCTCAACACACGTTTTGCGTCTGTAAGTACGCCATTGGCAAATACGTTGGCGGGATGACCATAGAGGTAATTACAGATTCCCTCGTGCCTTAACATCACGCCCTTTGGTCTTCCCGTAGAACCACTGGTATAGATTAAGTAAGCAAGGTCGTCGCCCGTTAATTGAACATCTTCCAATTGACATGGGCCATCAGATATCAGCGTCTCCACATCTATCGCCTTATCGGCAGGAACACTTTCCATTCTATCTGCCGTAGTGATAATATAACGAGCCTCACTATCTTCCAAAATCAGTTTGATACGATCAGCGGGATATTCAGGGTCGCAAGGAATATAAGCAGCACCAGCCTTAAGAACACCGAAGAGGGATAGAATCAATCTACTGGTACGTGGTAATAACAATGCCACTCGGTCGCGTGCCACAACACCACGCTTATGAAGGGCTGCAGCGATGTGATTAGTTACCTCGTCCATCTCCCTGTATGTGTATTTTGCATCAATGGCAACCAACGCCTCTTGGTCTGGTTGTGTTTTTGCAAAATGACTGATACATTCATGGAAGAACTTGAACGGTGCATCTCCCGTAGCAGTTTGACGTAAATGAGATAGTTCTTCTTCCTGGTTCTTGCTTACGATGGAAAGTTGACGAACCTTTGTATTTGGTTGTTCTATCATCCGTTCAGCAACGGCAACTATACTTTCCGCCATCGAGTTAGCCAATCGTTCAGTATAAATGCTGTCATCATATTGCACAACAACTCCACGCGTCTCAATCTTGATGTTAATCTTGAATTTCGGAACGTTTAATTCCAACAATTCCTGCTGAATGGCTTTCCCGTTCACGGTATATTCAGAGAGCACGCCAACTTGATAAGCGTAGGCAATGGCAGGACGGAATCCGTAATCTGTGGCAATGCGAGCGAATGGATAATCCTCATGGCGCAAGGTCTCATCGAAGGTCTCACTCGTCTTTTTCAAGAACTCACTTACGGAAACATCATCGATATTCATACCCAAAGCCAACGTGTTCACGAACATACCTACCGTATCGGCAATCTTTAAGTTAGAACGACCGCTACTAACCGTACAGAGATACACTTCACGATTGTTGGTATAACGCGAAACGACGTAAGCGGTAGCAGCAAGGAATAAGTGGGCTGGTGTGATTTCCTGTTGGCGACAGAATGCCGTAGCCTTCTCGAAATCAGGCTTGCATACCGCTTCACCAATCAATCCTTGCTGGTCTGTTTTCAGTAAGTCGGCAGGAATCTCACTTGCTCCCTCACATGTTTGAAGTTTCTCTGCAAAGAATTGTTGAGAAGCACGGAATTCGTCGGTTTCCTCTGCTTTTTGTTGGTCGGAAACGAAATCAAGATAAGAATACGTTTCATTTTCAATCGACTTTCCTTCCAAAGCGTCATTTATCTGACGAATGAGCAAGTCTGCCGAACCTCCATCAAAAATAAGATGATGAATGTCCATCAATAAGTGAACGTTCTCTTCTGTCTTCACTACTTCTAAACGATAGAGCGGTGCCTTTTGCAAATTGAAAGGTTGGACGAACTCATTCTTGTAAGAAGATAGTTGTTCCATCGTCATTTCGGAAATAGGCACTTCAACTGGTACGCTATCTGCCAATGTCTGTACGATGGTTTCCCCTTGCGTAGAGAAATGAACGGCCAATTCAGGGTGTGACTCAACCACTCGTTTCACGCATGAAGCTAATTGCGAGGCATCAGTTCCAGCTGGATAAGTGAGCAAGTAAGGAATATTGTAAATCGTGGAAGTAGGATTCTTCAGACAATCGAAATACACACCTGTTTGTGCATACGACAAAGGAACGCTTGTTAATTTTTCCTTTTCCTCTTTCTTCGAAGTCTCAGTTGTTCCTCCACTTGATAATATCTTTTTCAGGATTTCGTTTTCGATACTTTGCAACGTTCCCGTCTTTACCAATGACTTGGAATCAAGGGAAACGCCATATCGCTTGTTAATTTGTACGGCCAACTTAATGGCAGAAATTGACGTGAGTCCAGCATATCCCAAGACAGTAGTTACGCCAAAGTCATGATTATTGACAATGTCGGCAATGATGTCATGGATTTCTTGCTCCAATACATTCATCGGAATTTGTTCCGTAATTTCGGATTTCGCAGCAGTCTTTTCTGGTTTTGGCAACGCACGTTTGTTGACTTTCTGGTTTTGGTTCAATGGAATGGAGTCAATCTGCATTGTCACGGCTGGTACCATGTAAGGAGGTTTCTCGTCTAAGATAAATTGATTGAGTGCCTCAATGTCTATTTGCTGGTCGCTCACGATGTAAGCGGCAATAAACTTACCGCCACCATCTTCGTCAAAGGCTTGCACCGTTGCATCCTTGATGCCTGGGAACTCGCGAATAATACTCTCCACTTCCTTAAGTTCGATGCGGAATCCACGAATCTTCACCTGTCCGTCTCTACGTCCTACGAATTGGATATTGCCATCAGGTAAGTAGCGCACGATATCACCCGTTCGGTAAACACGACTATACTTTTCTTCGGATGTGAAAGGATTGGTAATATATACTTCAGCCGTCTTTTCTGGACGGTTCAAGTATCCACGACTTACTTGTGGACCAGCTACCCACAATTCACCTGCCGCTCCAATAGGCAAGCGATTGCTTTGTGCATCTACTATATATAGACGCATGTTGTCAAGTGGTTTTCCGATGGGAATCTCTTTCATCTTCTTATCCACGAGGAAGCATGTTATGAAGACGGTACACTCCGTAGGACCATATACATTTAAGAACTTATAACCTACAGGAGGTGTGAGAGAAGCCAATTTTTCTCCACCCGTTGAGAGATATTTCAATGAATGATTTTCAATACTTGTAGCAAATTGATAACCCACCTGTGTGGTCATGAACGAATGCGAGATTTGGTTTTGTTCAAAGTAATCGTTCAAGGCAATCAGGTCAAGGCGAATTTCTTCAGGAATGATGTGAACGGCAGCTCCACACGTTAGTGTTGGATACAAATCCATCATGCACGCATCAAAGCCATAACTGGCGTATGCTGCCACACGATTCTCTTCCCGTAAATCGTAGAATTGTTGAAACCAATGACAGAACGCTACAAGGTTGGCATGGATAAGTTGACAACCTTTAGGAATGCCCGTTGAACCAGATGTATAGAGCAAGATGAAAAGATTGTTGGGTGTTAATGCTACGTCTGGACATGCTGCCTCTGGCAATTGGGGAATGTCTTTTGTCAAAAGAACGTCGCCCTTATATTCATCAACGATAGGTTGCAATTCTTCATCGGCAATGAGCAATTTCGCATTCGCGTCTTGCATCATGAAGTTGAGTCTTTCCTTCGGATAACTGGGATCAAGTGGTTGGTATGCGCAACCAGCTTTCAATACACCGAGTGAAGCAATGGCCATCCACTCGCAACGAGGGATAAGTACGGAAACCACATCTTCCAATTGCAAATCCTTGGTACGAATGAATGCGGCAATGCGATTGCTAATATCGTCAACCTCAGCGTATGTGTATTTCCTATCTTTGTAAACCACGGCAATGTTTTGCGGAGTGGCTTTTGCTTGTTTGACAAAAAGCGAAACGATGGTTTGAGTATCGTCGTAATCTAAGTCGGTTTGATTGAATGAGTCAAGCAATTCCACTTGCGAAGCAGTAGAAAGTTTGATGTCACGCAAATATGTTTCGGTAAGGAACCCTTTTAATACGGCTTCATAGCTTTCCAAGAATTGTGCGATAAGCATCTTTGAGTATTCATTGGAATTATACTCTGCCTTGATTTGGAATTGGTCGTTGAGGATGAAAGCCTTCAAATAAAGGGATGCGTCTAACGTACTATTGCCAATACGCCTCGTCTTCATGGGTTTTCCGCCTAATTGATTATCGGAAAACAACATCCCATGCCAAGCGAAGACGGAATTGCTTTGTAATTTGAGGTCTTCTACGATGTCACTATATGAATAGATGTCGTGCTTACGACAACCACTCATTTGCTCTTGTCCTGCTTGTAAGTATTCCAATACCGTGGTGTCTACGGTAAACTTGGCATAAACGGGTAATGTCTTGACAAACATACCTACCGTATGAGCCATTTGCTTGTTGGAACGACCATTGTAAACAGTATTGAAGAGAGACTCTTGTTCGTTGTTGAACTTGGCGAGCAAATACGCGTAAACTTGTGTGAACAAAGTACTCTTGAAAATGCCGTGTTGCTGACAGAAATTATCCACATCAGCCATGTTGATAGAGAGCGTACGAAGCAAACTATCCTCGGTATGCTCGATTTCTTCTACATCAGGAATGAGCGGCGTGTAGGTATCTCCACAATCGAAGTTATTGGCAAACCATTGCTTGGCTTCTTCGAAAGCTGGTGATTTCCTGTCTTCCACTTCTTTCTGTACTATCTCCGCCAATGAGATGCCTTCTCCTTCAATGGCTATTCCATTGTATGCATCATTGATGTCATGAAGTAGGATATTCATGGAAGTTCCGTCAACGATGATATGGTGATAGTCGAGGAACAGATAGAGATGATTGGCGTCTCGTAATAGATGGATGTGGAAAAGACGGTCGCCGTAGATGTTGAAAGGAACTACTAATTGAGGAATACATTTTTCAATGTCCTCAACATCTTCAATCGTAAGCGTCCAATCTTCGTTTTCTATATATTGTACAGGTTCGCCTTCGTCATTCAGTTCTATACGCGTGAATAGGGTAGGGTGAGCCTTTACGGTTTCCTCGACGGCACAACGCAGACGTTCCTCGTCGAGCGATTTGTCTAATATATATAAATAAGGAAGGTTATAGCAAATTTCGCCAGTATGACCGACACACTCTGCATAAATGCCATACTGTACTTTTGATAAAGGTGAATAGTTTTTCATTTATTTGTGTTTTTAGGTTTATTGGTAATTACCATTTTGTTGTAAAAAGTCTTGGAGATATATTGAGGGAAATCCACCCCCAACGGAGTCTACCATCGCTACTTGCTCGTCTTAGTTTCTCCATGTTTTTAGTACCTGTCATGTAAGAGAAACCTGCAGATAAGCTAATGTCTTTGGTAAATTTGTAACTGCCTTGTATTTCCAGTTCGTGACCGAGTGTCTTTTCGATGTCAATCAACTGAGTTGCCATGGCGAGATAATGGTAACTGGCTTGCAAGCAAAGTCCTTTGAAAGGTTTATAGGATGCACCGAAATACGTGTTTTGCAATCCAGGCGTAAAACCGTTAACATAAGTGCTGACATAGAAGAAGTCCATAGCGCCATAAAACTTATGGTGAGAACCATAGATGGGGTTGAAGCCCTTGATGACTTTGTGTTGAATCACTCCGATTTTTCCCTTAGCGGGAACGGCAAAAAGTTCATCTCCGCTCAAATAGTCATAACCTACCTGGAAATCGTATTTGTTTGACGGGATATACATGACTTTTGCACTTGCCATCCAAGCATCAATCTTAATGCCATCTTCGTTCTTGCCTAATTGGTGGTAATACGAACCTTCAATAGACCAATGCTTGGGAGTGAATTGGATGAATCCACCTAATAATTGTTGATGTTCGGTATGCCCGTTAGCTTCTTTATCACCGCCTTGCATTCCGATGTTCATGAATAGCAATGATGCTCCCAATGGGAATTTCGGGATGTCGTAATGATACCATACCGTTTGCAAAGACTTGTATGGTTGCGCTCCGTTGACATAGTAACTACCGCCATTATTGACATTCTCGGCATTTTGGTTATAGGCCAAGATAAGGTGAGCCTTATGTCCATGTCCTTCGTAACCAACGCGTAATGCATCGTGGGAAAGTGCAGCCATCGCCCAGTCGTTAGTGCCGATAATACGTTCATCATCGTATGCAAGGGCAAGTCTTCCGACTTGGGCAAACAAACCGTTCCTGGCACTCATCTTTGCCCATGCCTCGTATACGTTGAATGCTCCTTTACCCGATTGTCCCCATACACCACTATGCTGGATATTTAATTTCGTCTCCAATCCTGGTCTCTCGTAATCAATGACCAATCGTTCGCGACCCATGACGAAATTTGTCTTGTCTTCCGTAGCTCCTTGAGGTAATCCTCCATTGCGAGTTTCACCGTGAGTGAGCAAAGACAAGTCAACTTTCAACACGTTATCTTTCGTTTCGGGCTTGGTAACTGATTGTCCGATAGAGTCTCTCTCATTGGCAAAGACACTGAGAGGAAGGGTAAGGAGTGCAACAAGGCACCAAAGATGCGTATGATGCATCGGATTCATTATTCAAATTCAAATAAGTTAATAAATCCCGTCAGCTTAAATACGTTCTTAATGTCATCGTTCAAGTTGCGCATGATTACCTTGCTTCCACTGGCTTTAGCGCCCTTGAGGATGCTGATGAGGATACGCAATCCACTTGATGCGATGTATTCCAGTTCTTCGCATTCAATGATGACATCTCGACCGTCTCCCTTGTATAGAGGTTTTAATACTTGTTCTACTTCTACGGCAGCTGCGGTGTCTAATTCACCTTTCAATGTTGCCACATACTTTCCGTCTAATTCTTGAAGAGTTGCTTCCATAAATCTGTTATTATTTAGTTAATTGATTATTTCTTTTCCTTTTTGGGGTAAACGGTGATGAGCGTGAGCGTATTCTTGCCGTTTACGCGTTCATAATTGATAGAATCCATCATCTCACGAACCAATAACAATCCCAATCCACCCACAGGACGGTCTTCTACCGATAATGAGGTGTCGGCTACGGATGACTTGGTGGGATCGAATGCGATACCATTATCGCTGATGATAAACTTTAGTTTTCTACCGTTGTATAGTGCTTGTAACGTGATGTCACCTTCCGTTCCTATGGGATAGGCATAATCCATCACGTTGACAACAGCTTCCTCTACCGCTAACTTGATGTTCTTGGCTTGTGAGGTTTCCATGTTCAGCTTATCGGTAATCGACTTAACGAAACTATTCAGGTCTTTTACTTGCTTGATGTCATTCTTGAGCGTAATGCTTTCTTTCAATGAATAATCGTATGCCTTCCTTGTGTACTTGATGGCAAGCATGGTTAAGTCGTCGCTTTGTTCCGCATCTTCCACAAACAGGTGTACTTGTTCGTTCATCTTTTGGATGATTTCTTCAGGAAGGGCGTTTGCATTATTATTGAGTGTTTCTGCGATACGGTCGGTGTCAAATTGTTTATGCACTTTGTTCTTGGCTTCTGTCAATCCGTCGGTGTATAAGAATAGAGTGGTATCGTATTCGAGATAAATTTCCTGTTTCTCGTAATGGAAATCATCAAACAAGCCTATAGGAAGGTTGGGCTTTACTGGTAAGGGTGAAACAACTTGCTCTGCTGATTGCGAAACGATGAACGGAAAATCATGTCCAGCATTGCAATAACGCAAACGTCCAGAAGGTAAATCGAGAACACCGATGAAGAATGTCACGAATATGTTGGTGTCATTTCCCTCGCACGAGGAGGTGTTTAACGTTTGCATGATATGGGCAGGATCGTTCTCGTGTGCCGAAGCCATGCGGAATTTAGAGTGTATTTCTGCCATGACGATGGCGGATGGTACTCCCTTGCCACTAACGTCTCCGATACAGAAGAATAATTTCTCGTCGCGGAGGAAGAAATCGAAAATATCACCGCCAACTTCTTTGGCTGGAACCAATGAACCGTAGATGTTGATGTCGTCACGTTCAGGAAATGGCGGATATTTCTTGGGTAACATGTTCTTCTGGATGGCTTGCGCAATTCGAAGTTCGCTACTGATGAGCTCTTGCTTGATATTGGCTTGATGCAATTTCTTTTCATTCTTGGCATATTTTTGAATGATGTACCATAAGAAGCCAAATGCCAACAAAAGCAAGAATAATAGATTGATGCGCATCCAATATAATTTGCCATAAATCTCTTTCTCGTAACTCACCACCACCACTTGCCATTTGGGTTTCCCCTTCATGTTGGCGAAATAAATGACACCATTATCTTTGTCTTTTTCGCTTTCGAATTCGATATATTTAGTTCTTCCACTTTTACTTGTCTCCCGTTTTACGGTGCTGTCATTAATCAACCTTACCACCTGTTCTATATCGCCATACTTCACATGATGGGAAGATGGACGTGAGATGATTTTACCTGATTCAGTTAATAACAAGTTGAATGAAGAAGGATATATATGACGATAGTTGAGCGTATCGCCAATCTGTTCTAAAGAGAGGTCAAGACCGCAAACAGCCACAAGATTGTTCTTGTTGTCTAATAACGGGTATGAAAAAGTGATGAGCGACGAAACGGAATTAGAGGTCACATAGTCGTATGGGTCGCTCCAAAATGGGATTTTTTCTTTTTCCATTCGTTGGAAGGCAGGATGTTGTGTGTAATCATGCTTGTTCTCTCCTCCTAATTGCTTCAGTATTTTATTGTTTCCTTCCTTATAAATGTATGGCTCAAAGAGTTGGCCTTTCTCTGGATAATAATATGGAACGAAAGCCAGGCAAAAGCCTTTTACTTGGGGTGAATTCTCAATCGTTCTTTCTGTAGCAGCAAACATGGAATCAGGATGTGAGATGTTTCGCTTGAAATCCCAAATATGCTCTTTCATAGTATTCTCGGCCATGTTGAGTATTCCCTTGATTAAAACGGCCTTGATACTCAATTCGCCTTCAGCACGCGAGTCCATTTCTTTTTCAAGTAAGTTATGGGCATAGTAATATTGGGTGGCAGAAATTAATTCAACCACCAAAGCTACCATAATGATGATAACGACATTTTTATGTCCTTTAAAGGACCGTGATATATTTGTCAGAAAATTACCCATTTCTTTCTGTTGTTGTTGGATGCAAAAATACATATTATTTTTAATATAATTGTATCTTCTGCCTATAAAAGTTATGGAAAATTGAATAGTTTGACAAAAAATATATATCGTGACGATTCAATTGAAAAACAAAACAGGCGCAACCAATTGATTTGCGCCTGTAATATCTTAAACTATAGGGTTGTGCTTAGATTATTTTTCGGGTAAGATGGGGTCTCCCATTTCAGAGGCCTCAACATCCTTGTCGTTGAGTTTGAAGAGCATGAATTGGGGACTCTCATTGGTGCATGGTGTCCATCCAAGTCCTTCGCCCTCACCATTGGGATCGCTATACTTGGCAAAGTTGGTCCATGCGGTAAGCATCTTTTCCGCAAGATTCCAATCACCATCTGTCCAAGGACGCCAACAATGTTTCAGACTCTTGAATACAAACCAAAGGTCACTACTATGGAAGGCACCTTTCAGACGGTCAGTAATATCGGGATGTTTGCCATCGTCGGGCAATGGACGGGCAAACTCGTAAGCCCATGCCTTACCGCCCTTCTCTTGTCTTACCTTGCAGAACTCGGCAATGCCAGGACCCATAGCACCCATATCGTTCAGCGTGTAACCAATCATGTAGGGCACATCGGCAATCGTTCCTTCACGCGTTGCTTCATCAAAACTCTTCGTGCATACATATCCGTCAACGATAGGACGTTGCATGAGGAAGAGGTCGCTCTTGTTGACCATGTTATAGAGTTGTCCTACGGTGTACATAATCTCCGTAGATGCAGCGCGTAACTTCTCCAGATTGTTCAGTCCTGCCCAATCCATTACCTTCTTTGTTTCAGCCTCTGATTGTTGGAGGGTAGGGTTGTACATGAAGAACTTGTTCATAGGCGTAGCAGGCCTAGCTTGTTCTCCATCCTTGGCAGGAACGTTGATGCCACCACCACTCATAATAACTGCCTTGTGGAATAATCCACGTGCTAACGGACTTTCACAAAGTGTGCGTACGCTTCCAGCTCCAGCACTCTGACCGAAGATAGTTACATTATCTGGGTCGCCTCCAAATTGGGCGATGTTTGCCTTAATCCATTTCAACGACTGGATTTGGTCGAGAATGCCATAGTTGCCCGATACGTGGTTAGGACTTTCTGCTGACAATTCAGGATGCGTCATGAAACCGAAGATGCCAAGACGGTAGTTGATGCTGACGAGTATCACGTCTTTAGATGCCCACTCTTGACCGTCGAATTCAGGTTCAGAACCCCATCCTTCACGATAACCGCCACCGTGAATCCATAAGGCAACAGGTAGCTTCTTGTCTACTTGTCCAGGTGCTTTCGTCCAGACATTCAGATAGAGACAATCCTCACTATAGGGTGCCTCGTCGCCATAACCCCATTCAGAGGCATAGAAACCAGGATAGTGGACGGCTTGATAACCAGGATGTCCGAACTTGTCGCAAAGACGAATGCTATCCCACGCAATGACTGGTTGTGGTTCTTTCCAACGCAACTCACCGATGGGAGGAGCAGCGTAAGGAATCCCACGAAATACATACACGCCAGGATTCTCTGCCTGGACACCTTGAATCTGACCACCCTCAATGGTCAATACAGGACTCTTGTCATTCTTCTCTTGGGAAGTGCAACTCAGGATTGCCAACAAGGGCAACAATAACAATAATTTCTTCATATAGCTTTATTTGTCATTAGGTTTGTTGTTTGCTCGAAAAAGAGAGTTATTCGGTTGCAAATTTACGAAAAGAATCAAAAGGTGTTTATCTCCTTTGTTACATATATTTTAGTAAATGTTTCAAAGGAAGTTTTTCCAATATTTTGACCAATTTCAATAGTGCTTTATAATATGGAAGATTTTTTCGTGGCTATGTATCTTTATGCTAAATAATGATAGAACTACTTATAGGAAGAATACGAATTTGGTTCCATTTGTACCTTCACCATCATAGTCGGCAGAAATAGAGAACTGACTGCAAAGGTCAGAAATGGTGTCTTCTTCAAGATGAACGGACAGCTCCAATTCTATTGCCTTTCTGTCAGGTGAATATGCCAAGTAAAAGATGCATTCTCCCAAAACGGCATTCACTATTGTCCTGATTTCGTCTTGTATGTGCCAGATGCTATCAAAATCAGTCATATTACTCAATTCTGATGTTGTTTAACCAGTTCTATAGCTTCTTTGCCTGTTAGATGTTCAATGTCAAAGCGGATTGCCAACAAACGGGATAGGCCGCTTTCAATCTCTTTCTGTAAGGCATCATCTTGATTGGGGTTATAGCGGTTGCCAAGCATGCGAACTATTTCCAGTTTTTCCTTTTCATCCTCAATGATGTGGATTCTACCGAAAGCTATCACGCTACGGAAGAAAGTGGTATATTTCTCTGGCTGAACATCATCTTGTTCAATGACACAAAAGGAAGCTTTGTCGTACTTGCGGATAGCATCTACTTTATGACCATTCAAGGCACTATGAAAATATATTTTTCCCTCGTTATAGACATAACTAATGGGTACGGCATAAGGATAATCATCGTCTCCAAGAAGTGCCAATGTGCCTGCTGTGGCCTTCTGTAATATGGCAATACTCTCTTCTTGTGTAAGTTGTTGACGCTTGCGTCTCATTTGACGGAATTCACTCATATTTTCTTCTTTTCTTTATAGACAATAACTAACGGAATCATTTGCTTCTATTCCTCCAATCTCGCCTTTATCCCAAATCGGTCGTTAGACTGAATATTCCCCATTTCTAATGGTCGCCATTAGAAAGTCACCTTTGTATTTGGTTGTTATCCAGTAATTTAGTATCTT
>OMWI01000064.1 GCA_900314715.1 uncultured Prevotellaceae bacterium | reverse complement strand
GCGTATGCCGGCAAACCTGACATAAAACCGAATGCCCCATCGAGGGGCATCCAGTTTTGCCGAACAAACAGCCCAGGGCTCTGCGTGTCCAGCATGGACAAAGTGTCATCTAAAACAGCACGGCTTTTTCGCTTGTGTCTATCGATTCAGTACGACAACGATGCAACAGTCTACTGTTTCAGCTAATGAAGAGAAAAAGTGTCTAGTGAAATCAGGAAAAGTCATAATTCATGTGTTTGAGGTATGAAAACATATCATTTTGAATGCATAAACCATATCTTTCGACAACACAAACCATTGATTTGTTTGCTACAAAGCATTCGTCTGTAACGTACAAATCAATTGTTTTTAGCATATAAAGCTATGGTTTCTAACTTTATAGTTTTCGATAAAAGTGGGATGGGAGAATTATTCTTCGATAAGGAAGTCGAACTCTTCTTCAAGAGGTTCTTTTTCTTTCGTCTTGGGCTTTGGCGTATTTTTCAAGTTACCTTTCTCGTCGAACATACCGTATGTGGTGCGCAAAACGATGAATTCCGTTCTACGGTTCAACTGATTGCAAATCTCTTGTTTTTCCTCATCAAGTTTCTTGATGTACTCCTCCGTCAGCACGTCGCCTTCTTTCATCCACGGATATTTAGCCGCATTTTTCTTTTTGATGGTCTTTGGTTTCTCTTTTCCATAACCAACAGGCGATAGACGGTCTTGTGCAATGCCGTGTTCAATAAGATAATTCACCACGCTCTCAGCACGTCGTTGCGCCAAACCTTTATTGTAAGCCGCAGAACCCTTATAGTCGCAATGCGCGCTCAGTTCTATAGTAACGTTGGGATTCTCGTTCAGCAATACCACCAATTCATCCAACGCCTGAGTGGATTCTGGTCTCAACGTAGCCTTATCGAAGTCGTAGAAGATATTGTCTATCAATACGGGAGCCGTGATAGATGCCAACGGGAATTGCAATACATATTCCTCAGAATCGTCAGCCTTTGCCACTTTCAATTCTTCCTTGTGGTTGAGGTAACCTTTGCAAGTTGCCAATAAAACATAACTAACACCAGGAGTAACTACGTACGTGAATGAACCATCACTCAATACGCTCAGTTTGGTATTCGTTCCATCATCCCCGACCAAATGTACTTGAGCGGCAGGCAGTTCGTAGCCATCAATTTCGTATACCCAACCCTTGATGGCCTGTACGATTTCGGGATTCTCGAAACTAAAGATGTGATCCCAACCTCTTCCGTTTCCACGGTTAGAACAGAAATAGCCTCTGTTGTAAGGACCCTCGAATGTCATTCCGAAATCATCCGCTTGTGAATTGAGAGGATACCCTGGGTGTTCCAATAAGTATTTCTTTGTTAAAGGATCTACTTTGGCAATGAAAATATCCAGTCCTCCCATACCAGGATGACCATTGCTTGAGAAATATAAATCACCATTTGGTCTGAAAGCTGGAAACATTTCGTCGCCTTCCGTATTTATTGGTGCGCCCACGTTTTCCACACCGCCAAGTCCATTACCGGTAAGGCGGATGCGCCAAATGTCCAGTCCACCTTTGCCACCTGGCATATCTGAACAGAAATAAAGCCATTCATTATCAGGTGAAATGGCAGGGTGCGCATAACTCGATAATGTGTCATTGGAAATCTTCACTTCCGATGCTTTGCCCCAAGCAGCATCCGAACGAGATGACTTTACGATTTGTGCATATCGTGGATAGGAAGGGTCTGTAGGACATTGCGTGAGATACATCGTCTTTCCGTCGGGAGAAAACGAACAAGCACCTTCGTCATAGTCGGTGTTTACTCCTCCATTGACAACCTCTGGCTTACTCCATTTTCCTTTATCGTCTTTTTGTGAAAAGAAAATGTCGCCAGGTTTGGTTCCCGTGATTCCACTTAATTCATCTCCTTGTGCGTCATTGCGAGTAGACGTGAAATAAAGATACTCGAATTGGTCGCCCAAAAGCATGGGAGAATAATCGGCACGTCGAGAGTTGAAAATGTCCATTTTCTTCACGGTATACCTCGACCCCTCTTGTTTCCATGTGGGAGCCTTTTGAGCGGAGATAAGTCCATTCTTAGCCAATTCGTCTTTTGGCAGAGAATCAAGAACCAACTTAAACTCTTCTACAGCATTTTTGTATTCGGCGTTTTTCAATAATTGGCGGGCATATTGCAAACGGTCAGGAATCATGGCCTGCTTATACCTGATTGCGTTGCGATAGGCAGCGATAGCGGCGGTATGTTGGTTCACCTTCTCATAGCATCGTGCCATTTTCAAAGCTATCTTTCCCCTGGTATCGCGCTCCTTCGCAGACGTTTTCCTATAAGCTTGCTTGTATTCGTTGGCAGCATCGTAATACTCACCCAAAGCCAAGTATTTCTCGGCTTTTTTAAGGTTTTTGTCAGCTCCACAACCCACACAAATGAAGCATACGACAAGCGTCAATGCAATATATAATGATAGAATGGATTTCTGTTTCATACCATTATAACGTATGGATTGTAAAAATATTGTTCTCGATACTACTCATCCAAGCATTGATCGAGTTGTTGCTTGATGAAATCCTTGTCTAATTTCTGACCGATAAACACAAGCTTTTGCATACGGTCGCCATATTCTTCATCCCAATCGCGAAGAAGTCCTGGTTCTCGTTGCATCAGTTGTTCCAATTCTGCTTCCGACATGGTAGCATACCAATTGCCTGCATTGCGCAAGGAGAATTGCTTGCCAGCTTGTTCGAATACATAGCAGATGTCTCTCTCATCGGCAAACCAACAAATACCTTTTGCACGAATGATGTTCTTAGGCCATTTACGTGCAACAAATTCATCAAACAAACCGATGTTGAAAGGTGCTCTTTGATAATATACGTATGTGCCAATGCCGTATTCCTCTGCTTCACCTTCGCCTTCATGATGATGGTGGTGGTGATGATGCTCATGCTCATGATGATGTTCGTGTTCATGTTCATCTTCGTGGTGATGATGGTGTTCATGTTCATCGTCTTCGTCATCGTCTTCATCATCTTCTTCTTCATGATGTTTCTCTATCTCATGAATCCATGCGGCAGACGTGGCAACATCATCGAAATCAAACATATTGGTGTTGAGAAGCTTGTCGAGGTCAACATCTCCGTAATTGCAATCGATAATTTGCGCTTTTGGTTGAATGGCGCGAATGATTTGCCTGGTTTTTTCCAACTGATGAGGTTCTACGTCTGCTGCTTTATTGAGCAAGATGATATTGCAGAATTCAATTTGTTGAATCACCAAGTTCTCAATATCTTCATCATCAATATTCTTTCGCATCAAGTCGTCTCCACATTCAAATTCGTCAGCCATACGCAAGGCATCAACCACGGTGACGATACAATCGAGACGTGGCACTCCGTTGCTTTTTACTTCGGGAGCCATAGATGGAATAGAACAAATGGTTTGTGCGATAGGAGCTGGTTCGCAAATGCCGCTTGCCTCAATCACGATATAATCGAAACGGTTCATTCCGATGATGTCTTGCAATTGTTGTACAAGATCCATCTTCAACGTACAACAAATACAACCGTTTTGTAATGCTACGAGACTATCGTCTTTCGTGTCTACGATACCACCTTGTTGGATTAAGTCGGCATCAATATTCACTTCGCCGATGTCGTTGACAATCACGGCAAACTTTATACCACGTTTATTACTCAGTATGCGATTTAATAATGTAGTCTTTCCACTGCCCAGATATCCCGTGAGCAGTAATACAGGTGTTACTTGCATTTTCTTTTTTCCTTATTAGTTGTTGGCAATGCAGTTCTTCGCATTGCCTATGTCGTAAATTTCATGCAAAGTTACGATAAAATCGCATACGTCGTATTGCATGAATGCGATTTTTGAGGATATTTAATAGAAAACACTTAGTTTTTTCTTATAGGCGTAACAGTATAGCCATCCCTTCGAAGCAAGGCGATGAGCGATTCTCTGCCCAGCAGATGACGGCAACCAACGGCAATCATGCAAGGACGAGCTGCTATATTCTCCTTGATGACAGGAATCCAAAGCAAGTTACGGTCATGTAAAATCTCATGATTGTTGTCATCGGCAGATTCGGCACCAGGAACAGCGTCCATACTCCTTATATATTCCCAAAACTTGCACGTATCGTTTTCCAGGTATGCCTTGGAGATTCCTCCACGCATGTTGAAGAGACTATCATTATTCAGCACATCGTGTATATAATGATAGAGCATATTTGCCTGACGTTTCATAGGAATCGTGTCGATACTTGTCATGTCTGTCAACATTGAAAAAAGGGTGCCGCTGACTCCTATGTTCTTTTCAACGAATCCCACACCGATGCTCCGTTTCTCCACTTCCTCCTTCAAGAGCCTGTCTATGGATACCTCGTCCTTCTTTTGGCGTAACATTTCATAGATAGTCAGTTTGGAAAACCAATATCCTGGATTCTTCTTCCAATATTCCGGATCTTTCATCTTGTAATATAGGAACTTGTTGACCTCATTGAAGTGTGCCACGGTGTCGTACAACGGCTTGTAGTACGTACCTTGAGGCATCATCCATTCCTGCCCTGGATTCTTGAGCCACTTGATAAACTTTTCAATAGCCTCTTTGTCTACTTCCGTATTGGCGGTAGAGTCCATGCCTCCTTCAAACAACACCTTTTCCACCTTTCCCAACGCAGTCTCCAATCCGTTGATGCTGAACATTTCTTCCTTTGTGAATATGTGTCCGTCGCCATGACAGGTTCCAAAGAGATAAGACTTCTGTGTTATCCCATTGCCGCTAATCTCCCATAGCCATCCAGGATTCTCCTCTGATTTTGTTTGTGCTGTTGAAGTGAGCGTGATGAGAGCGAGGAAAAACGTGATGATAGTTTGTTTCATATTCATTACAATACAGTTCCAGCGTGTAATTGCTCCAATGGAAAAATCAAATCCCAATTCTTGCCCCAGACAATGTTTCCGTTCTCAATAGTGAAACGGCTAAATTTGCGTGGGTCAAGGTATTTGTTGTATTGCGGATGCGGGTGTCGGCGGATGAACTCGCCTATGTCCACCGTCTGTACAGTATTGTCGTTGAACGTCAAGCAGACGGTAAGGTTGCCCTTGTTTTCGGCCTTGATGATGTAAAGTCTTTCCATGTTGTGTTTTCCTCCTTATAGTTTCTTCTTGATGTTCGTACAGCGGATGCTCTGCTTCATAATGAAGAATTTCACCCACTTGTCGATAATGTTCTTGTGGTACTTGCGGATGAATGCCTCTGCTGTGCGTTTGTCTTTTTCGGGTAGCGGATCGGCACCTTTCTTATCCCTAACATGTAGTTCGGCCAACTCACCATCCATCATGATGAGGTCAAAGATGCTTTCCCTCGCACCATGCATCACATGGACGTGTATCGGCTCGTGCTCATTCGAGTAGAAGTAGAATATGAATCCGAAATATTCGAAAATCTTTGGCATAATGGTATAATATTGGAATTCCTTTGCAAATATACATTTTTTCCACGATAAGATTTTCATAAATATTTGAATTTCTCACTTTTCATGGTAATTTGTTTCAGATTTTTATCTCAATAGGTTTATAGTCTCAGATTTTTTATATAAATTTGCACCGTAAAGGTAGGTGATTCGTGTTCACGTATTCTCGTGCCTTTTGCTAATATATAAAAATGTATAAGAGATGAATCTGAAAGTACGTTTAGCATTAATGAACTTCTTGGAGTTCGCAGTGTGGGGAGCCTATCTTACCTGTATGGGTAGGTATTTGGGCAGTATCGGTATGAGTACCGAAATTGGATGGTTTTATTCCATGCAAGGAATCGTGTCTATCTTCATGCCAGCCATTATTGGCATCATTGCCGATAGGTGGGTTCCTGCACAGCGCATGTTAGGTATTTGTCATTTATTGGCAGGGTTATTCATGTTTGCTACCGCTTGGTATGGTCTTACTAATGGCACCAATTCCAGTTTTGGAGTGATGTTCTCACTTTATGCCATGAGCGTAGCTTTCTATATGCCAACGTTGGCATTGACAAATTCTGTTGCATATAATGCCTTGACGCAGGCAGGTATGGATACGGTAAAGGATTTCCCACCCATCCGCGTGTTTGGTACGATTGGTTTTATTTGTACGATGTGGTTCGTGGATATTATGGGGTTCCAAGACAATCAAAACCAATTCATCACGTCTGGAATCCTTAGTATTATCTTGTTCCTCTATACCTTTACCTTGCCAGCATGTCCCGTTAGCAAGGGAGGAGAACATAAGAGTTTGGTGGATGCATTTGGTTTGCGTGCTTTCTCGTTGTTCAAGCAAAAGAAGATGGCTATCTTCTTCATCTTCTCGATGCTCTTGGGAGTGAGTTTGCAAATCACCAACGGTTTTGCCAATCCTTATATCAATAGTTTCGGTGCACTTCCTGAGTATGCCTCAACGTTTGGCGTGCAACATGCCAATATCTTGATTTCGCTCTCGCAAATTAGTGAGACGTGTTGTATCTTGCTCATCCCGTTCTTCATGAAACGTTATGGCATTAAGAACGTAATGCTTATCGCCATGTTTGCATGGGTATTGCGTTTCGGATTGTTCGGTACGGGTGACCCAGGTAATGGCGTATGGATGTTCGTATTATCCATGATAGTTTATGGTGTAGCATTCGACTTCTTCAATATCTCTGGCTCGTTGTTCGTTGATAAGACTACCGACCCAACGATTCGTTCTTCCGCACAGGGTTTGTTTATGTTGATGACCAATGGAATTGGTGCAACCATCGGAACATTAGGCGCGCAACAAGTTATCAATCATTTCACAACGGGAACGGTAGTAGACGGTAATTTCTATACCGTTGGCGATTGGCAGTCGTGCTGGTTTATCTTCGCAGGATACGCATTGGTTGTAGGAGTTGTATTTGCCCTCATCTTCCGTCCTAAGAAAGAAGAAGTGCAAGTATGACAAAGATACCCTTACGTTTTAAGAGTGTATCGCAAATAGTAGGTTCCGAGAAGTTGGGCTTACTTGTATTGGTTGACATGGAAGAGCAATGGCAATTGGCTATTCCATGCGACCAAGCCATGTTGCAACAATTCGAGCTTCGGATAATGGATGTTCCCGTAAAGCATCTCATGTTGCCCGAGGTGTTGTGGCAAGTAATTTCCTCACAGACAGACGTACATTATGAAATCCTTATCAGCGATATTATCGAGGAGCAATATCGTGCCATCTTGTATGATACGGAATCTTTGGAACCTGTTGCCATTCGTGCCAGCGATGCGGTATTATTGTCGTTCATCTCTAATATTCCTCTTTTCATTGAGGAAAAATTGATGAAGAGGCAAAGTGTACCTTATCAACGTTCGTCGAATGGTGTGGCTATGCCGTTGAATGCCATTAGCAACAAGATGTTGCAAGAAGCGTTAGACAAGGCGGTAGAGGATGAAAACTATGAGTTGGCTTCGCATTTGCGCGATGAGATGCGTCGCAGAAAACTATTGTAAATGAAGGAAACACGTTATTTCTATGTACCCGATGCTGCTCATCAATCAGAACTCCCAACTGATGAGGCAACTCACGCTACACGTGTGTTAAGATTGAAGAGTGGCGACGAAATGTTCTTAATGGATGGTGCAGGCACTTTTTATCGTGCTGAAGTCACATTGGTAAGCAATAAGAAGTGTCTGTATGAGATTCGTGAGACGATGCCTCAAGAAAAGACATGGAACGGGAATATTCACTTGGCAATTGCACCAACCAAAATGACCGATAGGATAGAGTGGTTGGTGGAGAAGGCTACTGAAATTGGATTTGATGATATTACTTTCCTGAATTGCCGTTTTTCCGAACGGAAAGTGTTGCGAATCGATAGAATAGAGAAAATAGTGGTATCTGCGATGAAACAAAGTAGAAAACCGTGGATACCGCAAGTGCATGAAATGATGGCTTTTACGGATTTCGTAAAGGCAAACCATATTGGAAAGAAATACATTGCACATTGTTATGAGGAAATAGTTCGTAACGACTTGTTTGACGAGTTGCTTTCCACGAATAATCCTAACGATATTACGGTGATGATTGGTCCAGAGGGCGATTTCTCCATTGATGAGGTTGAACTCGCCATGAGTCATGGTTTCGAATCCATCTCTTTGGGAAACAGCAGATTGCGCACGGAAACCGCAGGATTATCTGCCGTGATGATGGCACAATTGACATTAAGAAAGAAATGAAAAGATTAATCACATATTTTTATGCGTTTTTGTTGGTCGCTTTGATGACTGGTTGTTCGAAGACCGACTATCTAAACGCCATTCCCAATAATAGCGTGGCTTTGGTTTCAATGGATATTGCCAAGATGAATGGCATTGACAACCAGACATTATTGAAAGCATTGCTTCATGTATCTAATCTCAATACGTCGGGTATTGACGTGAGTGCTCCCGTTTATTTGTTTGAGTCGGCTGATGGCAATTTAGGACTTTGCGCCAAGGTGGATGATGCGGGGGATTTGCAAAAGACGTTGGACAATTTGGCTTCCAAAGGTATTTGCCAAAGGTTGAAAGAACATCGGGATTGTCAGTTTACCTTATTAAATAATGCGTGGGCAATTGGTTTCAATGATGATGCCGTGCTTGTGATGGGACCTGTTACGGCAACCAGTTACACCAACTTGCGTAGTCAAATGGCTAAGTATTTGCGACAATCAGAGGAAAAGGGAATCTTACATTCACGTTTATACGAGAGATTGGATTCCATTGATGGAGCGATGAAGATGGTGGCAAGGGTAGATGCATTGCCTGAAAAGTTGATAATGCCTTTTACGTTGGGTGCTCCTGTATCAACTAATCCGTCGCAAATATTCGTTTCCGCAAAGATGAGAGTGGAAGACAAATGCTTGGTTATTGACGGGCGAACTTTCTCTTTCAACGCCAAGATTGATAAAGCATTAAAAGAGGCAACGCAAACATATCGTTTGATTCAAGGAAAGTATATGTTTACGATGTCTAAAGATGATGTTGCCGGATTGTTTGTCAACGTGAAAGGTGATGATTTCATTCGCTTGATGAACGAAAACCGTGGTTTTCAAGCTTTGTTGGCTGGTGTCAATGCGGCTATCGACATGGATAATATCATCAAGAGTGTTGACGGCGATATGTGCGTTATCATGCCGAATGGTTCTGATAAAGGCTTTCGCATGAAGATGTGTGCGCAATTGGCTCATAGCCAATGGTTGAAAGATGTGGATTATTGGAAACAATCGTGTCCGCCTGGTTCACGAATCCGCGATTGGAATCAAAACGCCTTTTGCTTTTCTGATGGAAAAACGTCTTTCTATTTTGGCGTTTCTCCCGATAAGCAATTTTATAGCGGTGGAAGCGAGGAAGATGCTTTGATAGTGTTGACACAATCCAAAAATCCAATTCCTGCATCATGGCAACGGTTGATAGAAGGACAAAAGATGGTGATGGTGATGAATTTGGAGGCATTGACAGACAACCAACAAGGGGTAGGGGGAGTATCTTCTATGCTTAAACCTTTGTTTGGCGAAGTGAATTCGTTGCTTTATCGACTTAGTGAGTGAGCAAATGAGCATCAAATTTGTTGATATTTGCTGAAAATTCATACTTAATTGCATAAGAATGCAAAATATTGATTAATTTTGTACCATTATTTTAAATAAGGTAGAAAGTGAAAATTGAAGATGATATCAGGAATGCCGTTGAGGTAATGCGCAAAGGTGGCGTTATTTTATACCCAACGGACACCATTTGGGGTATTGGATGTGACGCAACCAATGCCGAGGCGGTGGCAAGAGTTTATGAAATCAAGAAGCGCGACGACTCTAAGGCGTTGATTTGTTTGGTAGATTCCGACGCGCGTTTGCAAAAATACGTGATGAAAGTGCCCAACGTAGCTTGGGATGTGATGGACTTAGCCATCAAACCTACTACCGTAGTTTTGGATAATGCCGTGAATTTGGCTCCCAACTTGATTGCCGAAGATGGTAGTATTGCCATGCGCATTACCAAGGAGAACTTTTCGCACAAATTGTGTTTCCGTTTTCAAAAACCCATCGTAAGTACCAGTGCCAACGTGAGTGGTGAGAAGGCTCCCCAGAATTATAAGGATATTAGCGAGGAAATCATCCAAGCCGTAGATTATGTTTGTTGGTCGCGAAGAAACGAACATAAGCCACATGAAGCAAGTAGTATAGTCAAGATTGCCGAAGACGGTGAAGTGAAGGTGATTCGTCAGTAAGACGATGATAGATTGATAGTATAGGTTGACAAGATGGAAGCGAGTGTAGAGAGAAAGTTATCTTGGACGGAAAAACTAATAAATTGGCGAAACCAATATGTCAGCGATAAGCAATTCACGCTGATATTGGCTTTCTTCATTGGCTTGTTTGCGTCGGTGGCTGCTTTCGTCTTGCACTGGATTATTCGTGAAATACAATTGTTGTTGACGGCTGGCTTCAATATCACTTCTGCCAACTGGTTGTACTTGGTATTTCCTGTTATTGGTATTTTCCTAACGTCCGTGTTTGTGCGTCGCGTCGTTAGAGACGATATTTCTCACGGAATCACGCGTATTCTCTATGCCATTTCTTCCAAGCAATCACGATTGAAGAAACATAATTGTTGGTCATCGGTTATTGCGTCTGCCATTACCATCGGGTTCGGTGGTTCGGTGGGTGCAGAGGCTCCTATCGTATTAACGGGGTCTGCCATTGGTTCCACTTTAGGACAAATCTTCCATGTAGACAATAAACGATTGATGTTATTGGTAGGTTGTGGTGCTGCTGGCGCCATTGCCGGTATCTTCAAGGCTCCGATTGCAGGATTGGTCTTCACGCTTGAAGTGTTGATGGTTGACTTGACGATGGCTTCGTTGTTGCCAATCCTCACAGCCAGCGTAACGGCTACATGCTTCACGTATCTTTTCGTGGGAACTGATTCCTTATTTTCCTTTCATTTAGATGATGTTTGGAAAGTGGAGCGCGTGCCTGCTTGTATCTTGTTGGGCTTGTTTTGCGGTCTTGTTAGTTGGTATTTCATTCGGATGATGACCGCTTGCGAGAATGTTTTCGCACGAATGAAAGACCGTCCATACGCTAAGTTGTTATTGGGTGGCTTGATGTTGAGTTCGCTCATATTCTTCTTTCCGTCGCTCTATGGTGAAGGTTATTCGGCATTGAATATCTTGTTGAATGGAAAGACTGAAGCTGATTGGAACATGATTCTCAACAACTCCATGTTTTATGGGCATGGTGATATGTTGATATTCTATATTGCCTTGGTGTTGCTTACCAAGGTTTTTGCCACTTCTGCCACTAATGGCGGCGGTGGATGTGGTGGTACATTTGCTCCTTCATTGTTTATCGGTGGTTTTGCAGGCTTCTTGTTCTCTCGTTTATGGAACATGAATCAAATAGGAGTGTATATCCCTGAGAAAAACTTTGCCTTGTTAGGAATGGGTGGTGTCATGGCAGGAGTGATGCATGCTCCGTTGACTGGTATCTTCCTTATCGCCGAAATAACGGGTGGCTATCAGTTGCTTATTCCGTTGATTATCGTGGCGGTGAGTTCGGTCATTACCATCAGTCTCTTTGAGCCCCATAGCATTTATGCCATGCGTTTGGCAAAGGAGGGGAAGTTGATTACTCACCATACCGATCATTCGGTTTTGACGCTGATGAACTTGAATAGTGTGATTGAACGTGATTATATCTCCGTGAGTCCCGAAATGCCTTTGGGAAAATTGGTACATGTTATCAGTCAGAGTCAAAATAATTTCATTCCCGTATTAGATGAGGCTGGAACATTGTTGGGAGAAATTGACATTACGGAAATAAGGCACGTGATTTTCCGAACTGAATTGTACCAGAAATTCCAAGTGAGTCAGGTGATGACGCAAGGAATGGAGACGTTGGGAATGAATGACCCGATGGAGGAGGCGATGCGAATGTTTGAGGAAACAAATGCAGACTTCCTACCTGTTGTTGACGTGAAAAACCGTTTGGTGGGTTATATTCCTCGAACACGTATTTATAGTATGTATAGAAACATGGTAGCAGACATGTCTGCTGAATAATTTATTTTGAGGATGAGAAAAGAGGATTTGCGAATTGTGTTTATGGGTACACCAGAGTTTGCCGTGGGAACCTTGAAGGCATTGGTGGAAAACGAGTTTCATGTGGTGGCTGTGGTGACACAACCCGATAAACCTGTTGGAAGACATGGCTCTGTGCTTCGTGCACCTGCCGTGAAGGAATATGCTAATTCTGTGGGTATTCCCGTGTTGCAACCAGAGAAGATGAAAGACCCAGTGTTCATCGAACAATTGCAATCGTATCATCCCGACTTACAGGTGGTAGTGGCTTTCCGTATGTTGCCTGAAATCGTATGGAATATGCCTCGTTTCGGTACATTCAACGTTCATGCTTCTTTGTTGCCTCAATATCGTGGTGCAGCACCTATCAATTGGGCGATTATCAATGGTGAAACTAAGACGGGCGTTACAACCTTCTTCCTTGACCATGAGATAGATACGGGGCGCATCATTATGCAAAAGGAATTCGATATTCCTGAGGAGGCTGACGTGGAATATGTGTATGACCATTTGATGGAACTTGGTGCGCAAACCGCCATAGAAACCATTGAAATGATATTGGATGGAGATGGAATAATAGAAACCACTTCCCAACAAGAAATGATAGCAACAA
Organism: uncultured Prevotellaceae bacterium; assembly: GCA_900314715.1. Taxonomy (GTDB): domain Bacteria; phylum Bacteroidota; class Bacteroidia; order Bacteroidales; family Bacteroidaceae; genus Prevotella. The sequence goes on along the minus strand of OMWI01000064.1, from coordinate 5,428 downwards.
ACAATCAATGTTCAATGGTCCCTGGTCAACCTTTGCACCCTGCACCCAAGTTATTCAAGGAAACCTGTGAAATCAATTGGAACCAACCCGCGAAGAAGGTGTATGATTTCATTCGTGGATTAAGTCCTGTTCCAAAAGCATGGTGTTGGATGAAAACGGAAAAGGCATCCGACTTATCATTGTCTATTTTCAAGTCGAGTCTCACACATACTCCTTGTCAGGAAACACCTGGAACTTTTATGGCAGATAAGAAACGCCTTTTCGTAGCTACTGCTGATGAGTGGTTGGAAATATTAGACTTGCAATTGGCAGGAAAGAAACGAATGCTTGCACGTGATTTCTTGAATGGCTTTAAACTTTAAGAATTTACTCAACAAAAAATATCTAGAAAAATATTCAAAATAGAGTTGACGATGATGAAATAATGCGTAGTTTATACTAAATAGCATGTATTTACACGTCAAATGATACATTTGTTGGTGCTATTTTATATATTTACGCGCATTATTATATATGTTTTCACCGATAAATTAATGTATAATGAAGCTCAAAATATCCTATTTTTGAGCGGAAATCATCATTTTTTTCGAGTTTTACAATACGTTGTAAATTATAAAGTATTGAATGTCAATGTTTTATAAAATACATAGAAGATGTGCATTTTTTAGTCCGAGATAAAGCTTGATGAATGATAAAGCAAAATAGAAGGGCGCTTTTTCTACTATTTCTTGACAATTTTCAGTTGAAATCAACGATGCTACTATATACAAAAAGGGACAAACAACAAGATTGCGTTGTTTGTCCCTTCCATATTGATATGTTCTCATTTCAGGTGAGAACGTTATTCGATTCGTTGTTAGAAATCATCACTCCAGACGTTTCTTCCTCTGGGAAGTGTATTTTCCCCATCGTCGAAGAATCCACCTTTGGCACCTTCTATGAAACCACCAGGATTGGGGTCAATTTCTTCGCTGGTAATACCTTGCAAAAGTCTATCTGCCTTCATGGAGTGAATCTTCATCGTTGGTTTGAAATATATTTTCTTTTCCATCATTCATTTCCTCCAATTATTTGATGATTACTTTCTTTCCATTCTTGATATAGATTCCCTTCTGGGCGTTGTTTACACGCTGACCATTGAGGTTGTAAATCATGGCGTTATTACCATTTTGCTCAATGTTGTTGATGCCATCTACAAATCCACCATCCTCACTTACCATGTCATCATTTGGTCTAACGATGACGAGAGCCTTAGCGTTTGTAGCACCAGTAGGAATTGCCAAATATGCCTTGTGTGCAGATGCTTGAACATGTTTGTCTGGGTCTTCGCTAACTTTAAAGAAACTCTCCTTTTCATTCTGCTTACCAAACAAATAATAAGTGATATTATCATTTGAAGTTAAATATTCACTTTTTTCAGTACCAGTACCAATGAGAAGATTATTATCTTCAATAGGCTCAACACTACCATTAAGAATCTTCACAAAATACTTACCAGGTGTACCTCCAATATAGAGACCTGTCATAGATGGAACTATATCCACTTGTTTTGAAATGCATTGATTATTCTCTACATCAGTAATGATGTTTGCGGTTATGTCCAAATTTGTAAAGTCGAGTGCATTTTCTGAACTATAAGTTGTTCCCGTGAAACCATCCTTGATAGTTATTGTCTCAGTCTTATACAAACAGTAGATGGTAACATTATCAAACCACATTTTTGGAGTATTAGCAGAACCTCCAGTACCACCGATAATACCCACATTGACACTAGCATTCTCTACATTATTAATCAGTGTAAAGTCAAAGGCTGTTGCTTTCCATTCATTGTAGGTATAGTTCTTTTCATCTGAATACTTGAAAGTATAGTTATTGTCAGCAAGGTCACCAGCGGTCAAATTACCTATACCGAAATAGTTACTGTTCAATGCATTATTGGTGTTATTTACATTGATTCCTTCATAATAGAAAACATACTTTCCTGCTGGTAAATTCTCTATATCTTGATAGTAACGAGCTTGGTCACTCCAACCTGATGATAGATGAAGGGCTCCACCTTCACTCTTTCCATACATATCAGTAGCAGGGGCGGCTGTTTGATTTGTACCATCTTGTGCGGCAGAGCCATAAGCAGCAGCTATACCTTGAGATGCAGTACTTGTAAATATGAAGTTCTGGATCCATCCATCAACGGCATGTACGTATGGTTTATTTGTTGTTCCAGGAGCGATAAGGTCACCGTTAAGTCCAGTGTCGAAGGTGCCGTTGTTGATTTGTACTACTTCCCAATCAGCAAAGTATGCATTAAGTGCATCAGCCTTTGCATTTGCTTCATCCGCAGTAGCCTCAGTGTTATTGGCGTATGCAGTAGCTGCCGTAATGTCTTCCGTAATATCTTCATCGAGGAATGATTTCAAAGCAGTTGCTTTCTTAACTACACCTGCCAAATTCTTACGAGCTGTGATGACTGTCTTAGCAGCATTAGTGGCTGCAATAAGTGTCTCTACGGCAGCATCAACATCATCTTGAGTAGTAGCCTCATAAGCTTCTCGTGCTGTGGCGATAGCTGATGTAAGCGTAGCAACTTCCATGCCGCTGTTAATGCTGTTGGCTTCATCAATAGCTGCATTCAACGCACTAAAATCAAGGTTCACAATTTCGTATTTTACATTCTTGAATGCCAACCAACTGATATTATTATTGGCAGCAACATCAAACTTGATAAAGAGTTTTCCGTCATCATCTACTTTTCCATACGCAGTGGCTTCCTTAAGATAGAATGGCGAACTTCCAATTTGTTCACCGTTGGTTACATCTATTGTCGAACCATCGCCTACTTGTAAAGTAATGCCAGTAGCACCAGTAGCACCATTCGTGATTCGTACACGCACGGTAGCGGTCACTTTGTAATTACCTGGTTCAATACCTTCGAGAGTTGCTGTGAGTGTCTTTGGTTGGAGAACATCGTTTTCACTAACCCAATATTCAATGAATGGTGTCTTAAAATTGCTACCATCATAGTCTCCTTCAGTAGACCAATTGTTTACATGATAGGTACTCCATTCTTCAGCATTTGGCTCCCATGCGCTGATAAGAACATCGTCGATGGTGTTAGCTTCATGCCAATATGTTAGCATATAAATAGCATTGGCTTCTGCATCAGTCAACGTTCCATCATTATAAGCTGTTAAGTTGTTGGTGATATATGTTTGATATGATTCTGCTGTGTAAACATTCGTTCCTGCAAGTTCTTCAACCATTTTGTCAAGTTCTGCCTTTGCGTGAGCGTATGCATTTACAGATGCCTGTGCAGCTTCAATAGCTTCCATAAGAGCCTGATAAGTAGTTGGTGTCGGAGTTTGATGATAAGATGTTTCTGCGGTAGTTTGGGCTGCAGCAACTTCAGCGTTCATCTTGCCACTAACAAGTTCATAGGGTTCAAAAACATCACCGTAAATAAGCCTAAAACTACGCCAAGCCATCCAATGGTCTCCTTGTGGGGCTGTTTTTAGTCCAATTTTTAAATTTGCGGTTTCTTCATTAAGGAAGAAAACGAGATCTGTGACACCATTACCGTTATTAATCCAAGTATCTCCACTTGCAAGGCCATTAACTTCATTAGAAGAAACTGTGGCAATATTTGTACTGTTATCATTTGCATATAATTTTGCTTCATATCCTGTACGTGTATATGCAACGGCTGTCAGTTTATAATTACCAGCTGGCAATGGAGTTTTTATGGTTTGTTCAGTAGATACTTCAGATTGATCATAGAACTCATAGAGATTATTACCAAAACCAACATTTCCTGTGTTATTCCAATAGTCAGTTTTAGCACTATTACCAGGAGCTGCATTGTCAATTAGAGCATCGGTCAAATCATAGGTTCTATTGACAGGAGCTGTAGAAAGATAATTAACAAGTGCTTGACGAACAGTTGTTATTGCAATCTCTAAATCATCGATATTAGTAGCATTATCTGCTTGGGCGTTAGCTGTAGAAACATCGATATCACTATTGATGTTCAATACGGCATCGCGGATAAAAATATAGCGTGAATAAGGTTCAATCAAAGCATTTGCATCATTCATGGCTGAAATTAATCTTTCGGCTACAGTGAAATAATCAGATGTCGCTCCGGTATTTTCATTGATGATATTTTGAAAGTCATTCAATGCAGAGGTTGGTATTATACCATTAAGTGTGGCAATTAATTCGTTTGCCTCAGCTAACTTATCAGTATAGTATTTCTTGAAATTACTATATTCTAATTTGATATTATCGAAAGCTATCCATCCTACGTTAGTGGTATTGTTAGATTGAATTCCAAGAGTTAAATTACTAGTACTTGTTAAGTTCAACTCTACAGATGTTAATGCTGGAGGTGAACCTGCAGTTGATTTAGTCACCTTTTCACTCGAACCTTCTTGTGCAAACCATTCTACACCTTCTCCACCAATTGTGTAAGCAGATACTTTGTAGTGTCCTTCAGGCATATCGCTAACAGTCTTACTGGCTGATAGTTCCCGTAAAGAGCTTCCTGTCCATGCCTCCATCCAATAATTTGTAAAGCCTGTAAGTGTCTGATTGTTTTGCCCTTTCCATCCATTACCTGTTGTTGTCCAAGAATAGCGAGATTTGAAACGATCAAAACTATTGTATGTCGCTCCTATATTGGTTGTACCTTGAGCACCGTGAACAAATAATGATACATCTAAAGTTTCTTCACTGTTTAACATGGTTGTTTTAATCTCTGAAGGAGAAATAAAACGCCACTTGCGTAGATTCTCATTGCCACTGTTGTATTGAACATTAGCCTGAGCATTATTACTTTCTGCAGTCAAATATGATTCAGCTTTGTAGCGTGCCTGATCTGAAGCAAGTTGAATGTTAAATGTATTATCGCCATTGGAAGTAATAGTCCAATAGAAATTCCCTTGATTGCTCCTGTCGCAATAAACTTCTGAACCATCGTCTGTATCTACAAACATACCATTGCCACCTTGTGGCCATGTAAAAATAATAGTATATTTACCTTCTGTTAGTGTAACTTTGGCTGTTCCTGCACTCGATTCATCTAATGTTGCACGTGTTCCCCAGGTGTTACCTGGTGTTAAAAATAAGCCTGTGTTATCATTCACAATGTAGTACTCCTGACCACTTGTGATTTCGCTAACGCCAGTCAAAGTTGTCTGTGCACTTGCGCTTGCTCCCCCAATCAGTAGGGTAAACAAGGCTAAAAAAATTCGTAAATGTTTCATAATAAATTGTTTTTAGTTAATACTCATTCAATGAATTATCAATTATCATTATAGATATTATATATAATTTCGGTTCATCCGACATTTCGAGTGATATAATGACAAGATAATGAAGAAAACCGCTGAACATTTTGTATATTTGAATAACCACAAACAAATGTACACAT